>CANTDX010000034.1 GCA_947652615.1 uncultured Dorea sp. | reverse complement strand
ATAAACACAATTTTCTATAAATTTTTCCCCATTATATACTGGAATAAGTACACTTATCTTCATTTTTTTATCCCTTTTCCACATCCTTGCTAATAAATAAAAACAAACTATATATATGCTTAAAACAATCGTTTATTTCGTAATGTTCCGTTACATATTCCCGTCCTATTATTCCCATTCTTTTTATCTTGTCTCGCGAAAAATAGAAATCCTTTATAACTTCAGAGATTTCTTTTTCATCTTGTTTTGCAACTATTGAACTTTCACCTAGTACCGTAGTTTCTTTTAGACCTGGAACATCTGAAATGATAACTAATGTACCACAAGCCTGTGCTTCAACTGCTGAAACTCCAAACGACTCCTGCAACGATGGTATAATAGCAATATCCATATTCGCCCATTCTTTTGCTACCTCTTCTTGTGATATAAAACCAAGCCATTTAGTATTCTTTTCAATTCCTAGCTTTTTTGCTAACTTTTTATATTCCACCTCCATCGATCCTTTACCTGCTATTCTAAGCTGAATAGGAATATCTGAATATTCCTTATGTAATATAGCTACAGCCTTAATAAGATAATCGATACCATAGATAGGTTCAAGCGATTTAATCGTTCCTACAATAAAATCTTCTGAAAATATACTTTTATAAATACGGGTTCTTCTTATTGGAGAAAAGACTATTAAATCTATGCTTTTCACCCTCTCCCCTATTTTATCGAAGCTATTTTTTATATTTCCAAAACAAGAATTTGCTCCATATCTCTCAGAAATATATTCTCTTCCAACTTGTCCCATTTTTATTCTTTTCTCATTATTTTGAAATAAATCAACAATTGCTTCTGCAATTGCTTCTGCATTATTTCTCGGAACAACTACGCTACTTTTCCCTGGAGATGTTGCTTCCATCAATCCTGGAATATCTGAAATAATAACAGGTGTACCACAGGCCTGTGCTTCCACTGTCGATACTCCAAATGATTCTGATTCCAAAGTGGAAGGAATAATTGCAATATCCATGTTTGCCCATTCTTTTGCTGCGTCATTCTGTGAAACAAATCCTAACCATGTCGTTATTTCATCTATTCCTTTGATTTTAGCCAACTTTTTATATTCTTTTTCATATTCTCCTTTACCTGCAATTCTCAATTCAATAGGAATTTCTGGGTGCTTTCTTTTTACTAAGGAAACAGCTTCAATCAAATAATCAATTCCATACTTTGGCAATAATGATTTTACTGTTCCTACAATAAATCTTCCATCCTCACTCACATGATACGGTCTATTCCGTTTTGCAGGAGTAAACATTTGTAAATCAACCCCAAATGGAGTTATTTCAATATTTTTATCTGTATATTTATGTGCTTCATCAGCCATAGCCTGACTGGTAGAAAAGAGATATGTCGCCTTTTTCAAACTATATTTCAGCATCATTTTATGAAGCATACTTTTATTTGGAAAATCATAAATATCCGACCCCCAAACTGAAAGCACATATTTTTTTATTCCTGCCAAGGCAGCCACCGTACCATAACTTGTTGCATAATGCACATTTACTATATCTGGATTGATCTGAGTAATTATTTTTTTAACTTTTCTTGCTTTAAATAGATATTTTATCTTACTGGAATCGCTTGCATTGGCATCAACACCAGAATCAATGTGATAGACATATGTACCTTTTATATCATCTTTCACAAATGACACAACATATGTCTTGTTATCGTGATCATTAAACCATTTACACCATTTCTTAATATGTGAACTATTAGCCGGTGCAAGAAAACAAATTCTCATTCTACCTATTCCCCTTAGCAATAGATTTTCCTTTTTCATCTATTCTTCCAACTACTTTAGCCGGAACCCCCGCCACTAGCGCATAATCCGGCACATCCTTCGTCACAACTGCTCCCGCCGCTACCATAGCATATTTACCGATGATATGCCCGCAGACAATCGTCGCATTCGCTCCGATACTCGCGCCTTCTCTTATCAATGTCTTCTTATATTCATCTCTTCCTTTCGGATATCTGGCACGCGGAGTCAGATCATTCGTAAATACACAAGACGGACCACAGAATACTCCGTCTTCCAATACTACTCCTTCATAGATGGATACATTGTTCTGCACTTTACAATCATTTCCAACAATTACATTGTTAGAAATATTCACATTCTGCCCGAATGAACAGTTTTTTCCAATTCTAGCACCTTTTTGAATATGGCAAAAATGCCATATCTTCGTTCCTTCCCCAATCTTTACATCCGCATCTACATAACTGCTCTCATGTACAAAATAATCCATTAGAATTCTCCTGCCATTTCAGCCGATGCAAAATCATCAAGCGGCAACTTCACCGGTTTTCCATCTTTCTGGCTCTTATATATTGCCAATACCAATTCCAAAGCATTTCGCCCTGCCACCGCATCCACATAAGGTCTTCTGTCATTTTTTACCGCATCAATAACATCTGCGTACAGGCTGGTATGCCCATTCCCGTATACATTACTGGTTGCTTCTTCCAGTCCTTTATTCTTATGGTCCGCTTCCGTCTCATCTGCAAATTGCCATACATCAATATTATTGGTAGATGTTCCTCCCAGCTTAACTGTGCCATTCTCTCCAAAAAGATACAATGTTTCTTCAAGATTACGCGGATACACATTTGTTGTACCTTCAATCGTTGCAACGGCCCCGTTTTTAAATTTAATTACCGCCATCCCAACGTCCTCTGCTTCCAGATAATCATGGAACTGCTGACGTGTCTGTCCGTAAACTTCTTCTACCTCATCCCCCATCATCCATCGTAGAAGATCAATTCCATGAATACATTGATTCATCAATGCACCGCCGTCGGATGCCCATTTTCCTCTCCAAGGTGCCTGCGCATAATAATCAACATTCCGATTCCACCGTACATGAACAGACCCATGCGACAGTTTCCCAAATCTCCCCGCTTCTACAGCCTTTCTCATTTCTTGTACTGCTATATTAAAACGATTTTGATGGCAAGCTGACACCTTCACTCCTTTTTCTTCTGCATGTCGGATAATCTGGTCTGCCTCCTGAATACTCATGGCTATTGGCTTTTCAATAATACAGTTAATACCATGATCGATACAGTATAGAGCAATTTCTGCGTGATTCCCGCTCTCTGTTGCAATTGCAACCAGATCCAGTTTATTTTGCTCTATCATCTTCTTATAATCTATATAATACTTAATCGCCTTATCTTTATCCAGTCCATGTTTTGCAAGCAAATTATTAATTTGCGATTCTTCAATATCACATGCGGCAACAAACTCCAAGTTATTATTGAGTACGGCCTTTACATGGTTAGTTGCAATCCTGCCACAGCCAATCAATCCATATTTCATTCTTTTTCACCCCTCTTTACATAGCTCAAAAGATCACATATATTCTCTGATGCATGTCCGTCTCCATAATAATCTTCCTTCGCTTTTGTATCCGTTTGAGTCTGATATATTTTATTTAAAATATCTTCTTTATCTGGTTTCGCCAAAATATTATAATTTCCCCTCAGAGTTTCTACCCATTCTGTCTGATCCCGTACCGTTATACAAGGAGTATCTAATATGTAGGTTTCCTTCTGTAAACCGCCAGAATCCGTAATCGTTTTCATTGCGTGTTTTACAAGATAAAGCATGGTCAAATAACCAACCGGTTCAATAAATATGACATTCCGATAGGCATATTGCTGGTGTAATTGTTCCACCATCCCCTTTGTGCGGGGATGAACCGGAAATATCACCGGCGCATCTAATTCCTCAAATGCACCTAATATTTCCCGGATCTTCTCGATCCGGTCCGTATTCTCTGCGCGATGGATCGTTGCCATATACCAACTGTCTAATACAGGAATATTTCCAAATAATCCGGCAAACTGTGCAAAATAATCCTTCCGGCCATGTGATTCCATCATTTTAGAATAGTACAAAACAGCATCACACATCACATCTCCCACCTGATACACGCCTTCTGTAATCCCTTCATTTTTTAGATTCTCTACCGCTGTATCTGTAGGGCATAATAACAAGTCAGAGATATGGTCTGCCAACACACGATTCTGTTCTTCCGGCATATTTTTGTTATAAGATCGCAGTCCCGCCTCTACATGGACTACCGGAACATGTACTTTAGAAGCGGCAATAGCTCCGGCCAATGTAGAATTGGTATCTCCATAAATCAGCAGACAGTCCGGCCTTTCATCTATTAACGCCTGTTCAATGCCTATCATCATCTCTGCTGTCTGTTTGGCATGGCTTCCTGAGCCTACGTTCAAGTTCTTATCTGGCTTAGGAATACGCAACTCATCAAAAAATATATCCGACATATTATTGTCATAATGCTGCCCTGTATGAATCAATATTTCTTCGTGTTGTTTGCGTATTATTCTGGATACCGCTGCTGCTTTTATAAATTGTGGTCTTGCGCCCACCACCGTTACTATTTTCATATTGGATTCCTTTTCCTATGTTACTTATAAAACTTCAATATTCTCCCGTTCCACAACATATTTCATCACATTCTTTGTATCAAATACAGCCTTCGCATGCTTCTGAAGCATTTCATAATCTACATTTGAATGCGCCGCTGTTATCATCAGCAGATCATAGCTCTCTATCTGCTCCGGTGTGATCTCTGTTAATCCCTTTGTCTTTTGTCCATGATATTTATACTCTGTCACCCATGGATCATAGTACTCTACGACAGCTCCGGATTCTTTTAATACTTCAATCACCTCTAATGCAGGACTTTCCCGATAGTCATCAATATCCTGCTTATAAGCAACTCCCACTACCAGAACTTTGGAACCCTTCAATGACTTCTCAAACCTATTTAAGATCCTGGCTGCACGGTCAACACAATACTCCGGCATCTTATCATTTATCATCATGGAGCTTTCGATCATGGATGTATGGAATCCATATTCCCTCGCCTTCCATGACAGATAATAAGGGTCTAACGGAATACAATGCCCTCCAAGACCCGGTCCCGGATAAAAAGCCTGGAAGCCATAAGGCTTCGTCTTCGCCGCATCAATAACCTCCCATATACTGATCCCCATACGGTCACACAGAATCGCCAACTCATTGATCAGACCAATATTAATATTCCGGTATGTATTCTCCAGAATCTTTTCCATCTCCGCAATAGCCGGGGACGATACTTCCGCAACATCACCGTCCAAAACAGTTCGGTACATAGCTGCTATTACTTCTGTGGCATCCTTTCCAATCCCGCCGACTACTTTCGGCGTATTCTTAGTCTTATAAATCAAATTTCCCGGATCTACCCTCTCCGGTGAAAAGCCGAGATAAAAGTCTTCCCCGCATTTTAGCCCGGAACCCTTTTCCAAAATCGGCCTTACCAACTCTTCTGTAGTTCCCGGATAAGTCGTAGATTCTAAGACCACCATTGTCTCCTTCGTCAGATGTTTGGAGATGGCTTCTGTAGATGACCGTACATAGCTGATATCCGGCTGCTGATGCTTGTCCAGCGGTGTCGGCACACAGATTGCAACAAAGTCCACATCCTTGATAAATCCAAAATCCGAAGTGGCTCTAAACATCCCGTTCTCAACCAAGCCTTTCAGATCGCTGTCAACCACATCACCAATATAGTTATGTCCCTCATTCACCAGATTCACTTTTTCTTCCTGAACATCAAACCCTATCGTTTTAAATCCTGCCTTTGCTTTTTCAACTGCCAATGGAAGGCCAACATATCCAAGGCCAACTACGCCAACCGTCAATTCTTTATCCCTTATTTTATTTAATAATTTCCCTTTCACTTTATCCTCCAACTATTTCAATATATAAAAATCTCTTCAAATTTTTTTGCTAATACTCTATAATTAAATACTTCTTTTACTGCTTTTTTTCCATTCATTCCCATTCTATTACGTTCATCTGGTGACTTGGATAATAATTCTTTTATTCCATCGACTAAAGCGCCTGTACTTTCTGGCTGTACAGATACTCCGCATTTATATTCTTCGATATAATTATTCGGCGCATTAACCGCATATAAAATTGGTTTTCCTCCCATCATAGAATCAAATAGTTTATTCATACAGATTCCAAAACGAAACATTTTATTATCAACTGCTCCTACATATACTCCGTCTATCGCATCCATCAAAGAAGGAATACACTTTTTGGGAATTGGATCAAAAAACATAATATTTTCATACTCTCTGCTGCGTTCTTGTAAATTTTTCTTTTCATTTCCATTTCCGACAAATACTAAAGCAATTTCTCGTTTTTCAAAATATTTGACCGCATCAATCAAATAACTAAGGGCATACGATTTGGTATGACTTCCAAAAAAGCAAAGAATAAATTCATATCGCTTACGCAACTTATCTAGTGCCCGATCTATATCTTTAGGAAGTTTTTCTTTACTTTCCCATTCATCCAAAACTACACCATTTGGAATGGCAATAAATTTTTTTGCCTTCATTCCATGTTCTATCAAATATTTTTTTGCATACGGAAGCAATGAGACTATATAATCTGCTTTTTTACAAAATGAATTTTCTGCCAATTGGAGCATCAGAATAAATGGATGATATTTTGACATTCCATTTATTTCAATGGGTGTAATAGGCCACATATCATGTATTTCATGAACTAACTTACATTTACAATATCTACGGATCCTTTGCCCCGCATAAGTATCTAACGGATAAGTAGAGGAGGTAATCACAATGTCCGGTCGCCATATACAGGCAATCCTTTTTGCATTTTTCCATAGTTTCCATACAAATTGAAACATAGTTACTGCTCTTCTTATTCCATTTCCTTCATATGTGTTTGTATGAATCCAATGATAATGTATCCCATCTATAATTTCTTTCTGAAAATCTTTTTGTACCTTCGGATTCCTAATTCGCAAATGTGAGTAATCTGCTGCTACAATATCTACATGATGCCCCGCTCTCACCCACTCCCTGGCAAAATAATAAGGGCGGAACTCCATTCCCATCTCCGGCGATCCGGCATAATGATTAATCAATAATATATTCATCTCGTCTCAGTCCCTAAGCTACTGCAATCACAGTTCTGATCATTGTCTTTAATTCCCTGAAGAGTCCAAACCTCCTGATACTTTCAAGGTTATATTCCATCTTTCCAGGCAGTACCTTTTCTATATATATTCTGTCAACATCCTCCGCCCCACTGAGTAGATCCGCCTCATCCTTATAACGGATACTGGCTTCTGAAGTCACGCCTGCCGGCAACAATAAAGTCGCCCTCATTTCCTTCGTATATGCTTTCACATATTTAACCACTTCCGGTCTGGTCCCCACAAATGACATATCACCAATCAATATATCAATCAATTGTGGTAATTCATCCAAACGATATTTTCGTAAAAACTTTCCTATTTTTGTAACTCTGCTATCATTTCTTGCTGTAACTTGCGTTCCTATCGTATCTGCATTTACTACCATTGTTCGGAATTTATGTATCATAAATCTTTTCCCATATGCAGTTACTCTCTCCTGCCGGTAAAAGATACCTCCAGGAGAATCGATTGCAATGGCGGCTGCGATCACTATCATCGGCGCTGCCGCTATAATCAACAGAATAAATGAAATGACCAGATCAAAAACACGTTTAACTATCAGACTTTTCTTTCGTTTGGAAAGAATCTCATAGTACTCTCTGACTTCTGGAATCTGCATCCATTCAGGCAGTTCGCTCCAATTTCGCCACATATCTCTCTAATAACCTCCCGCAGCCCTGCAGCCACATACTCCACGTCTCCTTCCGTCAGCCTTGTATGCAGCGGCAGCGTCACCTCATTCCGATAATAGCCATAAGCATTCGGAAATTCCTCGATCCTCCACCCCATCGCCTTATAAGCGCTCATCATGGCCAAGGGTTTATAATGCACATTACATGCAATCCCCCTCTTGGCCATTCGAAGGATCATATCATTTCTCTTGGCCTCATCCATTCCCGGAAGCCTTGCCAGATACAGATGTCCCGAGCTTACAAAATCATTTCCATAGTGTTCCATATGAAGAATACCTAATTCATCGCAAACCTGATCATACCTGCTGATAATCTCCTGTCTTCTATTCAAGATTCCCGGATACCGCTCCAACTGCTTCAAACCGATTGCCGCCATGATATCTGTCATATTACATTTATAAGCCGGCGATACAATATCATACTCCCATGCTCCAAGCCTGGTCTTCGCCAATGCATCCTTCGACTGCCCGTGCAGGGAATACAGCATAAACTGCTGATAGATCCAATCATCATCGATCCCTTCAATCGGATTCCAGGTGAGCGCCCCGCCCTCCGCTGTAGTCAGGTTTTTCACTGCGTGAAAAGAGAAACTGGTAAAATCTGCAGCAACACCGCAGTTTTTCCAGCTCCCCCTTACCTTCCGCTTTGCACCGAACGCGTGAGCGCTGTCCGCTACCACGGCCACTCTTCCGATGGCTTCCTGGATCTCATTTTTCGGATGAAACAGCGCGCGTTTCCTCTCCACAATATCAAATATCCGGGAATAATCGCACATCACCCCTCCCAGATCTATCGGGATAATTGCTTTGGTCTTCTCCGTGACCGCCCGTTCCAACGCATCAAAATCCATCTCGAAACTGTCTTTTGCCACATCTACAAGCACCAGCTTAGCCCCCACATGGCATACCGGGCTAGCGGATGCCGTATATGTATATACAGAAGTGATCACTTCATCCCCTTCGCCTATACCTAAGAATCTTAAAGCTGCTTCCAGGCATGCAGTGGCAGAATTCAAAGCAGCCGCCCGCTTCACCCCGCAGTATTCGGCAATTTTCTGTTCAAATAATTTCGTTCTCGGACCGGTGGTGATCCATCCGCTTTTCAGCGTTTGGATTACTTCCGTAATCTCCAGATCCGTGATATCCGGCGGCGAGAACGCGATCTGCCTCTCCTCCATCTGTGAACCACTCCTTTTTCTTAATTAATCTGTTACATTTTTCAGTGCTAAATTCTTTTATATGTTCTCTATCCCACGGTGAATTACTGTTTTCCGGATACCCTCCGCTTATATCAACAAAAAATATATAAAATAATTATGGTAATTCATCCATATTTTTTACAAATACCAGACTGCTAATCCGCTGCACACTCTTTAACACAATCCCAGTCCACGCTGAACGCTCCTCGTCCTTATGCAATACTTTTCTGAGCTCCCCTTTGACTCCCCCAGTCCATCCCAATCTCATTCAACCTCCGCACCTGATCCTCCCGCAGCGTCTTCCCGCCCCGGTTTCCTGCGTATATGTGTTTCTGCTCATTGACCCATTTTGCCAGCCACACCCCATCCGCTCGGTACTTAAGCGGAATCTTCAGATTCCCATGCTCCTCATAATAGGCTTTCGCAAGCTGATAACGAACCTCCCAGGGATCCGGCTTCACCCAGACCATTCCGATTGCGTCAAGCATCTCCCGCCGCTTTGGCAAATGCTTCTCTTTGCCCTTCTCTCTTTGATCTGCGATCCATCCTCCAAGCTTATACCCAGTTGGAGTGACATAAGACGCCGAAACATTCAGATTCCCGTTTGCCTCATAGTAGAGCTTCGCCTCCGCATAACCCTTATCCCACTTCTGCTCCGGCTTCGTTTTCCAGACCATTCCAATAGAATCAAGCTTTGTGATCTGTTCCTGACTAAGCTTCGCCCCGTTGGTCTTTCCATTCCTCAGAAGTCTCTGCCGCCTGATCCACCCGCCGATCTTAAGTCCCTTCGGCGAACAATAGGCATTGGGGATGTCAAGATTCCCATGCTCCCGATAATATTCCATACATTCCGCGAAATTCTCCTCCCACAGATAGTCCGGCACATCCCAGATCATCCCGATCCCGTCAAGCAGACGAATCCTCTCTTCTGACAGATATGCTTTCTGAATCCCGCTTTTGCGATAGGTTCGAAGCTTAGTGATCCACGCGCCAAGACGTATCCCGGAATCCGTCACCGTATGGACATTCGTATTCAGGTCCCCATGCTCGACATAATATTTCTCCGCTTCACGGAAATACCTTTCCCATGCAAGATCCCGGCTGTTTTCCCAGACCATACCGATCTGGTTCAGTCTGCGAACACGGTCCGCGCCAAGCACGCCGTATTTCTCACCGGCATAGACCCTCCGTTGCGTCAGAAGCCACCGGCCAAGACCATAGCCCTCTTCCGTCTGATATTTCACCGGGACCTCCAGATTGCCGTGCCGCTCATAATACCGCTTCGCACAATCATACATCAGATCCCAGCTTGCCGTCAGCGTCTCATCTAACCTCTGAAAAAGCGTGATACAATTCCTTACCTCATCTTCCACGCGAAACCGGTCATTTACAATCTCCTCATCCCGCCCCAGAAAATGATAATAAGACACGGCAATCTGCATCTCCTCTTCGATCGTGCCGATACTGTAGAGATTCTCTATATTCATCACAATATCGAAAATGACCGCATTCTTCTTCCTGCTCGCCGACAGCGCCCGCCCGATCTGCTGCTTGTAGATGATCGGCGACACGGTAGGCCGAAGCAGGACCACTCCGTCCACATCCTCCACATGTACGCCCTCGTTCAGCATGTCGATACAATACAATAATTTCAAATGACCGCTCTCATCCGCCTTGAACTCCGCGAATGCCCGATCCGCCGACGGATCCTCAGAATAGACAGAGTAAATATGCGGCGACGCATCCACCTGCGCGAACCACTCCTGCGCCTTCCCGACCATTTCCGTCATGTGCTCATAACCGGCGCAAAAGACGATATATTTCCCCGCAGGATTCCTCATATGCTTACAGAAGATCTCTTCCAACCCATCCGCCTGCCGAAGCGCACGGCGCAGCTCTTCCAGTAATTTCTCACTCTCACAGCGGACAGCCTTACTCCCCGCCCTCTGCACCCGCTCCTCATACCGTCTAAGCTCCTTCTGATAGGAGAATGCCGATAGTACATACTTCGGCGGATTTAAGATGCCCCGCACGATCGCCTCCCCCAAGGTCATCTCCGAAGCAACGTTCCCGTCAAACAGCTCATCGGACATATCCCGCTGATTATCCAGATAACGGATCGCGGTTGCCGACAGCCCCAGCGCCGGTGCATCCGGATACATGGCAAGAAGATTCCCTACTCCCTGTCCCCAGGTTCTCGCGCCGCAGCGGTGGAATTCATCCAATATGATATAATCCGGGCAGATCATCCGAAGCACTTCCCTTGGCATCCCCGCAAGCTTCGCATAGGTATAGAATCTGATATTATCAGGCTCCTTCGCGCCGTTCTTTCTCAGATTCTCCATTTGTGTCTTGAAGATATACTCTGACGGCGACAGCCAGACAACTCTCTTTTCCGGGAAATCTTCACACAGCTTGAACCCTATGAAGGACTTCCCTGTTCCGGTCGGATGGATGACCGCCGCTTTCCCTGCGGTTTTCAGCATAGAAAGAGCCGCCCGGTAGGCTGTCTGATTATGTTCAAATAATTCGATTTTCATACCCCGCGGCTCCTTTCCTGTCCAATGATTACCGTCAAAATGTAATGAAGCATGATACTTCATTACATTGCGCCGATTCTTCCCTGTTTTCCATATCTTCCAGTTGCTTTGACCAGAATTTTGACGGCGGAAAAATAAAAAGCTATACACAGAAAAGCTGAATTTTGGTGTTTCTTTCAATTATTTTTTGGGAAATGTCCGACATAACAAAATTTGACTAGAATTTTGACGGCGATAAAACGATTTTCTCTTGAATTTTCGCTGGTTCAATGAAAAAAGATGCTTTTTGCAGGTGAAATTGGCAGAAATGCCATCAGAATCCAGCGCACAATCAGCCAAAATGTTGACAAATTGATTTTTGCGTGGTAATATAACGTAGATAAATGAAGATTTTAAGGATTTTGCATATAAAAAAATGTAATGAAGTATCATGATTCATTACATTTTTTATTTTATATTATACGTATCATTTATGTATTTAATCTTGATACGTGCATTTTTATCATATATAATAGTATAATAAGATTAAGAAAGGAATGCGATCATGGCGAAGGTATCGGAGATAATTAGAATAATAAAAAAGCAAACTAACTGCTACTTACTTCGAGAAGGCAGGAATCACGAAATCTGGTTCAATCCCGATACCAGAAAAGAATTTCAAATTCCCCGGCATCACAGCAAAGAACTTCCGACAGGAACAGCAAATAATATTCTAAAGGCTGCAGGAATTTATAAAACTATATAAAGAAAGGAGAAATAATACTATGGCTAAATATATCTACCCGGCAATATTTACCCCTGAAGACGGGGGCCATTTTTCAATTAACTTTCCAGATCTTGATGGATGTTATACATGTGGGGATAATCTTGAAGATGGAATGAATATGGCACAAGATGCTCTGTCCCTTATGCTCACCCACTTAGAAGACTTGAAACGCGAAATTCCCGATGCTTCTTCTATCAATGCACTAGACGTAAATGGCAACGAATTTGCAACATATATTTCCTGTGATACCGCTGTATATCGCAGACTCATGAATAAAACAGCCGTGAAAAAAACTTTATCCATTCCCTCTTGGCTTAACGATTCTGCTGTTGCTGCCGGATTGAATTTTTCACAGGTTCTCCAAGATGCATTAAAACAACAATTGAATATTCTCTAAAATACAGGGTTATAATAACCATAAACAGGCATAGATACAGTAATTGTTATCTATGCCTCATTCATCTTATCACAATTCCCCTTCCTCAATCACAATATCATCCCCCGGCTTAAGAGACTGCTGGAACATCCCCGGCTCCCCATTCACCGCCAGATTGATCTTCCCCTTGGGATTGTGCACATTAATCCCCGAATACTGAATCATATCCATCAGATAATATGGATTCCCGTCCTCCTTTACCGGCAGACGAAGCGCAGAACCATTAAGCCTGAAACTCACCATCTCAGGCTCCTTCTTTTCTTCCTGTCCGAAATTAAGCACCATCTGCCCTTCCCCGGCCCTCCCGGACCTTCTGCCACGCGATCCCAGAAGCCCTGACTCCCGGATCACTGCCTCTACATCCTCGAACTTAGAACCTTCGGACTCTGCATGCTCCGCTTCGGCAATATCCTCCGCACTGTACACACTCTCCGCTGCGGACTCTATGTCCGCCTCAAACACATCCTCCGGCTCAAGCACATTCTCCAAGGCAATCGAATCGTCTGGCTCAAGCACATTCTCCAAGGCAGGCGAATCTTCCGGCTTAAACACATTCTCCGCGGCAAATGAATCCTCTAATCCGTCCGCCACATCCATTCCAGACACATCGCCCGGCCCGGTTCTAACTGCATTCCCTGCACCGGGAACCTCCTGCACCGGTTCTTTGTCAGACATGGACACTTCCTCCACAGCTTCTTCCTTCACTGTTTCTTCGCCTATATCCTCTTCCTTCACCATTCCCTCGGCTATGTCATCTTCTGTCGCCGTTCCTCCGATTACGTCATCTTCCTTCGCCATTCGCTCTGCCGCTGCAGCCTCTTTCGGCATGAACTCTTCCCGCACCGGTTCCCCGATTCTATCCTGTTCCGTCACAAACTCTTCCTGCATCGTCTCTCCGACCATATCCACTTTCGCCGATTCTTCCTGCACAGTCTCTTCCTCTACCGTCTCCTTCTTCGGCATCCGGACCCTGATCACATCCCCAAACTTAAGCGGTGTATCAAGAGGCATCACCTTCCCGTTCAGCGTGATCTCCGCACACTCATCCGCGCCCTCGATATCCCCCAGGCACGCTTTGGCAGGGATACCCGGAACCGCCGGTTCAAAATCAATACAGTCGCCCGCATTGATCACCGCAGACAGCTTCCCCTCCTTCTTATTGATGAATAACGAAGAAGGCATCGCCGCCGTACCATAGAACACCTTACGCTTACCGTTCACCGTGACCGTAAGGCTCGTCCCGGGACGTCCCAGGATATCCTGGAAATTATAACCGTTCATCATCAGGAGATTAAGCGCCGTAAAGCTTCCGCTTCGGAAAAGCTTCGCCGCCCTCCCATTCAGGGTCACACGGAAACTGTCGTTAATCAGGTTCAGCCCGGAAGAAACCGTGATCCCAAGAGGGGTCGTATATTCCGGATTATTCAAGTCATACTCATCCGAGAAAGCGCTGATCTTGAAATTATTGCCCGCGATCGCCACGCGGTTCGCATCCATCGAAAGAGCCGCCGTGATCCCCTCCTTAAGTCCCGCAAGCTTGCTTCCTCCTCCCGCAAGGAACAATGCAGACGGAGCGCCGCCGTTCACCTCCAGAACCTTCTGAGCGATCTCCTTGCTCAGAAGCTCTGTCGTACTCTGGATACACTGGAGCACCTCTTCCTTGGAAGCCTTCCGCTCGAATCCCAGGATATCGGTGAATGTAACCACTTCCTCCTGCTCGATCTGCGCCTTCATCTCTTCCGCCGTTCCGAAATCCACCAGATACTCCCGCATGATCGTCTCTGTCACCTCATCACCGGCAACCGTAGCCATGGTATAACCGGTCACGCTGCCGCCGGTACACGCCGCGATATCCGACGTCCCGGCTCCGATATCCACCATGACAAGATTCAGAAGCCGCAGATTCTCAGGAATCGCCGCATTGATCGCTGCGATCGGCTCCAATGTGATGCTGACCACCTCAAGACCGATCTTATTCATCGTGGTATAGAGACTCTCCACAACCTCGCTGGGGAGAAATGTGGCGATCAGATCCACCTTCACATTCTGTCCCCGGTGATCCTTAAGGCTTGAGATCCGGTAATCATCCAGATAATACTGGCATACGGTATAACCCACCAGATAAAAACGGCGCATATCGTCCGCGACGCTGTTCTCAGCGTCAAACGCCTCCTCCACCTTGTTGATCGCGCCGGCCTCAAGACGGCTGATGATCTCATCATCGATCACCTGCTTACTCTTAAGGTCGATCTCATACTCCGCGCGCTTCGTCCTTAACGCACGCCCCGCAGCAGCTACGCAGACCCGGTTCAGTTTGAAATGAACCTTATCCTCCAGCCGCTCCTTCACTTTCTTAGCCAGTGTTGTTACCTTCTCTATATTCTCGATCTGGCCGTCGATCATCGCCCGCTCCGTATGCTCTTCCTTATCAATGGCAATAATCCTGACCTTGCCGTCCTCAACGACTCCAACCATCCCTATAATGCTCCGTGTCCCGATATCCAGAGCAAATATTGCATTCTCCGCCTGAACCTGCGCCTTCTTAACCTGTGCCTTCGCCATTCCCATCCTCCTGGTATCTTATGAGATATCTCAAATTATATGCTGACCGGTAAACAGCCGATCCTTCAAAAATACCTCCATTAATATCTACACTATTTATTATTATAGTCAACTTCCATTTCAATGTAAATAAAAAATTCCTCTGTTAAACAATAAAAAGTACAAAGCCCTTAGCAATGAAATAAAGACTTTGCACTTCTTATAAATGCTGTTTACCCGATCTACTCCTTGATCCTGTCAATATCTGTAAGATTTACCCCTGCTACTTGTAAGATTGCCTTTAAAGATAAATAATCTTGCTTCAATCCTTCATATGTTTTCGTTGCATTCTCTTCTTTCGCGTGTTCCATATGCCGCTGGACTTTTTGGAATTGATCTACGACATCTTTCGCAATCTCGATCGTATTCGGCATACCTCTTCACCTCACTTTTATTATTCCATTTACTAATATCAGTATAACGGATTGTATAAGTGGTGTAAAGCCTTTCTTTTCTTTACTTCCCTTCCGCATTCACCGGAGTGATCACAATATTCTGTGCCGCCACACCCGTTTTCCTCGTCACAATATCCTCGATCTGCGCCCGATTAGCGTCGCTTAAGTCTGCCGCATTGACCACAACATCCGCTGTATCCGCGGTAAGGCTTATGACCACCTCATCAAACCCCTTGGATGCAAGAAGTGTCTCTGCCGCCGCCTCTTTCTCCGCCAGATCCGTCATCGCCACCATCTGGTTGACCGCGTCCTGCTTCTGTTCCTCACTCAGGCTCTCATTGTCAATGATCTCCAGCAGAGATTCCTTGTTCTTCGCCCTGACCTGCTCTCTCGTCACCTTGGCTTCCGCAACCACCGCGCTGGTCTCACCGCTCGTCAGCACCGCCTCACCGGGCGTTCCGTCCACGCTTCCGTCAGATCCCTCCCCGCCGTCCTGGCTCTCAATATCCTCAGACGCACTGGCAAGGTCCTCCTCCGAAATATCCAGAAGCTCCTGATTGGCAAGATCCGCGCTTGCCGTCTCCGTCTCTTTGTCGCCGCCGAAGATCTTCCCCGAATAATTCAGGTATCCCGCCGCCGCGATCATGACAGCCAATGCCGCAATAATAATCTGGTTCTTCTTCACTATTTGTTTCACTGTTCTTCCTCCTGTTTCGCCACATTAATTTGAACTCTTCTTCATTATCCTAATTTTATGCGTGTCTATCCCAAATAATACCTGAACTGCCTCAGTAATATTTTGTTTCACCACCGAATCCCCTCCGCCGCCGGCGATCACCACTACCCCCTCTATCTGCGGGCTGATCTCCTTGCTGACGTAAGGCTCTCCCTGTGTATTTCCATCCGCATATACGGTCGTTTCTCTGTGGCTGTTATTCTGAGTTGACCTGGCGCCGCCCTGGCTGTCCGACTCGGTAACAGCCTCCTTTGCCATATCAAGATCCTTCTCCACCACCTTCTCCGCCGAAGATTTCAGGGTGATCATGACCGTCACATCCCCCACCCCAGCCATCTGGGACAGGGCGCTTTCCAGACGCCGCTCCAGATTGTACAAATATTCGTCCTGACTGTACTCTTCGTCCGGCGTACTCCCCCGTATCCCGCTCTCTTCCCCGTTTCTGCCGCCTTTTTTACCGGCCGGAAGAGATATGACAAGCAACAGGATCCCCGCAAGAAAAATAATCAACAATTGATCCTTCTTTATCTTTTTCAGTGAAAAATCCTTTGGAATCCTCATACACAGCCTCCCTAATCCACTTCGATCTCTTCTATGAAGATACGTTTCCCGCTCACCTCCTCCTGACGGGCATTTCCTGATTCATGATCCGCTCCCAGAAAATCCTTCGACGCATCCTCCAGCTTCTTCACCTGTTCCTGATATGTCTCATTCCCGTAGAGGTTCTGCCAGACGTCCCCCATACCAAAAAGCTTAAGGACAGGAGCCGCCAACATCACCGCCAGAACAAGGCCGGTAAAAAACCGGATGTATCTCTTATAATCCGAATTGGGGATCACGTGCATGATAAAAGTTACCATAATCATATAAAATGCAATATTCTGCATCCACTCATACAAATATTCGAACATATTCCCTCCCGCTTAGGATCTTACGTAACCGCAGAAACCACCGCGATGGTCAGAAGGAACAGAAGCCCGGTAGTAAATATAACTCTCAGAAGCATCCGGCACCCCTCGCCCACAGTCTCTATGCATCCTACGATCCGTTTATCAGAGACAGGCTGTATGACCGCGGCCGCCAGCTTATACACCAGTACAATACAGGCAGACTGTGCCAATGGGACGATGCATAAGGCCACACAGATGACGGCTCCCGCCATCCCGATCCCGTTTTTCACCAGGACGGCCGTACCGATCGCGACCTCCGCCATCCCTCCGATCACGTCGCCAAGTCCCGGAATCGCTTCCGCGCCTCTGGTGAGCGCGCTCCTTTTTACCGAATCAATAGCAGGACTGATTAGCCCCTGTATTACATTTAACCCGATAATACAGGCGATCAGAGTCTTAAGGATCCAGGCGACCGCTATCTCGATCAGCTCGGCAAATCTGCTCAGATATTCCTCCTCAGACAGACGGTCTAGCACCTTCACCATCATATAGATGTGTATCATCGGCAGCAACAAATTCAGGATCAGAACCTCCGTAAGGAAGATCAGGAACAGAACCAGATTATAGAATGCCACCGACGTCACACTCCCCTTGGCAACGGACACCGCCAGAAAATACAGAGGGCAGAACACTCCCATAAAAGAAGTCAGCGCAGATATCCCATCCGTGACCCAGTTAACCACCGTCTCGAAGGAGTTTAAAGCCAGCGCGATCAACAGCAGATACAACGCGTAGAAACTGATATCCGAGATCTGCCTGCTCTTAAATACCCAGGAGAAATTACTGAACACGGCTGCAATGACCGCAAGCAGCAGCATATGTATAAGATTATCCTTGCTGCTCTGGAACGCATACCCAAGCTGGTCCGTCACAAGCCCGAAGAGAAGCCGGGCCGACATATCCAGATCGCCGGACAGGATTCCCCTAACCGTCTCCCCAAACCCGATCCGTTCATTTGGAAATAACTCCTGAAGGGAGTCATCCACTTCTTCAAAATCAAACTGCCCGATCAATCTTTCTTCCAAGTCTCCCTGGCTGCTCCCCGGGTCTTCTTTCTCACTTGGCCGTCCGCTATCCATCTGTCCGCGATCCAGAGATTCTGACGCCGCAGCCTGCACACCTGTCAGCATTATCACTGCCGCAAACGCTGCCGCAAGCACTGCCGCAAGCTTCCCGGCCATTCCAAACCGCCCGCTGCCTATTCTCTTCCTCATGACAGAAAATCCCTGATCGTATTTAGCAGTGTCAGAAGGATCGGCAGACTCAGCACCATCACCGCAAGCTTCCCGAATATCTCTATCTGGGCTGCGATTGTCTGGTAACCGGCATCCTTACAGATTCCCGAAGCGAATTCCGCAACATACGTAATACCGATCATCTTGATCAGGGTTCCGATGTAAGCCTGATCCATGCGGATGTATCTTCCGATTCCCTTCACCGCATCAATGATAATGGTCAGACGCCCCATGATACTGAAGAAAATGACCAGGCTCAGCACGACGCTGATATAGATCCCATATTCCGTCTTCCCGCTCTTAAACTGCACCGCCAACAGCGCTCCCGCCGCCCCCATGATCCCGATTCGCAGCATATCCAAGATAATCCCTTCTTTCTATAATGAAAACAACCGTTGGATGGATTCAAACAACTCATAGATATACGGCACGATCCAGAACAGCACCAGCAAAAGGCCGGCAAGGCTCGTCAGGAATGCCTGTTCTTCTCTCCCGCTGTGCTTCAGTACCTGGCTTAACACAGACACCAGGATCCCCACCGCGGCAATCTTGAATATCAGATTCACGCTCATTTGCCTTCCTCCTCTAATACAATAATATCATAACGAATATACCGCTCATCACCCCCAGACAACGGCAGAGCCTGATCTTCATCTTCATACCCTCCCTTAGCTCATCCATAGACTTTGAGAGCTCATCCAGATAGAGATCCAGAAGCTTCACCTGCATATCGGCATCCGCGATTCCAAGCTGATTCCCCAGATCCGCAAGGCGCGCCAGCTCATTTCCCGGAAGCCCCGCGTCCTTAAGGCATTTCCCGGTACTGTTCTCCCAGATCCCGCTAAATGCCGTACCGGTCCGTTCTTCCATCCGGCTGCACAGCTCGGACATCCACTCCCTGTACGGACTTCTCGCCTTACTGCCGATCCGGCCGAACGCCTCGCCCAGATATGACCTGGCATACAGGATCTCACTCCTTAAGAGACAGATAAGCTTCTGCAGATACTTAAGCTGCTCGTACTGGTTTCGAATCCTCTCTGCCGCCAGGATACCGCCGGCAGAGGTGGCCGTGATAACAAGGATACCGCCCGCCGCTCTCAGCAGCATGCTTCCACCGCCTCCCCCCTATAGAGAAGGCTTCCCCGGCTGTCAAAAAGACTGCCTACTTGTCCCACCTGTTCCCTGTTCTTAAGCACCACATACCGGTCAAACTGCCTCTGGGCAACCATCCGGTCAAAAATCGGTTTCTTCCTCAACTCCTCCATGGAATCTGCATGTGCTGTGGCGATCATCTTGCAGCCGCAGTGCATCGCATGCTCAATGGCATGTACATCTTCCGCCGTTCCGATCTCATCCACCGCCAGAACCTCCGGGCTCATGGAACGGATCAGCATACTCATCCCCTCCGCCTTGGGACACCCGTCCAGGACATCCGTCCTTATGCCAAGCTGGTTCTGCGGGATCCCCATATAACAGCCTCCGATCTCTGACCGCTCATCCACCACTCCCACTGCCATTCCGCGGATCCATTCATTTCCGTCGGAGATCTGGCGCACCAGATCCCGAAGAAGCGTCGTCTTTCCGCATCCCGGAGGCGATATGATCAGCGTGTGACAGAGCTTTCCCTTATAGATAATATACGGAAATATCAGATCCGCACATCCTAAGACCTCATGGGACATTCTGAGGTTGATGGATGAGATGAACTTAAGATTTTTCACCTTCCCGTTTTCTATGATCGCCTGACCCGTCATTCCCACCCTGTGCCCTCCTTCAATCGTAATAAATCCCTGCTTCATTTCCTGCTCGTACGCATATAAGGAATAATTGCTGACATACTCAAGCATCTCCCTTACTTCCTCTTTCGTGACCACATAAGGCTCATCCCGCTCGTTCCTTACGATCCGCTCTTTTCCCTCATATATGAGTATCAGCGGCCTCTTTGCGCGCAGCCGAAGCTCCTGCAGCCGCGAATACTGGATCCGCTCTCTTACGACTGCCGCGCGGATACCGCGGGGTAAGACATTCATGAATCTGTCTTTTTGCATCTTACTGTCACCTCTCTATCCCAATATATGTACGAGCCTGACAAATATACCATTTTTTTCATTTCGGTACGCCGCAAATAGCAAATTGGGACGTAGTAAAATTGAATTTTACTACGTCCCAATTTGTAATTTATTCTGCCACGTCCTTCATACTGAATGAAATCCGCCCCATCTTGTCTTTTCCAAGGCATACCACCTTCACCACATCCCCCAGGGTCAGCACGTCTTCCACCTGCTTGATCCGTCCCTTAGAGATCTTGGAGATATGCACCATACCTTCCTTGCCCGGCGCAAATTCAAGGAACGCGCCGAATTCCTTAATGCTGACAACCTTGCCTTCCAATACCTGTCCGGCTTCAAAATCCGTAACAATAATATAGATCATCTTCTGCGCTTCTTCCATGCTCTTCGCATCGGTACCGCAGATAGACACAGAACCATCGTCGGTAATGTCGATCTTCACGCCGGTCTGGTCGATAATGGCGTTGATCGTCTTGCCGCGCTGTCCCACCACATCGCCGATCTTCTGCGGATCGATCTGCATCTGGATGATCTTCGGCGCATACGGGCCTACCTCCGGTCTTGGCTCTTCGATCGTCTTCGCCATCACCTCGTCAAGTATATAAGTCCGCGCCTTCTTCGTCGCCGCGATCGCCTCCTCGATGATCGGTCTTGTCAGGCCATGGATCTTGATATCCATCTGGATCGCCGTAATACCCTTATGCGTTCCGGCAACCTTGAAATCCATATCCCCAAAGAAATCCTCAAGCCCCTGGATATCCGTGAGCACCAGATAATCCTCATCCGTCTCTCCTGTCACAAGTCCCGCGGAAATCCCTGCAACCGCTGCCTTGATCGGCACGCCAGCCGTCATCAGTGACATAGAAGATGCACAGATACTCGCCTGAGAAGTGGAACCGTTGGACTCGAACGTCTCGGACACGGTGCGGATCGCATACGGGAATTCCGCCTCGCTTGGAAGCACCGGAATCAATGCGCGCTCTGCCAGTGCACCATGACCGATCTCACGGCGTCCCGGACCTCTGGACGGCCTCGTCTCACCCACGGAATAGGATGGGAAATTATAATGATGCATATATCTCTTGGAAGTCTCCGCCTCGTCAAGCCCATCCAGTCTCTGAGCCTCCGCAAGCGGCGCCAGCGTGGTAATCGTACAGATCTGCGTCTGTCCTCTGGTAAACATGGCCGAACCATGGACTCTCGGGATCAGGTCGATCTCCGCATCCAGCGGCCGAATCTCGTCGATCGCCCTGCCGTCCGGACGCTTGTGGTCCTTCAGGATCATCTTGCGGACCGTCTTCTTCTGGTACTGGTATACCGCTTCGCCAAGAACCGCAAGCCATTCTTCTTTCTCAGCAAATGCTTCCTCTAACTTCGCCGTGATCTCACGGATATTCTCTTCCCTTACCTGCTTCTCATCCGTGAACACTGCCTCTTCCATCGCCTCCGGCGGAACGATCTCACGGATTGCCGCGAATAATTCCTCCGGAACGGCACAGCTCTCATACTCATGCTTCTGCCTGCCGCACTCTGCCACGATCGTATCGATAAATGCGATTACCTTCTGGTTCATCTCATGAGCCGCGAAGATCGCCTCGATCATCTTCTGCTCCGGCACCTCATTGGCGCCCGCCTCGATCATGATCACCTTCTCCTTCGTGGACGCAACCGTAAGCGCCAGATCCGACACTTCCTTCTGCGCCGCCGTCGGGTTAAATACGAATTCATCCTCAACCAGACCTACTTGCGTGGTAGAGATCGGACCGTCAAACGGAATATCCGAGATACTGGTCGCAATCGCTGCTCCAAGCATCGCCGTAAGCTCCGGAGAACAATCCTGGTCCACGGACATGACCAGATTCTCAAGCGTCACATCATTGCGGTAATCCTTGGGGAATAACGGGCGCATCGGCCGGTCGATCACACGGCAGGTAAGGATCGCGTTCTCAGACGCCTTGCCCTCTCTCTTATTGAATCCTCCCGGAATCTTCCCTACCGAATACAATCTCTCATTATACTCTACACTGAGAGGGAAGAAATCAATCCCCTCCCTCGGCTTCTCGGACGCCGTAGCCGTACACAATACAGTCGTCTCCCCATAATGCATCAACACCGCGCCGTTGGCCTGCTTCGCCACTCTGCCTACATCTACGCAGAGCTTTCTTCCGGCTAACTCCATCTCAAAACTTTTATACATAGTCTTCTCCTTACATTCACATAACGGGCGCGGCAAATATATTTGCCGCGCCCCCCCAAACTCCTATTTTCTAAGTCCTAATCTCTCGATCAGAGAACGGTATCTCTCGATATCCGTCTTCTTCAGATATGCCAGAAGACCTCTTCTCTGTCCGACCATCTTAAGAAGACCCCTTCTTGAATGATGATCCTTCGGGTTATTCTTGAAATGCTCTGTCAGATCATTGATCCTTGCTGTCAGAATCGCAATCTGTACCTCCGGTGAACCTGTATCCCCGGCTGTCCTTCCGTAATCTGCTACGATCTGCTCTTTCTGCTGCTTTGTAATCATGCTTTTATCCTCCTTAAATCTTAAGACCTCTTCCGGTCCTTATAAAATACGCCTGATATTAAGTAATGGTTGGAGCTTCCATTTACCGAACATCGGCTCTCACAGTTAACAAGTATAGCACAATACCCGACGGCTGTAAAGACTTATTTCCCCTTAATCCTCGTCATCGTCATCCATCGAAGAAGCCGGCTCTAATATGGCAAACGCAATGTTGGTCGCATGGTCGCCCACACGCTCCAGACCTGAAATCGTATCTGAGAACATCATGCCCGCTTCCGGGGTACATTTATTCTTCGTCAGACGTTTCACATGAGAATTCTGCAGCTTCTTCTCCATAGCATCGATCTCGTCCTCCAACTGCAGAATCTCCTCCATATGCTTATAGTTCCGGTTCTTGAACATCTCAAGAGAATACTCCAATATCTTCACGGATTTCGCATTCAGCTCCTGAAGCTGGCGCTTCGCCTTGTCGCTGAAAGGCACCTGCTGCTCCAGCCGGGATTTGGCAGAATCGGCAAAATTCTCCGCATGATCCCCGATACGCTCGATATCATTCACCACATGGAACAATCCTCCGATCAGCCGCTCATCCGCGATCGGCAGCACAAGCTCATTGGCGCGCACCAGATAATCCGTAATCTTGCGGTTCATATAATCAATGTAGGCTTCCCTGCGGTAGACCTCCTTGATCTTCTCCTCATCCGGGTTGCACAGCACATCCATGGACACTTTCAGATTCTGCATGGCGACTCTTCCCATATGCTCGATTTCGGCGATCCCGTTCACCACGGCCGTAGTTGACGACAGGATCTTGCCGCCGCCGATAAACGGCAGCTCATATTCGTCTTCCGCAGAAACCGTGTCATCCCCGGGAACGATCCGGTAGGTCGCCTTCACGATCCATCCCATGAACGGGAACAGCATCGCCACCTCGACAACCTTCATCAGCGTATGTACATTGGCAACAGCCCTCGCCAGATTCCCTCCTGAGATATAGAGCATCATATCCGTAAACGGTCTGAGGGCAAGCAGAAGGACGACGAACATGATCGCCGACCCGATCACATTAAACAGGAAATGAATCATGGCCGCCCGCTTCGCATCCTTCTTGCCGCTCAAGCTCGCAACCAGCGCAGACACACAGGAGCCGATGTTGCACCCCAGGATCATAAACGGGCAGATAGCAAAATCCAGAAGATTCTGGGATACCATCAGAAGGATGATGCCTACCGTTGCCGAAGAGCTTTGCAGGATCGCCGTAATCGCAAAACCGGTCAGGATCGCCGCAAATGGATTGGTAAGAGACGACAGGAACTCTATGATCCTTGGCGACTCCTTCACCGCTGCCATACTGTCGCCCATGATGCTCAGTCCCATGAACAGAACACCAAAGCCCAGGATTACTTCACCGATCTTCTTGACCCCCTGTTCCTTGAAAAACATTACCATCACGACGCCGATGATCACCACTAGAGGCGCGATATCCGACAGATTGAACGCGATTAGCTGCCCGGTGACCGTCGTACCGATATTAGCGCCCAGGATCACCCCTGACGCCTGCATCAGATTCATAAGGCCTGAATTAACAAAACTGACAACCATTACCGTTGTGGCATTGGAAGACTGAATGATCGCCGTGAAAATGATTCCCACCACCATTCCAATGAACCGGTTCTTGGTAAAAAACTCCAGTATACTCCGCATCTTGGCTCCGGCCGCCTTCTCAAGCCCCTCGCTCATCAGCTTCATTCCATACAGGAAGAAGCCAAGCCCGCCCAACAGCGAAAAAATCGTTGTGATACTCATTCGTATTCTCCTTTACACCTCATTCGCGAAAAAATGCTTCCCGTACTCAACATCCCGGCCGATACATGCCCGAAGCTCCTCCACACTTGCAAATGCCCGCTCCGCACGCCGGAATTGAAGTAATCTTACAGTAACTTCTTTACCGTATGCCTCGCCCTGATAGCCAAACAAGAAACTTTCGATCAACACTCTCTCTTTCCTGCTCACCGTCGGCTTTACGCCCACATTAGAGATTCCGTGGAACCACTGCCCGTCGACCAGTATATCACTCAAGTACACTCCCCAAGGCGGCGCCAGCTTCTCCCTTGGCCATTCCACATTGAATGTCGGGAATCCAAGCGTTCTTCCAAGCTTCCTGCCATGCTCCACCGTCCCAGTAATCCCATAGTGATATCCAAGCAGAGCAGATACCGTACGGATATCTCCCTGACTTAGAAGCTCCTTGATATAGGTGCTGCTGATGATACGGTCTCCGTATCTCTCTTTCTCGATCACAATCGGCTCATATCCGTACTCACCGGCATATTGGCGAAGCATCCCAATATCCCCCCGTTTGTGATGACCAAACTGAAAATCCGTCCCGACTACCACATATCTCGCATGAAACGTTCCGCATATGATATCCCTGATAAAAGCTTCTGCCTCAATCTGCCTAAAAGCCTCGCTAAAGGGACAGTTCACCAGCGTCCCGGCCTTCCCGCCCAGATATCTCTGCTTTTCCTCCGGCGTCATCAGCATTTGCGGTATCTTTCCTGTACGTTCCCACAGCGGTCTCATGTCAAATGCACACACAATACCGGCAAGTTCTTCTCCGGCGCTCAATTCCCGCACCTTCTCAATAAGCTTCTGATGCCCCTTATGCAGGCCGTCAAATTTACCGAAGGTCACTGCTGATTCCCTGCTGTCCACGTAGTCGGACAGTCTGTTGATGTATTGCATAATTGTCCCTCTTCACATGTATCCTCAAACAGCTTATTGAGGCACATAAAACATCTTTATGATATGATATTCGTCTCTTTCCTCCCGCCAGCGGCTGACCGAGAGAAACTGCCCGCTCTCATCGTAGATTCTTACATTGCCCCGGCAATGATCTGCGCCGTCCATACCGGCAAACGCCTTCCCTGGCAGCGGATTGCCATTCTTCGCCGTCTTCTCCCAGTCCTTCCGGACGGTAAGCCTGGGATAATCTTCAAACACCGCATCCACAGGAATCACCGCGTCCATCAGGCGCCCCTCCTGCTTCCTCAGCGCGATCTCGGAGAGCGTCAGGCTCGTCTCCAGAGTAAACTGCCCTGCGCGGGTGCGGGTCAGCTCCTCCATACACCCTCCGCAGCCAAGCTTCATTCCGATATCGTGGCACAGAGTCCGTATATAGGTACCCTTGGAACACTGTACCCGCAGCTTCACCCTGGGAAGCTCCATGGAAATAAAATCGATCCCGTAGATCTTAACAGCCCTCGCCTTTCGTTCGATCTCTATACCTTCTCTCGCAAGCTCATAAAGCTTCTTTCCGTTGACCTTAAGCGCCGAATACATAGGCGGTATCTGCTCATACCCGCCGACAAAGCCTGCTGTCGCCGCCCTTACGGACTCCTCGCTGATACCGGAAATATCCTGGCTCTTAAGCACCGTACCGCTGATGTCCTGCGTGTCTGTCACCCGTCCTAGAAGCAGCACCGTCTCATAGGTCTTATCCCTGTCGGTCAACAGATCACAGAGCTTCGTGCCTCTTCCAAGGCACACCGGCAGAACGCCTTCGGCATCAGGGTCTAACGTCCCCGTATGGCCGATCTTCCTCTGCCCTGTGATTCCTCTAAGCTTCGCCACCACATCATGAGAGGTATAGCCCTTCTCCTTGTACACGTTTAAAATACCATGTATCATGTCGTCCACTTTTGTCCTGCCCTTCTGTAGTCTTCTATAGCTGGAGCTCTATCTGCTCTGACAGATTGTTGAGCACATCGTAATAGGTGCCTCTCATGGTCAGGCCCGCAGCCTTCTTATGTCCGCCGCCGCCAAAATACTTCGCGATCCGGCTCACGTCCACCCGCTCCTTGGACCTTAGACTTACCTTATAGACATTGGTCTCCAGCTCATACATGAAGATCGCAACCTCCACGCCCTTCGTAGTCCTTAACTGACTCACGATCCCGTCTAAGTCCTTCACATCCACACCATAGAAATCCATCGTCTTCTTCGTTATATAAGAAGCGATACAGGCCTTATCCATGAACAGGATACTCTCAAGCAGCGTCCTTCCCAAGATCTGATTCTGGGCATAGGTCTTCTCATAATATGTATCCTGAATGAGCTTAGGCGCATCCACACCCTTCTCAAGCAGCTTAGCCGCCGCCCGGAAGGTGGAAGGAGCCGCACAGGAATACTGAAAGACGCCGGTATCGTGCACAATCCCCAGGTAAAGCGCAGTCGCCGTATCAAGGGAAATGCACTCTTCATCCATCAGATCGTAAATAAGCTCCGAAGTAGAGCTGGCGTCCGGCACAATATAGCTGTCCCCGGCAAATCCTTCGTTGCTGATATGATGATCAATGCAATACGTCTGCTTCGCCCGCTCGAACAACGGAACGGAAAAGCCAAGCCGGTCCTTATCCCCGCAATCCAGGCAGATAAAAAGGTCATATTCCGTATCCTTGGGAATCTCATGGCGTATCTCTTCCGTACCCTTAAGGCATCTGTATGCATCTGGAATCTCTTCCAGATACACATCGACTCTCTTATCCTTATAATTATCCTTGATATACTGGTATAGTCCCATGCACGAACCCACACAGTCTCCATCCGGACGGATGTGTCCGCCAATGGCAACAGTCACAGCATCTTTCAGAATTTTATTCAGCATCTGCATCTCCCTCTGTCATATTCCTGTTCACTTCATCAATCTTCTTCGACATATTGACTCCATATTCGATCGACTGATCCAATATAAAACGTATCTCCGGCGTATTACGCATATTCAGCGTATGCGCCAACTCCCGCCGGATATAACCTTCCGCACTCTCAAGACCCCTGATGGTATCTTCCTGCGCCTTCCCGTCTCCCAGCACGCTGATATAAGCCTTGCAGGTCTTAAGGTCCGGAGCCACCTCTGCCGCAACCACCGAAGTCCATGGCGCGACACGGGGATCCTTCATATTTCTTATGATATTACTTAGCTCCCGCTGTACTTCCGTATTGACTCTGGTATTCTTAATACTTCTCTTTCTCATTTCTTACTCCTTCTTACTGATACCGCGGGATAAATCATCTGCCTATCTTGGTATCTCGACCATCTTGAATGCCTCGACCAGATCGCCTTCCTTGATATCGTTAAAGTTGGCGAACACAAATCCGCACTCATATCCCGCTCTTACTTCCTTCACATCATCCTTGAATCGTCTCAGTGACGCAAGCGGTCCTTCGAAGATCACGATTCCGTCTCTTGTCAGGCGCACGGAGCAGTCTCTCTCGAAGATACCGTCCAGTACATAGGACCCGGCAATCGTGCCGACACCGGAAGCCTTGAATGTCTGGCGCACTTCCGCATGACCCAGTACCTTCTCCTCGAATACCGGATCCAGCATTCCCTTCATGGCCGCTTCCACATCCTCGATCGCATTGTAGATGACGCGGTACAGACGGATATCCACGCCTTCGCGGTCTGCCGTCTCCTTGGCTGTTGCGTCCGGGCGCACATTGAATCCGATAATGATCGCATTGGACGCTGACGCAAGGCTTACGTCGGACTCGTTGATAGCGCCGACGCCGCCGTGGATGATCTTCACGACAACCTCCTCGTTCGTAAGCTTCAGAAGACTCTGCTTCATTGCCTCCACAGAACCCTGTACATCCGCCTTCACGACGATTCCAAGTTCTTTTAAGTTACCTTCCTGAATCTGGTTAAACAGATCATCCAGAGTCAGTTTTGATTTTGTATCTTCAAGAAGCTTCACCTTGCTCTGAGAGATAAATGTCTCTGCAAAGTTTCTTGCTTCTTTGTCATTGGCACATCCGACAAACACCTCACCTGCGTTCGGCACGTCGTTTAATCCAAGTATCTCCACCGGCATAGAAGGCCCTGCCTCCTTCACACGGCGTCCCTTGTCGTCCATCATCGCTCTTACCTTACCATAGGCGGATCCCGCAGCAATGGAATCTCCTACTCTGAGCGTACCCTTCTGTACAAGAACGGTAGCAACGGAACCTCTTCCCTTGTCTAACTGAGCCTCCAGCACCAGGCCTCTTGCGCGCCGGTTGGAGTTAGCCTTAAGCTCTAACACCTCCGCCGTCAGCACGATCATCTCCATCAGGTCTTCAAGACCTTCCCCTGTCTTGGCGGATACCGGTACAAATACCGTGCTTCCGCCCCAGTCCTCAGGGATCAGCTCATACTCGGTAAGTTCCTGCTTCACGCGCTCGATGTTCGCGCTTGGCTTATCAATCTTATTGACCGCAACAACAATCTCTACTCCCGCCGCCTTCGCGTGGTTGATCGCCTCTACCGTCTGCGGCATCACGCCGTCGTCCGCCGCAACCACCAGGATCGCGATATCCGTGGAGCTTGCCCCTCGCATACGCATTGCGGTAAATGCTTCATGGCCCGGCGTATCAAGGAATGTGATCTTCTCTCCATTGATATCCACCACATATGCGCCGATATGCTGTGTGATACCGCCCGCCTCTTTATCGATCACGTTCGTATGGCGGATCGCATCCAGAAGAGATGTCTTACCATGGTCAACGTGACCCATGACACAGACTACCGGCGGACGCTTCTTCATCTTGCTCTCGTCCTCTTCCTCCTCCTTAAGCAGCTCTTCTATTACGTCTACGACTTCTTCCTTCTCGCAGAGAACATCGAATTCCAGCGCGATGCCTTCTGCGGTCTCATAATCGATCTCCTGATTGACCGTCGCGATCTTGCCCTTCATGAACAGCTTCTTCACAATGACGGAAGGTACGATCTTCATCTTATCAGCCAGTTCCTTGATGGTAAGAACCTCCGGAATCACGATTGACTTGATCTCTTCCTCCACCTTCTGCTGTACCTTCTGCGGCTTCTGGAGCTGCTGCTTCTGGTCAGGCTTCTTCTTGCCCTTGGCAAGCCTTCCTTCTTCCTCCTCGCGGCGGTAATCCTTCTTCTTGTGGTCGTCCTTGCCCTTTCCTTTGCTGCGCTGCGGCTTCTGTGTCTCCACAGCCGGCGCCGGAATACCGGAACCGCTGCCTCTCTTATCGCCGCCCCTGCGGTCAGATCTCTCTCCGGGTTTACGCCCCTGTCCGCGGTCTCGGTTATCTCTGTCCCGGTTGTCTCTGTCTCCGAATCTGCCGACGCGGTCCCGGTTATCCCGGTCTCCCTGGAAACGGTCTCTGCCGTCACGGTCTCGATTGTCACGGTCCCCCTGGAAACGATCGCGGTTATCCCGGTCTCCGAACCTGCCGACGCGGTCCCGATTATCCCGGTCTCTATTATCTCTGTCCCGGTTATCTCGGTCTCCGAATCTGCCGACGCGGTCCCGGTTGTCTCTGTCTCCGAATCTGCCGCCGCGGTCTCGGTTGTCTCTGTCTCCCTGGAAACGGTCAGAACGTCCTCCCTGAGGACGGTCGGAACGCTGCCCCTGCTGACCGGATCTGGAATCCGAACGTCTCTCTCCATTCCTGTCAGGACGGTCGGAACGCTCTGGACGTCTCTGTGACGGTCTTCTGTCGGAAGACCGCTCTGCTCCTCTGTCCGATCCTGCACCGCCCTGCGGTTTCCCAACTGCCGACGCGGGACGCTTCATTGCTTCCGCTGCCGCCGGAGCTGCCGGACGCTTTGCCGCTTCTGTCTCCGCCGCTGCCGGGCGCTTTGCCGCTTCTGCCGCCGGACGCTTTGCCTGCTGTACCTTCTCTGCCGGGGCTGCCGGACGTGCAGGCGCCGCCTTTGCCGGACGTCCGTTATTCACCTGCATCGGTTTCCCCTGCGGCTGTCCTGCCTTGGCTCCGGGCCTTCTTCCCTGCTTCGCGCCGTTCTGTGTATTCTGCGGGCGGAACACATGCACGATATTCTTCTTCTTCGGCGCCTCCTGCTCCGGCTTCGCCGGGGCCGCCTCAGCCTTAACGAAAGACTTCCTCACCACATCGGCATCCGCCTCCTCAAGCGCGCTCATATGATTCTTAACTTCTATATTCTTCCCGTTCAGGAATTCAAGCACTTCCCTGCTCGGAACATTCAGCTCCTTGGCTAATTCGTATATCTTGATCTTTGACATATTAACTACCTCCTCTATGCAATTGTGTCATCTTCTGTATCCATATGCTTCCTGATTCCCTTTGCAAATCCCTCATCCAGTATTGCAAGGGATGCTCTGAACTCTTTCCCCATTGCATGCCCTAAGGTATCTTTATCTCTATAAAAACAGATTGGCACGTGATAATAGTCACACATATTCTTAAATTTCTTCTTCGTATTGTCAGACGCATCTCCTGCCACAATGACCAGCGCGGCGCCGCCGGATTTGACCTCACGCTCTGTACAGAACTCACCGCTTGCCGTCTTCCCGGCCTTGGTAGCCATACTGATCATTGACAACACTCTACTCTGTCCCAAGTATTCCCATCTCCTTTTCCAATGCCTCGTACACCTGTGCCGGAATGGGCTGCTTGAATGAACGCTCCAGTCCCTTATTCCTGACAGCCTTCCTCAGGCACTCTGCGGACGGACAGATATATGCCCCCCGCCCGTTCTTCTTACCGGTCGCGTCCAGCGAGAACTCGCCTTCCTGCGTCCGGATCACACGGATCATCTCTTTCTTACTCTTCATTTCCTGACAGCCCACGCATCTGCGCATAGGCACCTTTCTATTCGCAGCCAAATAATCACCTAATCCTCTACTTCTTCAAATATGATCTCGTCCTCGGCATAGCCGTCTTCCGGATCTTCACCGTCAGAGTATCCGTCCTCGGCATACTCGCCGTCTTCGTATCCATCCCCGGCATACTCGTCTCCGGCATACTCGCCTTCTTCATAACCGTCCCCGGCATAACCGTCTCCGGCATACTCGCCTTCTTCATAGCCGTCCTCGACATACTCGTCTCCGGCATACTCACCGTCCTCATAGCCGTCTTCAGCATATTCGCCGTCCTCAGCATACGGCTCCTCGTATTCTTCCTCGAATACTCCTTCGCCAAGCTCCAGATAATTCTCCGGAAGGTCGCCTGACTCGATCGCCTGCGTCTCACTCTTGATATCGATCTTATATCCGGTAAGCCTTGCCGCAAGTCTGGCGTTCTGCCCCTCCTTACCGATGGCAAGCGACAATTGGTAATCCGGCACGATAACGCCTGCCGTCTTGTCATCCGGATCCGCCATAACGGAAATAACCTTGGCCGGACTTAACGCATTCTCGATCAGGATTGCCGGGTTGTCGCTCCAGTTGATGATGTCGATCTTCTCTCCGCGCAGTTCATTGACGATCGCATTGACACGGGCGCCGTTCATACCGACACAGGCTCCGACCGGATCCACATCCGGGTCGTTAGACCACACCGCGATCTTCGTCCTGCTTCCCGCTTCCCTGGCGATACTCTTGATCTCAACGACACCGTCCTTCACCTCCGTCACTTCTGCCTCGAAGAGACGCTTCACCAGCTCCGGATGCGTCCTTGATACCAGGATCTTAGGTCCCTTCGTCGTATCCTTGACTTCCACCACGTACAGCTTGATCCTCTCGGTCGGCTTGAATACCTCTCCCTTGACCTGTTCATTCTCGGTCAGCATGGCGTCCGCCTTACCCAGGTTAATGCTCACATTCCTGCCCACATAACGCTGGACGATACCCGTCACAATGTCCTTCTCCTTCTCAAAATACTGCTCATAGACCACCTTGCGTTCTTCCTCGCGGATCTTCTGAAGGATCAGGTTCTTCGCATTCTGCGTCGCGATACGTCCAAAAGACTTCGATTCGATCGGGATCTGTACAATATCTCCAAGCTCATACTTCCCGTCGATCTCCCTTGCATCCTCAAGGCTTATCTCCTCCAGCTTATCCTCCACGTCTTCCACCACCGTCTTCTCCGCAAAAAGAGAATATTCACAGGTGGTCCGGTCCATGATCAGCCTGATATTATCAGCCTTCCCAAAATGATTCTTGCAGGCATTCAGCAAAGAATTCTCTATGGCATCCAACAGCGTCTCCTTGCTGATCTCCTTCTCCTCTTCTAATATATTCAATGCTTCTAACAATTCGGTATTCATCTTATTCTCCTCCTATCTCAAAAATCAAATGCCAGGCGGATCAGTGCTATATCACTCTTATCAAACGTCAATAAAGTTCCGCCGTCAGGCTCTATGGTCACCGTCTTCTCATCATATTCCTTCAGTATCCCGGTAAATTCCTTCTGTCTGTCTATCATGCGGTACGTCCGGATCTCCACTTCCTCTCCAAGACTCCTCTTATAATCCTTCTCCTTCTTCAGAGGCCGCCCAAGTCCGGGTGAACTTACTTCCAGAATATATGCCTCGTCGATATAATCCTTCTCGTCCAGAATATCCGAAAGCCTGCGGCTTACTGTCTCGCAGTCGTCTATATTGATCCCTCCCGGCTTATCAATATATGCCCGGAGATACCAGGTACTGCCTTCCTTCACATATTCCACGTCCACAAGTTCGAATCCCAGCTCCTCCATCATGGGAAGCAGGATCTCTTCGGTATTCTTCTCGTACATCTCTCTTTTTGTCAATATCTGATCCTCCTTATCAACAAAGAAGAGTGAACTTCCGTCCACTCTTCTGCCGATTCCCTTATGTAACTGTATGCTAGTATAGCACCATATATCTGTAAAATCAAGGGTTTTCAAAAAATTTGTTCGGATAATTAGCCCTGTACCTGCAGAAGCTTCGTCTTAAGCTCCATCTCGATCCGCCGCATCTCCTGCTCAGCCTCGGCGCGCTTCTGCCTTCCTTCCCTCTGGATCTGCATCACCTCATCAAGGGTCGAGATCAGCGTCTCATTGGTGTGCTTTAACGTCTCGATCTCCACAACGCCCCGTTCCGCTTCCCTGGCCGTCTCGGTTACCGCCATCTTAAGCGTATCCGCATTCTTCCTCAGCAGCTCGTTGGTCATATCCGTCACTTCCCGGTGCGCGGCCGCCGCCTGCGCAGAGTGCTCCACTCCAAGCGCCAATACCATCTGGCTCTTCCACAGCGGTATCGTATTGACCACCGTAGACTGGATCTTCTCCACCATCAGGGTATCGTTGCCCTGTACCAGGCGTATCTGCGGCGCCGTCTGCATCGAGATCGTCCTGGTAAGCTCCAAGTCATGGATCTTCTTCTCAAACCGGTTGCACATGGCATCTAAGTCCCTCGCCGCCTGAGCGTCTTCTGCAAGCCCCGTCCGCTGAGCCTTCTCAAGAAGCTCCGGGAGCTGGCTTCCCCTGACCTTGGCAAGCTTCTTCTTCCCCGCCATGATATACATGGATAATTCTTTGAAATACGTCAGATTCAGCCCGTACATCTTATCCAGCACCGCAATATCCTTCAAAAGCTGTACCTGATGGGACTCCAGCACCTTGCAGATCTGATTGATATTCGTCTCTGCCCTGGCATATCTGATCTTCATGTTCTGGATCTTCCCGGAAGTCTTCCTGAAGATTCCCAAGAAGCCCTTCTCCTCCTCTTCATCGAAGCTTTTTAACTCCTTCACCACGCCTGAGAGCAGCTCTCCAACCTCTCCCAGATCCTTCGTCCTCACATTTTCAAGGGCAGCCTCGGAAAAATCCGCCATCTTCTTCTGGGTTCCTGCCCCGTACTGCAGGATCGCATTGGAATTCATCAGGTCGATCTGTGCGGCAAATGCATCCACCGCCCGTCTCTCTTCCTCCGATAAGATACTCTCGTCAAGCATCGGGTCCTTCTTCTCTGTCTGCTCCAATATCTTGGGTTCTTCCTTCTTAAATGGTTCCAATGTCAGTTCCGGAACTGTGTTAAATTCTTCGAATTCATTCATTTTCTGTCTTGTCCTCCAATCTTCAATCCGTCATCCACAAGGCCCTCCTGGGCGAGCATAGTCTGCAGCACCGATATATCTGAGGATACATCCCACGCCGTTTCCTGGAACATGCTGTCAAGAAGCCTCTCGAACGCCACATTAAGCGTATCTAACGTCGCCTCGATCTCCCGTTTCGAAGACCGTATATTCTCACCGTCCACCGGCTGGGCGCTAAGCTCCCGGTACGCCTCCAGAAGCTTCACCGTAGTCGGCAGGTAGTAATCCATCATCTTACGGATATCATCCACAGACTCCGGATCCTGCTCTACCCGGTCGAAGATCTTGTCAACCAGCATCTCCATCCTCGAAATCTTTGCCGAGATCTCATCTCCCGGAATCGCATCATTGCAGGCATGGATCTTCCGGATATAGGCGTCTCCCTCGCCGATCACTCTCTGAACCTCGGCCGGCAGATCGGACCGGCCGGCCGTCTGAGTCCCTCCATCCCTGCTTTGCTCCGCTGTCTTTCCGCCTGCTTTCTTCCCGGTTCTGACCGCTTCTTCCCGGGTATCGCGTCTTAACTCTTCCAGCTCATTTTCCTTCCTGTCCGCCTCTATCTCAAGATACTGCTGATACATCCTGTCGCTTACGATCAGGCAGGTCTTCCGCTCATCCAGATGCCCCTGCAGGAACCACTTCTTCGAAAGCATATACTCCAGATCCTTTATCACATATTTTACCTTCTTCTTAGACTTGTCCGCCAGTTCCCGGACGTTGCAGTATTCCCGCTGCCCCAGGATCTGTATATAGGTCCGGAATCTCCTTACCCTGCCGCGGATGCCGCTCCCGCATCCGTACAGCACACAGCCTCCCGCCGAGAGAATCAGGAAGATTGCCATCATCATGATCTCCAGAATACCGCATCCTCTAAGCAGGCTTGAAAAAAGCAGTGGGATGAACAGAATCAATCCAACACCGCCTAATACTGCTCCCGCGACCGTCATCAACGCTCCGCCGGTACTCACGGAAGACATTTTGCGGAAAAGCTTCGGGAGCTTCTTCTGATATGAAGGTGACTGGCGCGTCTGCGCCTGGTATGGATGCCCCTCCTGATACATGCCAAACTTCCGGTTCTCCTGATTCCCCTGTACGTTCCTGATACTACTTGTAATGTTGTTAACCGCGTCGTTGATCGTGTTCGTAATGGTCTGATTCAGTTTACCAAAATCCTGTGAATCAATCGCATTTTGAACGGTCCTGCGGATATCTTCTCCGAATTTCTCCCAATCCCGGTTTATCATCTTGTCTTTTTGTCCTCCAATTTTGCTGTTCCTATTGTAACACATTCATATCCTGACAGCAATATCCGAATGTGACAGACGAACGGCAAAAAGTACAGGCTAAAGCCTGTACTTTTCAATCTTATTCCAAATTCACCTCTTTAACCCAATCACCCACACAGACCGTATAAGTTTCCCCTTCTATGAACTCCGGAGAAGATACTGCTAACCACTGCACCATTTTTTCTGTTGTTTTCTCCACGATCACCTTACCTTCCTTATCCTTGACGGCAATCACCGTCCCGGCCTCCACAGGTTCATCTAACTTCCAGACGATCACCGGCTGCGCAGAGTCTTCACTTGGATTCTGGATCATCCCGGCGCTGCCGACCCCAACAAACGTACCCCCGGTAATCTTGCAAGACGATGCATAATCCAGCGTTCCGTTCCCGCCGTCCGCCGGTCCGTGAACGGTTATATCCCCGCCGTTGATGAAAATATCCCCGTTGGCGTCCAATCCATCCCCGCCGGCGTTCACATATACCGTACCGCCGTTGATGGTCAACGTTGCGCCCTGATCTTCCTCTGCCATGGGATTTCCTCTGCCGTGATCCGGCTTTTCTGCTTCCCCGCCATCGTCTGCCGAATCATCAACCGAGTCTGCCTCATCAGCTTCGCCTGCCGCATTGATTCCGTCATCAGACGCCAGAATCTTCACATTTCCTCCGTCAATTACCACTTCAAATCCTTCAATGCCTTCATAACTCTGTTGAATATCTATGTCTCCATCTTCTATAGTCAAGGTCTGATCTGCATGGATTCCGTCGTCTCCTGTACTAATACGGAAAGACCCATTACTTATAATCACATTCTGATCGCTGTGGATACCGTCATCACAGGAATCCAAGTCGAATTCCCCTCCCCCAATGATCAGTTCCACATAGGATTTCAGGGCTTTGCTGCTGTCAGAAGCCGCGGCAGATTCTTCATCTGCTCCTGGTTCATCCGGAGGCGCTCCTTTTGGCGGCTGACCTCCGCCGGCAAAGCCGTCTTCCATTCCTTCCGACGGCGTCATTCCTTCCGGCGGCAGCATTCTGCCTCCCTGCATCTCTTCATTTGATCCATTCGGCATAGCCCTTCCTCCGTCCATCGGCTTCTCTGCACTGACAGCGGCATTCTGGCTTCCCCCGCCTGTTGTGATCTCCATGTTCCCGTCATTCACCCGCAGCAGCGTCTCCGCCTGAATCCCGTCCCCGCCGGCCGTAATCTGAAAAGAACCGTCCTCGATCAGAACATACCCCTTATCCGTCTCCTCGCTATTGGTCGCTTTCATCCCGTCATCTCCGCTGTCAATAGTAAAATTCCCGTTTCTCACGGTAATACTGTCCTTCCCGACGATCCCGTCTTCCGCCGCCTTGACCTCATAGGTACCGGTAATGAATTTCAGATCATCCTTACACTGGATTCCATGCTTATAATTCCCTATAACGCTTAATACACCGGTTCCGTTAAATGTCAGATCATCCTTCGCAAAAATTGCAGCCCTCGGTTCTTCCTCTCCTTCTTCATATACTCAAACTTCCCACATCAAAAATGGGATTCGCACATTGAAAAATCAATAC
>CANTDX010000033.1 GCA_947652615.1 uncultured Dorea sp. | reverse complement strand
CTGCCACCTGTATTGCAGTTTTTATCTGCTAATAAATGGGGAGAAGTGTATTCTGCCTGTTTATTAGCAGATAAAGCTGTGCAATGATTGGAGGAATTTATGGTAAAGAAAGTAGACAGAAAGAAATTTGTCAGATATAAGGAAGGTGCAGAAATATACAGCATGGGTTTGACAAAGTTTCAGGAGCTTGCAAAGCAGGCAAACGCTATCTACAAAGTAGATAAATTAGTATTGGTAAATTGTGATATTTTTGAGCAGTATCTGGAGTCTTTTAGAGTAAGTGAGTGATTAAGGCAAAGAGGTTTTCGTGATAAATAATTGTTCTACAAAAAGTTCTTGACTTTTCGTAGAACACAAATTATAATGGTATTAGTTATGAAGGAGGTGCATAGTAAATGCCGAGAACGGGACGTCCAAAGACCGACTCGCCTAAGCTGAGGTCGTTAAGCCTTCGGGTTGACGATGCGGAGTATGAGAAGCTGAAGGACTATGCTGCCAAACATGACATGACCATAACGCAAGTGCTACAAAAGGGTGTTGAAATACAATACTCAATGGAAGAAAGTAAGTAGCAGTACGAAATATCTCTTTCCTTTTGAAAGAAAGGAGCAGAGATGGCAAAAGCAAGAAAAGACCATAGAGGGAGGGCTTTACGGAAAGGGGAAATCCAGCGCAAGGATAAATCATATATGTATACCTATACTGATCCTTATGGGAAAAGGCGGTATATATATGCGAATGATTTGGTAGAGCTTAGGGAAAAAGAAAAGCGGCTGATGAAAGACCAGCTTGACGGTCTGGATGTATATGCGGCAGGAAACGCCGATTTGAATTTTGTTTTTGACAGGTATATCACAACAAAGACAGAGTTAAGGCGGACAACCTACACAAATTACACCTATATGTATGACCGATTTGTAAGGGATGAGTTCGGGAAACGGAAGATTGGAACGATAAAGTATTCAGATGTGTTGTATTTCTATTATCATCTGTTAAATGACAGGGGGATGCAGATTAACACCCTTGAAACAATCCATACCGTCCTCCACCCAACATTTCAGCTTGCAGTGCGGGATGACATCATCAGAAACAATCCGAGCGATGGTGTGATGGCTCAAATCAAGAAGAAGCCGGGGAAAAATCATGGTGTACGCCATGCCCTCACACTGGAACAGCAGAGAGCCTTTATGGACTACACAGCCAAAAGCCCGGTATATTGCCATTGGACACCGTTCTTTACAGTATTATTAGGAACGGGGTGCAGGATTGGTGAAGCAATCGGCTTGAGGTGGGAGGATGTAGATTTTGCGAAAAGGATAATCAGCATAAACCATAGCGTTACTTATTATCCCCGGCGAAATGATACTACAAAATGTGAGTTTGGAGTATCCCTCCCGAAAACAGAAGCGGGTATCCGCACGATTCCCATGATGGACGCAGTATATGAAGCGTTCCAAGAGGAATACAGCGAACAGAAGGAAGAAGGGTTCAATACTACGGTGGTTGACGGAATGACAGGCTTTATTTTCAGCAACCGCTTTGGTAATCTTCATAATCCGCAAGCTGTAAACAGGGCAATCAAGCGGATATACGAATCGTACAATGCAGAGGAAGTGTTAAATGCTAAAAAAGAAAAAAGGCAGCCAGTCATAATACCTCACTTCTCATGCCACCATTTAAGGCATACCTTTTGTACAAGGTTCTGCGAGAAGGAAACAAATGTGAAAGTGATACAGGCGATTATGGGACACGCTAATATTGAAACAACGATGGACATATATGCCGAAGTCACTGACATGAAGAAACAGGAAGCAATACAAAATTTATCACGCAATCTTGATGTATTTTAGGAAAGAGTCCGAAACGGATAAATGAGTACAGCAAATTGTGTGGTTTACAACAAATTTACATCAAATTTGAAATTTTACTGGTAGAATAACACATCATAATGAAGTGTTGAATTGTTAGAGAAAAGCGGAGATAAGCGGTTATGAAGAATAATGAAGTAACTCGATTGCCTTTCCCGACGATGAAGAGCCTGGACAAGAAACCTTCCGACAATGCGAAGACGGTGAAGAAGGAAGCGGGAGGGACGGCGAAGAAGAGCAGCATTTCCCGTGAAGAGGCGTTGGAGCTGCTTAAGAAGTATAATAAAGAACCGTTCCACATCCAGCACGCTCTGACGGTGGAAGGCGTGATGCGCTGGTTTGCGAAGGAACTGGGACATGCGGAGGAAGAAGAGTTCTGGGGTATCACCGGTCTGCTTCACGATATTGACTTTGAGCTCTATCCGGAGGAGCACTGCAAGAAGGCGCCGGAGCTTCTGCGTGAGGCGAAGGTGAGCGAGGATATGATCTATGCGGTCTGTTCTCATGGTTATGGGATCTGCAGTGAGGAAGAGCCAAGGCTTGAGATGGAGAAGGTGCTGTTCGCGGCGGATGAGCTGACGGGACTGATCTGGTCCTGCGCGCTGATGCGTCCGTCTAAGAGCACGATGGATCTGGAAGTTAAGAGCTTGAAGAAGAAGTTCAAGGATAAGAGATTCGCGGCGGGGTGCTCCAGAGAGATTATTTCTCAGGGAGCCGAGCGGCTTGGATGGGAGTTGGACGAGTTGTTCGACAAGACGATCCAGGCGATGAGAAGCTGTGAAGCGAGTGTGGCTGAGGCGATGGAGAAGGAAGCTTAAGCGATAGCCGGGAGAGCTGTCTTGAGAATGTTATTCGGGGAGATGCGGAATGACATTCTTGGGAGGGCTCTTTTGTTTTGAGTGGGGGAGGAATTAGGAGATCAGAGAGAGCAGTAACCAATATTTTTCACTTAAAATAGGAGAGCTGTGTTATACTATAAGTTAGTAGTAAGTTGATTTTAAGAAGGTAGAAGAGGGGCAGAGATGAGAGGCGAAGAACAGAAGAAAATTGCATATCAGGGGCCTATACCATTTAAAGAATATTTGAAAGAGTCTGAGCCTGATAAAGTCAGTAAAGGCTATGCGTGGAGTACGGCAATCGGACTTCAGGCGGTAGATGGACTTAAACCATCCCAATATTTGATTGATATTGCCGTTCAGAATATCGAGGGAAAGATCACACTGAAAGAAGTACAGAATCTTATCGACATATATTATGAAGAAAGGCCTGTGCATTTATCAGATGATGAGCGCATTGAAGAAGCGGATAAAGTATCTGCACGAATTGCGCAGATACTTTCTGAAACGGCATTTTCATTTTCGCCCAATGAGTATATTGCTATCCATCGAAAACTGTTTCAGGGTATATATAAGCACGCCGGAAAGATTAGAGATTATAATATTACGAAAAAAGAATGGGTGTTGGATGGTGCAACCGTTATATATGGTAGTGCTTCGGAACTCAGAACTACGCTCGAATACGATTTCTCACAGGAGAGAGAGTTTAGTTATAAAGGACTTTCAATGGACGAGATAATCCATCACTTTGCAGTGTTTATTTCAAGGCTGTGGCAGATCCACATTTTCGGAGAGGGTAATACAAGAACAACGGCGGTATTCTTTATCAAATATCTGAGAACGCTTGGCTTCCCGGCAACAAATGATATTTTTGCAGAAAATGCGTGGTATTTCAGAAATGCACTTGTCCGTGCGAATTACACTAATCTGCAAAAAGGTATTTACGAAACGACAGAGTACCTGGAAGCATTCATCAGAAATCTTATTTTGGATGAAAAAAATGAACTTCACAATCGAAATCTGCACATAAGCGGATCTTTGAGTGTTGAAAAAGATAAATTAAAAAAATAATAGTTTGGAGAGTGAGTTTTTATGGTTGAGATATCAAAGAGAGATTGGAAGTTATTCCGGGAAAGAGTTCCACAGTGGCAAGAGCGTTACATGGAACGATTGATGAAGGAATATATTAGACTATTGAGTGCAGAGGGGAATGCTTCGGATCATTTCTGGGAACTTGAGAAGAGAATCAAGCGGGACAAGAAGCATCCAGGCGTGTTGATAGAGATGCGGAAGTCAACTGCGATTTGGGATATTGCGATATATGTGCAGAAAAAGGTTATTACGATGGATGAGCTAGAGGGTTTCAGTGAGAATCTGATCGATGCGGTGAAGCTGATATTGAGCAGATGAATGCGATTGCCATATTCATAGCTCCAGGAAGGAGGTATCGTACTATGAACTTTGTTGTCACGATTGACTGGAAGTTTGTTGTTGCTCCGGAGTTAATATTGTCGATATAAATGGCCAGACTGGGGATTTGGCAAAAAGATTAAAAGATATAGAACAAAGCGAAGAGTATGAAAAGGAAATAGAAAAACTGATAATGGGTACCGGAATGTGTGCTTACGCCAAATGAAGTAGCTGCAATAGTACAGTCTGAGGAAAAAAGATCTGAAGAAATCGGACAAGAGGTTCTGGCAAGCCGTATTATTGTGTCTCTGGTAATGCATTTATACTAGCAGTGGAGGTGTCTGGTGATAATAGGAATAATGCTTCATACGGAGGTACATTTATTAGTGTTGAGCAAATAACTGAAGAGATATTGTGCAAGTCAGCTTGCACAATTTGGAAGGAGCAGATCATGCTAATAAATAATAATGAATACAAAGAAACTTTGCAGGAGACATTTGAGTGTATAAAGGCGGCTCAATACTCTGCGGTTGTGAGTGCAAATCACGCTTTGCTGCATCGAAATTGGAGAATTGGAAAGATCATTACTGATAAAAGCCAGTGGGGGAATAAGTTTATTGACATTCTTGCAGCTGATATTCGGAGAGAGTTTCCGGAAACAACAGGATTCTCCGTTAGAAATCTGAAATATATGAAGAAATTCAGCGGGTTATTCACGGAAGATGATATCGATCAAATGGGCTTTGCAGGTCTTACTTGGTATCATCATATAGCACTCATGGATAAGACTGCTGACAGAGAGCACTATAAATGAAGGATCCTTATATCTTTGATTTCGTGAGCATGAAGGATAAGATGATCGAGACGGACATAGAACATGAAATGGTGAATAATGTTTCAAAGCTTCTGCTTGAACTTGGAAAAGGCTTTGCCTATGTAGGTGAGCAGTATTTGTTAAGGGTACAGGATGAAGAGTTCTTTATCGATCTGCTTTTTTACAATTATCTGATGCATTGCTTCTTTGCTGTGGAGCTAAAGACGGGAAAATTCGTACCGGAATTTGCTGGCAAAATGAATTTTTATCTCTCGGTACTTGATGATCAACTTAAGAGTGCGGTGGACAATCCATCGGTAGGCTTGATTCTTTGCCGGGATAAGAACAAAATCGTGGCAGAGTATGCTCTTAAAGATATGACAAAGCCTATAGGTGTAAGTGAATACAGATTATTCAAGGATGTGCCTAAGGAATTGCAGGATACAGTTCCAAGTTTGGAGGATATTGAATCAAGAATTATGGATAAATATAAATGTGAGTAAATTGTGCAGGCAAACTTGCACAATTAGGGATTTATTAAAAGATGTTAAGTTCCCCGGTGTCCTATTTTCTTTCTATTTGTTATGAGGTAAATATTGTATATGAAGATCGTTAGAGGAAAGGCCTAATGGGCATGCTTGTATGCATGTTTGGCGATTGCCGCGAGGGGCGCTATGTGTTGTCGGTGTATGGTCAGTATCAACTGAAGCAGAGCGTAGAACAAATATCTCGTTGTTTGCAGCACAGTCTTTGACTAAGTAGTTGAAGACAGACTGGCAAATAACAAAGGAGCTTTCGAATTGCTGTAGGCAGTCGGTAACTTAATGAGGGGGGATTCTATTGTGAAGCGTAAGAAAAGGAAACTGACAGGTCGAACAAACAATATCTGGAATGGTTATGATTTTGCTATGAGCGGGCTTGGAGAGAAGAGCAGACTGTGGGGGAAGATCAAACATATTAAAAGATGCTTGAAGTGGAGCAAACAGCGTGTAGTACGTGGTTATTGTGATTCCGATGTCTGGAACATGTTTGGGTATTTGCAGATGCTTATTCTCGATATGCTCCAGAATTTGAAGGATAATCGAAATGGATCACCGGGGTTTCTGGGAGAGAATTATACCGATGAGGATGGCATTTGGGTAAATGACATTTATATAAGGAAATATCTGATAAGTATCGGGAAGAGGAGCGGAAGCTGGAGCTGGAGCAATATAGGAGTGATTGCAAGGATGAGGCGCTTGATATGCTAAAAGAATATTTCTTTGCGTTGTGGGATTAAGGGGGGTTTTAGCAATTCCTGGTGTTGATGCATATATCGTGAAGAGGATAATCATTGTAGTGTATACACGCTTCATTCATACTGAAAGGAATAAGGAGAATGTTTGATTCTAATAAAACCATTGAATACTACAATACGAATGCAAAGATATTCTCAGAATCAACTGTTTCTGTAGATTTTGAAGGTATGCAGAATCGTTTCATGGATAAATTGCCGACTGGCGCTTCTATCCTTGATTTTGGCTGCGGCGCCGGGCGTGATATAAGAGTTTTTATTGATCATGGATATGAAGTAGAAGCAATAGATGGCTCAGAGAAGTTATGTAAGCTGGCAAGTGAATATACTGGAATCCAAGTGAAACAAATGTTGTTTCAGGATTTGAAAGAAGTAGAAAGATATGATGGAATATGGGCGTGCTCATCCATCTTACATGTCCCTTCTAAGGAACTTACAGATGTTATCAGGAAAATGTCTGCTGCATTGAAACATAATGGTATTATTTATACTTCTTTCAAATACGGAACTTATGAAGGAATGAGGAATGGGCGGTTCTTTATAGATATGACAGAGGATAGATTTGCTGATTTGCTGAAACGGGTAGAAGATGTTAATATAGAGATAGAGGAACAGTGGATCACAGCAGATGTGCGGCCGGGACGGGAGGAAGAAAGGTGGCTCAATTTAATTTTGCGGAAGAGCTAAGCTTACCGGATGAGCAGACAGATAAGATTCAGGCAGATAATGCGGTTATTGAGCCGACAAATGTGATGACCGGTGACCGTAATCAGAGTCGTTTTCTGTATTACCAGCTTAGGATGAGTATGATGAAGGCAGTAAGAATTGATATTGTCGTGTCTTTTCTTATGGAATCTGGAGTCAGGATGATCTTGAAGGATTTGAAGTCGGCTCTTGAGAGAAAGGTGCCGATTCGGATCTTGACGGGGAATTATCTGGGAATAACCCAGCCGTCGGCGTTGTATTTGATAAAAAAAGAGTTAGGGAAGGGTGTAGAGCTGCGATTTTATAATGAAAAAGAGCGTTCATTTCATCCGAAAGCTTATATGTTTCATTATGAGAATAGCAGTGAGATATACATCGGCTCATCGAACGTTTCAAGGAGTGCGTTGACTTCTGGAATCGAATGGAATTACCGCTTTACCAGTAAGACAGATATGAAGAGTTTTCAGATGTTTTATGATACCTTTGAGGACTTGTTTTTCAGACATTCGATTGTAATTGATGACGAAGAATTGCGCCGATATTCGAAAAATTGGCATAAGCCTGCGGTATCTAAGGATTTGGCCAGATATGATCAAATTGAGAATGATGGGAATACAAAGGTTAAAGTATTATTTCAGCCAAGAGGCGCTCAAATAGAAGCACTTTATGCGTTGGAAGACAGCCGGGCGGAGGGGGCAACAAAAGCCCTTGTCCAGGCGGCTACAGGTGTTGGAAAGACGTATCTTGCAGCATTTGATTCTGCCAATTATAAAAGAGTGCTGTTTGTGGCTCACAGGGAGGAAATTCTAAAACAAGCCGCAGTATCTTTTAGGAATGTGCGTCATTCTGAAGACTATGGTTTCTTTTATGGAAAGCAGAAGGACGTGGATAAGTCGGTGATTTTTGCTTCTGTTGCTACGTTGGGGAGAGAAGAGTACCTGACGGCTGAATATTTCCCGGCTGATTATTTTGATTATCTTGTCATTGACGAATTTCATCATGCGGTTAATGAACAATACAGACGGATTGTTGACTATTTTCAGCCATGTTTTATGCTGGGTCTTACGGCCACTCCAGAGAGAATGGATGGCAAGAGCATCTATGAAATCTGTGATTACAATGTGCCTTATGAGATTTCGTTAAAGGAAGCTATTAATAAAGGCATGTTAGTACCATTTCATTATTATGGCATTTATGATGAGACGGATTATTCGGGACTGCGTTTGGTTAAAGGGCATTATGATACGGGTGAATTGACAGAAATTTACAAAGGCAATAGCAGACGGTATGATATGATCTACAAATATTATATGAAATATCATTCGCGTCGGGCGTTAGGCTTCTGCTGTTCCAGACAGCATGCAGAGAAAATGGCAGAAGAATTCTGCAGGAGAGGAATCTTATCTGCGGCGGTATATAGTGACGCGGATGGAAGGTTCAGTGAGGAGAGGGATAAAGCTATTGAGCGGTTGATAAACCAGGAGATAAAGGTAATCTTTTCTGTGGATATGTTTAATGAAGGACTGGACATTGCGGCTATTGATATGGTAATGTTTTTAAGACCGACGGAATCACCGATTGTGTTTTTACAGCAGTTGGGGCGGGGGCTGCGCACCTGCAGAGGAAAAGAATATTTGAATGTTCTTGATTTTATCGGCAATTATGAAAAAGCAGGAAAAGCACCGCTGTTGCTTAGCGGGGGAATGTCCTATGGTGAGAAAAAGAGCTGTGACTATTATAATATGGACTATCCTGATGATTGTCTGGTAGATTTTGATATGCGGTTGATTGACCTCTTCAAGGAATTGGATAAAAAGTCTTTATCTATCAAGGAACGGGTGCGGCGGGAATACTACAGGATAAAGGAGTTACTTGGTGACAGGGTTCCTTCCAGGATGGAGCTATTTGCCCGCATGGAGGATGATATTTATCAGTATTGCATAAAGCATGCGAAAGAAAATCCGTTTCGAAGATATCTTGAGTATTTGTATGATTTAGGGGAAATATCTGCAGATGAGAAGGTTTTATACGAGGGGATCGGGAGGGAGTTTATTTCGCTTATTGAAACAACAGATATGCAAAAGGTATATAAAATGCCGATCTTGTATGCTTTTTATAATCATGGAAATATACGGATGGAAGTGACGGATGAAGAGGTATTGAAGGAATGGAAAAGTTTTTTTGATACGGGGGTAAACTGGAAAGATTTTGCAGCGGATATAACTTATGAAGACTATAAGAAGATGACGGACAAACAGCATCTTAGTAAGGCCAGGTCTATGCCGATCCATTTCTTAAAGGCTTCCGGGAAGGGATTTTTTATAGAGAAAGAGGGATATGCGCTGGCTATCCGCGAAGAGTTGAGAGGGTGTATCGGGAATCCGGCATTTAAATATCATATGAAGGATGTCTTAGAGTATCGTACGATAGAATATTACCGGAGACGATATCTGGTGTACTGACGGTTGTATATGGCCGCATAGTATGATACCAGCCTGCAAAGCCGATTTGTATGGATCAGCCACGCAGTCCACAGCCCACAGAAATAAAAAATAAGAGAATAAAACGAGGAATAATATGAGACAAAGCATATATAATGAATTATCAGGGATCATTACAGACGAGCAGATCAAGTTAGAAGAACCTATGAAGAACCACACGACATTCCGGATCGGCGGACCGGCGGAGATATTCGTGACGCCGGGAAGTATTGGAGAAGTACGGGATATCATTGCCGTATGCAGGAAGCAGGCGGTTCCTTACTATGTTATGGGGAACGGGAGCAACCTTCTGGTGTCAGACCGGGGATATGAAGGCGTGATCATCCAGATCTTCAAGGAGATGAATGAGATCCGGATCGAGGGCGATACGGTCGCTGCACAGGCGGGGGCGCTGCTGTCTGCGATCGCCAACCGGGCGCTTGAGGAGGGGCTTGCAGGTTTTGAGTTCGCTTCCGGGATTCCGGGGACGCTTGGCGGCGCGTGTATTATGAACGCCGGCGCCTATGGCGGCGAGATGAAGGATGTGGTCAGGGAGGTTACGCTGCTGACGCCGGAAGGCGAGATTCGGGACGTCCCTGGAGAACAGATGGAGTTCGGATACCGTACCAGCATGGCAGCCAGGACAGGCGCAGTCATTCTGGCAGCCAGGATACGGCTGCGAAGAGGTGATCAGGAGGCGATCAGGGCACGGATGGAAGAGCTTCGGGAGAAGAGAGTCAGTAAGCAGCCGTTGGAGTATCCAAGCGCCGGGAGTACGTTTAAGAGGCCGGAAGGGTATTTTGCGGGTAAGCTTATTCAGGATGCGGGGCTTCGGGGATTTACGGTCGGCAAAGCGCAGGTGTCCGAGAAACACTGTGGTTTTGTAGTCAATAAGGGACAGGCGACGGCGGCTGACGTAGCAGAGCTGATGCGCCGGGTATCAGATAAGGTAGAGGAACAGTTCGGGGTAAGGCTGGAACCTGAAGTGAAGAGACTGGGAGAATTCTAAGATGAGATGTGTAATTGTAACGGGAATGTCGGGAGCAGGGAAGAGTACGGCGCTTAAGATGCTGGAGGATGTGGGATATTTCTGTGTGGACAATCTGCCGGTTCAGTTGATCCCCAAGATGGCGGACCTGCTCCGCGTACCGGGGAGTGAGCTGAATAAGGCGGCCCTTGGCGTGGATATTCGGAGCGGACAGAGTTTGGATGAGCTGGCGGAGGTGTTGGATGAACTGGACACCGCCGGGATGAAGTATGAGATCCTGTTTCTGGAATCATCAGATCATGTGCTGATCAAGCGGTATAAGGAGACGAGGCGTTTTCATCCGCTGGCGGGCAATGACGGCCGGGTGGACGAGGGGATCAGAGAAGAACGGGAAAGAATTTTGTTTCTTAAGAAAAAGGCGGATTACCTGATCGACACGAGCCATATGCTTACCAGGGAATTGAAGAGGGAACTGAACAAGATATTTGTACGGAACAAGGAGTATAAGAATCTGTACATATCTGTGCTCTCTTTTGGCTTCAAATACGGAATCCCGCCGGATGCCGATCTGGTGTTTGACGTGAGATTTCTTCCGAATCCGTATTATATAGAAGAACTGCGGCCGCACAGCGGCAATGACAAGCAGGTCAGGGATTTCGTCATGGACAATGAGAAAGCGGAGATATTCTTAGAGAAGATGACGGACCTGGTGGAGTTCTTGATCCCTAATTACGTTCAGGAGGGGAAGACGCAGCTTGTGATCGGGATCGGGTGTACCGGCGGGAAGCACCGCTCGGTCACATTGGCCAATGAATTATTTGAAACCTTAAGCAAGAATGAGAATTACGGAATCCGCATTGAGCACAGAGATATCGGGAAAGATACGATTACAAAAGCGAGATAGGAGTATAAGATGTCATTTTCGGGCATGATAAAGGAAGAACTGACAGAGCATTTTGCGAAGGCAAGACATTGTAATCTGGCGGAATTATCAGCAATAATCCATATGTCTGGAGAGTTTGCCACGGATAAGAAGGGTGTGTGTCTGCTCCGGTTTCATACGGAAAATTATGCAGTTGCAAGAAAATGCTTTACATTATTGCAAAAAACATTTAATATAGGAACAGGTATCGCAATTCGTAGGAACATGGCAAAAGGCAGCGCAAGCTATGATATTTACGCCAAAGGGGAAGAACTGCTGGCAGTCAGAAACGCGATGGTACAGGCAGTCTGCTGTAAGCGGGCGTACATCCGGGGCGCATTTATCACGGCCGGTTCCATGAGTGATCCAAGCAAATCCTATCATTTTGAGATCGTCTGTAATACGAGGGATGAGGCAGAGCATCTTAAGGCTATGATCAATAGTTTTGATATGGAAGCGAAGATCGTGGGGAGGAAGAAGACCTACGTTGTATATCTGAAGGAAGGCTCACAGATCGTAGACATTCTGAATGTTATGGAAGCACACGTGGCGCTTCTTGAGCTTGAGAATGTCCGTATCATGAAGGAGATGCGCAATTCTGTGAACCGCAAGGTGAACTGTGAGACAGCGAACATTAACAAGACGGTATCTGCTGCTGTCAGACAGATGGAGGACATCAAGTATATACGCGATACTGTTGGTTTTGACAAGTTGCCGGAAGGACTGAAGGACGTCGCCCTTACACGTCTTGCATATCCGGAAGCAACTTTGAAGGAACTGGGAGGTCTCCTGGAGAACCCGGTCGGGAAATCCGGAGTGAACCACCGGCTCAGGAAGTTAAGTGATATAGCGGTAAAGTTAAGGGAATAGCAAGGAGGAGCAATTTTTTATGACTAAGAAACCTGTTACGATTCAAAACAATATGGACATGGAAGCACGTCCGATTGCGCACCTGGTTCAGGAGGCAAGCCAGTATGCGAGCCAGGTGTTTATTGAGATTGATAACAAAAAGATCAATGCGAAGAGTATCATGGGGATGATGAGTCTGAAGTTACAGAAGGGTGAGAAGATCACCGTGGTAGCGGAAGGACAAGATGAGAGTGAGGCAGTGGCAAGGATAGAGGATTTCCTTGTTGCAAGTAACTAGTTGTATATGACCGGAATTGCCTGTTTGCTTAATAGGTATCATTGGGAGGTATCCGGATAAGTAATACATATTAAGGTATGAAGAGGGCATGTAATATGTCCTCTTTCGCATTGTCGGTACATTCTGCCGGTTAGCAGGATTTGACTATAGAAGGAGATGATCATATGAAGAGAATGCTGTTTATCTATAATCCGCGTGCAGGTAAGGAACTCTTGAAGCCGAAGCTGTCGGACATTATCGACATTTTCGTGAAGGCAGGGTATGAGGTGGTGGCATATCCGACCCAGGCGTACAGAGATGCGTACAAGAAGATCATGGAATACAATGCCAGTGAGTTTGACCTGATCGTCTGCAGCGGGGGAGACGGGACCATAGATGAGGTGGTGACCGGAATGATGCACCGGGAGACGAGGACGCCGGTGGGATATATCCCAACGGGTACGACCAATGATTTCGCCAACAGCCTGCATATTCCCAAGGGGCTTTTGAAGGCGGCGGATAACGCGGTGAACGGAGAAGTGTTCCCCTGTGACGTGGGGAAATTCAATGACGATATCTTCGTATATGTGGCGGCCTTCGGCATATTCACGGATGTATCCTATGAGACGAAGCAGGAAGTGAAGAATATACTCGGCCATCTGGCCTATGTGCTGGAGGGAACGAAGCGGCTGTTCAATGTGCCTTCCTACCGGATCAAGGTGTGCCATGACGGGGAAGAGATCGAGGACGAGTTTATCTTTGGGATGGTGACGAATTCGCGTTCGGTAGGGGGATTCAGAAGCATGATCGGGAAACAGGTGGTATTCGATGACGGGTTATTTGAAGTGACGCTGATCCGGAAGCCGGCTAATCCGATCGCGCTGCAGGAGATCATCGCGGCGCTCCTGATCGAACAGATAGATACGAAGCATATGTATACGTTTAAAACAGGACACATTACATTCGAATCGCTGGAAGAGATTCCGTGGACGCTGGACGGGGAATTCGGCGGGGAGCATGATGAGGTGGTCATTGATAACTTGAATAAGCAGTTGGAGATCATGGTGCCGGGAGAGCATGTCGATAAACTTCGTTAAAAAACTGTTGACAGAACCCATCGGAAGTGCTATCATACCATATGACTGCCGAAGACAGCAGGTGCGAGGAGAGCCGCAAGGAACTCTAAGCGTAAGCAGATCAACGCCTGCCGAGGAAAGTTAGATTCGATGTGTAAGAATTTACAACACCTCTATGTCTTTGCGTAGAGGTGTTTTTTATAGCACTTTTCTTGTCGCTGTGAGCACCGCAGGTGTGAACAGTAACCTTTTCTTTGAACGCAGTCAACGTATTCAATAACAGAAGGAGGTGCACCATTCGTGGCAAAAGTTGAATTAAAGCAACCGATCGTACAGGCGATTGCAGATGACGTCAAGGATGCGGCAAGTGTTGTATTGGTTGACTACCGCGGACTTACTGTTGCGCAGGATACAGAACTCCGTAAGCAGTTAAGAGAAGCAGGGATCATCTACAAGGTTTGTAAGAACACAATGATGAAGAGAGCTTTTGAAGGGACTGAGCTTGCAGCTTTGGACGAGCATCTGGAAGGTCCGAGCGCGATCGCGATCTCTAAGGATGACGCAACGGCTCCGGCAAGGATCCTGTGCAAGTTCGCAAAGGATGCGAAGGCTCTTGAACTGAAGGCAGGAGTGGTTGAGGGAACTCTGTATGATAACAACGCGTTATTAGAGTTATCTAAGGTTCCGTCAAGAGAAGAGTTACTGTCCAAGCTCCTTGGAAGCTTGCAGTCACCGATCACCAATCTTGCACGTGTTCTCAATCAGATCGCAGAGCAGGGCGGAGCAGAAGCCTGTGCTGCAGCGGCTCCGGCCGAAGAAGCAGAGGAAGCTCCTGCAGAAGCGGCAGAGACCCCGGCAGAATAGGGAGAAGCTGTACCGTAAGGTATGTATGGAACGATACCCATCCGGGCATACATTTCAGATGCCGCATAGATGGGCGGACAGATTAGCTGTCACATAATATTAAATATGGAGGATAATACAATGGCAAAGTTGACAACAGCTGAATTTATTGATGCAATCAAAGAATTATCAGTATTAGAGTTGAACGAATTAGTAAAAGCATGTGAGGAAGAATTTGGCGTATCTGCGGCAGCAGGCGTTGTAGTTGCAGCAGCAGGCGGAGAAGCAGCAGCAGAGGAAGAGAAGGACGAATTCGATGTAGAATTAGTATCTGCAGGATCTTCTAAGGTTAAGGTTATCAAGGTTGTTCGTGAGATCACAGGACTTGGCCTGAAGGAAGCTAAGGCAGTAGTTGACGAGGCACCGAAGGTAGTTAAGGAAGCAGTTTCCAAGGCAGAGGCCGAGGAGATCAAGGCTAAGCTTGAAGCAGAGGGTGCAGAAGTTAACCTCAAATAATCCGGAATAAGCCGACAGATGAACCGCTCCGTAAGGGGCGGTTTTTTAAAACGATGTAACTTTATAAAGCGGCCGTATGGAGGGCAGGATATGGATTATTCAAGGGAGTCTTTGAAACGGAGCGGCGAGCAAAACAGTGATATGCAGAGCGTTCAGAATCTAGAGACCATCATCAATGAGGGGCTTCGCGTCGCCCTGTTGGAGGAAACCCCGGACCAGTCGTTGGAGGTGCTGCTTGAGCACCTGGGCAAAGCGCTTCACGGGGAACGTATCTATATATTTGAGCAGAATGAGAACGGCGGCGATGACAATACCTATGAGTGGGCGGCCGACGGGGTGAAGCCGGAGAAGGAGAATCTTCAGGACGTTCCTCCGGAGGTCTGCGCCGGCTGGTACCGGAATTTCAGCATCGGCAGGCATATCGTCATCGAGAACCTGGAAGAGATCCGTGAGGATTCCCCGCTCCAGTATGAGATCCTGAAGCGTCAGAATATCCGTTCTCTCGTGGTGGTTCCGCTCTATGACGGTAAGAAGCTGATCGGATTCTACGGTGTGGACAACCCGCCTGTGAAATTACTGGAATATGCGTCGAACATGCTGCAGACGGCAGCGTATTTCATCGTATCTTCTCTGAAACGGCGGAACCTTGTCCGTGAGCTTCAAAAGCGGAGCTACAATGTCCTCCATGCCCTCAGTGTGGACTATCTGGGGATCTATCAGGTGAATTTCGATACCGGTGAGTGTGAGGTATACCGGAACAGCGAACGGATGTCTATGGATTGGCCCGGCAGCTTCAAAGACGGCTATCAGACCGCTATGGACCGGTATATTACCCGGTATGTGGTTCCCCGGGACCAGGAACGGCTCCGTGCCGTAACGAGGAAGAGCTATGTACTGGCCCAGCTTCGGGCGGAGAAGAAGTTCTATGTCCGGTATCAGGTGCAGGACAGCGTCTATGGGCTTAAGCACCTGGAGATCCATTTCTCAGCCACGGAGAGAACGGCGGAAGAGAATTGTGCGATCTTTGCCCAGCGGGATGTCAACGCCGTGGTGGAACAGGAAGAGAAATACAAGCTGGAAGCAAGGCAGAGCATGGAGAACATTCTTGAAGGGGCGAGAACCGGCATCTGGACCATTGAACTGGAGGAGGGATGCCGGCCCAGGATATATACGGACCGGACCATGCGGATCCTTCTGGGGGTATCAGATGAGATCGGGCCGGAGGAGTGCTATCAGCACTGGTTTCAGAATATTGAGCCGGACTATGTAGAGATGGTACAGGAATCGATTCGGGAAATATTAGAAAACGGCCGTTCCGAGGTGATCTACCCATGGAATCATCCGAAGCTTGGGAAGATCTATGTGCGATGCGGCGGCGTACCGGACAGGACCTTCAAGAAACCGGGCGCAAGCCTTAACGGATACCATCAGGATATCACGGAAACGATGATGACGAGAAAGAAGCAGGAACAAGCCATCATGGAACTGCTGGAGAAGGTAAGACGGGCCAATTCGGCAAAAAGTGAATTCCTGTCCCGCATGTCCCACGATCTGCGCACGCCGATCAACGGGATCCTGGGAATGCTGGCGATCATGGAGAAGAGTCAGGACGAGCCGGAGCGCCAGAGTGATTGCCGGAAGAAGATCCGTGTATCGACAGAGCATCTGCTGTCCCTGGTAAATGACGTCCTCCAGGTCAGCAATCTGGAGAGCGGAAGGACGGCGGCGGCAGAACCGTTTGACCTCTATGACATACTGGAAAGCTGCATTGCGGTGCTGTCTTCTCAGGCGGAGAAATGTGAGATCAGGCTGACGGTGGAGGAGGTTGATCTGCAGCACAGCAGGCTGATCGGGAATCCGATGTACTTAAGGCAAGTCCTGATGAATATCATAGACAATGCTCTCAAATACAACCGGCCGCAGGGCTCCGTAACTGTTCGCGTGAAGGAGACCGGCAGCCGGAACGGGACGGCAAACTTCCGGTTTGAAGTCGAAGATACCGGGATCGGTATGGGGGAAGAATTCAAGAAACTTATTTTCGAACCGTTTACCCAGGAGGGTCACGGTGCGAGGACGCACTATAACGGCGTGGGGCTTGGCATGTCCATTGTGCAGAAGCTTGTGGAGCAGATGAAGGGGACCGTTGAAGTAGACAGCGAGCTTGGCAAAGGAAGTGTATTCCGGATCTACCTGCCTATACTGATCGACGAGGCGTATAGCAGGCAGTCCGCAGACGGGGAGCAGGATGTGCAGGATGATATCGCCGGGATGCATGTTCTTCTGGTGGAGGATAATGAGATCAACTGCGAAATCGTAGAATTCATGCTCGAAGAGGCAGGCGCGTCGGTCGTGACTGCCAATGACGGTAAGGCGGCTGTGGATGTATTCGCGGCATCCGATCCGGGAACCTTTGACTGCGTGCTCATGGATCTGATGATGCCGGTTATGAGCGGATATGAGGCGGCCCGTGTGATCCGCGGTCTGGATCGGCCGGATGCAAAGAAGGTGCCCATCATAGCTCTGTCGGCCAATGCATTTGAAGAGGACATAGCGTTGGCGAAGGGCGCCGGAATGAACGAACATCTGGCGAAGCCGGTGGATCTTCGGAAGATGTTCCGGGCAATGAACAGGCTGAGATGCCGATAAAAGCATCGTCAGAAAATTCGAAAAATTCATTGACAAGCCTCGGGGCTGTGTGGTATAGTAAAAAATGCACTATTGTGGAAAGTTCTGCCATAATATCGCATGGAGACAGTGGGGAATGCGCTGTTTCCAATGGTTTTACAATATTGTTTTCCAAAAAATTGTGAGGAGAGTGAAACGTCAATATGGAGAAAAACAGAATTCGTCCCATCAAAAGCGGAAAAAGTTCACGCATGAGTTATTCCAGACAAAAAGAAGTTCTTCAGATGCCGAATTTGATCGAAGTCCAGAAGGATTCTTACCAATGGTTTCTGGATGAAGGACTGAACGAAGTATTTGATGACATTTCCCCGATCACGGACTATAGTGGTCATCTGAGTCTGGAATTTGTTGATTTTACTTTGTGCGAGAAAGACGTGAAGTACACGATCGAAGAGTGTAAAGAACGCGATGCTACTTACGCGGCGCCGCTCAAGGTACGGGTAAGGCTTCACAACAAAGAGACAGATGAAATCAATGAGCACGAGATATTTATGGGTGACCTGCCGTTGATGACCAGTACGGGTACATTTGTAATTAATGGCGCAGAACGTGTTATTGTAAGCCAGTTAGTACGTTCACCCGGCATCTATTATGCGATCGCGCATGATAAACTGGGCAAGAAGCTGTATTCCTCCACCGTGATCCCCAACCGCGGCGCATGGCTGGAATACGAGACGGACTCCAATGACGTTTTTTATGTACGAGTAGACAGAACAAGGAAGGTGCCGATCACGGTATTGATCCGTGCACTGGGAATCGGCACGAACCCTGAGATCGTAGAGTTGTTCGGTGAAGAGCCGAAGATCATTGCAAGCTTTGAGAAGGATGCTGCGACGAACTATCAGGAAGGTCTTCTGGAATTATATAAGAAGATCCGTCCGGGCGAGCCGCTTGCGGTGGACAGCGCGGAGAGCCTGATCACAAGTATGTTCTTTGACCCCAGGCGTTATGATCTGGCGAAGGTGGGAAGATATAAGTTCAATAAGAAGCTTTCCTTCAGGAACCGTCTGACAGGGCATGTTCTGGCTGAGACGGTGGCAAGCCCTATCACCGGAGAGGTGATCGCGGAGGGCGGCACGAAGATTACGCGTGAGTTGGCAGACCGGCTTCAGAATGCGGCGCTTCCGTACGTGTGGATCGAGAGGCCGGAGGAAGAACGCAATATCAAGGTTCTGTCGAATATGATGGTGGATCTTGGTGCGATTGTAGATATTGACCCCAAAGAGGTAGGGGTTACGGAGCAGGTATATTATCCTGTTCTTGAGGGGATCCTGGAGGAGACAGCGGGGGATATCGACGAACTGAAGGATGCGATCCGCAGAGATATCCATGATCTGATCCCGAAGCATATTACGAAGGAAGATATCATCGCTTCCATTAATTATAATATTCATCTTGAGTACGGCCTGGGTAATGATGACGACATCGATCACCTGGGCAATCGGCGTATCCGTTCTGTAGGAGAGCTCTTGCAGAACCAGTACAGGATCGGTCTGTCCAGACTGGAGAGGGTTGTGCGCGAGAGAATGACTACGCAGGATTTGGAAGGGATCTCTCCGCAGTCGTTGATCAATATTAAGCCGGTTACGGCGGCTGTGAAGGAATTCTTTGGTTCTTCCCAGCTGTCACAGTTCATGGATCAGAACAACCCGCTTGGCGAGCTGACCCACAAGAGACGTCTGTCCGCGCTGGGTCCCGGCGGTCTGTCCAGAGACCGTGCAGGTTTCGAGGTCCGTGACGTACATTATTCCCACTATGGAAGGATGTGCCCGATCGAGACGCCTGAAGGTCCGAATATCGGTCTGATCAACTCCCTTGCAACCTATGCAAGGATTAATCAGTATGGATTTATCGAGGCGCCGTACCGCAGGATCAATCATGACGATCCGGCGAACCCGGTGGTTACCGAGGAAGTTGTCTATATGACGGCCGACGAGGAAGACAATTACCATGTTGCGCAGGCCAATGAGCCGCTGGATGAGGAAGGACATTTCAAGAGAAGGAATGTATCCGGCCGTTACCGCGAGGAGACACAGGAGTACGAGAGACGTATGTTCGATTATATGGACGTATCCCCGAAGATGGTGTTCTCTGTCGCGACGGCGCTGATCCCGTTCCTTGAGAATGACGACGCGAACCGTGCGCTGATGGGATCTAACATGCAGCGTCAGGCGGTGCCGCTTCTGATGACGGAAGCGCCGGTCGTAGGTACGGGTATGGAAGAGAAGTCGGCGGTTGACTCCGGCGTGTGTGTGATCGCGGAGAGAGGCGGCGTGGTAGAGCGCGCGACCTCTACAGAGATCACGATCCGTCAGGAGGACGGCAGCCTTAGAAGATATAAGCTTACGAAGTTCCTTAGAAGTAACCAGAGCAACTGCTACAATCAGAGGCCGATCGTATTCAAGGGCGACAAGGTGGAGGCCGGCGATGTGATCGCGGACGGTCCGTCTACGTCGAACGGCGAGATGGCCCTTGGCAAGAATCCGTTGATCGGATTCATGACATGGGAAGGTTACAACTATGAGGATGCCGTTCTGTTAAGCGAGCGGTTAGTTCAGGAGGATGTATACACATCCGTTCATATAGAAGAGTATGAGGCGGAAGCGCGCGACACGAAGCTGGGACCGGAAGAGGTTACCCGCGATATTCCGGGTGTCGGCGACGATGCCCTTAAGAATCTGGATGAGAGAGGAATCATCCGTATCGGTGCGGAGGTTCGCGCAGGTGATATCCTGGTGGGCAAGGTAACTCCTAAGGGAGAGACAGAGCTTACGGCGGAGGAGAGGCTGCTTCGCGCGATCTTCGGCGAGAAGGCCCGCGAGGTCAGGGATACTTCCCTTAAGGTACCGCACGGTGAGTACGGTATCGTCGTTGATGCGAAGGTATTTACCAGGGATAACGGGGATGAATTGTCGCCGGGAGTGAACCAGGCTGTCCGTATCTATATTGCCCAGAAGAGGAAGATCTCTGTAGGTGATAAGATGGCAGGACGTCACGGCAACAAGGGTGTTGTTTCCCGTGTGCTTCCGGTGGAGGATATGCCGTTCCTGCCGAACGGACGTCCGTTGGATATCGTATTGAACCCGCTGGGCGTGCCGTCGCGTATGAATATCGGCCAGGTGCTTGAGATCCATCTGTCCCTGGCTGCCAAGGCGTTAGGCTTCAATATTGCTACGCCGGTATTCGACGGTGCAGATGAGAATGATATTATGGATACGCTTGACCTGGCCAATGACTATGTCAACTTAAGCTGGGAAGAGTTCGAAGCGAAGCATAGAGAAGAATTGCTGCCGGAGGTTATGCAGTATCTATCTGACAACCGGGAGCACAGGAAGCTTTGGAAGGGTGTGCCGATCTCCAGAGACGGGAAGGTGCGCTTAAGAGACGGCCGTACCGGAGAGTATTTTGACAGTCCGGTAACGATCGGGCACATGCATTATCTGAAGCTGCATCATCTGGTTGACGACAAGATCCATGCTCGTTCCACGGGTCCGTATTCTCTGGTAACGCAGCAGCCGTTGGGCGGTAAAGCCCAGTTCGGCGGACAGCGTTTCGGAGAGATGGAGGTATGGGCGCTGGAGGCATACGGCGCATCCTATACATTGCAGGAGATCCTGACCGTGAAGTCAGATGACGTGGTCGGACGTGTGAAGACCTATGAAGCGATCATTAAGGGCGAGAATATACCGGAGCCTGGTATACCGGAGTCCTTCAAGGTATTGCTTAAGGAGCTGCAGTCTCTTGGTCTGGATGTGCGCGTACTGCGCGATGACAATACGGAAGTTGAGATCATAGAGACCGCGGATATGGGAGAGACAGATTTCCGCTCATTAATCGAAGGAGACAGAAAATACCGTCAGGACGATGATCTTGGGGCGCATGGATACACAGAGCAGGAGTTCCAGGGGGATGAACTGATCGATGTAGAGGAGGAAGAGCCCGAAGAGGAAGAGTTTGATATGGATTATGAACCTGAAGATGATGATTTTGGATATGATGATTTATCGGATGATGAATAGGAAGGGGTGCCAGTATGCCAGAAAACAACAAGGAACAAACGTATCAGCCAATGACTTTTGATGCAATCAAAATCGGGTTGGCATCGCCTGAGAAGATTCTGGAATGGTCCAGGGGAGAAGTTACGAAGCCGGAGACCATCAACTACCGGACGCTGAAGCCGGAGAAGGATGGGCTGTTCTGCGAGAGAATATTCGGACCAAGCAAAGACTGGGAATGTCACTGCGGTAAGTATAAGAAGATCCGTTACAAAGGCGTGGTCTGCGACCGCTGCGGTGTAGAAGTTACGAAATCAAGTGTCCGCCGTGAGCGTATGGGGCATATTGCCCTTGCGGCTCCGGTATCGCATATCTGGTATTTCAAGGGGATTCCAAGCCGTATGGGGCTGATATTGGATCTGTCTCCAAGGACACTGGAGAAGGTGCTGTATTTTGCGTCCTATATTGTGCTGGATAAGGGAGATTCCGATCTGCAGTACAAGCAGGTATTGTCGGAGCAGGAGTACCAGGAGGCCAGAGAGAAGTGGGGCAGTGCGTTCCGTGTAGGGATGGGTGCGGAATCCATTCAGGAGCTTTTGCAGTCCATTGATCTGGATAAGGATTATCACGAACTGCAGGAAGGCTTGAAGGGTGCAACCGGACAGAAGCGCGCAAGGATTGTGAAGCGTCTGGAGGTTGTTGAGGCGTTCCGTGAGTCGGGGAATAAGCCGGAATGGATGATCATGACGGCGATCCCGGTCATTCCGCCGGACCTTCGTCCTATGGTGCAGTTGGACGGCGGACGTTTTGCTACGTCCGACCTCAATGATCTGTACCGGCGGATCATTAACAGAAATAACCGTCTGAAACGTCTGCTTGAGTTGGGCGCGCCGGACATTATCGTAAGAAATGAGAAGAGAATGCTCCAGGAAGCGGTGGACGCGCTGATCGACAACGGACGCCGCGGACGTCCGGTCACAGGGCCGGGTAACCGGGCGCTTAAGTCTCTGTCAGATATGCTGAAGGGTAAGTCGGGACGTTTCCGCCAGAACCTTCTGGGCAAACGTGTGGACTACTCCGGACGTTCGGTTATCGTCGTAGGTCCGGAGCTTAGGATCTACCAGTGCGGTCTCCCTAAGGAGATGGCGATCGAGCTGTTCAAACCTTTCGTTATGAAGGAGCTGGTGCAGAACGGAACGGCCCACAACATTAAGAACGCGAAGAAGATGGTAGAGAGAGTGCAGCCGGAGGTATGGGATGTACTGGAGGATGTGATCAAGGAGCATCCGGTTATGCTGAACCGCGCTCCTACGCTTCATAGACTGGGTATCCAGGCATTCGAGCCGATCCTGGTAGAAGGTAAGGCGATCAAGCTGCATCCGCTGGTATGTACGGCATACAACGCCGACTTCGACGGAGATCAGATGGCGGTGCATCTGCCGTTATCCGTAGAGGCCCAGGCGGAGTGCCGGTTCCTCTTGCTGTCGCCGAATAACCTGCTGAAGCCTTCCGACGGAGGACCGGTTGCGGTTCCTTCCCAGGATATGGTTCTTGGTATCTATTACCTGACCCAGGAGAGACCCGGGGCGAAGGGTGAAGGCAAGTTCTTCAAGAATGTCAACGAAGCGATCCTCGCTTATGAGAATGACGCGATCACGCTCCATTCACGTATCAAGGTCCGGGTATCTAAGAAGCTGCCTGACGGTACGGTAAAGAGCGGTAATATAGAGTCCACTCTCGGACGTTTCCTCTTCAACGAGATCATCCCGCAGGATTTGGGATTCGTTGACCGGGAAGCAGAAGGTGCGGACCTGCTGCTTGAGATTGATTTCCACGTAGGAAAGAAGCAATTGAAGCAGATCCTTGAGAAGGTAATCAATACCCATGGTTCTACTGCTACGGCAGAAGTGCTGGACGCAGTCAAATCCATCGGTTATAAGTATTCGACCAGAGCGGCCATGACCGTATCGATCTCCGATATGACGGTACCGCCGCAGAAGCCGGAGATGATCCAGCAGGCGCAGGATACTGTGGATAAGATCACGAAGAACTTCAAGCGTGGTCTGATCACGGAGGAAGAGCGTTACAAGGAAGTTGTAGAGACCTGGAAAGCGACGGATGACGCGCTGACAGAGGCTCTGCTGTCCGGACTTGACAAGTATAATAACATTTTCATGATGGCGGACTCCGGGGCCCGCGGTTCTGACAAGCAGATCAAGCAGCTTGCGGGTATGCGCGGACTGATGGCGGATACGACAGGACGTACCATCGAGCTGCCGATTAAGTCCAACTTCCGTGAAGGTCTGGACGTATTGGAGTATTTCATGTCCGCCCATGGAGCGCGTAAGGGTCTGTCCGATACGGCTCTTCGTACCGCCGACTCCGGATACCTGACCAGGCGTCTGGTTGACGTGTCGCAGGAATTGATCATCCATGAAGTAGATTGTATGGATGAAGGCGGCGAGATCCCGGGCATGTATGTCAAGGCGTTCGTGGACGGGAATGAAGAGATCGAGAGTCTGCAGGAGCGTATTACAGGACGTTATCTGTGTGAGAATATCGTAGACAAGGACGGCAATATCCTTGTGAAGGCGAACCATATGGTGACGCCGAAGCGTGCCGAGCTGATTATGAAGAAGGGTGTGGATGAGAAGGGAGAGACCTTGAAGAAGATCAAGATCCGTACCATCCTTACCTGTAAGTCTCACAACGGCGTCTGCGCGAAATGCTACGGCGCCAACATGGCGACCGGCGAGCCGGTACAGGTCGGTGAAGCTGTCGGTATCATCGCGGCGCAGTCTATCGGCGAGCCTGGTACTCAGCTTACCATGCGTACCTTCCATACAGGCGGTGTTGCCGGTGATGACATCACACAGGGTCTTCCTCGTGTCGAGGAGCTCTTTGAGGCGAGAAAGCCTAAGGGTCTTGCGATCATCACGGAATTTGCCGGTATCGCGAATATCAACGATACCAAGAAGAAGAGAGAAGTGATCGTAACGAACAATGAGACCGGGGAATCCAAGGCATATCTGATCCCATACGGTTCCAGGATCAAGGTTCAGGACGGGGCAGTGTTAGAGGCCGGCGACGAGCTGACAGAGGGTAGTGTGAATCCTCACGATATCCTGAGAATCAAGGGACTGCGCGCCGTACAGGATTATATGATCCAGGAGGTACAGCGTGTATACCGGCTGCAGGGTGTTGATATCAATGATAAGCATATCGAGGTCATCGTGCGCCAGATGCTTAAGAAGGTCCGTGTGGAGGAAGCCGGAGATACGGAATTCCTGCCTGGTACGAATGTAGACAGACTGGAGTTCGAGGATGCGAATGCCCGACTGCTTGCGGAGGGCAAGGAGCCGGCAACCGGCGAGCAGATCATGCTTGGTATTACCAAGGCGTCTCTTGCGACTAATTCCTTCCTGTCGGCGGCATCCTTCCAGGAGACGACGAAGGTGCTGACAGAGGCGGCCATCAAGGGTAAAGTGGATCCGCTGATCGGTCTGAAGGAGAACGTCATCATCGGTAAGCATATCCCTGCCGGTACAGGTATGAGGAAATACCGTGACGTCAAGCTGGATTCCGGCCTGAGCATGGAAGATGAACTGATGCTGGATGAAGAGGATATGGAATGGGAAGGCGATGAAGCCTTTGAAGATGTAGTGGATCTTGTTCACGCGGAGGAGCTGGAAGGCGGCTCTGACCTGATCGGTATGGAAGCTGCCGAAGAGGAAGAGATGGTCGAGCTTGTAGAAGAGTAGAGTTTATTATTAAGAAAGGTTGGGGACAACTATGGATCAGAACAAGGTAGCAAGAGTATTAAAATCAATGGAAGAGCATGAGATTCCGCAGATGATCATATCGGACCCGGTTGCAATCTTCTATCTTACGGGCAAATGGATCGCTCCGGGGGAGAGACTTCTAGCATTGTATCTCAATGTCAACGGCAATCACAAGATGGTGATCAACAAATTATTCCCGCAGGAGAAGGATCTGGGGGTAGAACTGGTATGGTATGATGATATCGAGGACGGAGTTGAGATCTTAAGCAGATTCGTTGAGAAGGACAAGGTAATGGGAATCGACAAGACATGGCCGGCAAGATTCCTGCTCCGCCTGCAGGAATTGGGCGGCGGAAGCAAGTTCGTGAACGGTTCGCCGATCATCGACTATATCCGTATGGTCAAGGATGAGAAGGAGAAGGAGCTGATGAGAGAATCCTCAAGGCTCAATGATATCGCCATGGATAGATTGATCCCATGGGTAGCGAAGGGACTGACAGAGAAGGAACTGAATGCCAAGATCCGTGAGATCTACAAGGAGCTTGGATGCGAGGATGTATCATTTGACCCGATTACGGCTTACGCCAAGGGTGCGGCAGATCCGCATCACGTAACGGATGACTCCAAGGGCAAGCGCGGCGACTGTGTCATCCTTGATATCGGCGCGTTCAAGGACAATTATGCTTCCGATATGACAAGAACCGTATTCATCGGGGAAGTATCAGACCGTGCAAGAGAGATCTATGACATTGTGGTAGAGGCGAACAGGCGCGGGATCGAAGCTGCGAAGCCGGGCAACAGGATGTGTGATGTGGACCTTGCTGCAAGGAATTATATCGAAGAGAAGGGCTACGGACAGTATTTCACACACAGGACAGGTCATTCTATCGGTCTTGAGGACCATGAATTCGGAGATGTATCCTCTGTCAATGAGGATATCATCCAGGTAGGGCAGTGCTTCTCCGTAGAGCCGGGCATCTATCTTGCGGACGAGGGTATCGGCGTTCGTATCGAAGATCTTGTGATCATCACAGAGGACGGGTGCGAGGTACTGAACCACTATACGAAGGATCTGATCGTAGTACCGGAAGAGTAGGATCCAGATAAGGAGGAATATTGGCCGTGAACAGAGAACAGGCACATGATATCTTGATGAAATATATGAAGGGGCAGAACTACATTACCCATTCTTATGCCGTGGAGGCGATCATGAAGGGGCTTGCCAAGCGGTTGGCGCCGGACGATGTAGAATACTGGGGGATCGTAGGTCTTCTCCATGACCTGGATGAGGAACAGTGTGACTGGCAGCATGATATGGGAGTGCATGGCCCTACGTCGGTGGAGATCCTCAAGAAAGAGGGGATCGAGGACAAGGTCTTGTTTGACGCCATCTGTGCACACAATCCCAAGAGCGGCGTGAAGGCGAAGACGACCATACAGTATGCGATACTGGCGGCCGATCCTATGAGTGGGTTCGTGAAGGCGGTGGCGCAGATCTATCCGGATAAGAAGATCGCCAGCGTGAAACATAAGTCCGTGATGAAGCGGTTCAACGAGCTTCGCTTCGCAGCGGGGGCGAACCGGGATTACATGGAGTCCATCGAGTTCACCGGGCTCAGTCTGGACGATTTGATTGATGTTGCGCTGGAAGAGATGGGCGTGATCGCGGATGTGCTGGGATTATAGTCCGAGATATGAATATATGACAGAGACAGTAGAACCCTGGAAGCTGGATGAGCTTCCGGGGTTTTGTCGTTAAGTTTAGGCTTTTGGTTATATTTGTCTATGGAGCAGGGCATAATAAGAAAATTGCAGGAGAAGGAGTAAAAGGAGTAAATAATGTCAAACAGATTAAAATCCGAGAAGTCCCCCTATCTATTACAGCACAAAGACAATCCAGTCAACTGGTACCCATGGTGTGAGGAAGCATTTCACAGAGCAAAGGAAGAGGACAAGCCGGTCTTCCTGAGTATCGGCTATTCCACCTGTCACTGGTGCCATGTGATGGCGCATGAATCCTTCGAGGATGAGACGGTCGCACAGATCTTGAATCAGGGATATATATGTATCAAAGTAGACCGGGAGGAACGGCCGGACATTGATGCAGTATATATGTCGGTATGTCAGGCCGTAACAGGTTCCGGCGGCTGGCCGCTCACGATCGTCATGACGCCGGAGCAGAAGCCCTTCTTCGCCGGGACATATTTCCCCAAAGAGCGGTATTACGGGCGCCCTGGGCTTGTGGATATCCTAAGAGAGCTGCTGAGTCTGTGGAAGAATCGGCGGGAAGAACTGATTCGGGCGGGAGAGGAGATCACGGCGGCAATCAATCGGACAGGGAATGCAGCCAATCCAGGAGACAGCAAAGTTTCCCGTAAGGATCATGCAATTCTTAGGAAAGCGTATCAGATCTTTGCACAGCAGTTTAATCCGGTCTGGGGAGGCTTCGGCAGCGCGCCGAAGTTCCCGGTGCCTCACAATCTTCTCTTCCTGATGCGGTACGCGAGGGAAGAAGAGGGGTACAGGGCAGGCGGGGAAGGTTCAGAAGCGCTCCGTATGGCAGAGAGGACTCTGGACGCAATGGCGGAGGGCGGAATCCATGACCATATCGGCGGAGGCTTCTCACGGTATTCTACAGACGAGCGGTGGCTTGTACCCCATTTTGAGAAAATGCTGTATGACAATGCGCTGCTGATACTGGCATATCTGGAGATCTACCGTCTCACCGGGAAGGAGAAATACGCGGATACAGTAAGGCATACGGCAGATTATATTCTCCGGGAGCTGACAGATGAGAGGGGAGGCTTCTACTGCGGTCAGGATGCGGACAGTGAAGGTGTGGAAGGAAAATACTATGTATTTACGCCGGAAGAGATAGAGTCTGTGCTTGGCAAGGAGGATGGACAGGCATTCTGCCGTCTATATGGAATCACAGAAGCGGGGAACTTTGAAGGGAAGAACATCCCCAACCGGATCCGGTATACGGAGAATGAGAAGAAGAGTGAGACGGAGCGGGCGAGAGACTCAGAGGAGGGGGAGAAGGATTGCCTGGGACAAACGGCCTGGCTCAAGGCCCTGTATGAGTATCGGCTTAGACGGACGAAACTGCACAAAGACGATAAGATCCTGCTCTCCTGGAATGCCTGGACAATCCTTGCATTCGCACGGGCAGGCGCGGTGCTTAAGGAGGACGGTTATCTGGAAGCGGCGAAGAGAGCGCAGCGCTTTATCGAAACACACATGACCGGAGAGGACAACCGGCTCTATCTGCGTTACCGTGACGGGGAGACGGCCCACAAGGGGCAGTTGGAGGATTATGCGGTCTATGTGCTTGCGTTGCTGGAATTGTACGGCGCGACCTTCCAGACAGAATATCTGGGAAATGCAATTCTCCGTGCACAGCAGATGGTCGCATTTTTCGAGGACAGTGAGGCGGGCGGGTATTATATCAGCGCATCGGATGCCGGCCGGTTGATCGCCCGTCCCAAGGAAATATACGACGGGGCAATTCCGTCCGGCAATTCGGCGGCGGCAATGGCGCTCCAACGCCTGGCGCTGCTGACGGGAGAGAACAGATGGCAGGAGGCTGCAGGAAGACAGCTTGGCTTCTGTGCCGGGGAGATACAGGAGTATCCGGCGGGATACAGCTATGCACTGCTTGCCATGGCAGACGCGGTCTATCCGCATAAGGAGCTGGTATGCGCGGTGAGCGGCAGGATGTCAGAGGAGCTGAGGATGCAGTTGGCAGAACTGGCGGCAGGGGGAATGAGCATTCTGGTCAAGACAGAAGACAATAAGGAAGAGTTGGCAGAATGTGCGCCGTTTACTGCAGAATACCCGATACCGCAGGAGGGGGAAATGTATTATCTGTGTGAGGACGGCGCTTGCAGGGCGCCGGTGAAGAACCTGCAGGAGTTGCCGGAATAGACGCAGCCCCGGTAAGAATGTGCGGAACCAAAGCCACACATTCTGTCCGGGGCAGAGCATCTATATTCTAAAGTTGAAATCTGCGTAAGCAGAGGATCCATGTTCGTGGACATCCAGTCCGTCAACTTCCTCTTCCCTCGTAACGCGAAGCCCGATCGTCTTGTTGATGACGGTGAATACGATGACGGCCATCACCAGCACGTAGGCAGCGGCTGCGCCGACTCCGATCAACTGAGTGACAAGGCTGCAGCCTTCTCCGAATACACCGGTCAGGATCGTACCTGCGGCGCCGCAGACACCGTGAACACTGATTGCACCGACAGGATCGTCGATCTTGACAACCTGGTCGAAGAATTCAACGGAGAATACCACTAAGATACCTGCAACAGCGCCGATCAGGATAGCTTCCCACTCATTTACCACATCACATCCGGCGGTGATCGCAACAAGCCCCGCAAGAGATCCGTTGAATGTCATGGACACATCCGGCTTGCCGTAACGAACCCAGGTAACGATCATGGCCAGGAGCGTAGCGGCAGCGGCGGCAAGGTTGGTTGTCATGGCAATGTGTCCAAGGCTGGTAGCAGCGGCGGTAGTAGAACCGCAGTTGAAACCGAACCAGCAGAACCACAGGATGAATACGCCAAGCGCTGCGATCGGAAGGTTGTGTCCGGGAATGGCTCTCGCCTTGCCGTCTTTGCCGTATTTCCCGATACGAGGGCCAAGGATCTTCGCGCCGACCAGGGCACAGAGACCGCCGACCATATGTACTGCTGCGGAACCTGCGAAATCATGGAAACCAAGCTCAGACAGGAAGCCTCCGCCCCAGATCCAGTGTCCGGATACCGGGTAAATGAAGATACTGATTGCCGCGCTGTAGGCGAGATAGGCAATGAATTTCGTACGCTCCGCCATAGAGCCTGACACGATGGTCGCCGCGGTTGCACAGAATACGGTGTGGAAGATCATGAAGACTCCGATCGGAAGCCCGTTAAACATCCCGTCCGCGTCCGCCAGTGAAGAAGGACTGAAGAATCCTTCGATGCCGATGATCCCGTTCCAGTCTGTTCCGTGCATGACAGCGAAGCCAAATACGAAGAAGAACAAGCTCCCAAGAACGAAGTCCATCATGTTCTTCATCAGGATATTACCCGTGTTCTTGGCCCGGGTGAATCCCGCTTCACACATTGCGAATCCTGCCTGCATAAAATATACGAGAAATGCGCCGATCATGGTCCACATGATATTCATAAGCAGCCCGGCTGCTTCGGCGGTATCCATACCGTTTGTGATCAAAGTTGTCAAATCCATATTAATTCCTCCCAAATAAAAGGAGATAATGACGGCTGTTGTTCCCGTAATTATCTCCATTGATAAGCATGTTGAATATGTTCAGTTGTGTTCTTACAGTGCATCGGATCCGCGTTCGCCTGTTCGGATACGAACAGCATCCTCCACTTCATATACGAAGATCTTGCCGTCCCCGTACTTGCCGGTCCGGATCTCAGAGACGATCGTCTCGATCAGCTTCTCGGCAACCTCTGGTTCAATGACAGTCTCTACCTTAACCTTCGGCAGAAGATTGACGTTATATTCCGCACCGCGGTATACTTTCTTATGGCCCTTCTGATTACCGTACCCCATGACATTGCTGATCATGAGACCGGACACTTCACTCTCGTCGAGTATGGATTTTAAATCCTCCAGCTTCTCAGGCTGAATGATGATTTCCAGTTTTTTCATTTGCCTTCCTCCTGTAATCCATTATAATACACAAAAGAAGGGCGCTTTCTCCGTAAAGAAAACGCCCTCGTTTTTGATGGTATTCATTATACACGTATGAGACGATTTGTAAATAGTATTTTAACGAAAAAAATATATTTTATGAAATGTGTACACAAATCCAACGGAATCTGATGAAAATTCGGCGGTTTTTGAATATGGAGTTTATCGAATATCCGGATCCCACGCTGCAATCTCGCCGCATGCAATCATTTCACCGGCGTCGCCGGACGGTTGAGTATGGAAATCATCTGCCCGCTCATGGATAATGACCGTATGCCCAACGACGTCTTCCGGATAAAAGCGATCCGTATACACTGCCGCCCAGGCGTTCCCGGAATTCGACAATAACGGCGGAAGGTCGCCGGCATGGGCCGGGTGTACGGTATTCTTCGGGTTATAATGGCCGACGGCAGAAGAGAACTCGCCCTGCGCATTCTCCGTACATGCATTGCCGGCGTGAATGTGGAATCCATGGAAGCCATAGCTGTTCTCTGCGGCTTCTGCCGGAAGCCCCCGGATGGATGCCACAGCCACGGTTCCTCCATATGTATCGTAAAAATCGACTCTTCCTTCGATATCCGGATAGTTCTGATTCCCTTTGATTATTGCATAAGCAGAAGGATTCGCTTTGATATCTATCATAATTTGATCACACTCCCTTGCATCATCATATGCATAGAAGGGAGAGGTTATGAGCCTGTGGAGGTATATTTTCATACGGTGATAATTATAAAGAAACTACCAATAACAGACAGCTAAACAGTAAGGGGCTGTCGGGAAATGATAATTTAACCACAATATACGGAAACAGATTAGACACCACGGCAAGATATTGTGTGAAAATTTCATTTCCCGACAGCCCCCTCTTTGATACTGTTGGTTCATTAGAGCGTACTTTTCCAGGCATCACCGTTCGCAAAGGGATCCCGATTCCCAATCCGTCTTACTTGATAACCGTTGTGGTGGGTCTTTTCGGCAGTGTTTGTCTGTGAAAAGTCAAACTGTGAAAAATTAATCTCCGAAAAACTATTCTTTCTTTCTTTTGACCGGACATACTCTTGCTTCAGCCATACAGGCTGTGCTTCTCTTCCCTGAACAAACACTTTTTGTTTCATAAGCTCTCCTTTCTACCGACTTGGAATGTATTATATTTACGTTCGGATTCCTTTGTCGGGAATATACTTATAGTTACTTTAACATTTATGAACTCTTTTTGTCAAGATATCTCTGATTTTACAGCAGATATCATCTTTCTAGATATGAGTATGTATTACCTTTTATAAAATATGTATGCAATTGATATATTGGTTACAGATTATCGTTTTTTTTTCTGTCAACTATCCCTTTATACCAAAGAATAATATCATCGAAAGCGCTTAGGTCATTTGCAGTGTCTTGAGCGGGGGTATCCAGAAGAGAATATAGTTTTTGAATTCTCTCTTTGGAGCCATTTCCGGAAACTCCGGTCTGTTTCAGATCTTCGACAACTTCATTAAGATAGTTCATTTGGCTTGTCCAGGTCATTTCCAGCTTAGCAATTGACTCTTTAGATTCAACAGGCTCCAGCCGACGAATTTCATTCAAAATCTTTCCCGTTATAGCATTGTCACCTTTTTCCATTAAGAGCTGATATATATGTGCGTGCAGGATGAGGTAGTCAATACTGTTCATTTTGTTCTTTTGTTTATTATATTTTGTAATGCGGTTATTAATTAGTTTATTCCAATTCTTTTTCGCATTGGAGTCCAGTTTAGGTAACACTGTTGCCGTTACGGCGACCCTGTTGATTAATTCAATGGAAATGTCTGAGATTTCGAAGTTTACGCCTTCTGAGAGGTAAAATGCTTCCAGGTATCTTTCAAAAAGTCTGGGAGCGCTTTGGAAACCAATCAAATACAGTGCGATGATATCAGCGAAAGTCTCCTTAAAGCAGATTTTCATATTAGCTTCCAGTCGTTCGGTACGTTCATTAGTCAAAATTCCGGACATTTTGTTCTTTAATATAGAATATAAGTTTTCAACTTCACAGATTCGTTTTGTAAAGTCTTTTGAATCACGATTTTCACAAATTTTCTCTTTTAACTTAGGGCCTTTTCGTTGGAGTGTGCTTCGGAGGATACTGTCGGTATCTTCCAGAATTTCTTTGCTGTGGCAGACCAGTTCATCAAAAAAATCATCAAAATATGCTTCTTCTTGTAGTGCTCCTTTTTTCATCCGAACTTCTAATTCTTTGGTTATATACATCCACACGTCGTTTTTGTTCTCTTCATAGATTAAGTCAAGGCATTCTTCTTGAAAAGTATTGGTAAGCTCTTCGTGATCTCCCAGAAGCAATTCTGTCAGGACTTCGCCCCAAGTCTGAATCATGCAGTAAGCCCGGTATGGCCGATTCCGGCTTTTGCCTATATAATGAGAGAGCTCATGGAGTAACAAAATAGGCATAAGATTTGCGGAAAACATACTTCTCTGTGAAATCTTAATTTCAATCAGACGTTCTGCAGGTTGCAAATGGAAATCTACTTCTGTCGTGCAAGGTTTTGAATCGACCACCGGATAGAGACAGCATTCATATACACCCGCTTGTTCTTGCAGAGCGTCGATTCCAGCATATAGAAGAGCCATGTACATCATACTTAATTTCGGTAAAATTGTATAGAGTGCACCGCAGTAACCAGGGACCATGAAAAAGGTTTGTTCAGAGTGAATTGACCGGTAAATGATTTGATCTAACATATCCAGATAACTAGCAAGATTTTTGATCAATACATCCCATCTTCCTCCCATTTTTCTGTAGCTGACAGAGTTGTTCTGCGCTTCGCTCAGAGCCGTATCTAACTGCTTGTGAAACATCAGTAGCGATGGAAATACAATATAAAATATATCTTTGGCAAACGAGGATTCTTCGTAAGGAACAATCATAGTCAAAGATTGTATCAGTGCAAGGTAATAGGAGTACAGCATATCATTTTTTTCGTCATGGCTTTGTTGCAGACGATTCTTCAGTTCTTTTATGCGTTTTCTGCACCATTGTTCTTCGTGAGTAGTCTGAAAGTATGGAGAATTCATTTTTTTCTTTGTGGCAGGATATTTATAAAACTCAGGAATGATCTCGGTAGTCGATCCATAGATTTCATTGCCGAATAAAGGCGGCAATGAATTAATCACTGGATTCGCTGCTTTTGATTTTTCGTCGATATTGGGACGCATCAGATCAATGGCTTGGTTAATTGTAAGTCCCTGTGAGTTCATATTCCATAATATATCTGTATTACCAAATACCCATGCCCATTCTCCGCTTCCGCCAATTCTATTTTCCAAATCTTTTGTATCAACAGATGGTTTTGCTATGATTCGGCTGGTAATTTGTTGAATAGGATCATTGAGCAAAGGGTGTTTTGCACCGTTCCAATTGACATTGTCCAGGTACTCCTGGTTCACTCCGCATATGGAATAAGTGTATAATATTTCAGGATTGTCTTTGCTTATACTAAGTACTTGTTCCACAATTTTTTTATAACTGTTTCCTTTTATTAAGATTACTGCATCCGCGTTATCTATTGTGCGAAAAAACAGACTGTTGACATAACTCTCATTATCGACAAATTCCCTTGAATATTGCTTTAATTTATTATAGACATTGGTCTGGTAAGAATTTTTGAGTTTTAACAGGCAGGCACAGCAAAAATACTCATCAGGCGTTAAAAAGGATGTAAGAGTATTTTCCTGAGTGCCTTCATATATCAGACCAATACATTGCTGGCTGTAAGCGCCGTCCTGACTGCCAATAATACCGGATAATTGATACCACATGTCTGTCAGGCCCAGTGAATCCCGACTTGTGATGAGAGTATTGTTTTGGTGTGTGACAGCCAGAAGTGACATACGGTCGTAGTTACCCCAACAGGAGTATTGTCCGGTTGTCAAAGACTCATGTGTCTCAATATAATGGTGCTTATACAATTGTAAAATTGCAGATTTAATCATTTTACTGTTTCCTCCCACATTAATCTTCTTAATATCCATGTCTGACATACAGAGTTTTCGTTTGACCAGTTATGCCAGTCGTGTATAAAATTTCTAAAGACTTCAAGACGATAGGTTTCCTGATGATCCAGCAAATTCCAGGAAATCCAAAATTCACATAATGTGTTTTCGGTGTTCTTGTCTATTGCAAATTCATGTATAACGCGTGAAAATTCCAGTTTCTTCAATGCCGCGATGCATTTATCATCTACATCTCCGCAACAGAATAAATACTCGATATAAAGAAGAATGATTACAACTAGTTCCTGGCGGTCGCTCCATGGAAAATGCTTCAGAATATTCACAATGTCAATTTCACTATTCGAGCCTCGCCATTTTTCTGCTATAGGCAAAATAATACCGGCCCGGATCCACAACTGATTTTTGGAATTCCAATGATGTCTTAATAGATCAGAGAAGAAATCGGTAGTACTTGCAGCTTCATAACGTTTCTTGCATCCGGCTTTTTCACAATAGGAAGAAACAATTGGCATAAGAATAAAATACTGATACATGATATTTTCTTCGTTAAAAAGATTGCAAATGTCCGTCAGACAATCTTTTACCCGTTGCGTTTCTTCAGAGTCGTCATGATCCATACCTCGTATCATTTTCATAAGTGGTAATTGATTGATGCGGCCCAAATAATCAGTATCAAAATCTACGCATGAGCTACAAATTTTCTTGATGCGTTCATAGGTGTTACATTTGATTGCCTTAAAAGCATTTGTTTTTTTGCTGTAATATATTACAAAGAAGCTTACGCCAATGAGCCATGTAAAAATTAAAAAGATATCAACAATAATGCATGAATCCGTTCCGCAAAAACATGCCCAAAATCCCCAGGGAAACAAAGCGGCATAAACTATGCCGGCGCCAATAACTCCCGGAAAAGTCACTTGCCAAATAAGAATATTACTGAATTTAATACCATATATTATCTCATTCGTTTTTGTAAGAATAAAAACAATTACTGTAAGACCGGATATCCAAAGTGCGGTGATGATTCCAAACCATGTCAATCTTTCACTGTAGAGCTGTGTGTGGTGGATCACTCCACAATTGCAATAATTATGCGAATAATATGTAAGTACCAATAGGATTACAATATTGAAAATCCAATAGATATTTGTTAAAAGCAGAACCAGACGCTTCATATACATACTATATTCTCCATTCTATCAGATTTGTCAGATTCCCAGTCATTCTATCTTTATAACCAAATAAAAAGCAAGGCAACAAAAGAAGCATCCCAATGCTCCTCTGTACCCTACTTTTTGAGAACACCTTCAGTATAACACAGTTCTTCAAATTACGACAAGGATTTTTTGGGAAAAAAATTTTTTGCAGTTCTGGTGTTACTGCGAAAACTTCACTGTGGTGTTGATCAAGAATTACCCACACTTACCCCTAGTACATCGAATAATAAGTAATCAGCCCGATGACTTGCCTGATTTTCCATCTGTTGCGTTGGCATCAATTAACGTAGTTCTTCCAGTTCTTCGGGTTTGATGATCTGTCTGCAGTGAAAAAGGGAGGCATTGAAGAGATCAGCAAATCGATAGTTATTGCGCCAGAAATTCAACGGAAATGAAAAATAATTTGAATGTGTAATTCAATAAAAGATGGTAAAAGGTTCAGGTGTGGGATATACAATGAACTTTACTATGTATTGATCAAGAACGGGTGGGAGAATAGCATCTATGGAAAAAGCAATATCGCTATAGATGCTATTCCCCAAAATATGAGTGTGTGAAAGGATTAAAGAGCCTTCTTTTCATACAAGCTAAAATATTCCAAAGCCTTCTGTAAAGTAATATCTAATTTGGTCTGTAAGCGCAGTAAAATATCCTTTTTGGACATAGAGAATTCAAAACCGGTATCAATAATTTCTTGTGCCCTGCCTTCAATCTTGCCTTCAATTCTGCCCTCGGTTCTGCCTTCAATCTTGCCTTCAATCCTGCCTTCGGTCCTGATTTCATCAAATAAAGTACACATTGCAGAATCTCCTTTCGTGAAAGAATTGTAATTAATTTTAGTATTAGTAGCGCCCGCGATTGCCATAATAACGGATTTATCAGTCTGATGTTCATTACTGTATAGAATGGCTTCCTGTCTGGCGTCTTTGCGGGATAAATTCTTATTAAGAATGATTCCCATGAGGTTAAAGAAATCTATATTGTCAGAGTTATGAAAAACCAAATCGGGATTGCGCGCCTCAATCAGCAGAATCTTGTAGTCATTCACATACTTCTTAAATTCGTTTGGAATGTTCAACATCTCATGAAGAGACCCAGTACAGCGTTGCATTAATCTTCGAGTAATATGCACCTGCCTTTTGCGCCATCGCTTCGTTGTTGTCAGTCAACAATGCCACCGCATTGCCTCCTTCCTCCGCCTTGCGCTGACACAAAATCCAGTCACCTATTACTTCGAAATTAATGCAATGCTGTACTAGCCCCATCCCAAGGTTCCTCGCCATAATAAATAACAATGGTTATAACCGGAGAGAACTTATCAGTGCGCTTCATTCTGGAAAGGAATTCATTCGGATCCAGTTTATCGGGAGTATCGGCAGGTATCACTTCATTAGAGATGTTGTCAGGTGTATTAATAAGGTCAGTCTGCTTTGCCGAACCTTTGGCTCTGTATTTGGAAGCATTAATGTCATACTGCCGCTTATAGGAGCTATAGTCATATCCCATAACGCGCAAGGGCGTAGCATAATGGATATGTGCTTGATTTTCGATGCCGAGAATTGCGAATTCCAAGCCAAGTACAGAAGAATTCTTCCGTATTTTGAGGAGGTCTCTGGCGCCTTTATAAGATTCGGAATGATTGTTATGCTCCAAGATAAAAGAAGCTTCAGTATCTTGTTCTTCCAATTCGTCGGGTTTGATGATCTGTCTGCCGTGAAAAAGGGAGGCGTTGAAGAGATCAGCAAATCGATCGTTATGGCGCAAGAAATCTTTTAAAGGGATATCGGCATTATGGTTATGAATGTTATTAGGCATAAAAATTCTTCTTTCTTAACTATACTATTTAATGATGTGAAATTCAATGGAAAACGAAAAATAATTTGAATGCAAAATTCAATAGAAGATGGTAAGAGATCAGGTGTGGGATATACTATGAACTTTACTATGTATTGACTAAAAGTGGGTGGGAGAATGGCATCTATAACAATATCTATCTATCCATAAAACCAATATCACTATAGATGCTATTCCAAAGAAAATGAGTGTGTAAAAAGATTAAAGAGCCTTCCTTTCATACAAGTTAAGATATTCCAAAGCCTTCTGCAAGGTAATATCTAACTTAGTCTGTAACCGCAGTAAAATATCCTTTTTGGACATGGAAAATTCAAAACCGGTATCAATAATTTCTTGTGCCCTGCCTTCAATCTTGCCCTCGGATCTGCCTTCAGTTCTGCCTTCAATCTTGCCTTTCATTTCGGCTTCTCTAGCAATTTCATCAAATAAAGTACACATTGCAGAATCTCCTTTCGTGAAAGAATTGTAATTAATTTTAGTATTAGTAGCGCCCGCGATTGCCATAATAAC
>CANTDX010000032.1 GCA_947652615.1 uncultured Dorea sp. | reverse complement strand
ATAAAACTTTTTCAAAAAATATTCAATTTTCTATTGACTTTTTATTTGCAGGCTTACTTTATGTATCATTAGTTAAATGAATTGTAGAATTCGATTGATTTCCTCTCAAGCTCCAGATCTTCCTCTGTCTGCGCGGCACGTTTCCCCGTGAGCGCTCCTGTCGGACAGACATCCAGACACAATCCGCAGAAACGGCATTTCTCAAGATCCACATGCATCTCAGGGAAGGATAAGGTTCTGGCATCATAACAGCATGCAGCCACACATTTGCCGCAGGAGATACATTTCTTCTTCCCATCCTCTTTATATGGCTCGAATGCAAAATCTAACTTGCTGACATACTCCTTCTTCGGGAAATTCGGAAGCGCCGCACGGTTCACTTCTTCGATGGAGTGATAGCCAAGCTCTGCCAGTCTCTTCGAGAGGTCATAGCACAGCTTCTCCACATACTCGACTCCCTTAAGGATTCCTACCGTACAGATGCCCGCGCCCATGGCTCCCGCCATCATGTATTCAATGGCATTGTCCGCGCTCATCACGCCGCCGGATGCGTACAGGTTCTTAAGCTCTGGATGATTGCGGGCGATCTCGGCATTGATGCGCATGGAGATGGGCCTCATAGCCGCTCCCGTCATCCAGCCGTAGCCGTCTGCGCTCATCATCTCCGGGCGTGCCTTCTCGATGTCGATCTTAAGCGTCGGCCCGATGGAGTCGATGGCACATAAGCCGTCTGCTCCGTGCTCCAGGCACTTCTTCGCCGTTCCCACCGGGTCAGGCCAGTTGCCGCTCAGCTTGCAGATCACCGGGATCTTCACATGCGCCTTCGTGTAATCCAGCATAGGGATCAGCGTATCCTCCGTATAGGATACCAGCTCAATGATGTGCGCTCCCGCCTTCTCTACCTCGCCGACGATCTCCTGCGCCTCTTCAAGCGTATGGCCGACGCTTGCGATCACGATTGCTCCCGCCTTCACCGTCTCCGGGATCTCCTTCTCATACCACTGCTGCCTGTCGCTGTCCGCCCATTTCTCACAGTTGATCAGGGAGTCATTATTTACCGTTCCCATGTGATGGACCGGATTGATCGCCGCTGACTTGCGGATGGTCTTCGTAACCACCGCTCCGCAGCCTGCCTTGAAGCCCTTGATCATACCCTCCGCTCCGTAAGTAAGCGGTCCTGATGACAGGATATATGGACTCTGAAGCTTATAACCGCAGAATTCTATTCCGATATCTGCCCCTGTCACTTTCTCTTTCTCAAACATGCTCGTTTCTCCTTTCTATTCTCTGCATGTAATCTGCTTATATTTTAAATCTGTTCTCTGTGTGCTTCCTTCAACTGCTGTGCCGCCTCATAGATCGCGACGGTAAGCTGCTCATAGCCCGTACACCGGCACAGATTCCCTGAGATCGCCCTTCGGATCTCTTCTTTGGTGGCATCCGGGTTCTCGTCTAACAACGCCTTGGCGCTCATCACGAATCCCGGTGTGCAGAATCCGCATTGCAGCGCATGATTTTCAAGGATCGCTTCCTGGATCGGATCCAGCTTCCCGTCTGCTCCCACGCCTTCAATCGTTATGACTTCTCTTCCTTCCACGGAACCGATCGGCACCAGACAGGAAGTTACTGCCTTCCCGTCCAGGATGACCGTACAGGCCCCGCATTCTCCAACGGCGCAGCCTTCCTTGGTTCCTGTAAGCTTAAGAGTATCCCTGAGCACATCCAGAAGCCTTTCGTTCGGATATGCCTCTACCGTTACCGGTTTTTTATTTATGATGAAATTCACTTCTATTTTCTTCATCTTGATCCTCCGATTATATGGTCAGTTTCTTATGCAAGTTTCTTATGCAAATTGGCTGCCGCAGCACTCTGTAAGCGCGTCCTCCACGATGGCCTCCACCGCCGGCTGCTTGTATTCCGTAGACCAGCGGATTCCGGTGCGCCTGATCATCTCTTCCGATACCGCCTTCCCTGCTTCCCTCCACAGTTCTTCTGACGGTTTTCTTCCTATTAATATATTCTCTGCCGTCTCTACCCGGTCCGGTGTGCTGAATATACAGCCCGGAGCGATCCGTGCGAAGTCTATCCTTCCCTCTTCGTCAAGCCTTAACGCCGCTGAAACATTCAGTCTGGATATCGCAAGAGCCTTCCTTCTTCCAAGCTTGGCGAATCCTGTGACCGTACCCTCAGGAAGCTTCCTGACGGTAAATTCTTTCACGAACTCATCTTCTTTGAGGCCTACCTTGCCCTGTCCTGTGTAGAAATCCTTAAGCGTGACCACACGCTCCCCGTCTCTTCCTCTGATCACCGTCCAAGCGTCCAGTGCGATCAGAGGCGTCAGCGGATCCGCCGCCGGGGACGCATTGCAGATACTTCCTCCGATGGTTCCGCGGTTCCGAATCTGCGGAGAACCTACGGTAGACGCCGCTTTCCCGAGAAATGGGAGCCATCTTTTTATCACTTCTGACCGCTCCAGGTCCGTATGGGTCGTAAGCGCCCCGATATGGATCTGATCTCCCTCTTCCCTGATATACCGAAGCTCATCTTCGAGAAAAGACAGATCCAGGAGACATTCCAATTCTTTCCATCGCTTATCCTTCTCTCGAATCTGTACCATGATATCCGTACCGCCGGCTACAATACGCGCTTTTCCCTGATATCTGGCAAGCACCTCACACACCTCATCTGGCGTTTCCGCTCTATAATAATCATATTTAAACATATGCGTTTTCCTTTCTATCTAAGCTTCTTCCCTAACAGTACCGTCTCCAGATCACAGGGATTCTCCCGGATCCGTCTGCCCGTCGCATTGTAAACCGCGTTGGCGATCGCCGCCGCAACCGCTTCCGTCGCCGGCTCTCCGATACTCTTCGCCCCGTAAGTTCCTGCCGGATCGCCTGACTCGAAGATCTGTACATCCATCTCGGGCGCATCCATTGATGTAGGCAGGATATAGGAATCAAAGTTCCGGTTCTTCACTTTGCCGTTCTTCGGCGCCACATCCTCCATGATTCCGTAGCCCTGGCCCATCACGATACCGCCGTAGATCTGTCCCTTGATCAGCGCCGGGTTGATGGCTCTGCCTACGTCATGGCTTGCCGTTACCTTCTTAAGATCCACATATCCGGTCCTCATATCCACTTCGACCTCTGCGATCACACATCCGTATGCGAAGGTCGGGAACGCCTTACCCTGCCCGGTCTCGTGATCCTGCGGCAGATCTTCCGGCATAAACCACTCATAAGCCGCCATCTGCTTGCCCGTCCAGATACATGCGCCCGTCACAGACGTGAACGGAACCGTGATCTCCGGGTGCGCTTTCAGGAAGAATACCGCGTCCTTCAGATCTATATCTTCCTCTGTAAGCTGCTCATAGGTAAGATCCGTGCCTTCCAGAGAGAATGACCGAAGCTCCAATGCATTCTTTATCATGACCTTCTTAAGCTTCTCCCCTGCCTTCCGCACAGACTGAGCGCCCATGACCGTCCCTCTCGACGCAACCGTCATACCGCTGTCCGCGATCGCGAAGGAATCAAGCTGCGGGAACTGGATATCCTCGTAATGAACTCCCAGCGCCTCCGCTGCGATCTGAGCATACGCCGTCTTAAGCCCCTGTCCGTTCTCCGCAAGACCGGAGGCGATGCTGACGCTTCCGTCCTCGTTGACGATCATCATACAGCCCGACGCATCCGGGGACTCTGCACCAAGCCCGCAGCCGCGGTAGCAGATTGCAAGTCCGATTCCCTTGCGGAACCTGGTATCCGGCTGCTGCTTATATTCCGCATGCTTCCTGATATAATCTGTCCGCTCTACCGTATCGTCCATCACATCCTGGAGGATGACATACTCTACCGGAATACCCGTAGCCGTTACGGAACCGTCCTTTAAGCAGTTGATCCTTCTCAGCTCCACTTCATCCATGCCAAGCTCCTCGGCAAGCTCTTCGATCAGCTGCTCCTGTCCGAAGATCAGCGACGGAGAGCTGTACCCTCTCATGGCGCCGGAGTGGATGTTATTCGTAAATACACCGTATGTATCCGTCTTGATATTCTCGATCTCGTAAGGACCTGAGGAATGTACATTGGCGCGCCAGTTCATGAACTGTGTCTGATTATTATATGCGCCGCCGTTGTCTACCTGCTCTCCTTCAAACGCCACGATCTTGCCCTCTTTGGTAGCTCCGATCTTATAGCGCAGACGGAACGGATGCCGCTTGGAGCTCTCCAGGAACGAATCCTCTCTCGAAAATACGAACTTGACCGGTCTCTTCGTCTGATAGGAGAGATATGCCGCCCTTGCCGTCACAAGACCGATTCCTTCCTCCTTGCCTCCGAAAGTCCCTCCCAGGATCGCCTGTATCATACGGACCTTATTCAGCGGGATTCCAAGAATGTCAGACACATACCGTCTGGTAAAGAACGGATTCTGCGCCGACGCCTGCACCGTCATCAGCCCGCTGTTAGGATCCATGTATGCAAGCACCGCTTCCGGCTCTATGTAAGAATGCTCGATATACTGGGTCCTGTATTCCCGCTCGAGTATCACGTCCGCCTGTTCAAAGCCTTTCTCTATATCACCCTTGCGGATGTGGAACAGAGAATCCTTGAAGATGTTCTTCTCATACTCCTCGTGCACCAGCGGCGCTCCCTCTTCCAGTGCGTCGTCGATAGTGTACACTCCCGGGAGCTCCTCATATTCTACTTCGATCGCTTCCAGAGCATCCTCTACCAGCGATTTGCTCTTTGCCGCCACCATTGCCACACAGTCTCCGGCATAGCGGATACGGTCTGTCAGGTACATGTACCCTGCCCAGCTCTTTGTCTTGCGAAGATCGGCGAATGTCACCACCGCCTCGACGCCTTCTATCGCCTTCGCCTTATCTGTATTGATCCTTGTCACCCTCGCACTGGAATATGGGCTTCTTAACACTCCCGCATAGAGCATCCCTTCCATATACAGATCAGCCGCATAGAGCGCTCTTCCTGATACCTTTTCCACACCGTCGATCCTTGGCTTGGATCTGCGGATTACATTATAATTCTCTTCCTTCACCTGATTCATGACTATTTCCTTTCATTCACCTGCCAAAATTGCCGGGTCACTTCCCTCAGTTTTTCTTTTGCCGCAGCCGCGTCGACCGTCAGCATCCTACCGTCTTTCTTAAGCTGCCTTCCGCCGACGAATACATTCTTCACATTCTGCGGATTGGTAAATAACACCAACTGGTCATACACATTCTTCTCATTTACCGGAGTCGGCTGTTCCAGACTAACGGTGATCACATCCGCAAGATTGCCTTCCTTCAATACTCCCGCGTCTGTAAGGCCGATCGCCTGCGCACCCATGGACGTCGCCATCTCGAACACTGTCTTCGCCGGCATCACCTGGGGATCCTGCTGGTTCGCCTTGTGCATCAGGAACGCGCCCCGCATGACTTCAAAGAAGTTGTTAACGTAACCGTCCGTGCCAAGCCCTACCGTCATTCCTCTGTCAAGCATCTTCGTTACCGGGGCGAACCCTCCGCCCACCTCGCAGTTGGACAGCGGCATGGACACTGCTTTTACCTGATGCTTCGCCAGAATATCGAGCTCCGCGTCTGTTGCCTGCACTACCTGGGAGGCCAGAACATTCTCATCCAGATATCCGAGTTCCTCATAGATCTCAACCGGCGTCTTGCCGTATTCTTTCCGGCACCACTCCGGTTCGAATACGCTCTCGCTTAAGTGCATATGGGTCATACAGCGATTCTCGTCTGACAGTTTCTTCGCCTGCTTTACGAATTCTTCGGAGCAGGTAAACAGAGTGTGGATGCTATTGATTCCCTGTACCAGTCCGCCGTCACGGTTATACTTCTTCACAAATTCTATATTCTCACGTAAGCCTTCCTGTCCATTCTCTTTGCTCTTCCTCTCGCAAGCTTCAAATGAGAGCCTTCCTCTGAGTCCGGCTTCCTCCACGACCTTCTTCTCAACCTCCAGCGCTCCCGGGATCGCATTGGGTCCTTCCAGGATATCCACAAATGAAGTAACGCCGCTGTCGATCATCTCCGCACACGCCCATCTGGCCGTCGCCTCTACCAGCTCGTGGTTCAGCCGGTCCTCCACATAAGGCCACCAGAAATCATCCAGGAAGCTTTCAAACTCTGTCACCATCGCTTCCGCCGTGATCCCGTGGGACAGAAAACCGTACATATGGTTATGCCCATTGACGAAGCCCGGCAGGATCATCTCATCCGGTACTTCTATAAGTTTGTCTGCTTCATTTACCAGAAGCTTGTCGTTGGGGGCGATCTGTACGATCCTGTCCTCCTCCATTCTCAATCCGTAATCTTTTTTAAGGCCGTTTTCCGTCATTAAAAAAGCACCCTTAATTACTGTTGCAGACATCTTCTTTCTCCTTTCTTAACAAATAGATCTTTCTGTTAGCTTTTTCTTTGAAAAAAAAAGAGCCCAGCAACCTTTGTGAAAGGTTGCCAAACTCTTCTTCGAGTGCCTGACTTTATAGCTCTGACTTTTCTTGTCAAAAATTGATGAAAAAAAGAGAAGACTTCCGGCCTTTGTGAAAGGTCGGCAAACTTCTCTGTGAGTTCGTTCTTTATTAACTTTTTCTATATATTATATCATTGTTTTATATTTGTCAATATATTTTTGTAAAATTTTTATAATATTATCTTTTACTTTATAACTTCTCAGGAAATATTGCCGAAAATATCCGACGGGCAATTGGCACATCCGCTGTATCTGCGCTTCCTGCAATCCCTCCTAATGTTCAGAGAATATGGCAGGATACTTGACACGATTCTTATTCCGGCACTCATATAGCACATCATCCGCCATCTCAAGGATATCTGCCACCGTCATCTTATTCTCCTTGCCCTTAACCTCCAGGACGCCATAGCTGAAGCTGCACTGATATTTCGCGTAGACCTCCTCCTGGAATTCCCTCATGATCTCGGCAAGCTTACGGTTAATCAGCTCAGCCATATTACCGGAAAGAATCACGCAGAATTCATCTCCGTCAATTCGTGTAAATGTATCGCCGCCTCGGAAATTCTTCTTGACGATCTCCACGAACTTCTGGATATATTCATCTCCCACATCATGGCCGAACGTCTCATTCACATATTCCAACCCGTCTAACTGCAGATAGCAGAGCGTCGCTTCCAGCTCGTCACGCAGAACGATCCCCATATATTCTTCAAAGAACAGACGGTTCTTTGTCCCCGTCAGCGGATCATGGTAAGCCTTGCTGGTCATATTACGGGCGTTGCGCTTCTCATCCGTGATATCTACCACGACATGCACGTAGGAAGACCGTTCCTTCCACTCCATCTGGAAAGACGTCACACGGTAAAATGTATCCGCTTCACCTTCCATCTCCCACACCTGATACTGCTCATGGCTTCTCCAATTCAGAAGCTCCGACTGGAAAGAAAGACGCCTCTTGCAGGTCTGACAGAAGGTATCTTCTATGACTCCCACCTGCTTTTTCTTATTGCAGTATATGATCTCGCTGGTATCTCTGTCCACAACAAGCAGCCATTCCTTGCGTTTGCTCAGCATCTCCACCAGGAGTTCGTTATAACCCTCTATCATCTCCGCCCGGCGCTCCGCCTTCTCCGCCGCTTCCTTAAGCTGTTCCTCCCGATCCTTAAGCTGCCTCGTCATCTCGTTAAACGCATCGGAGAATTCTCCCAGGAAAGCTACGTGCTGAGAATAATCTCCCTTCGTGACCTGCTGCGCCTGCCATGTGAGATGATTCAGATTCGCATGTAGGTTCTTAAGATTCTCACACAGGAAATTATATTCCTTCGGAAATTCTACCGACAGATTCCCTTTTGAAAGTTCCGCAGAATATGTGACCAACTCATTTACTGCATTCTGCATGTACTGCAGTCCGCGTCCCAGATCCCGGTAAGGTTCGCTGAGTTCACCGACTTCAAGCTGTTCTATCCACGAATCGTATAATATCCCTCTCAAATATTCAAACAAAAGCTCGCAATTCTTATTCGCATCCGTTCCCATTCCACATCCTCCTTATTCCTCTATATCCGCCCGGAACCGGCATACCCTGTCTCCGGTCGCCCAACAATTCACCTCCGTCGCATTATAAACTCTACCTGTATACGAAGTAAGAATTCCTGCCAAAAAGCCCTCGTCATAGTTGCATACTGTTTCCCCAAGAAGAGGCAGTCCGGAACAATCGGCATCCTCGGATACCGTAAGTACCATCTTACCCGTCTCTTCATCAAACTTCTCAATCCGGAGGACCCCCATCTTAAATTCTTCCAGACGCTTCTGAAGCTGTGACGTAAATTCTGACAGCTTCAGAGATGAATCCAGATACTTTTCTGCAAAATACGTTCCGGCACGGAACCCGGCGCTCCGAAATATATCTATCTGCTCTTCCTTTCCAAACCTCGCACTCAATTCTTCGCGGAGAGAATACTCCAAGAGCCTGTATACCGCAACCGGAAGCTCCGTCCCCAAATTCTCTCTGCCGTTTTCCTGCGCCTTCATGTAATCTGCAAGAGAAAGTTCCTTTCTGTTCTTCAAAAAAATGTTGTCTTCCATCATGCTTCCCTTTCTTAGTAAATATAGTCTACCGATCATATTATAATATATTACGTTTGCTTTGCCAATAATAAAAAACCCATTACAAATCCAGCGCGGAAGGATTCAGCAGGAATTCATAGAGTCCCAGATGAAGGATCCCATCTTCGTCAATCCACGGCTTCATCCCACTCTTCACGACAATAATCTTTCGGAAGAAATCTTTGACTCCCAAAAGCGGCCGAAGCTCCGTCTTTTCCTTCTGTGCGTCACTTGTGGTCAATGCAGATTGGATGTAATATTTTTTGGCTCCTTTATTGATGACAAAATCAATTTCACAGCTAACCTTCTTCCTTTTTCCTGCCGCATCCGTCTCAAAAATCTCAACAACACCTACATCAACCGAATATCCTCTGCCAATCAGTTCATTGTACATGATATTCTCCATAATGTGCGTCTCCTCCTGCTGTCTCATATTCAGCCGAACATTCCTGAGTCCTATATCACTGCAATAATACTTTGATGGATAAGAAAAATACTTCTTCCCCTTTATATCATACCGTTTTGCCTGACGGAACAAAAAGGCCTCGGACAGATATGTCAGATAGCTGGCAATCGTACCGCTATCCACTTTGATTCCTTTTACCGTCTGTAACGTATTCGCAATTTTTCTGGCATTCGTCAGAGATCCTACAGATGAACACAGATCATCTGTCAACTCACTCAAAACTTCTGGAAGGCCAATCTGATACCGTTCAATGATGTCTTTAAAATATACTTCCTCGAAAAGGGAGAACAGATATTTGAATTTATCTTCCTCTGTCTTCCTGAACAGCACCAGAGGCATGCCGCCATACAAAGCATATTCCTCATAAGCCTCAGCTCTGTCTCCGCCTACATAGTCGAAATACTCTTTGAAAGAAAGCGGGTGGACTTCAACAGAATCGCCGCGGCCTCGAAAAGCAGTCATCACATCTTTGGATAGCATTTTAGAATTGCTTCCAGTTACATATATATCTACATTGCGAAGCCGCAGCAATCCATTCAGAACATTGTAAAGACGGATACTTTCCGGATCCTTAAGCTCCTCTCGAGAAATCGCATACTGCACTTCGTCGATAAAGATATAAAATATGCCTTCCTGTCCTGTAATCTGAGAGCGGATGTATTCGGATAATTTCGCCGGGTCACGATAAGTTATATTCAGATCATCATCCAGAGCAATAGTTATGATATGGTCTCTTGGAATCCCATCTCCCAACAGGTAATCGTAGAACAGGTTAAACAGCAGAAAACTCTTACCGCATCGACGAATACCCGTAATAACTTTAATTAGCCCATTCTCTCTCCGGTTAATAAGCTGCTCCAGATAACTGTCCCTCTTAATACAGTCACCAGATCTCCCATAACTGCCATATGGTTTAAATGCAGAATTATTTCCCATATTCACCCTCCTCGCTATTCATTCAGAAATACGATGCATTTCACCCAAGTTCTGAATCTATTATACCCAACTTTAATCTAAATATCAATTCTATTCAAAACTTTCTTGTTTTGCACCATACTTTGGAATGAAAATAACTATTGACAAAAAAAAGATTCTTGTGTACATTAATAATAGCATAAGAGAGTTTGTCGACCTTTTTTGAAAAGGCCGATAAGCTCTTATTTTTTACACTGAATATCGTATATATTCTATCCCGGCAGGATACAAAAGAAAGGAGAACAACATGAATCAAATCAAATGGATCAAAAACTCACTTCCGAAAACAGAGGATCAGAACCTCAAATATCTGTCCCCCGAAGAATCTAAAAAGGTTCGTGCTTTTCACGAAAGCTTCCCGCAGTACACCAAGACACCTCTTGTGAAGCTGGATCAAATGGCTAAACATCTGGGACTTGGGAACATATTCATCAAGGACGAATCTTACCGCTTCGATCTGAATGCATTCAAGGTATTAGGAGGTTCTTACGCGATCGCCAAGTATATCGCACAGAAATTAGGCCGCGATGTCAGCGAAGTCCCTTACTCCGTTCTGACCTCCGATAAGCTCAGAGAAGAATTCGGACAGGCAACCTTCTTCACCGCCACCGACGGCAATCACGGCCGCGGGGTTGCGTGGGCTGCGAACAAATTAAACCAGAAATGTGTCATCTACATGCCTATTGGAACCACACAGACCCGCCTGAACCATATATTGAATGAAAATGCCAAAGCAACCATCGAGAATCTGAACTATGACGACTGTGTCCGCAAGGCTGCCGCCGAGGCAGACGAGACTCCAAACGGAGTGATCATCCAGGATACTGCCTGGGAAGGCTATGAGGAGATTCCGACCTGGATCATGCAGGGATACGGGACCATGGCTTATGAGGCAGACGAACAGTTGGGCGAATACGGCTGCGACCGCCCGACACATATCTTCATTCAGGCAGGCGTGGGATCTCTCGCCGGAGCCGTACAGGGATATTTTGCAAACCGATATGCCGGTAACGAGCCTACGGTCGTTATCGTAGAAGCTGACGTTGCCGCATGCCTCTATAAGAGCGCGGTTGCATGCGACGGTAAACCTCATATTGTGGACGGGGATATGCTGACACTGATGAACGGTCTGGCATGCGGAGAACCAAGTACCATTTCCTGGGATATCCTGCGCAACCACGTAGATACCTTCGTCTCCTGCCCTGACTGGGTAACGGCAAAGGGAATGCGTCTTCTGGCTGCTCCGATGAAGGGGGATACTCCGGTGACTGCCGGCGAATCCGGCGCGGTGACCATGGGACTGCTCTATAATCTGATGAAGAATGAAGAGTATAAGGAACTGCGCGACCAGTTGAAGCTTAACGAAAATTCCAGGGTATTATTGTTCTCTACAGAAGGAGATACCGATCCGGGCAGATATAAATCTATCGTGTGGGACGGGAAGGATTCTCTATAATCTGAGCCAAATACCTCGTAAAAAAATAATAGACTCATAAGTTACCTACTCATGAGTCTATTATTTTGCTTTATACGCTACTGTCCTCTCTCTATCGTAAATCCTCTCCCCCGCACCTCATTGATCTGCGTAATCGTGATAAATGCCTGGGGATCGATCATCTGGACCATCTGGTTAACAGAATACAGCTTTCGGTTCGGTATCACACACAGCACGCCTTTTTGCTGCTTCGCGCCGTACCCGGTCTCGATATGGACCATGGTAACCCCGGCGTCGATCTCAGTCAATACCTTCTCCTTCACTTCCTCGTACTTCTCGGTTACGATAAATAACTGGATCTGCGACTGCCCCATCAGCATTACCCTGTTCAGCGCCGCCGTAGAGACGATCAATACCAGGATACCATACATGATCTGTTCGGAGTTGGAGAATAAGGCCTGGCACAGCAGTACAGTAAAGTCTACGATATATACGAATACTGCCAGCGATATATGGAACCATTTGTGCAGCACCAGCGCGAGGATATCCGTTCCGCCTGTAGACGCACCTACACGCACCACCAGGCCGATCCCCAGTCCCAACAGAGCGCCGCCGTACAGTGCCGCAAGCATGATGTTATCCGTAAGTTCCGTAATCCCCGGGATACTCCGCATGACCGACAGAAAGACCGGATACACAAATGTGCTGATCAATGTCGTCAATGCGAATTTTTTGCCCAATACGACCGTACCCAACACGAACAGAATAATATTTACCACAAATATAATGGCTGACAGGTCTAATGCAATAAAATGTCCGATCGTAAGACCGATCCCCGTCGCGCCGCCCATGATGATCCCCTGCGGCACAAGAAACGCCGCAACGGTAAATGCCAGAACGGCGTTCCCAAGCAGAACACATACCAATGTCTCCATACTCTTCTTCCATTTTTTCTTCATTTCTCTATGAGATTCCTTTCATAGTAAGCGCAATACGCTTCTTCTTCATATCCACGCTCAATACCTTGACATCGACGATGTCGCCCACACTCACGACTTCCAGCGGATGCTTGATGAATTTCTTATCCGTGATCTCTGAGATATGTACCAGTCCGTCCTGGTGAACTCCGATATCCACGAATACCCCGAAGTCAATCACATTTCTCACCGTACCTTTCAGAAGCATGCCTTCTGTCAGGTCCTTCATCTCCAGCACATCCGTACGCAGGATTGGCTTGGGCATCTCATCACGCGGATCTCTTGCCGGCTTCTCCAGCTCTTTGACGATATCCCTCAAAGTAATCTCACCGATTCCCAGCTCTTCTGCCAGCTTCTTATAATCCTTGACCGTAAGAGACAATCCCACAAGTTTCCCGCCGCTTAGATCTTCCACGGAGAAGCCCTGCTTCTTAAGAAGCTTCTCTGCCGCCTCATAGGTCTCCGGATGCACGCTCGTCCCGTCTAACGGATTATCCCCGCCCTGGATCCGCATGAATCCGGCGCACTGCTCGAAGGCCTTGGGGCCAAGCTTGGCGACCTTGAGAAGCTGCTTGCGGCTCACGAATCTACCGTTCTCTTCACGGTATGCCACGATATTCTTCGCGATCGTCCCTGAGATACCGGATATATAGGAAAGCAGCGGCGCCGACGCAGTATTGAGGTCCACACCGACCCGGTTCACGCAGTCCTCAACGACTCCTGACAATGCCCCGCTTAATTTCTTCTGATTCATATCATGCTGATACTGTCCTACTCCGATGGACTTCGGGTCGATCTTAACAAGCTCTGCCAGCGGATCCTGGAGACGCCTGGCGATAGAGGTCGCACTTCGCTGTCCTACATCAAACTTCGGGAATTCCTCTGATGCCAGCTTGCTCGCCGAATACACGGAAGCGCCCGCTTCATTGACGATCACATACTGCACCTTCTGGGGAATCTCCTTAAGCAGTTCTACGATAAACATCTCCGACTCCCGGGATGCCGTACCATTCCCCACGGAAATCAGCGTGATATTATACTTCGCGATAATCTTCTTAAGCACGTCCTTCGAAGCCTTAATCTTCTGCGGCGTAGTCGGCGCCGTCGGGTAGATGACCGTCGTTCCGATCACCTTGCCGGTGGGATCGACAACCGCCAGCTTACATCCTGTACGGAACGCCGGGTCCCATCCAAGGACCGTCTGTCCCACGATCGGAGGCTGCATCAGAAGCTGCTCCAGGTTCTTCTTGAATACCTCGATGGCTCCGTCCTCCGCCTTCTCCGTCAGGTCATTGCGGATCTCCCTCTCGATTGCCGGCGCGATCAGACGCTTGTAGCTGTCTTCCGCCACAGCCTTCAATATCGGTGTCGTATACGGGTTATCGCCATGGAGCGTCTTCTTCTCCAGATAACGGATGATATCTTCTTCCGGCGCCTCGATCTTGACCGTCAGGAACTTCTCCTTCTCCCCTCGGTTGAGCGCCAGAACCCTGTGTCCCGCAAGACGGTTCACCGGTTCTTCAAAATCATAATACATCTCGTATACGGACTCTGCCTTCTCATCCTTCGCAGCCGAGATGACGCGCCCTTTCTGCGCCGTGATCTTCCTGATCCAGCTACGGTAATCCGCTTCGTCGGATATGCTCTCTGCGATGATATCCTTCGCCCCTGCGATCGCATCTTCTACTGTATTGACCTCTTTCTCCGGATTCAAATATTCTGCCGCCAGTTCTTCTACCGGCTGCTTCGTCTTCTGCAGCATGATAACCGCTGCCAATGGTTCTAATCCCTTCTCCTTCGCAATGGTCGCCCTGGTCCTCCTCTTCGGCCGATATGGACGGTACAGGTCTTCTACCACAACCAGCGTCTCCGCCGCAAGAATCTGCTTCTTAAGTTCTTCCGTAAGCTTCCCCTGTTCCTCTATACTGGTCAGTACCTGCTCCTTCTTGTCCTCCAGATTGCGCAGGTACGTCAGTCTCTCATGCAGCTTACGAAGCTGCTCGTCATCCAGGGTTCCCGTTGCTTCTTTTCTATATCGAGCGATAAACGGTATGGTATTGCCCTCGTCGATCAGCTTGACCGCCGCATCCACCTGCCACTTCTTCACACCAAGTTCTTCTGTGATCTTCTGATTAATGTCCATAAAATATTCCTTTCTATGCTAAAAACATTCCGGTTCTTATTATATCGGAATTCCATGGATTGTGCAATGGAATACTTAATACCGAGTTCACTCTGTTTATTGAAAATCAAAGGCCGCTATGCTATAATCGTCTTTGGACAAAATCACTCAAGGAGTTTTATCATAATGAATCAGGAAACACAGGAATTATCCAAGCAGCAATTAAAATCTCAGGAAACAAAAGGAAAGATCTTCCGCGCCGCCAAGAGCATCCTGCAGAAAAAGGGCTACGAGCAGCTCTCCATCAAGAATATCTGCGAAGAAGCCGGCGTCTCTAACGGGAGCTTTTATCACCATTTTAAGACCAAGGACGATCTTCTCTCTTACTACATAGAAGAGCAGCCCAACATCAATCCCGATCTTCTGGACATGCCGAAGAATCCAAAGGAAGCGAAGCAGGCCATCATCTATGTATACCTGAATTATGTACATTATTGCCAGAAGCTTGGGGTTGAATTCATGGCAAACTATTATACCCCCAAGAACCAATCGCTGAATCCGCTGACCCGTACAGAACGCCCCTATCCCATCGTTACTGTAGCTGATTATCTCAGGAAAGCAATTGATGCCGGTATCGTATCCTTGTCCGCCGACCTTGAGGACATCACAACGGATATCCGCATGATCGTGATCGGTAATGTCTTCGAATGGTGCCTGAAGAACGGCGAGGCTGACTTTGAAGGAAATATGCGGCGTTCTTTGGAGATCTATTTGGATGGGTGTTTTTAATGGCAGCTCCTTGGAACAGCCGCCGGCGGTTCCAAGGAGCGCTAATGCGAAAATCCTTCGAGCAAGCGGACTCAAAGGATTTCTAGAAGGGAATATGGTAGTGAAACCATTTAACAATAATATCTTGTAACTGTATTATAACTCTGTCCTGCAAATAAATCCAATCACTAATTATAATATAACTTTTCTATTTATAGATATTATCTATAAGGAGGCTCTATGTATATTTTTATTGTCAATCCCAATTCCCGTTCCGGGATGGGATCGCGGATATGGAACACCGTAGAACCCGTTTTAAACGAACGCAATATCCGATACCGCGTATTTTTCACGAAATATCAGCGCCATGCTGTTAAACTCGTCCGCGAAATCACTTCCGACGGCCAGGCACATACCATTATCGTACTTGGCGGGGACGGAACGGTCAACGAAGCAGTCAACGGCATCGCAGACCTGTCTAAGATCACGCTCGGATACATTCCCACAGGGTCAAGCAATGATTTCGCACGCAGCCTCCGCCTGCCCACTGATCCGCTGGCGGCTCTTGACAACATCCTCCGGCCGTCCCGTTACCTGTCTGTCAATATCGGTATTCTTACATATAATAATGAGAATAGTGTTAAGAAGCGGCGCTTTGCCGTAAGCTCAGGAATGGGCTTCGACGCCGGTATCTGCCATGAGGCTATGATCTCGCGCATGAAGGTTCTGCTCAACAAGCTCCGCCTTGGGAAGCTTACCTATGTGGGGATCGCGCTTCGCCAGATCCTTACGCTTACCCCCTGCCGGATCACTGTGACCTTGGATGACGGCCGCAGGATAAGCTTTGACAGGGCATATTTCGCGACTGCCATGAATTTCAAATACGAAGGGGGAGGGTTCAAGTTCTGTCCGGACGCAGACTGCTGCGACGGACTCCTGGACATCATCGTTATCTCCAACCTGTCTAAGCTCAAGATCCTTACCCTGCTGCCGACTGCTTATAAGGGATGGCACACGCGGTTTAAAGGCGTCTATACCTACACCTGCAGAAAGGCGGAATTCAAAAGCGCTGTTCCCCTTCCCATCCACACAGACGGGGAACCCATCTATAAACAGGCGAAGCTTACCCTGTCCCTGGAACCGGAGAAATTGCACGTCATCGCCATGCCGTAGATGTCCGCCTAAGTCTCCCGTAATTATCCAAAAGAAAGAGGTACAGCAAGATGATCCTTATACTTACCTTGTTCCTAACCATCGTTATATTATATGTATTCGCAATCCTTCCCCGGTTCTCCATGAGGAAGGAGATGCACATCTACCGGCAGACCATGTTCGCCCACCGGGGCTATCATTGTATCGAACGGGGCATACCGGAGAATTCAATGGCTGCATTCCGCGCCGCCATAGAGAAAGGCTACGGCATAGAGATCGATCTGCACCTGACCAGGGACGGACAGCTCGCAGTCTTCCACGACGATACACTGGAACGTATCTGCGGACAGCCGGATACCATAGAAGAGATGACCTTCGAGGAATTAAAGGCCTGCCGCCTTAACGGCACCTCGGAGCTCATTCCCTCCTTTCATGACGTATTATCACTGGTAGACGGCAAGGTTCCGCTGTTGATCGAGCTTAAGATCCCTGATTCCTCCGAACAGATCTGCCGGGAGACACTGGCACAGCTTCGCCGTTATCAGGGTCCTTTCCTGATCCAGTCCTTTAATACCATGGGTATCCGGTGGTTCCGCCTCCATGCGCCGCATATTTTGAGGGGTCAGCTCTCGTCTGATCTGACGCATGAAGACCATAAGGAAGCCTGGATCCTCCGTTTTATGGTCAAGCATCTATTCTCAAATTTCCTGGGGAGGCCTGATTTTATCTCATACGGCTTAAATGACCTTCCGATTGTAAATGTATGGATACTTAAACATATATTACATGTGCCGGTTGCTGTATGGACACTCAATACTCCGGATATGCTAGAAAGAGGAAGACAGCATTTTGATATGCAGATATTCGAAAGACGGCATGAAAATTATTAACAAACGGTGAACATTGTTGTTGATTCTTTTTTTTCATGTTATAATTTATACGGAATTGCGAATATGCTGTATTATACATTGATTTTCAGGCTTATAAAGGGGTAATTATTATGAAAGCCATCGAGAGGGTTAAGAAATTTATCAGAGACTACCGCCATGCATGGGTATTACTGTATGGCCTGATCTATATGCCATGGTTTGTTTATCTGGAAAGACGGACGGATGTCCATTATTTTCTGATTCATTCCCCGATTGACGACTATATCCCCTTTGTCGAATATTTCATCGTACCTTATCTGCTGTGGTTCGTATTTGTCGCCGCAGCGGCCGGATATTTTTTCTTCACCGACAAGAGGGGCTTTTACCGCTTGAGTGCGTTCCTGATCGCCGGGATGACGTTCTTCCTGCTCTTGTGCACGGTTTTCCCCAACGGGTTGAACCTGCGTCCGGTTACATTTGAACGGGAGAATGTATTCGTAGACCTGGTAAGACATATTTACAGAACCGATACGCCCACGAACGTGCTGCCGAGCATCCACGTATTCAACTCTATCGGAGTCTGTATTGCCATCTGGCACAGCGAGGCCTTGAAGAAACACCGGAAGATCCAGTATGCCTCTTATCTGCTGGCGGTCTTTATCATTCTGTCCACCATGTTCCTGAAACAGCATTCCGTGACAGACGTGATCGCAGCATTTGCTCTGGCATGTGTGATCTATCCATTTGTATATGCCGCTCAGGCAAAGAAGGCACCCAAGCTTTCACATCAGCCAATTTAAAATATTTATCATAAGAGGAGGATGCAGACAATGTATGCAGAATTTAGTGACAACCTGGTAACAGGCAACGAGATGATTGATTCTCACCACAAGGAGCTGATCGACCGTATCAACAAGCTGTTAGACAGCTGCGAGCAGAGCAATGAGAAGACCGCCGCGATCAAGATGATGGACTATCTTGCAGATTATACGGATTTCCATTTCTCCGCGGAAGAGCAGCTTCAGAAGGATATCGACTATCCGGGATACGAGCAGCACAAGGCTCAGCATGAAGCCTTCAAGAACACCATCAAAGAGCTTGAAGAGATGCTGGTAGAAGAAGAAGGTCCGTCCAATGCTTTCGTAGAGAAGGTCCAGGAGAACGTAATCAAGTGGTTCTATACACATATCGAAGGCTTTGACAGATCTGTCGCCGAATACAAGTTCATGAAAGAGAACAACGAGAGACTGTAACCATTGCCATATGGTTACATATCAGGGATGCCGCGAAGCAATTACTGTATCACGGCATCCCTGTTTTTCATCTGTAAGCTATTCTCTGATCCCTGCATATCTTGTATAGGATTCATATGCCGATGGGATCGGATATTCCTTCTCTATCTCCTCCGGGGAAATGAACAGGAATCCCTTCTCATTCGTTCTCTCCAACTCATCCACAAGGATCTCATATCCAACCATATGCCACTCGATATGGCTGAAAATGTGCTTTGCCTCCCCCAGCGCCTTGATTCTGACCGGCATCAGGCCGATCTTCTTACTGTAAGCCGCTGCTTCATTAAGAGACAGATGCCCGGATACACCCGGGAACTCATACAGGCCTGCAAGCAGCCCCTTAGACGGACGCTTGCGGATCGCAAGCTTTCTCCCGTCCCTGAATACGAATACGGTCCGATCTTCTATCCTCCTCGCCTTGCTCTTGCTCTTCACCGGAATCTCTGCTGTCGCTCCCTGCTCCCTTGCCGCGCAAAAAACAGCAGCCGGGCATTCGCCGCACTTAGGCTCCCCGTTGGGTACACAGACAAGAGCTCCCAGCTCGATCAATCCCTGATTGAAATCACCGGCCGCATCCCGCGGAATCACCGGCTCTAACAGTTCCTCTATCTTCTTACGCACGCTCTGCTTCCCGATATCCTCACGGCTCCCCGTGATCCTGGATATGACCCGCAATACATTGCCGTCCACCGCAGGCTTGGGTATCCCGTAGGCAAACGCGCTGATCGCGCCCGCCGTATAATTGCCGATACCCTTCAGCAAACGGATCTCCTCATAGGTATCCGGGAACTCTCCATGGTAGTCAGTCATGATCTGCTGCGCCGCCTTCTGCATATTCCGCACGCGGTTATAGTATCCCAGACCTTCCCATAATTTGAGCAGCGTATCTTCCTGCGCCTCTGCCAGTTCCTTTACCGTAGGCAGCTCTCTTAAGAAACGCTCATAATACGGCTTCACTGCCTCTACCCTGGTCTGCTGCAGCATGATCTCCGACACCCAGACCCGATAGGCGTCCGGATTCCAGCGCCACGGAAGATCCCTCTTGTGCTCCCGATACCAGGCTACGACAGGTTCCGCAAGATCTGCAAGATCCGAATCGGGGCGCTTAACAGCTTCCTTTGCACATGCCGCGTTGTCCGCCCGCTGATCGGATTGATCGAATTGATCGAATACAACCGGCACCTCATCCGCAATATGGATCTCATCCTTCCTTACGTCACAGTCATACGAAAGGATATGGACGCCGGCCCCCGCCGCATCCTTAAGTGCCTCGCCAAACGCCGGATGCGTGTCCATGTTCGGCGTAAAATACCGGACGCCTCTCATCTGCACCACGAAGAACACATATGCCTCATAGCCTTCCTTCACGGCCTCCTTAAGCTCCTCCACGTGCTTTACCGCTCGGTCACTCGGCGCATCGGGGAATCGCACCACCCCGTCCTCCTCAAGAGTAACACCCTTCACCTCTATGAAGATCTTCTTGCCGTCCGCTTCCACATACAGGTCAAATCTGGAACTGCCGTAAGTGTATTCCGGGCGTATCCGGGTTATCTCTTTAAAAAGGTTCCCCTCTTCTAACCACTCCTTCACCAGATGATTGGGAATCTGGGAATCCATATTCACCATGCGGCTGCCCTTCTTAACCGCAATCAGATCCCACTTCGTCTTCCGGTCCGGTTTGTCCGATTCCTGGACATACACTGCCGCGCCCGGGGTCAGTAATTCCGCGCAGCGCCCGGTATTCTTAACATGGACCGTCTCGGTGCTTCCTTCTATATTAATGTGTGCGATAAACCGGTTGGGGCGGTCTATGAACGTTCCTTGGCGGATATTCGTGTAGTGCATCTATTCCTCCTTCTCATCCGTTATACAAGCCTCTTCCTGGCTGCGGTCTTCCTCCTTCTCAAGATAAGGCCTGAACAGCCTGTACAGCATCAGTGAATTCAGGTAAGCCGTAAGCCCGAATCCAAAGAAGAACCAACAGCAGGCCCAAAGCGGCATTAGTTTATAATCCTGATAAGTCATATACATCGGAAATACCGAGATGATCACGATCAGTACCGTATATGGGAAGCGCATGAACGCGAAGATCACCGCATTCTTGATCTGTCCCGCGGTACTGCTGGTAAATGCCGCGATCACAGGGAACACATACAGCACGAAGATCACCAGGAGCACCAGAAGCCCTTCTGATAATATCATAAGCATATGCCCCGTCTGCCCTGTCTCTGTCCCCAGGAAACGGATGTTGGTGATCAGGATAAAACCTGCCGCCGCAATTCCAAGCCAGATCACGAGCGACTGGACAAAATTCTCTTTGAACGCACGGAAAAAGGTCTTGACCGTCCCGTAGCTGTTCCCCTTCACAGACCTTAACGAACAGTGATAGAGGGCTGTCAGGGACGGACCGATGGTAACTAAGGGGATGGAACAGAAGATAAACAGAATGTTAGCAATCACAATATCCCCGACATTATTCAGAAATTCGTGGACAATATTATCTTGGTTCAGCAAATTCATAAAGCTACTCCTCCTTATGTATAAATATCACTGAAAGCTATTGTAGCATTGAAGGCGCTGCCTTGTAAAGGAAAATGGAGCGTATTGCGAATAGATAAATATATTGTCGAAACATGGAAAAATGTTCGGGCTAAATAGAATAATGTTGGATGAAAGACAGAAAATGTCGAAAGAAACATACAAAGTGCAATATGTTTTCTTATATTTTCATTGATTCTTTTGTGCGCAATTCGTATATTATCCCCAAAAAAGGTTAAAAAAATAACAAAACCATACAAATAAATAACATTTTTCCATATATTCAAAACATGATACCATTTAACATTATTCCATGTACATATATAATAAATAGCATGACAGCGCTGGTAAAAAACATGTCAAATTGACGAAACCAATTTAAAGGAGGAGAAATTATGAAGTTAAAGAAGTTAACAGCATTATGTTTGGCTGGAGCAATGGTACTTTCTACAGCAGCGTGCGGAGGCGGGAGCGGAGACTCCGGCAGCTCAGGCGGAGACGGAGACTCTGGCAGTTCTGAGGGCGGCGAGCTTTCTATATCTATTTGGGATACGAACCAGGAGCCTGGTATCAATGAGATCCTTGCAGATTTTACAGAAGAGACCGGAATCAAGACAAAACTTACTGTTGTTAAGTGGGACGAGTATTGGACGATGTTGGAAGCAGGCGCACAGGGCGGTTCCCTTCCGGATGTATTCTGGATGCACTCCAACGAAAGTGAAAGATATATGTCCAACGACATGCTTCTTGACTTAACAGATAAGATCGCTGAGAGCGATGTTATCGATCCTGCGAATTATCCAGAAGATATCTGGGGACTTTACACACACGAAGATAAGTATTATGCAGTACCTAAGGACGTAGATACGATCGCTCTGTGGTACAACAAGACCATGTTCGACGAGGCAGAGATGGAATATCCGACTGCAGACTGGACCTGGGACGACATGTTCGAAGCAGCTAAGAAGCTGACGAAGGATGACGGAAGCCAGTACGGACTTGCACTCAGGAATGACAACAACCAGGCTGGTTACTACAACATGATCTATGATAACGGCGGATTCGTTATCAACGACGACAAGACAGAGTCCGGATGGGATGATCCTAAGACGATCGAAGCTATGGAGCAGGTTGAAGAATTCATCAAAGCAGGAGTTATGCCTTCAATGGAGACAATGTCTGAGAACGGTGAAGACGTACTCTTCCAGTCAGGCAAGGTTGCAATGGTTCTTCAGGGATCCTGGATGCTGGCAGCTTACAGAGACAACGAATATACTGCAGAGAACTGTGATTGTGTAGAGCTTCCTAAGAGTGCTACAACAGACAGAAGAGTTTCCATCTACAACGGTCTTGGATGGGCTGCATCTGCAAGCGGAAGCAACACAGAGAACGCATGGAAGCTGATCGAGTACTTAGGTTCAGAGGCAGCTCAGAAGAAGCAGGCAGAGCTTGGCGTTACGATGTCCGCATACACAGGAACATCTGATGCATGGGCTGATTCCGCAGACTTCAATCTGGAAGCATACCTGAACATGATGGACGACATGGTAATCCGTCCATACTCCAAGTCTACAGTAACATGGGAGAATGAAGACAATGAGATTCTGAAGGAAGTCTACACAGGCAACAAGAGTATGGCTGACGCCTGCAAGGAGATGGCTGACCAGATGAATGAGAAATTAGCAGAGGAATAGTCACATATATTGGGGGATATTGATGCAATAGCATCCAAAACTGTCATTGATAGCTTTTCTAAAATATTATGACACAGACACCGCGGGCAGATCTTCGCATCTGCCCGTATAAAAAAAGGAGTGAGTCAAATGACTAATAGCGGAAAACCTGCAAAAACAGGCAGGGAAAAGAGTGAGTTTCTTTGGGGTTGGCTGTTTATTCTTCCAACAGTCATCGGTTTGATCATATTGAATATCATCCCTATTTTCCAGACAATCTATCAGAGCTTTTTTAAGACCGGTGATTTCGGAAAGGGAAATATTTTCGTAGGTTTTGAAAATTATTCTAAGGTTTTCGGAGACTCTGAAGTATGGCAGTCTCTGATCAACACATTGAAATATGCAGTTGTTGAAGTTCCGTTTTCCATCGCGATCGCCCTTGTTCTGGCAGTTCTGCTGAACAGAAAGATGAAGGGACGTTCCGTATACAGAACGATTATCTTCCTTCCTATGGTTGCGGCTCCTGCGGCAGTTGCCATGGTTTGGAGATGGTTATTCAACTCAGATTTCGGTCTGATCAACAACGTATTCCACGTACATGTGAAATGGGTATCCGATCCTAAGATCGCTGTTTTCGCCGTTGCAGTAATCGGTGTATGGTCCATTCTTGGATACAACATGGTACTGTTCTTATCCGGTCTTCAGGAGATTCCGGGAGACTATTATGAGGCGGCATCCATCGACGGCGCGACCGGTATCAAGAGCTTCTTCCACATCACGATTCCGCTCTTGTCCCCTACGATCTTCTTCGTATTGGTAACACGTGTAATCGGCGCCCTTCAGGTATTCGACCTGATGTACATGGTAATGGACAAATCAAACCCGGCTCTGGACAAGACACAGTCCTTAGTTTACTTATTCTATAAGTACGCGTTCATCAACAAGAACATGGGTTACGGTTCAACTATCGTAGTTCTCCTGCTTATCATCACCATGATCGTTACGGTATTCCAGATGATCGGCCAGAAGAAATGGGTATTCTACAACTAAAGGAGGGCAATCAGAATGGATAGTATGGAAAGAAATAGAAAAATCGTTACTGCCGTTATACATATTGTATTGATCCTTGTATCGATCACGATGCTGATTCCTTTTATCTGGATGATCCTTACCGCGTTCAAGTCAGTAACAGAAGCAACATCGGTTGACCCTTTTGTAATCTTCCCTACAGTATGGAGAAAGGATTCCTTCACTGCCGTAATGCAGAACATGAATTTCCTGATGCTGTATAAGAACACGCTGCTTCTGATCTTCTTCCGTGTAGTATGTGCGGTATTGACAGCAACAATGGCAGGTTATGCTTTTGGACGTCTTCATTTCAAAGGAAGAGACGCCTGTTTCTCACTGGTTCTGTTCCAGATGATGGTACCGGCACAGATCTTCATCATTCCTCAGTACTTAATGATCAGTAAAGTCGGAATGTTGAATACGATCTTCGCTCTGGTATTCCCGGGTATGGTTACCGCTTTTGGTACCTTCCTTCTTCGTCAGGGTTATATGGGACTTCCGAACGATCTGGAGGAAGCTGCGAGGCTGGATGGCTGTAATATCGGCCAGACCTTCCTCTACATCATGGCTCCGCTGACAAGGTCCAGTATGGTAGCACTTGGTATCTTCACCGCAGTGTTCGCATTCAAAGACCTGATGTGGCCAATGATCGTTAACACAGACAAAGATATGCTGGTTCTCTCTTCTGCTCTGGCAAAGATGCAGGGACAGTATGTATCCAAGTTCCCGGAACTGATGGCTGCATCACTGATCGCATGTATTCCGATGATCGTGATCTACGTTATCTTCCAGAAACAGTTTATCGAAGGTATCGCTACAAGCGGCGGAAAATTATAAAAACTACGATATAAAATGAATAAATAACGAAAAACATGTTTCGATCGTTTTTCGTATACCAGCGCAAAATAACGGGGTAGCCTTTTAAAGACTACCCCTGAATTTTAAATAGACAGAGATCTCATATACTCGTTCTTGTTCTCATACTTGATCAGTTTCTCCGGCGCTTCCCGGAAGCTTGTCGGACTGATACCGTAATTCTGCTTGAACATCTTCGAGAAAGCAAGCGGGTCATCATACCCGACCTGTGCAGAGATCGTATGGATCGGAAGAGCCGTCTCCCTGAGCAATGATATAGCTTTGTCAAGCCTGAGAGTGATCAGAAACTTCTGCGGAGACATGTTCATGATCTTCCGAAAGGAATTGGTGAGATAACTGCGGTTGATTCCGATATAATCCGCCAGATCGTTAACCTTGATCTTCTGGTCGTAATTCTTCTGCATATAATCAATTGCCTGTTCGACGTATACGGCACAAGGATAGTCGTAGCCACTTCGGCCGGGAGACGGATTCTCTTCGGAATAATCCTCTAACAATGTGCTGAAGAAACGCATCAGTTCGCTGCTCCGCTTCAATTCATTGGCATATGTAAGCTGATGGGCTTCCAGCATATGCTGGATACAGCTCAGGAGCACGTCCATATTGCGGATAGGTATGACCGGTTTCTCGGGCATGAATCCGGCGTTGGTCACACATGTATGTGCTTTTCCGCCGTTAAACCCGACCCAGGCATAAGACCATGGGCATTCAAGATCAGCTTCATATTCCGTGTCCATACCGGGATAGATCAGAAATGCCATGTTCTCTCTCAGTTCGTAGTGACTATCCTCACAACGAAATGTACCTTTGCCCTTGGTAACCAGATGAATCACATATTCTGTGCGGACATGTGGGCCAAAATGGTGACCGCATTCCACATCTTCCATACCACAATAGCTCAGGTAAAGATCTACAGCGCGTCTCTGAAGATCTTCCAGGCATTTGTATCGTACGGAATTAGTAAAACCTACTTCAAATTCCATATAACAGCCCCCTTTTTATTTACATATATGCGTATTGACATTTGCGCATACAGACATATAATACTATTATACGCGATAACAAGGGGATTTTCAACATTAAAATCAGGAGGCATAAGATGGCAATCATATTTCACGAAAAGACAAACATATTTCATTTGACTAATAAGGATGTAAGTTACCTGATCAGAATCATGGAAAACGGTCAATTAGAGAATCTGTATTACGGGAAAGCACTGAAGGACCGGGAAGACTTCTCTTACATGCATGAGGAGGGAATGCGTTCCCAGATGTCCATTAATGTGCCGGAACCAGGTCTTCTGTCCATGCATTATACCAGACAGGAATACCCTTCATACGGAACAGGCGACTATCGGAGTCCTGCATTTACCGTTCTTCAGGAAAACGGCAGCCGGATCTCGAACTATATTTACGCTGCACACAGTGTATTTGCAGGCAAGAAGAGCTTAGAACCTCTTCCGGCAACCTACGTTGAGAGTGACGAAGAAGCCTCTACTCTGGAGATCACTCTGCATGATCAGGTTACAAATACGGACCTTATACTCTCTTATACAATCTATGAGAATCATCCGGTAATTACCAGAAGCGCCCGTTTCTTACAGAAGGGGTCTGAGAAGATCGTTCTGGAACGCGCGTTAAGCGCCAGCGTAGAATTCATCGATATGGACTACGAACTGATGCATCTTTCCGGGGCATGGTCAAGAGAGCGTTATGTTAAGACTAAGAAGCTGGAGACGGGCATTCAGGGAGTCCAGGGCCTTAACGGAACCTGCTGCGGCGCAGAGTTCAATCCGTTCCTTGCCCTCAAGCGTCCTGATACGACAGAATTCCAGGGAGAAGTGTATGGATTCAGCTTCGTATACAGCGGCAATTTCCTTGCACAGGCCGAGGTAACTACCTTCGATATGACAAGGATCCTCATGGGTATCAATCCCGAAGGATTTGCCTGGGAATTAAAGCAGGGCGAATCTTTCCAGACGCCGGAAGTGGTAATGGTATACAGCGACCAGGGCCTTAATAAGATGAGCCAGGTATATCACAGACTCTATCGTACACGTCTGATGCGCGGCAAATGGAGAGATCTGGCGCGTCCGATCCTTCTCAATAACTGGGAGGCGACTTATTTTGACTTTAACGAGGAAAAGATACTGAACATCGCCCGAAAAGCGAAGGAAGTCGGCGTAGAGCTGTTCGTTCTGGACGACGGATGGTTTGGGGCGCGCAACGATGATTACAGGGGCCTGGGCGACTGGTATGTGAACCTTGATAAATTACCTGACGGGATCTCTGGATTGTCCCGGAAGGTGGAAGAACTGGGATTGAAATTCGGTCTGTGGGTAGAGCTTGAGATGGTGAACAAGGACAGCGATCTTTACCGTGCTCATCCTGACTGGCTGATCGGCGTTCCGGATAGATTCGAAAGCCATGCGCGCCACCAGCATGTTCTTGATTTCTCGAGGAAAGAGGTTGTAGATTATATCCATGAGATGATCTCGAAGGTGATCCGGGAATCTTCTATTTCCTATATCAAGTGGGATATGAACCGGTATATGACGGAACCATACAGCAGAGGCGCCGCTCCTTCTGAGCAGGGAATGGTGATGCACAGATATATGCTGGGTGTATATGACCTGTATACGCGTCTCACCACCGAGTTCCCGGATATCCTGTTTGAATCCTGTGCAAGCGGCGGAGCCAGGTTTGACCCGGGTATGCTGTATTTTGCTCCGCAGACCTGGACAAGCGATGATACCGACGCCAATGAGAGAACGAAGATCCAGTACGGCACTTCCATGGTATACCCGATCGTCAGCATGGGCTCTCATGTTTCTGCCGTTCCGAATCATCAGCTTCACAGAGATACTTCTCTGGCTACCCGTGCCAATGTGGCTTACTTCGGAACCTTTGGCTATGAGCTGGACCTGAACCTGTTGGAAGAACGCGAGATTGCACAGGTAAAGGAGCAGATCCGATTCATGAAGGAATACCGCGAACTGATCCAGATGGATGGTGATTTCTATCGTCTGTTAAGCCCGTTTGCCGGGAATGAGACCGCATGGATGGTCGTTTCTCAGGATAAGCAGACTGCTATTGCCGGATATTACCAATGTCTGAACAGAGTGAATGGCTCCTGGTGCCGCCTGAAGCTTCAGGGATTGTGCGAGGATACACTGTATGAGGTCAGCTACGATACGACGCCCGACACCCCTGTGGATTCCAGACTGGAAGCGGCTTATGGCATCAGATCGGACAAGAACCCGGTAAAGACCTATCAGGCATATGGGACAGAGCTTATGTATGCCGGAATCCCGATCGACCGGGATACTTTGAAGAGAAAGAGCATGGATTTTGCATCGCTGATATTTGTCATCAAAAAGGCTAATTAGATAATTTCCATACTTAAGGAGGTAATGAATTATGGCTAAAATTACATTTATGGGAGCAGGAAGCACAGTATTTGCACGGAACGTACTGGGGGATTGTATGTGTTCCCCGGCGTTATGCAGCAGCGAGATCGCACTGTATGATATTGATGCACAGCGTCTTGAAGATTCTCAGATCATCTTAAGCGCCATCAATCATAATGTCAATCAGGATAGAGCCTGTATCAAGTCCTATCTGGGCGTAGAGAACCGCAAGGCTGCATTAAAGGACGCGGATTTTGTAGTAAACGCGATCCAGGTAGGCGGTTATGATCCTTGTACCATAGCTGATTTTGAGATTCCGAAGAAATACGGCCTGAGACAGACTATCGCAGATACTCTTGGAATCGGCGGAATCATGCGCGCCCTGCGTACAATCCCTGTTCTTGAGGAATTCGCAAGGGATATCGAGGAAGTGTGTCCAAATGCTTTATTCTTGAATTATTCTAACCCGATGGCGATGCTGACCGGGTATTTACAGCGGTTTACGAAGGTTCGTACGGTTGGTCTCTGCCACAGCGTACAGATCTGCTCGAAGACTCTTCTCGAAGAATTGGGAATGGAGGATAAGCTTGAGGGCAGAACGGAGCTGATCGCCGGAATCAACCATATGGGATGGCTCCTGGATATCCGGGATAAGGACGGCAACGACCTGTATCCTGAGATCCGAAGACGCGCGGAGGAGAAGAATACCTCCGGCGAGAAGCACAACGATATGGTCCGTCTGGAATATATCCGCAATCTTGGATATTACTGTACAGAGTCCAGCGAGCACAATGCAGAATATAACCCATTCTACATTAAATCCAGATATCCTGAGCTGATCGATGAATTCAACATTCCTCTGGATGAATATCCAAGGCGCTGTATCGAACAGATCGAGAAATGGAACAAAGAAAAAGAAGATATCCTGAATGACGGTAAGATCACCCATGAGAGAAGCCGCGAATATGCCTCCTACATCATGGAAGCTGTCGTAACCGATCAGCCGTACAAGATCGGCGGTAATGTGATCAATAACGGGTATATCACGAATCTTCCGGCGGACGCCTGCGTGGAGGTACCATGCTACATCGACAAAACCGGTGTACATCCGACAACCGTAGGCAAGCTTCCGACACAATTGGCAGCAATGAATTCCGCTAACATCAGCGCACAGCTTCTAACGATCGAAGCCGCTGTAACTAAGGATCGCAAGAAGATCTACCAGGCGGCCATGATGGATCCGCATACCGCCGCAGAGCTGAGTATCAAGGATATTAAGGCCATGTGCGACGAACTGATCGAGGCACACGGTGATTATATGAAGGATTATCGGTAGAGTAACCTAAGATAAGGGGGACGCAGTACATCGGATTGTACCGCGTCCCCCTTATTCTATATCAATCTCAGATCACTCCAAACAACCCGTCTATCTCTCTCTCATCCAACATCCTTCCGGTCTTATTCCCGGCATTGGCAAGCATTGCCTCCACCCTGTTCGCAAGAGTCACGTCGATGAACCTTCCCACTTCGATTCCCCTGAGTTCAAAGAACAACAGCGGATTCTCATCCAGACGCACACCTACTCCATAGAGAGCCGCAGCCACATGCTTACACAACAGCGCCCAGTCCGGGCAGCTGCAGTTAAAACTGATCTCATTGGGAGACGGGAACAGACCCTCCTTACTCTGGAACAATTCCTTCATCTCTTCCGGGAAATCACCTGCAAGAAGCGCTTCCAGATTCTCTAATTTCCTGCCGCATCTCTGGATGATCGCCTGACACTTCTCCTCCGACAGCGGGCTGATCCTGATCTCTACTTTATAGGGCGTCTTGCGCGTTCCCTGTACCCTGGCAAGGATCTTCCCTTTCTGGATCTTAAGGTCGATCACCGCGCCGGTACGGATATAACGCTTCCCGCGGTCTAAGCGGCTCTCATAGTCCGCATAACTCTCCAGGTTATCGCACCAGGCCTTGCCCCACCACTCATTGACGATTGTTCTCCCTTTGGCGGTGACCGGCTCTAGTATCTTGCCCTTTGCTTTCTCCTTCTTCCTGCTCGCCGCCGATTTCTGACGCAGCTCTGACGCGTTCGGCTGACTGTACTGCGGGATATCGGCCCAATATTTACTGCTCATATGCACACATCTCCTTCATTAACAGATCTTACCCCAGCCTCAGCAGGGACATCAGCTCGTCATTTCCAAGTTCTGTGATCCAACTCTCACCGCCGGAACCGATCACATTCGCCGCCAGCTCCTTCTTCGATTCGATAATACGGTCAATCCTCTCCTCCACAGTCTTCTGGCACACCAGCTTGTGCACCATCACATTCTTCTTCTGCCCGATGCGGAATGCACGGTCCGTCGCCTGATTCTCCACCGCCGGATTCCACCAGCGGTCGAAATGGATCACATGGTTCGCCTTCGTCAGATTCAGTCCTGTCCCTCCTGCCTTAACAGACAACACGATAAACGGAACATACGCCTCACCCTGGAATGCCTCCACAATCTGTCCCCGGCTTGCCACCGGCGTACCGCCATGGAGCACATATCCGTCCGCATGGAATATCTTCCGCAGGAACGCTGCCAACTGATCGATAATCTCCCTGAACTGGGTAAATACCAGTACACGCTCCCTCTTCTCGTAGATGGTTTCGCAGATCTCACGGAGCATCGCGAATTTGCCGCTGTCTTCCTCTGAAAATGTACTCTGTCCCAAATACTGGTCCGGATGATTGCAGATCTGCTTCAGCTTCACGATCGTTGACAGCACAATCCCGCACCGCTCAATACCATCGGCATCCTCGACACGCTTCTCCATATCATCCACGACCTCCCGGTACAATACCACCTGTTTCTTCGATAAACCGGCATAGTCAATGGTCTCCAGCTTCTCCGGCAGATCCTTGATAATGCGCTTGTCCGTCTTAAGTCTCCGCAGCATGAACGGCGCTACCATGGACTTCAATTTCCCGTAGTCCTCCGGGTTATCCTTAAGACGTCTGCAGAATTCCCTGAACTCCATGGACGTACCCATAAGCCCCTTATTCAGGAAATCAAATAATGACCAGAGATTCGTCAGATCATTCTCGATCGGCGTACCCGTCATAGCAATCTTCATCCGCCCATTCAGCTGCTTAATCTCTTTGGTCTGCTTCGTACCGGGATTCTTGATCGCCTGCGCTTCATCTAATATGATGCAGGACCATTCAATCTCCCGCAGTTCCTTGATCCTTGACGCCATTCCATAGGTTGTGATATTCAAAAATACCGGCTCTGCCTTAACCTTCTTTCCAAGAGTTGCAGCTCCTCCCCCATGGAGAACGGACAGATCCATCTCTGGTACGAATTTCTCTGCTTCCTTCTGCCAGTTCCCCAGCAAAGACGCCGGCACCACCAACAGCACCCGGGCATTCCTCTCCTGCTTCCGTAATCTCTCCAAATAAGTCAACACCTGCAGGGTCTTGCCAAGTCCCATATCATCTGCCAGACATGCGCCAAATCCCAACTGATCCATATAGCTCAGCCATGCATACCCGTTCCTCTGGTACGGACGCAGCGTTGCCTGTACTGTCCCCGGAACCGCTGTCTTACGGATCTTCTCCGGCTTGCGCAGATTCGCAAGGAGAGATGACAGCCATTTCCCGTTGGTGATCAGCGGCCCTACATCCGGCGCCTCTTCACCCCTTTTCGTCCCCATCTCCATCTTCAATGCGTCCATCAGGGTGACTTCTCTCGTCTGTCCTTCCATCTCTTCCAAGAGCTGCTTTAACCGTGCATGATCTACCTCGATCCATTTGCCCTTCAGGAGAGCAAGTCCTTCCGTCTGTGCAAGAAGTGCCTGCACATCTTCTTCCGTCAGCTCCACGCCGTCTACCATCAACTCCGGCTTCATGGATACCAGCGCGTCAAAACCAAGCATGGACGGCTTCTCGTCGCCCAGCTTCACAGCCATGGTTACTGTCGCTGCTCTCTTCTTCCACCAGTTGGGAATCCGGCACAGGATCCCGGTCTTCTCGATCTCTTCTACCTGCCTCAGTATCGTATATGCCTCATCCGCTGACAGCTTCAACGGATGAAACAGTTCTCCGCTGTCCATAAAACCGGCAATCAGCTCCGACACCTCTGCCGCACGGTTCAGGCACGCCAGCAGAGAAAGCAGCTTCCCCCTGTCGTTACTGTACTCTGTCAGCGCATATTTCAGAGGAACATGCTTCACCTTCCCGTCCGCTCCCTTCGTCGCATAGGTTGCCAGGAACGCAAACGGATAATCATCCTTAGGATTCTCTACCAGATGGAAGAATACTCTCTCCGGCACCCGAAGTTCCTGGTTCTTCTCCGTCAGATACATCTCCACCGTGCCGTCATAAGCCGCAATCTCTCTGGCGAAGATCGCCAGAAGCTTCTTGAATGCATTCTTAAGCCACTTCTTCGAGATATACTCGGCGCCGATCACAAATGGAACCGCCCAGAGAAGCTCCTCGGCCGTCTCTTCTCCTAATGTTACCTTCGCTTTCTGGCGCACCAGTTCAAGCTCCGGCAGATCCGTAAGCTGTTTAAAAAATGTATCCGCCACCTGATACAAAAAACTTTCCGAAGGTGTAGGTTCTGCGGGTCTTCCCGCCAGTCCAAACTGATAGAGGGCGGCATATCCGCCTTCTGCTATCCACTTTACAGCTTCCTGCTGCTCCTCTTCTGATTCGAGCGACGATATGTCCGGAGTAAATCCCTCCGGGGTAAATAAGAAATTCATTGCCGTTCTCTGCTTATCTTTTGCTGACATCATCCGTATTTCTCTTTCTTTATTAGTTTTATTTTCTTAGTATATATGATTCGATATCGGAATTCAAGCTTGTTCTCAAATCATGTCCTTTTTGCTTTTGAAAAATTACTATTCTATTCACCATGCCCACAAGCAACCAAAAAAGCCATCATTTTCTCCCCCAATGCATCCAGCGGCATTCTGAGGATGCATCATATCAATTTATGGTACACAATCCAGTGAGACGGTACGCTAATAAATATCCATATCTTTTATCTATAAACCCCATCCCCAACAAATGGCTTTACTCAAATATTTCTTTCCGTACTTTTTTGGCAAGCTCTCGTGCCTTGATACTTCCATCAATAGATTTCTTTACCATTTTTGCAATTTTCTCAATTTTTCTTGAATCTGTTGAGATTGGAATAATCAAATTCTTTAGTCGATCGCCTAAAGAATTAATAATATCGTGGGAGAATGTATTTGCCATAATTTGTTGCTTCAAATAATCCGATGATAGTATAGCTAATAAATAATATTTATCCAGATTGTATTTGTTATTCTGAGCGACACGTATCTTATACAAATGGCTTTGGTATATCATTTTGGTATCATACTTTGTAATCATTGCACACGTTCCAATTAAATAGGAGCCATCTTTAACCATAAGAATATCGCCTTCTTGAACATCCTGCTTTTCTGATAGTGAATTATATATTTCCTCACTAAGTAGATGCTTCGGATCTGACTTAATCTCCCAATTAGAAATATCAGATGTTCTTACAAAGGGAATGTTGCCTGTTCCATATGCCAACTTTCCCACTTCATTTCCAGTTGTCACTTGTAAAACACCTTCCGAAATTAACTGACCAATAGAAACCAATGTATGTGTTCCCTCAAAATCATAGGTATTCTCTGTCATAGTATGAACATAAGCCCTTGGCGCTAACACATTATTTGTTATGTCTGACTGCTTGATTAGAAAACTCAAATGACTGTTATCTACTTTTCCGGTTTTTATATAATCCAGGTATTTTTTTACAATTATTGGTATATCATCATTAGGAATTTCTCTTCCCCTCGAATCATGTCCACACCACTTCGCTTCTGCCATAAAAATATTATAATCATTTATATCTGCTTCCGCTTTTTTTTCTAGTACTAACAAACAAGTTTTTGTGTGAGTTCCGCCTTTCCCAGATGTCTTGAACAAATCATCCGGCATACCAATAACTGATTTTACATAGCATTTTTCAAAGATTAATTCTACTACATATGCATATTTTTTATTTGAAATCATGCTTTCTGGAACAACAATTCCTATTTGGCCTTTTTTCTTCACGAGTTTAATACATTGCTCTAAAAAAACAACTTGTGGTGGAACAGCTTCATTAACCACATCTGTTTTTTCCATCTCTCCTTTCTTATTTTTTTTATATTAGGCGTTTGCGAAACGCCAGAACCCACATAAATACTGGATTCTTTTTGTTATAAAATAAAACAACTCCTCACTGGTTTATGGTAAAATAGAATTGCCCAGAAACTATCTCTACCAATCCACCAAGAAAGGAGTTGCATCTATATGATACCATACAAACAGCTTTCTTTGGCAGATATTTTTTCTGATTGCCAAAATAAATTTGATAACGATAAATATAAGTTCCTTGAACTTCTCGAAAATACCATTAACCTTGATGAAATTGTCCCGGTGTCTTTTGTTTCCCATTTTCACGCCGCCACCGGCAGACCTCGCAAATATCATCTTTATTCGATGATCAAGGCTCTGTTATTACAGCTTATTTTCTCAATTCCAACAACGTCACTCCTGATTGTTTTTCTTAAATACTCTCAGGAATTACGGGATTTCTGTGGCTTTGACGTCGTCCCGGATGCATCTAAATTTACCCGGTTCAAACAGGACTTTTTATTGGACTTACAATCTATGTTTGACAGGCTTGTTACCCTGACCGAACCGATATGCCAACGAATTAATAAAGAAAAAGCATCTATGCTGCTCTTTGATACCTCTGGCATTGAAGCTTGGGTGACTGAAAACAATCCCAAATATGCCAACCGTATCATCAGGCAGCTCAAAGCATTTAAAAAAGCAAACTCTCTGGATGATTCCTTTGACCCTTATAAAGCCGCCTATGGTTCCATGCCACCCCATGCTGCCGCGAATCCCGCTATTCAGCAAATGTACATCAATGGGCATTTTTGCTATGCCTACAAATTCGGCATCCTCACAAATGGACTGGGCATCGTCCGGGATATTTCCTTTTATAACAAAACCTTCCTCGAATCTCATCCCGAAATCATGATGGAAAAGAAATCCGACTCTCCGGATGAGGACAAGAGCCTTGCGGATTCCAAAGCACTGATCCCGACCTTAAAAGACTTTTTTCAAAAACACCCGCTTATCAACCCCAAAACTTTTCTGGGAGATGCTGCTTTTGATTCCATTGAGATTTATAAATACCTATTACAGGAAACTTCCTTTGAAAAAGCGTATATTCCTCTAAAAAATAAACTCAAAATCGAAGGGATTGATTATATCGTCAACGAAGACGGTATTCCCTGCTGTCCCCACGATACTTCACTTCCAATGAAGCGTGAGGGAAGCAAGTCACACTTGCGCTGTGGCCTTCCAACCATGAAATTCGTCTGCCCCAAAATGAAATGGGAATGGAACAGTGTCACAAAGAAATCAAAACGTGTATGCCATTGTGACCATCCATGTACTTCTTCTTCCTGTGGAAGAATGATCTACATCTATCCAGAGCAGAACCTCCGTGCCTATCCCGGAACTGTCCGTGGTACACAGGAGTGGGATTCCACCTATAAGATCCGTGTGAATGTAGAAAAATCAATCAACCATTTCAAGGACAGCTTTTGTGTTGCCGGGCGAAAAACACAGAATGAGAAAACGCTCCACGCAGACTTGCTGCTTGCCGGGATTGCCCAACTGATTACCGTAATGGTTGCGGATAAAATCCATAAGCATCAATATATCCGCAGTTTAAAGCCCTTGATTGCATAGATTCATTTTTCTATACGGGTTCTCCAGCAGATATTTCCATCTGCTTTATTTTCATGCCCTAAAATCCTGTTTTTACATCTCCCCTTTTAAAATCCATTGATATCTGGCTTTTACTGTATTGGAACTGAGATTACAAACTTGTTTCGCAATTACCTATTTTTTTATATTTATAAGCCACTTCAAACTTTGATAGTGTTTCTAATGACCCAGCCTGAATATTTACCCCAAACGGTGGATTTGTAAGAATTATATCAAAAGCCTCCTCATTTTTCCCAAGTATATCTTCATCCCATAACAGACTATCTGCACAAATAATATTTTCTGTCTTTTGTCCCATACAGGCTAAATGAATTTTGGCAAGACGGATAAGATAATTATCTTTATCTATCCCATAAATATTATCTTTTTTATCCACCTTTTGTGTTTCATTCCAATATCTAATTATTGCAACTAAGAATCCACCGGCCCCGCAAGTCAAGTCTAAAACCTTGCTTTCTCTCTCTGGAGCAATCATCTTAACCAAAGCCTCTGCCGCATTTTGAGGTGTGAAAAATTGACCAGACTGTCCTTTTATTGAATCTCCTATAAATATTTCATAGGCGTCCCCGATGACATCTCTTTTCATACCAAATAAATCAATTTGATTAAATTTTTTATCAATGTATCCTATACTAATTGGGTCTAATTGAATTTCACAATTTTGTTCTGAATAGATATCCGAATATTCATTTATTACATTTTTAAAAGTTTCGCGATATAATTTGGATAATTCAACTTCCTCTATATCTGTTGTATTTGTACTTCCTAATTCATATTTGCAAAATATAAGCTTTACAATCTCTTCAAGTAAAAACTCATCTCTCGTGGCTCCCATAAACCTTCCTGCTAGAAAATTTCTTATTTCTTCAAATGTATGCTTCGCTGAGAATTTTTCCATATTATTATCCCCTCTCGCTTTTTTCGGTCAAAAATCAGTATAGCATATTTCAGTTTATGTTTCAACGAATACAGTTTTCATGAATTGTTTAGAATATAATCCCATTCAAAACATGTACATTTCCCTTTTCATATGATAGTATATATACATAACATTTAAGGAGGGTCCATAATGGCCTATAAAGAAATACTAGAAAATGCCACTTCTGCAAAAAGTTTTTCTCTGAATGAGGATTGCCTGGCAATTGAAGATCATGTTAATTCTAATATTACAAGTTCTTTAAAAATCCTAAAAGCAAAATTGCCTGAAAAACTTTATAGATATTTTAAGTCTGCCGTTATAAGATCATCATTTTTTATTGAATTAACTAATCCTACTGCCGAAACCGATTCCACTAAGTACCAAGTTAGATGGGTTCATATTCTACATAATCAAAATGATGTTCGATATGCTACATATGAACAATGTGTTGCCATTTGTGAAAAACTACTACTCAAAATATCCGAAATGAATCAAACGGAACTAAACATGCTAAAGGATTATTGTTCGAATAGCATATATACTTTTGAACTTCCAATTGATTACATCGAACGCCACGCTAAGCCTTTTCATGTTGCAGACAATATTGATATATTTATAACACCCGCGATTGTCCGTTGTACAAAAGTTCGAAAAGTAATTAAGGACAAACGATTAAATCCAAAAGCAGAAATATTCAGCAAGATTATTTCCCAAAAAATTAAGGTAAAAGCATATCAGACAGATCGTGCGCAGACCGGTGCGCATCAAACAAACCGAGAAAAATGTTGGGAATCTCACCCTGACAATTATCAATTTGCATTCCGACGTGACTGTAATGATGTCGAAGCCTGCCTTGTGCTACAAGTTTGCACCTTTGAAGGAGCCGATTCTGCTCTGGTTTACATGCTTCAGTCTCAAGGACTATTACCAAACGATTTTGAAATCTATAAATGCCCTATAACTGGTGACCCATTACAATATATTAATTTTGAAAATGAAATCAAACATAGAGTACATGGAAAATCTTCTTTCCAAGTCGGTCATTTGAATCCATTAAAATCCACTGGTGGACATAATGCCGCAAACATTGGTTGGATTTCAGATGATGAAATCCCAATACGCCTGCATACTGTACTGGTAATATGCCGCTGTCTTTTTCTGGAGCAACAGCTTCATGTCGCCAATTTGCTTCTGGAACATATCCATGAAATCCGTCCTGTCATTTAATCCCATAGCCCCGGCTTCCATCGGAAGTGAAGTAAAGCCTCCCAACTTTTTCACACCCATATGCGCTTCCAAGGCACGCATTTCAACAACAGTCGCCGACTTGGGATTTATCTCGTTGATATGTATGGTCTTTTCAAATTCGTCCCCATTCTCATCAACACCTTTTGCGATTATTTTCGGGTCATCTTCCGTTGAATCTTCCGCATACTTGAGATAATAAGACAGCCCTGGGCAACAGAAGAAAAATCTTGAACTTTTGAACTGCTTATGGTATTCTTTAGATAAAGAAGGACGCCTGCTCCAACAGACGTCCTACAGGAGCTACCGATAGACGGTTAGCCCGTTCAGCTTAAACAAAAAATAACCGCTTAGCTTGTGAGGCCTGGGCGGTTATTTTTGTGTCTTATTATTATCGTTACGCCCCATGGCGTATCCGAGGCTAAAGCAACCAACACAAAGGCTGATAACTGCAATAAGTCCTTCTAACGTCAACATAAGCGTCTCCCTCCCTTTCAGTATTTCCGCTCAGAGACGGATTATGTAAACGGAGGGTCACAGTCCCTCCGGAGAGGGCTAACCGCCTACCATCCTGGTAGTCCCAAACAGATAGTAACACAATCCGACAGGAAATTCAACCGCCTCCAATTTTGAGGTAATAAAAGTACGAACATGATATTTCAACATCATATTAACGTAAGCGATGAATAACCCACCGTCATCCATCGCTAAAAAAAATTCATCGCCAAA
>CANTDX010000031.1 GCA_947652615.1 uncultured Dorea sp. | reverse complement strand
TGTAATGAAGGATGATAATTCATTACATTTTTGAACAAATATTATCAAGTATAAAAATAGCCAGATTCCTTGATTTTGCAAGGTATTCTGGCTATTTTTATGACTATAGGATGCTATACTTCTTAAATAAAGATCTCTGGTATTCCTTATCTCTGGTCGACCGTTCCAAATCTTCATATTTCTTCTCGTCAACCAATCGCTGGTGCAAGCGGTTTACCTGATCGATTCCCTCATTTATTCCTTCACTTCTTCCTTCACTTTTTCCCTCTTCCTTACCCATATCAAACAACACCTGACTCAACTTCATCATGCTGATTTCCTCCTTTATCTTCTCCATCTCTTCCTGCTTCAGAAACTTATCCGCCATCACATACAGCACCGCCTCCAGCTTTGCTGCATCCTCCGCACAAACTCCCTTTACCCTCCGGATAATTTCAAATGCTGCTTTCACCCGGTCCACAAGCGCCATCTTCCCACCCATCAGCAGACACAGAGACAACGGCACCAGATCATTTCTGCTCAAGTCCTCGCCTTCCTTCACCTTCTGCTCAAGATCTTCGATGAGCCGATCCGCATTCTTATCCCTCATGATGATCGGGATAATCTGATACCTATTCTCTCCTTCCTTCAATTCTGTCATAGGCTTCCGAATGTTCCCCGAATATAACACATACGTGGTGATCGGCACCCTATAATGCTGACTCATCACTGCCTCATAGCTCCGAAATCGGCGCAGGTCTTCTGTCCCATCATTCGTACTCTGGAACTCAAAATGCTTCCAGGAACCATCATCCATAATCAGATTGAAATCCTCCAAGAAACGCTTTAACTCCAGATGTATGATTTCTGTCGGCGCATACCCTTTTACCTCTCCCTTGATCCCCAAATACGGAAGCAGCTCCTCCGCAAAATACCTCATCGCGGTCTTAAGCGCAGCATCTTCATGCTTCTGAATAGCGGACGCTTCATTTTTATTTTTATTCTTATCCTTCGTGTTTTCCCTGTTCTTTATTCCCGTCTTATCTTTCGTCCTGGTTCTCTTCTTTTTCCTTTTCCTCAAGCGCAGTTCCTCCTTATCTAAGACTCGATACAGAGAAACTATCTTAAGAAATTCTGCGAACGATGATTTGAACCAATATCTTTTTTGTTCTAATTCTACTATAGCAAAAAGCGACCGAATAAACAATGATATTGAATAAATTTCTCACTTTCCTTGTTATGTCATGGATATCTCCCTGAACCTGGGATTGACTTCTTAGAAAATAGAATCCGCCTAAAAACGACGGTTTAAAGACTATGACAGTCTCTCTGAAATTCTCATCTTTTTCTGTTAAATCCAGTTTAATGGACAAGTGATATTCTGTCAACCAAAATATTTCGACAAAATACACTTCCTAAAATACATTTGGCTCTTTTGCGTCGACCGTTCCAAATCTTCATATTTCTTCTCGTCAACCAATCGCTGGTACAAGCGGTTTACCTGATCGATTTCCTCATTTATTCCTTTACTTCTCCGCCATTACATACAGCACACAAGGGTCGTCCCGGTATCCCTTCTTGATACTGTCCAGACGATACAATTCCTCCGGTTCCTTCCCCTTCAGATCCTCAACACAATTGATCCCGATATTATTTAGGTGACGCTCCATATTCGCCCCCACACCCGGAATCCTTTTCAGATCACTTCTCCGAACTCCCTCTGACTTCTTCATCTTCCCTCTTACTCCCTTCTATTTTCTCCCGATAGACCTCGATTTTTTCATCTAAATTGCGCATACGATTGTACCGGATAAAATACAATAAAATTTGTGTAATATATTGCGTTAATTTCTTAACAGGAGTATTATTTTGATAAAGAATTAACAAAACAAGCAAAGGAGAGTGGAAGCAATGAGCAGATTTACATTACCAAGAGATGTATATCATGGAAAAGGATGTTTGGAAGAGCTTAAGAACCTGAATGGACATAAGGCCATCCTCGTTGTGGGCGGCGGTTCTATGAAACGCCAGGGATTCCTTGACAGGGCTGTAAATTACCTGAAGGAAGGCGGAATGGAAGTGGAACTGTTTGAAGGTGTTGAGCCTGACCCGTCAGTAGAGACCGTTATGAAAGGTGCAGAAGCAATGCGGGCATTTGAACCCGACTGGATCGTGTCTATGGGCGGCGGTTCTCCGATCGATGCAGCCAAAGCTATGTGGGCATTCTACGAGTATCCTGAGACTACTTTTGAAGACTTGTGTATTCCGTTTAATTTTCCGGAACTCAGACAGAAGGCAAAATTCTGTGCGATCCCGTCTACCTCAGGAACAGCTACAGAGGTAACTGCGTTCTCTGTAATCACGAACTATCAGACAGGTGTGAAATATCCTCTCGCTGACTTCAATATTACACCGGATGTTGCGATCGTAGATCCGGATTTGGTTATGGGGCTTCCGGTAAAACAGGTCGCATACACAGGTATGGATGCACTGACCCATGCGATTGAAGCATATGTATCCACATTAAACGGACCTTTTACAGATCCTCTTGCATTACAGGCAATTGAAATGGTATTCGATTATCTTCCGGCTTCTTATGCATGTGATATGACGGCAAGAGAGCAGATGCACTATGCACAGTGCCTGGCCGGTATGGCATTCTCTAATGCTTTACTCGGCATTGTTCACTCCATGGCTCACAAGACAGGCGCCGCATTTTCAACCGGTCATATTCCGCACGGCTGCGCCAATGCGATCTATCTGCCTTATGTAATTAAATACAACGCCAAGGACCCGGTAGCGTCGAAACGTTATGCGGAGATTGCGCGCAGGATGGGACTTGCAGGAACTTCCGAAAAGGCTCTGATCAACAGCTTGTGTGAGAAAATCGATGACTTCAATGTAAGACTTAACATTCCTAAGACTCTGAGAGAGTTCGGAATCAATGAGGATGAATTTAAGGAAAAGATTGCGAAGATTTCAGAACTTGCAGTAGGCGATGCTTGTACCGGATCTAATCCAAGAGCGATCGATCCGGCCGCAATGGAGAAATTATTTACCTGTACATACTATGGAACAGAAGTTGACTTCTAAGAACGCCACAGTCTGAAAAAAGAATCCCCGCAGGAACCGAACATCACAATATCCGATTTCCGCGGGGATTCTCCTCTATACTATTCCGCCGGAAACCTCACATCATTCACAAGGATCTCCGCGATCTCGTCCGTATCCACCAGCCGGTTGAATGCCGCCTTATACCACACGCCGGCTCCCATCACGTATCCATTGTTCTCGATACACCCTTCCTGATCCGATACGACATAACTGCTCCCATCCTTATACCTGATCTCCAGATGCTTCATATAATACGGATCCTGTGCTTCCTCGTCTGAAAGCCCCATCCCCTTCGACATATCCACACTGACGGATACCGGGGAATACTCAAGAAATCCATTCTCTCCAAGGTCGATACTCTGAACCGGGATCTGCCCTTTATCCGACAGCTCGATGGTTTCCGTCTGAATATCCGCCGCCGCGCGCTCCTCGTCAGACATGGCATACAGTTCGCCGCGTGTACAAGGATACCTCTCGATGGAAAGCTTCGGCGTATCGCCTTCCTCCACCCCTTCCGACCAGAGGATATAATCGGAACAGTACAGCAGCTCATCCGTACTCTTCTCCATATCTATATAGATGTTATCGCATCCAAATATCTCTTCGCCGCAGTTCAGATTAAAATAGAATTCCGCATCATCCGTAAAATATGCTCCTTTGGTAAGATTGGTATCCATATCACCTTGCAGAGCCGTCACACCGCCCTCTCGTCCCAGGGTGAAATACATCCATGCCCCGTTCTTGTCATAAGCGAAGCTCTCTATCGTCAGAGTATGCTCTCCGATCTCCCTCACGATCGGTTCGTCTGTCACCCACTGCCCGATCATGGCTTCTGCCTTTGCCTCATCTACCGGTACGAATTCTTTGGACGGAATATCAACGGTAACCTTTCCGTCCTTGCCGTCGTCGATCTCCCTGTGGATCACCTCTGTGGATTTCTTGGTGGAATTGCCGAACATTCCCTCGAAAAACCCTGTCTTCACAGATGCGTAGACAATACTCGGCACTCCGCAGCAAATGATCGCCGCTGCTGCTGCCGCTGCCCGCAGATTTCTTCCGTAATACTTCTTCTTTCCTGAATCTTCCTGTCTCTTCTCCAATATCTCATAGGTATCGCGAAGTCTCTCATTTACCTGATCGGATACCTGAACTTCCCTGCTTAATGTCTCCCTTAACTGATTCTCAGATATTCTCATTTACATAACCTCCTATTCCAGTGTGTTGACTACCCACTGCATCTCAGTAACACAGCACATGTTTTAATTTCTCCCTGCCCCTTCTCAGCCTGCTTTTCACCGTATTCTCATTCAATTCCAATATCTGTGCGATCTCTCCGGTACGAAAACCTTCCCCGTAATACAGCAGGAAGATCATACGGTAATCCTCCGGAAGCTCGCCCACCAACGCATAGAATTCTCTGTCATCCGGCGGCACCGTATCGGAAGTTTCCGGCACCTCCTCTGAGACAATACAGCGCTTCTGCTGCCTTATCATATTCTTACAGTGATTGATCAATATCCGGGTAAGCCAGGTCTTAAAATACGACACATTCTTCAACTCCCGGATATGCTCATATGCTGATAATACCGTATCCTGCATCACGTCGGCCACATCCTCCTCGCTTCTCAGATAGCTCTTTGCCACTTTATAAAGTCCCGTCTTATGCTTCTCTATCAGAGCCACGAACGCGTCCATGTCATTCTTCTGTGCGCGCTTCACAAGCAAAGCATCCATCTTATTCTCCTCCTTCCTATTGCTCTTACATCTATTAGACAAATGAAACCGACATTTGGGTGCATGTAATCGAAAAATATCTGAAAAAAAGAAAAGGCTGCTGCCCGATCTCACAGACAACAGCCCTTAGAACCCTATACTTCTGAAAATTCGTCCTTACCTACCTGGCACAGCGGACACAGGAAATCCTCCGGAACATCTTCCCATTTTGTTCCCGGTTCGATTCCTCCCTCCGGATATCCCTGCTCCTCATCATATTCCCATCCGCATACATCACATACATACTTCATAATCCTAATCTCCTTTTTTATAATATTTACATTCACGGCTGATAAATCTGCCGCTCAGTATAACCAGATAATTATTCCGCCGCCTCTGTTTCCAGCACATAATTCCTGGTCGTAACCCCGCTCATCCGGCCTTTGCCGTTCACAAGTACCGCCTTGAACAGCGTCTCTCCTTCCGGCATCTCGACCGGCCCCGTATATAGGGCAGACGAAAGCGTCGGGTCTTCCCCGTCGGTCGTATAATACGCCGCATACCCTTCCGGTATCTTGATCTCGATCGGCACTGCCGAATTATACTGTCCTGTAGACGGAGATACCGCCGGCGCATCCACAATGGGAAGCTCTACCGTATAAGTCTTCTTCACTGGAAGGCTTGGCACCCCCTTGGTATCCACGGCGATAGCGGTAATCACCGTCTCGCCTTCCCCGATCAGGAGCGGCTCCGTATACTTCGTGCTCGCAACCGTCGCCTCTTCCCCGTTATCCGTATAATAGATGGTATAGCCATCCTCCGTATTCAGTGACAGCTCCTGCACATCCTCGAATGGTTCCTTGTCATCCAGACTAAACTCCGGCGCCTTGGTAATATAGCCCGCCAGCCGTTCTGCCACCTTCTCGTCTACATCCTCCAGAAGCAGCGGAATCTCATCCTTCTGATCCGTATCCATATAGAACTTCACATAGCCTTCATAGATATCCGCATTGTCCGGATGCTTCTTAACTGCCTCCCGGAAAATAGATTCCGCCCAGTCCAGATCATTCTTACCGATATAGACCTTGGAAAGCCCTACATATGCCTCCGCTTTGCTTTCATCCTTCTTGACGGCCTTCTCATAGAAGTCGATCGCCTTGTTGTATTCTCCCGCCTTACGCGCCTCGTCTCCTCTGGCAACAAACCCAGTATAGGAATTCAGATACAGCGTGATCCCGCTTCCGGCCAGCGCCGCAAGCAGAAGAAATATCAGGAAGAAGCAGCCCATCCTCTGGCGGCGTTTCGCCTTCTTGCGCTCCGCCTGGCGGCGCTTCCTCTCACGTTCCGGCAGATTGCCTGTGGTATTCCCGCGCTGAAATCCCGTATCCCGCCTGTTGCTCCCAGTATTCCGGCTCACTCCCATATCACGGCTCGTACTCCGATTCACTCCCCGGCCTGTATTGCCCATATTGCGGCCTGTGCTTCGGCTCACCCCCATATCACGGCTCGTACTCCGGCTGATTCCCCGGTCCGTACTTCCCATGTTACGGCTTGTGCTTCGGCTCACTCCTCCCATATTACGGCTTGTGCTCCGGCTCACTCCTCCCCCGGTATTCCTCCCGGTATTGCGTCCCGGAACACTTCCGCCTCTTCTGGGATCCGTATTTCTTATAGAATCATAATCTATATAATCTCCATAACCTTCTTCACCGCTGATGGCGTCCTTGATCTGCGCTGTGAGCATATCCTCCAGAGGATTGTAATCCGGGACAATGCAGACTTCCTTACCACATTTTCCACAATATACCATTCCTTCTGGTATCTCATGTCCGCAATAGCTGCATTTCATCTTAAGAGAACCCCCTACCTACTGCTGATACACCACTCCCCAGATTCCTAAAACAATCCGGTGATCTTTCCGTCGTCAGACACATCGATCCCATTCGCCGCCGGAACCTTGGGCAATCCCGGCATCGTCATGATCGCTCCTGTAAGAGCCACTACGAATCCGGCTCCGGCGCTGACATATACTTCCCTGATATGGATATCGAAATCCACAGGGCGTCCCAGCTTCTTCGCGTCATCAGACAGAGAATACTGATTCTTCGCCATGCAGACCGGAAGACTGCCGAATCCCATGGATGCGATCTTCGCAAGCTGCTTCTTAGCCGCCGGCTCATAGACAACACCCCTTGCGCCGTATATCTCCCTGGAGATCGTCTCGATCTTCTCCTCCAGAGACAGCTCGTCCGGATAAAGAGTATGGAAATGACTCTCCTTGTTCTCAAGGGTATGAAGTACCTTCTCGGCCAGAGCAATACCGCCCTCGCCGCCCTTCTCCCATACCTCGGACAGCGCGAATTCACAGCCCTTCTTCTCGCAGAAGCTGCGGATATATTCATTCTCCGCCTCCGTATCCGTCACGAAGGAATTCAGCGTCACCACAACCGGAACATCGTATTTCTGGATATTTTCGATATGCTTCTCCAGATTGACGATACCCTTGGCAAGTGCATCCAGATTCTCCTTGGAGAGATCTTCTCTGGCAACTCCACCATTATACTTCAAAGCGCGCACAGTTGCAACCAAAACTACTGCATCCGGCTTAAAACCAGCCTTCCTGCACTTGATATCCAGGAACTTCTCAGCGCCTAAGTCCGCGCCGAACCCGGCCTCCGTCACTGTGATATCACTCAGCTTCAGCGCCATCCTTGTTGCCCTCACACTGTTGCAGCCATGGGCGATATTGGCAAAAGGCCCGCCGTGGACAAGCGCCGGCGTGTGCTCTAAAGTCTGGATCAGGTTCGGCTTGATCGCATCCTTAAGGAGCGCCGTCATAGCTCCTGTCGCCTGGAGATCTTCGGCCGTCACCGGATCTCCGCTGAAATTATAAGCCACGATGATCTTGCCGAGGCGTTCTTTTAAGTCCCTGATATCCTCGGCAAGACAGAGGATCGCCATGATCTCGGACGCAACTGTGATCACGAAATGATCCTCTCTTACCATCCCGTCCATCTTGCTGCCAAGGCCTACCACAATATTGCGCAGGTTCCTGTCATTCATATCCAGACAGCGCTTCCAGATCACCTGTCTTGGATCGATCTTAAGGGCATTCCCCTGCTGGATGTGATTATCCAGCATAGCCGCAAGCAGGTTATTAGCCGACGTGATCGCATGGAAATCTCCTGTAAAATGAAGATTCAGATCCTCCATGGGAACAACCTGCGCGTATCCGCCTCCGGCAGCTCCTCCTTTGATCCCGAAGCAAGGGCCAAGGGACGGCTCACGAAGGGCGATGATCGCTTTCTTATCAAGCTTCGCCAACGCCTGCCCCAGGCCAACCGTCGTCGTCGTCTTACCCTCTCCTGCAGGAGTCGGATTGATCGCAGTCACAAGTACCAGCTTCCCGTCCGGCCTGTCTTTGATCCGTTCCCACACCTCATCGGAAAGCTTCGCCTTATACTTTCCATAGAATTCCAATTCTTCCTCCATGATCCCTACGTTCGCCGCCACATCCCTGATGTGTGCCATCTGTGCTTCCTGTGCAATCTGAATATCTGTTTTCATTGGTTTCCCCTTCCCTTTCTTTTATCATTTCATGGTTACACTTGCAAACATATCTAATTCTCCGCCGCATACTGGTCGAATTCCTCCGGGGTCATCAACACCTTCCTTGGCTTCGTCCCTTCCTCAGGACCCACGACTCCAGCCTCTGCCAACTGATCCATAATCCTTGCCGCACGGTTAAAGCCGATCTTGAAGGCACGCTGCAGCATCCCGATCGACGCCTTGTCCTTATCAATGATCAGCCGGCCCGCATCTACAAAATACGCGTCGTGGCTGTCTTCCTCCGCCGCTCCCGCCGGCACGGCCATGCCGCCCTCCGGGCTCGTATTGACATGGTTCACAACCTCCTCATCGTATGTAACTTCCTCGTTATTCTCCTTGAGATACTCAACCACATCCTGTACTTCCTTGTCCGTGACAAAGGATCCCTGAACCCTGGCGGGCTTCTGATAGCCGGACGGATAGAACAGCATATCTCCTTTGCCAAGAAGCTTCTCTGCCCCGTTCATATCTATGATCGTCCTGGAATCCACTCCCGATGACACGGAGAATGCGATCCTCGACGGCATGTTCGCCTTGATCAGACCCGTGATGACATTCACGGACGGCCGCTGAGTTGCCAGCACCAGATGGATCCCTGCCGCCCTGGCAAGCTGTGCCAGACGGCAGATCGCCCCTTCTACCTCTCCCGGCGCAACCATCATCAGGTCCGCCAACTCGTCCACGATCACGATGATCTGAGGCAGCGGATCTTCCTTCACCCCGTCCTTTGGCGGCATGGACGCAATCTTCTCGTTATATCCCTTCATATCTCTGACGCTGTATTCCGCGAACACCCGGTACCGGCGATCCATCTCTGCCACCGCCCAGTTAAGGGCTCCGGCAGCCTTCTTAGGATCCGTGACCACGGGGATCATCAGATGCGGGATTCCGTTATAGACACTCAGTTCCACCACCTTGGGGTCGATCATGATAAGCTTCACCTCATCCGGCTCCGCCTTATACAGGATACTCATGATCAATGTATTGATACACACCGATTTACCGGAACCTGTAGCGCCGGCAATCAGTACGTGAGGCATCTTGCCGATATCCGTCACTACCGTCTTCCCGCCGATATCCTTGCCCACCGCAAATGAGATCTTGGAACGACTGTTCTTGAACTCCGAAGATTCCAGCAGGTCTCTCAGCATGACAGCAGAATTCTCCTTGTTGGGAACCTCGATTCCCACCGCCGCCTTCCCCGGGATCGGCGCCTCAATACGGATATCCGCTGCCGCCAGATTAAGCTTGATATCATCAGAGAGTCCTACGATCTTGCTGACCTTCACACCCATCTCCGGCTGGAGCTCATACCGGGTCACCGAAGGACCGCAGCTTACATTGGTCACCGTGACCTTCACACCGAAGTTCTGCAGGATCTGCTGCAGCTTCATAGCAGTCTCCCGAAGCTGCGCGTCGGACTCTCCCTTCTGCTTCGTCCCCTTCTTAAGGAGGGAGATCGGCGGGATATGATACGCCTTCTTAGGCTTCTGATTCTCCGTAAGGACCGCGGATGCCACTGCCGCCGTCTCGTCCTTAATCTCTTCCTCCCTGCTGGCCTTCTTACTGCGCTTCCTTGGGGCATCGTCCCCGTCTTCTGCCCTGCCGTCCGGCTGCAGCCCAATATCCGGAACCGTATGACTCCGCGGATCCGCAGAAACATATGGCTCTGCCGGCTCCTCCGTCTCATGGTCAACTGCCTCATCCATGCCGCGGTTGATCTCAAATTCCATCTCCATCGGCGGTTCCTCTGCCGGCTGCGCCTTCTTTCCTCTGCCCTTAGTCTTCTCCTTAGGCGGATCGATCGTCAGCTCCTTTACGTCCGGAGACTTCTTCGCGATCTCCGTGTCAAAAGAGACGCCCTCCACATGCCTGTCGCTTCTCCTGCGGGCTCTTGGCTTCCCGCCGTCTCCGTCAAGCATCTGTGTCTCCCGGATCTGTCTTCTTTCCTGGGCCTGCTCACGCCTTCGCGCCGCATCCCTTCTGGCCCTGTCGTACACCTTGCCGCTCTGGCTCTTAACACCCTTGAGCGCTGATTTGCCGGTGATGATCACCAGACAGATGATCATGAAGGTAACGGCCACAACATAGGTTCCTGCGACTCCTATGGCAGGCGTCAGCATCCCGGCAAGACTCTGGCCAAGCCGCCCGCCGCCGTCGTCAATAAGCTCAAGAAACGTGCAGGAAAGAACCACCATGCACAGGCTTGCAGCCACCTTAAGGTAGGCGTTGGGATTCCCCCGGTTCGAGATCAGAAATGTCACGGCCCAGAATAATACAATCGGTATCACATATGCCGCCCATCCAAAGAACTCTGCCAGGTTCCCGGCAATGGCCTCGCCTATGAATCCTCCGAATCCAAAATTACTGATCATCATCAGGACACTCACCGCAAGTGTCACCCATATGACGATCTCTATTCCGACAAAACCTGTCTCCGTATTCTTCTTTTTTGTCTGCTTCCTGCTCCCCCGTTTATTTGCTTTAGCAGCCATCATATTCTCCCCCTTATTCTGGCAATACTATATATTAGTATAGCATTTTTGAAAAGGACTGTCATTACCTATTTTCACTCTTTTTATCCCGCCACTGATCGATCATTTCGTGCAATTTATTCAATGCATCGCTCATTCCCCCTACTTCATCGATCAATCCTTCTCTCACCGCATCCTTTCCCTCCAGCAGGGTTCCCACATCCTTCACAAGCTCCGTCTGATTCAGCATCAATTCCTCGATCCTCTTCTGTGTCATACGCGAATGGTCGGCCAGAAAACGGGTGATCCGATCCTGCGTCTTGATCATATTGCGCAGGCTCTGGGTAATCCCGATGAACATCCCGTTAGACCGGACCGGATGGATGATCATGGTCCCGCTTGGTACGATGAAGGAATACTTCGCAGACACCGCAAGCGGCCCTCCGATCGAATGGCTGCCGCCAAGCACCAGCGATACCGTAGGCTTACTCAAGGATGCGATCATCTCAGCAATGGAGAGCCCGGCCTCCACATCGCCTCCCAGCGTATTCAGGAGGATCAGAAGCCCCTCGATCTCATCGCTGTCCTCAACCTCCGCAAGCAGCGGAAGCATATGTTCGTATTTGGTCGATTTCGCGTTGCCGGATACAGCCTCATGCCCCTCGATCTCGCCGATCACCGTCAGAAGCTTGATCCTGTGCCTGCTCTTATTCCCCTCTAAGTCCACGCTTCCCAGTTCCTTGATCTGTTCTCTCTTTTGCTCTTCGTGCGCTCCGTCTGACATAAAAAACACCTCCATACATATTCTCTCGTGCTTAGTATGGAAGTGTTTCTGTTTTTTTATACCCATTCGGATATACTCTGATCTATAACGATACCTGCATAAGCGCCTGCGTCAGATCTGCCACGATGTCTTCGATATTCTCGATTCCCACGCTGAAGCGGATCAGATCCGGCTGCACGCCTGCCTCTAAGAGCTCCTGGTCGTTCATCTGGCGGTGAGTATGGCTTGCCGGATGGAGCACGCAGCTTCTTGCGTCCGCCACATGCGTCACGATGGCGATCATCTTCAAAGCATCCATCATGCGGACCGCAGCCTCTCTGCCGCCCTTTAAGCCAAAGGTGATCACGCCGCAGGTTCCGCCCGGCATATATTTCTTCGCAAGCTCATAATACTTGTCGCCCGGCAGGGACGGGCAATTCACCCACGCCACCTTCTCATGCCCCTGAAGGAACTTTGCCGCCCCAAGCGCATTCTCGCAATGTCTCGCCATCCGAAGATGAAGCGTCTCAAGTCCGATATTCAGAAGAAACGCATTCTGCGGAGACTGGATCGATCCAAGATCACGCATCAGCTGCGCCGTTGCCTTCGTGATATAAGCGCCCTTCCCAAAACGCTCGGTATATACGATTCCGTGATAGGTCTCATCCGGGCTTGTAAGCTCCGGGAACTTATCTGCATAAGCCTCCCAGCTGAAATTACCGCTGTCCACGATGGCGCCGCCCACGCAGGATGCATGTCCGTCCATGTATTTGGTAGTGGAATGGGTCACGATATCCGCTCCCCACTCAAAAGGCCGGCAATTGATCGGCGTTGCAAACGTATTATCTACGATAAACGGCACCCCATGTGCATGAGCCGCCTTCGCAAATTTCTCAAAATCCAGGACCACCAGGGCCGGATTGGCAATACTTTCCCCAAACACAGCCTTGGTATTCTCCTGAAATGCCGCGTTTAATTCTTCTTCCGTGCAGTCTGGATCCACGAATGTAGCCTCCACTCCCATCTTCCGGATCGTGTGGGCATAGAGATTATAAGTCCCCCCATAGAGAGCAGACGCACATACGATATGATCGCCCGCCTTCGCAATATTCATCACCGCATAGAAGTTAGCAGCCTGACCGGAAGAAGTAAGCATGGCCGCCGCACCGCCCTCCATATCGCAGATCTTCGCCGCTACAGCGTCATTGGTCGGATTCTGAAGACGGGTATAGAAATACCCGGACTCCTCCAGATCAAACAGGCGACCCATCTGCTCGCTGGAGCTGTACTTGAAGGTTGTACTCTGATAGATCGGCAATACCCTCGCTTCACCGTTGCCGGGCTCATACCCCGACTGTATACATTTGGTTTCTATCTTATAATCGCTCATCGCTTTCTCCTTCCGTTAAAATATACCAAACAATTTCTTCCTGAAACCGCCGGCGATCTGGCCGAATTCCGACTTGAGAAGCGTATACTCCGTCACCTTCGTCTCGTTCCAGAGTTCCACCATCCGTCCGGCGATCCGCTCATTCACCGGAACCCTCTGATAGCAAAGCATAGGAACCACATAGACGGCCATCGTCAGGTTATAATCCATACCTGCCCTGCTCTTCTGCTTCTTAGACATCTCCTGGCCCTTCTGCTTCACATATGCCGGGATCACCGCCGCAAGCTCCCCGATCATCCGATCCTCATCCGCCTCCTGCTCTTCACACAGGGCGGGCAGGGACATGATCAGGCTTCTATGCCTGTCGTACGCCTCTTTAAAAAATTCCTCATAAGTCTCCTTCTTAAAATACTGGATACTCCCCAGCATCTTGTCGAAAAAGTCTTCCAGTGCCTTTCTGGTCTCTTCCATCCTGTTCCTCCATACTGATACAACCGTAACCGATGCGAAACCTACTCGTCCCAGTTATGATACACATCCTGGACATCATCGTCGTCATCCAGCATATCCAGCGTCTTCTGGATATTTGCAATATCCTTCTCGTCGGTAAGCTCCACATAGGTCTGCGGGATCATCGTCACCTGAGCCGCAGCCATGGGAACCCCCGCGTCCTCCATGGCCTGGCGCACAGAACTGAAATCCTCCGGGGATGTCAGGATCTCATAGCTGTCCTCTTCCTCCGCGAAATCCTCCGCGCCTGCGTCGAGCGCCATCATCATCAATTCATCCGGGTCCGTCTCATACTCTTCCTTGTCTACCACGATCTGTCCCTTCTTGTCGAACATGAAGGAGACGCAGCCCGGCGTTCCCACATTGCCGTTCCCTTTGGTAAATGCGTTCTTTACGTTGGAAGCGGTACGGTTCTTGTTGTCCGTCAGCGTCTCAACGATGATCGCCGTACCGTTCGGCCCATAGCCTTCATATGTAATATGCTCATAACTGGCGGCATTGGCATCGCTGTCCGCGCGCTTGATATTACGGTCGATCGTATCGTTCGGCATATTGTTGGCCTTCGCCTTCGCGATCACGTCGCGCAGGCGGCTGTTATTGGCCGGATCCGCGCTTCCGCCTTCCTTGACCGCCACCGCAAGCTCCTTCCCGATCTTGGTAAATATCTTGCCCTTCGCCGCATCGTTCTTCTCTTTTTTATGCTTGATATTCGCAAATTTTGAATGTCCTGACATAATCCATCCCTCTCTTATCTTTTACTCTTTATCGGTTTCTTATTCTATCACTCTTCCCAGCGTTTTTCAATCTTAACCCTCTGGATTGTATTGTTATCCACGAGAAGGACCGTGAACCGGTAGCCTCCGTAATCAACAACACACCGTTCGTCCTCGCCCGGGATCCGGTCTAACTGATGGACTAAGAATCCGTTCAGCGTCTCGAACTCTTCCTGATCAAATGAGATCGCAAGCACATCCTCCAGATCGTCTAAGCCTACCATTCCATTGACCAGATAATTGCCGTTCTGCTGCCGCTGGATCCTTACCTCAGCCTCGTCATGTTCGTCCAGAATATTGCCCACGATCTCTTCCAGGATATCCTCCATCGTCACAAGCCCTGACGTCTGTCCGTATTCATCCAGCACGATCCTTATATGGTTCTGGTCTGCCTGCATCTCCTTGAATAGGGTATCGATACTCTTCGTCTCTGGTATGAATGCCGCCGGCCTTATGTATCCTGTAAGTTCCCGAAGGGGGACCTTGCGGAGCTTTTCATCCAGATAACATGACATTGCCTCCCGAAGATGTATGATCCCGATGATAGAATCGATCTCTCCCTCGCAGATGGGGAATCTGGAATAATTCTCCCCCAGCATGAACTTAAGCGCATCCTCCAGAAGCTCCCCGCTGTCGATCACGGTAATATGCTTCCGGTGTGTCATAATGTCCTTCGCATCCTTATCCATGTAGCGGATGATATTGTGGATCAGTCCCGCCGCCTCCTTCTGGGCGCCCTCGTCCATCTCATCCTCACCCTGGAACAGATGCTTCATCCTTTGGAATAAACTGCCTTCTTCCATAACTGTTGTTTCATACTCCTTTGCTATGTATGAAGCTCAAAACTGACTTTCAAGGCTTCATCTACTTTGTTCATTATCTCTTTATCCAGATGGCATACCAGATCCTTAAGCCGCTGCTTATCTATGGTCCTTACCTGCTCCAGCAATACGACCGAATTCTTAACGATCTGATATCTCCTTGCATCAATCTCCACATGTGTCGGCAGCTTCGCCTTATTCATCCGCGAAGTAATGGCGGCACAGATCACCGTTGGGCTGTGCCTGTTCCCCACATCATTCTGTATGATCAATACCGGCCGGATGCCTCCTTGTTCCGAACCCACCACCGGGCTTAAATCTGCATAAAATATATCTCCACGTCTTACCTGCACTCTATTCACACTCCGATTCTTAAGATATAATAAGTATTACCATCTTTTCTCGGATGTATTCTACAGAGTTATGCAAAATAATCCATCTGTTCCACAACTTCGCCGAAACGCAGATATTCTCTCGGCACTCTCTTGCCGAAGCTGCAGATAAATTCATAGTTGAACCGGTCTGACAGGCTGCTTAATTCATCCACGGTGATCCGCTCCCCGCCGTCTTCCCCGATCAGCACTGCCTTATCTCCGAACTGCACATCTTCAATATCCGTTACATCCACCATGAACTGGTCCATGCACACACGGCCGATGATCGGCGCCTTCTTTCCATGGATCAGCACATATCCCTGGTTCGACAGGCTCCTTGAGTAGCCGTCCCCGTAACCCACCGGAATCGTGGCGACCCTGGTAGGCCTTGCCGCTGTGAATGTTCCCCCATAGCTCACCGGCGTACCTGCCTCCACCCATTTCACATGAGTCACATGGCTTAGAAGCTCCATCGCCGGCCGAAGAGGGACGTTGCCCTTCTTAACCTCCTCAGACGGATACAGTCCGTAGGTCGCGATCCCGGCTCTCACTAGATCCATATTCGCTTCCTTAACATCTATGATCCCGGCGCTGTTGGAACTGTGGTGGTATCGGATCCTGACCGACCTTCTCTCAAGTGCCTTCTTCATCCAGAGATAGTCTTCTATCTGCTTCCTTGTAAATGCCTTCTCAGCCTCATCCGCTTTCGCAAAATGCGTATACATGCCCTCCACCACAAGATTCGGCATCTGGATAATGTCCCTGATATGATCCGCGCTCTCTTCACAGACCGGGAAACCGAGACGCGACATACCCGTATCCACCTTGATATGGATGTATGCCTGCTTCCCCATGCGTACCGCCAGGTCGGATACCCGCTTTGCCATATCCTTCGTATAGACCGTCATGCGGATCTCTTCATCGATCATCTCACACCACTGCTCCGGGAAGATACAGCCCAGCACCAGAAGCGGTTTGGTGATCCCGCCTTTTCTTAAGACCACCGCCTCATCAAGCGCCGCCAGCGCATATCCCCAGATATACTCTTTACTCTCCAGAAATCTTGCGATCTGCAGCGCGCCGTGTCCATAACCGTCGGATTTGATCACGCTGATAATCTGCACGCCGTCTTCCAAATTCTGCTTCATCATCTCCATATTATACTCGATCGCATCCAGATCGATCCTTGCACATACCCTGCTGTAAATCTTCAGGGCGTCTGACGTATGCTCCGGCGAAGGACCGGCGTCGCCGGACCGGAAGCGTCTCTTATGAACGATGATTCCGGGTCTCCCTTTGGGGTCCTCTCCCTCCAGGCTTCTGAATGCCTCGCTTAAATAAGTCAGCAAATCTCCTGCCATAACACTGTAGCTTCCCTTTGCCGCACGCGCAAGGTCCCCTGAACGGCCGTGAAGATATGTCCCAAGCACCGCTGCACTGTGGCTTTGAAGCCCCTGAGCCAGCAGACCCGCGATCACTCCGGCCAACACATCACCGGCTCCGGCCTTCGCCATAGACGCATTCCCCGACTGATTCACACAGATTCCTTCTTGCGGCGACACTGCCGCCGTCCTTGAATCCTTGAGTACACAGGTGCAGCCGAATCTGTCCGTATATCCCTCAAGGATCCGCATCCTGCCTTCCTTAAGCTCTTCTATGCTTCTTCCCGTCAGCCTGGACATCTCCTTCATATGGGGCGTCAGCACAAGACCGCATCCTGTGCGTCCGGATGGATCCGCGCATTCTCTCAGATATTCCGGATGCCCGGCCAGGATATTCAGACCATCCGCATCGATCAGACACGGAACCTTTCTTCCTTCCAAAGTCTTCTTCACAAGCTTCTGCGATACTTCGCCGGTCCCGATCCCTGAACCAATACAGATCACATCCGCCCATTCAAGTAATTCCAGAAGCTCCTCCTCCTGATAATCCGTATAGGAAGTAATGATCGCCTCAGGTAGCTGCTGCTGGAGGATCATCCGGTTCTCTTCCGGTGTATAGATCCGCACCAGGCCTGCGCCCGCAAGATATGCCGCCCTGGCATTCAGATATGCTGCGCCCGACATTCCTTTGCTGCCCGCGATCACCAGAAGCTTCCCGTAAGTCCCTTTATTCGAATCTGCCTTCCGTATCGGCAGCATGGCACGGTAGTCCTCCTCGTCACAGGCATACGCCATCTGATACTCCTCAGCAAGCTGTTCTGTATGTATCCCCACATCCGCCGTATGTACCCATCCTGCATACTCACTGCCCGGATAGAATACAAGTCCCAGTTTTTCCAACTGGAACGTTACCGTGAGATCCGCCTGAAAGGCTTCCCCCAGCACACAGCCCGTATCCGCCGATATCCCCGACGGCAGGTCAACGGCGAATTTGACCGCCTTTGCTTCATTCATCTTCCTCAGCACATCTGCGTATTTCCCCGTGATCTTGCGGCAAAGACCCACACCAAAGACTGCGTCTATGATGATACTATATTCATCTTCTATATATTCGTTGCATATTTTGCCGCCGATTTCCTGAAACCATTCGATCTGCTGCCTTGTCTCCTGTGTACAATGGGATTCATCGCCTACAAAACAGACCCTTGCATGATATCCTTTTCGAAGGAGAAGCCTTGCGACCGCAAACCCGTCTCCTCCGTTATTCCCGGAACCGCACACAATACAGGCCTTCGTAAGATCGAACCTCTCTTCTTCCATCACCTCTACGCAGGCCCTGGCAGCGCGCTCCATCAACTTAAGCGACGGGATACCTGCCTTATGTATCGTATACTGGTCCGCCCTCTTCATCTGAGAGCCGTCTGCCAGATATCTCATCTCCCACACCTCCTGTCTCTTGCAGTAAAAAGGACGTGTAACCCTGCCTGCACGTACATGCTGTTATTACACGCCTTGATCCTTGCTATTATTTGTGTTCTTCGTTATACCGGCTGATCTTGTAGGATAGCTGCATCAAGCTCTCTGACAAGTGCACATTCTCAACAATAATGTGTTCAGGCAGGTTCAGATCTGTATGGGCAAAATTCCAGATAGCCCTCACACCGTTCTCTACCAGGATATTCGCCACCTCGATCGCCTTCTCCTTGGGTATGGTCAATGCCGCGATCTCTACTTCATTCTCACGCACAAACTCACCCAGCTCGTCTAACATCCTCACCGGAACACCTCGGATCGACACGCCCTGGAGCCTTGGGTTCACATCAAAGATCCCCTTCAGGATGAAGCCCCTCTTCTCAAATGCGGCGTAATTCGCCAACGCCTGCCCCAGATTACCAGCCCCGATGATGATCATGTGATGATCTTCTTCCAATCCTAAGATCTTGCCGATCTCTGTATATAAATACTTTACATTATATCCGTATCCCTGCTGCCCGAACCCTCCGAAATTATTAAGATCCTGCCGGATCTGGGATGCCGTCACCTTCATCCGCCTGCTCAGGTCGTTGGACGAGATACGCTCCACCCCATGTTCTAATAATTCCCCCAGATACCGGTAATATCTCGGCAACCTGCGTATGACAGCCTGGGAAATCTCTCTTTCTTCCAAAACTACTCACCTTCCATTTCATATCTAAAATTCATTATATAGAATACCGGGATCAAAGTCAAACTTTTAGTTGTATTTTATTCTATTTTCGTTATAATGAAAACAAAAGCTAAAAGGAGGATATTATGATACTGGCATGTCATGGAATGAACAAATCCTTCGGCGACAACGTGATCGTTGCCGGAGGTTCCTTTCATATAGAAGACCACGAGAAAGCCGCCCTGGTCGGACCAAACGGCGCAGGGAAGACCACCCTTTTCAAGATGATCGTAGGGGAACTGCCCTTTGACGGCGGCGATATCACACTGACGCGCGGCAAGACTCTCGGCTACCTTGCGCAGCACCAGGAGATGGTAAGCGGCAATACGATCTACGAGGAGGTCAGGCTTGCCAAGGCAGATATCATCGCCATGGAGCAGCAGATCCGCACGATCGAGACGGAGCTTAAGCATCTTGAAGGAGATGCTCTGTCCGCACGCCTGAATACCTATCACCGCCTGACGGCGGCATTTGAACAGGAGAACGGATACGCCTGCGAGAGCGAGATCACCGGTGTATTGAAGGGGCTGGGATTTTGCGAGGATGATTTCTCCAAACCGGTAGATACCCTCTCCGGCGGTCAGAAGACCCGTGTCTCCCTGGGGAAGCTTCTTCTCACCAGACCGGATATCCTGCTTCTTGACGAGCCTACCAACCACCTGGACTTAAACTCCATCGCCTGGCTTGAGACCTATCTTCTGAACTATCCGGGTGCCGTGCTGATCGTATCCCATGACCGGTATTTCCTTGACCGCGTCGTCACCAAGGTCCTGGAGATCGAGATGGGGAAGCTTATGACTTATATGGGCAATTACAGCGAATACGCCGAGAAGAAGCGCCGGCTCAGGGAGGCGCAGCTTAAGGAATATCTGAACCAGCAGCAGGAGATCCGGCATCACGAGGCTGTGATCGAGAAGCTTCGGTCATTCAACAGGGAGAAGTCTATCAAACGGGCTGAGAGCCGCGAGAAGATGCTTGAGAAGATCACGCCGGTAGAGAAGCCGGTAGAGATGAATACAGAGATCCATCTGAATCTCGAACCCTCCCGTGAAAGCGGCAATGATGTGCTCTTTGTAGAACACCTAAGCAAAGCATTTCCCAACCAGGTATTGTTCAGGGATGTTAATTTCGAGCTTCGCCGCGGGGAGCACGTCGCCATCATCGGGGACAACGGGACCGGCAAGACTACCCTGCTTAAGATCCTGAATCAGGTCATCCCCGCGGATTCCGGAACCTTCACCCTGGGAACCAACGTTGAGATCGGCTATTACGATCAGGAGCACCACGTCCTCCACATGGAGAAGACCATCTTCGACGAGATCTCGGACGATTACCCGGATCTTACCAACACGAAGATCCGCAATATGCTTGCCGCCTTCCTCTTCACCGGGGACGACGTCTTCAAACGGATCGGGGACTTAAGCGGCGGGGAACGCGGGCGTGTTTCTCTTGCCAAGCTGATGCTCTCCAAGGCTAATTTCCTGATCTTGGACGAACCTACCAACCACCTGGATATCACCTCCAAGGAGATCCTTGAGAAGGCGCTGAACGACTATACCGGAACGCTCCTCTATGTATCCCACGACCGGTATTTTATCAACCAGACGGCTACCCGGATCCTGGATCTGGTCAACCAGACCTTCGTTAATTATATCGGCAATTATGATTATTACCTGGAGAAACGTGAAGAACTGACCGCCGTCTATGCAGGCGGAACAGAAGACGCCTCTGACTCTGTATCTTCGGAAACAGTATCCGAGTCAAAGCTTAGCTGGCAGGAGCAAAAAGAAGCGAACGCCAGAGCACGCAAACGCCAAAACGACTTGAAGAAGACGGAAGAGCGCATCACCATGCTTGAGGAACGGGACGCAGAGATCGACGGGATGATGACACTGGAAGAAATATTTACCAATTCCGTCAGATGCCAGGAGTTGGCAGATGAGAAGGCTTCGATCGCAGAAGAGTTGGAAGTGCTGTACGAGCAGTGGGAACACTTAAGTGACGTATAAAATCTTAATTGGGGACGCAGTAAAATGATGTTTTACTGCGTCCCCATATCTCTTATCCTTCTGCTTTCTTCTTCCACGGCCGTTCCTTGTCAAGCCATCCCTTTTCCTTCCAATATGCCTGATCCACAGGGTTCATCCCCTTCTGATGCATACGGCGCATGATATAGAACAGCAGCCTGGTCTTGATCCCCGGAACCACCTGATCCGTCTCTCTGGTGAGCTTCAAGGAGAGCTTGTCAACATCCTGAAGGATCTTCTCCTTGACCGGCATAGACACACCTTCCCAGCACGTTGCCGCAACTGCAGGCCCATAAGAATAGATCCTGCCTACGCCCCAGAAGAGCAGGCTCCCTTTCATATCCTTTAATGTAGACTTCATGCCTCCCCTTGCGCCCGTCGTAATACACACTGCCTGCTTGGTGAACATCCTCTCCTCCGGCCTGTGCACCATGAAACGATACCCATAGTGATCCAGCAGCGCCTTCATGGCTCCCGTCACATGCAGCACATGGACCGGCGACGTAAATACCAGCAGATCCGCCTCATCGATCATACGGGTCACCCGCTTCATATACATCAGGTAATCCGGGCATCTCTTCTCGCTCTCCGTAATGCATGCGGCGCATCCCCGGCAGAATTCCGGCATATCCTTGGGGAGAAACAATTCAATGATCTGATCCTCATTCTCCGCTATCCTCTCGATCACCAGTTTCCCAACATGATAGCTTGATCCCTGCCTTAGCGTGCCGTTAATCATCAGTATTTTCATCTTGCCTTGTTCTCCCTTCTTCTTAAATCGTACGTCCTGTCACACCTTATCTATTGACTGCAGGCATACGCCTGCTTATCTGCATTTTTTAATTATATCACATTGAAATCTTTTTCACCACATAAAAATAAATATGGAAAGCTGACTTGACATATCATCGTTTATCCCTTATAATGAAAATACGGAAAGCAAACTTTACATCATAAGTATGATTCAGGAGGAACTGCTATGAAAACCACTCAAAAGAAAGTCTACATGCTGATCACCGGCGTCCTGTTATACGGTATCGGCTTCTGTTTAAAGTGTATGCACATCTTCAACAGCAGATGGATCATTCTCTGCCTGTCCCTGATGCATTACGGCGGGATGCTCCTATCCCTTTTCGCTGTCAATTACTTCGGCACAACTTACCAATATGAGAAATATCCGGAAGAAAGCAAGCAGACGCTCATAGATCTGAACGACGAACGAACCAAGAGTATACATAATCTGGCCAAGGCGCGGACCTTCAACATTATGACCTATGTGCTGATGCTCCTTCCCGCCGTTCTGATCGACCTGAAGGCCGGCCTTGTCGGAATCATCGGCGCGGGAGCAGCACTGCTTATATTCGGCATCTCCTATGCATTCTTCCTTGCCAAATATAAGAAAGAGCTGTGAATGGGTACAGGACATTCATCAATTTGGGACGCAGTAAACTTCCATTTACTACGTCCCAAATCGCAGATTAATTACATCTTCCCGGCTATCGCCTTTATAAATTCTTCACTGTTCAGCACTACCGGATTCTTGATCGTCGTGATCAGAGCCAGATCCTTCGTCATCTTTCCTTCCTCGATCGTATCAATAGTCGCCTTCTCAAGCCGGTCGGCAAATTCCATCAATTCCTGATTCCCATCCAATTCTCCGCGTTTCCTAAGCGCTCCGCTCCATGCGAATATCGTCGCAACCGAATTGGTTGAAGTCTCTTCTCCTTCAAGATGCTTATAATAATGACGCTGTACCGTTCCATGGGCAGCCTCATACTCGTAATACCCATCCGGGGACACCAGTACCGACGTCATCATGGCAAGCGAACCGAACGCCGATGAGATCATATCGCTCATCACGTCTCCGTCATAGTTCTTGCAGGCCCAGATATAGCCGCCCTCAGACTTCATCACACGCGCCACCGCATCATCGATCAGCGTATAGAAATATGTGATGCCTGCCGCCTCGAACTTCTCCTTATATTCCGCATCAAAGATCTCCTGGAAAATATCCTTGAAGGTGTGATCGTACTTTTTGGAGATCGTATCCTTAGTGGCAAACCACAGATCCTGCTTAATATCCAGCGCATAGTTAAAACAGCTCCTTGCAAAGCTCTCAATGGACTGGCTGATATTATGCATTCCCTGAACGATACCCGCGCTGTCAAAATCATGAACCAGCTCTCTCGTCTCCGATCCGTCCTCTGCCGTATATACCAGTTCCACCTTGCCGGCGCCCGGAATCTTCATCTCCGCCCCCTTGTACACATCCCCGTAGGCATGCCTCGCGATCGTGATCGGCTTCTTCCAGTTTCGCACGCACGGCTCAATCCCCTCCACTACGATCGGAGCGCGGAATACAGTCCCGTCAAGGATCGCACGGATTGTCCCGTTGGGGCTCTTCCACATCTCTTTTAAGTCATACTCCGTCATACGCGCCGCATTGGGAGTGATCGTCGCACACTTCACTGCTACCTTATATTTCTTCGTCGCATTCGCAGAATCGACCGTCACCTGATCATCCGTCTCATTCCTGTGCTCAAGCCCCAGGTCGTAATATTCCGTATTCAGCTCTATAAACGGCTCCAACAGATGATCCTTGATCATCTTCCACAAGATACGGGTCATCTCGTCTCCATCCATCTCTACGATCGGTGTGTTCATCTTAATCTTTGCCATGCTATATTTCCTCCTGTTCTTCTCTGTTCTCTCTCCTGACCACCTGTTCAGACAGGTGCAGATTCTTCATTACATTCAAAATATGCCGGTTGGCCAGCTCCTCCGCCAGCTCTCCATCCCGGTCCTTGATCGCCTCCAGGATCTCCCGGTGCTCCTGGATCGATCTTACCGCCCGGTTCTTCTCCCCTACCGACATAGCTCTCGCCATCTGGACATATTTGTGGAAATCAGACAATACATGCTCAAGTATACGGCTGTTAGAGGCCTCATACAAGACCTTATGGAATTGTCCGTCCAGCTCTGTCACCTGTTCTGCCTGTTCCCCGCCCTTCTTCTGCAAATGAAATTCAGACAGCAGCAGCACCTCTTCCAACTCCTCGATCTGTCTCTCCGTAATATGTTCCGTCGCCCATCGGGCGCACATCCCCTCTAACATTGAACGAATCTTATAGATATCATAGACATCCTTCTGGGTGATCCCTGTAACATAGGCGCCTTTATTGGGGATGATGGTCACCAGCCCCTCAAGCTCTAACTGCCTTAATGCCTCTCTCACCGGAGTCCGGCTGACTCCTAATTCCTCCCCGATAGTAATCTCCCGAAGCTCTTCATGCTCATGATAGACTCCCGACAAGATGTCTTCCCTGAGCCTTTGAAATACTCTCCCCCGCAGCGAGCGGTCATGATACTCTTCCATTCCTTCCTGCCCTTCCTTCTCATTCCAGACGATATCCCAGTCTATTCTGTGCATCCTCGATCACGGCTAACAACTCTTCATCCGTCAGGACTGTCACACGCCCTTTCTCATATTCTCCGTCCACCCAGGCTTTTACCATGGCAACCAGCTCTGTATTCTTATCCACCTGCCGGTCTTCCGGCAGCCGGAAATAGGTATTGATCCAGTGCGCGATCCCTGCAAGCCCTGATGTGTTAGACACAGCCACTAAGGGCGGACGGTTCAGGAACTTCTCTGTATCAAATACATTATAGATCTCTTCATTCTTAAGAAGACCGTCCGCATGAATCCCGGCACGCGTCACATTGAAATTCCTCCCCACAAACGGCGTTCTTGACGGCACCCGGTATCCGATCTCCTTCTCATAATATTCTGCAAGCTCCGTGATCACTGTGGTATCCATCCCGTCCAATGTCCCTCTAAGCTGCGCGTATTCGAACACCATCGCCTCCAAAGGCGTATTCCCTGTCCGCTCCCCGATCCCGAATAAGGAGCAGTTCACCCCGCTTGCCCCATAGAGCCAAGCCGTCGTAGAATTACTTACCGCCTTGTAGAAATCATTGTGCCCGTGGAACTCGATCAGCTCACTCGGCACTCCCGCGTGGACACGGATACCGTAGATGATACCTGGAATCGATCTTGGTATCACGGCCCCGGGATAATTCACCCCATAGCCCATGGTATCACAGACACGGACCTTGACCGGAATCTGATATTCTTCCATCAGCTTCATAAGTTCTAAGCAGAACGGGATCACGAATCCATAGATATCCGACCTGGTGATATCCTCCAGATGGCATCTCGGGCTCACCCCCGTCTCCAGACACTCCCGGACTACCGACAGATAATGATCCATACATTCTCTTCTCGTCATCTTCAATTTATAGAAAATGTGATAATCCGAACAGCTTACCAGAATCCCCGTCTCTTTCATCCCAATCTCCTTCACCAGCTCAAAATCCTTCTTGCTGGCACGGATCCAACTGGTGATCTCCGGGAATTCATACCCCTTCTCCATACACTTATACACGGCATCCCGGTCCTTCTTACTGTATAAGAAGAACTCACACTGCCGAAGCTTCCCGTAAGGACCGCCAAGCTTATGAAAATATTCATAGAGCCTTACGATCTGCTCTGTGCTGTACGGCGCCCTCGACTGTTGGCCATCCCGGAAAGTTGTATCTGTGATCCATATCTCATCCGGCATACTGTGAGGTACGATACGGTCATTGAACGCAATCTTCGGAATCTCGTCATAATGAAACAGATTCCGGAATACATTCGGCTTCTTCACATCTACCAGCGGATACATGTGCTCCTCAAGCTGCAGCAGATTGGTGTGCTTGTCTAAATATACTTTTCTGTTCTCCATGTACGCCCTCTCCTTCGTGTCATATCCTTTTGATTGTTAACGTGTATAATTGTATACAATTATACACGTATTGTCAAGAGCTAAATCAAATACCCCGCTGCCCGCATACAATAAAACAGGCTCCCCGGAAAACCAGGAAACCTGTTCATTTCCAAAAGCATCAGTATAACTTCGCTCCGATCTCACGAGGCCGGAAGCCTTCATCCTCTAATGCCTTCATAATCTCATTCTTATGATCTGTTCCAAATGCCTCCATGGTGATACGAAGCTCCACCGCAGCGTTACGGTTGGTGCTGACAAACTGGTTGTGCTCAAGCTTGATGACATTTCCCTTCGCATCTGCGATCGTAGCCGCAACCCTCACCAATTCACCCGGCTTATCCGGAAGCAGTACAGATACGGAGAAGATCCTGTCTCTCTGGATCAGCCCGTGCTGCACGATAGAAGACATGGTGATCACATCCATATTGCCGCCGCTTAAGATCGCTACCGCCTTCTTACCCTTAAGGTCAAGCTGTTTCAACGCCGCGACCGTAAGAAGTCCCGAATTCTCCACCACCATCTTGTGGTTCTCCACCAGATCCAGGAAAGCCCCGATCAGCTCGTCGTCCTCTACGGTCAGCATCCTGTCGATATTCTCCTGGGCATAGGGGAAGATCTTCTCGCCCACCCGCTTAACCGCGGTACCGTCCGCGATCGTGTTGGCGCTGTCCAGCGAAACCGGCTCTCCTGTAGCAAGCGCCGCCGTCATGCTCGCCGCCTGCGACGGTTCCACACCGATCACCTGGATCTTGGGATTCAGCATCTTGGCAAGTGCAGACACACCAGTGATCAATCCGCCTCCGCCCACCGGCACCAGGATGTAATCCACCGTCGGAAGCTCCTGCACGATCTCCATGGCGATCGTTCCCTGCCCGGTAGCAATATCCGGATCATCGAAGGGATGGACGAAGGTATATCCCTTCTCCTCCGCCAGCTTCAATGCATACTCGCATGCATCGTCATAGACATCCCCGTAGAGAATCACCTCCGCACCGTAATTCTTAGTCCGGTTCACCTTGATCAGCGGAGTAACCGTCGGCATCACGATCACAACCTTACAGCCGAACTTCTGTGCCGCATAAGCGACGCCCTGGGCATGATTGCCGGCCGAAGCCGTAATAAGGCCTCTCGTGCGCTCCTCCTCGCTCATCGTACTGATCTTATAATAAGCTCCCCGCACCTTGTATGCTCCGGTATACTGCATATTCTCCGGTTTCAGATAGATCCTGCCGCCTGTCTCCTGGCTCAGATACTCACTGTATACTAATTTGGTCGGATTGGTGATATTCTTGACAAGCTCGCTTGCCTGTTCGAATTTTTCAAGTGTCAGCATATTATTCTTCCTCCTCTTCTACCGTAAATAATGCCTGTACAAATGCATCCGCATCGAACTTCTGCAGATCGTCGATGGTCTCGCCGACCCCGATATACTTGACCGGGATCCCTAGCTCTGCATGGATCGCTACCGCAATCCCGCCCTTCGCCGTTCCGTCCATCTTCGTAAGGACGATCCCGGTAATATCCGCCACCTCATTGAACTCCTTCGCCTGCTGCAGCGCATTCTGTCCCGTAGTCGCATCCAGTACCACCAGCGTCTCCCGGTAAGCCTCCGGGAATTCCCGGTCGATGATCCGATTCATCTTCTTCAATTCTTCCATCAGATTCTTCTTATTATGAAGCCTGCCCGCCGTATCGCACAGCAGCACGTCTGCGTGCCTCGCCTTGGCAGACGCTACCGCGTCATAGACTACAGACGCCGGGTCTGACCCTTCCTGCCCGCCGATCAGATCCGCCTGCGCACGGTTCGCCCATTCCTTAAGCTGCTCTCCGGCCGCCGCGCGGAAGGTATCGGCCGCCGCAAGCACTACCTTCTTATTCTGAGCGCGAAGCTTCCCTGCCAACTTCCCGATCGTAGTCGTCTTACCCACGCCGTTGACTCCGATTACCATAACCACGGAAGTCTTCTCCTCGAACTCATAGGCCGTCTCGCCCACACCCATCTGTTCCTTGATGCTCTCGATCAGGACCTCCCTGCATTGAGCCGGCTCCTTGATATGCCGCTCCCTAACCTTCGCCTTCAGATCATCCAGGATATCATAGGTCGCCTGTACGCCCAAGTCCCCCATGATCAGAACCTCTTCCAGTTCCTCATAGAAATCATCATCAATATGAGAAAAGCCGTTAAAAATACTGTCCATCCCGGACACGATATTATCTCTCGTCTTCCCAAGCCCCTGCACCAGACGCCTGAAAAAACCTGTCTTCTCCTTCTTCTCTTCTGCCATCTTTAACCTCCTGCTTTCTTCCTCACTCTATTGATCCAACTCTTCCTCCAACAGACTTACCGATACCAGCGTTGAGATTCCCTTCTCCTGCATGGTGATCCCATACAGCCTGTCCGCCGCCGTCATGGTCCCTCGTCTGTGAGTAATCACGATAAACTGGGTATTCTTCGTCAATTTGTGTAAATACTGGGCAAACCTTACCACGTTGTTATCATCTAACGCCGCTTCAATCTCATCAAGCAGACAGAACGGGGACGGTTTCAGATTCTGAATCGCGAATAACAGGGCGATCGCCGTAAGCGCCTTCTCCCCGCCGGATAACTGCATCATATTCTGCAGCTTCTTCCCGGGCGGCTGCGCGATGATACGGATTCCCGCCTCCAGGATATCCTCATCCGCCATCAGTTCCAGTGTGCCCTTGCCGCCGCCGAACAATTCCTTGAACACCATGTCAAACTCACTGGCGATCCGCCCGAACTGCTCCGCAAACTGCTTGCGCATGGCCGCATCCAGTTCCTCAATGATCTGCTCAAGCGTCGCTTCCGCCTCCACCAGGTCGTCGTGCTGGCCCCTCAGAAATTCATAACGGTCAGATACATTCTTATACTCCTCGATCGCATTGACATTGACATTCCCCAGGGCGCGGATCTCGCCTTTCAATTCCTGCACCCGCTTCTTCATCCTGGCAAGGTCTGTCAGATTCGAATCCCGCAGTTCCTTTGCACGGATATAAGTGATCTCGTACTCCTCCCACATATAATTGATCTGCTTCTCCGAAGCCGCCTCATAATTCTCCTTCTGGCTCTCCAGACGGAATACCTCCTTGTCAAGATCTGACATATGCTTCGAGAGGTCTTCCCGCTTCTGCAGGAAATCCTTATGCTTCTGATTCAATTCCTCCCTGTCCTTCTTAAACCGTTCGATCTCCGCCTGAATCTCTGCAAACAGTTCACTGGAATTCTCGATGGTATCTCGAAGTTCTGCAATCTGCTTCTCCTTCTCTTCAATCTCTTTGGAGGTTCCGCCCTTGCTCTTCTCAAGCTCCTTTAACTCTTCCCGGAACTTGCCGATCTCGTCCTGGATACGATTCACATTCTCCACCACGAATGTGATCTTCTGCTCCATGCTGGCGAATTCAAGATGGATCTCTTCTGCCTTCTTGATCTTTCCCGCCTCTTCCTCGTGATGTATATCCAGGATCTTCTGTTCCTTCTCAATCTGCTCCGTCAATTCCTGCTCAAGCCTCTCCGAGGTATCCAGCTCCACGCTGATCGATTCCTGGTTGTCAACGATATCCGTGATCTGGATATCCAGCTTCTCGGCCTCCGCCTTCGTGCTCACCGCAAGCCCTCTTGCATTCCTGATCTTCGCCTCCGCCTGATCCGCATTCATCTTCGCCGTATTCTGGATGACATACGCCTTCTGAAGCTTCGCGCCGATCTCATCTAACTTCTCATAATATCCGGCGCGCTCTTTTCTCAACAGATCCGAGGACGCCTCCACCTCGTCCATCTCCCGCTTCAACTGCTTCACCGTCTTCTCGAATTCTTCGATCTCCCGGCGTCTGCTAAGCAGATTGCTGGAATTCTTGAACGCGCCTCCCGTCATGGACCCGCCCGGATTGATCAACTCTCCCTCCAGGGTAACGATCCTGATAGACTGCCTGTACTTCTTGGCAATGGCAAGCCCATGGTCAATATGGTCTACCACCAGCGTCCTTCCAAGAAGAGAATCCGCAAGCACCTCATACCGGGCCTCCACCTTGACCAGCGTATTCGCCGTTCCGATCACTCCTGGTTCCTTTAACGCCTCCGGCCTTCCTATACCGGAATTCGCCCGGATATTCGTAAGCGGAAGAAAGGTTGCGCGCCCGAGCCGATTCTTCTTGAGATAATCGATCATCCTCTTCGCCGTCCCGTCGTCCGAGGTGACGATATTCTGGATATTTCCTCCAAGGGCAGTCTCAATCGCGACCTCATAATCCTTGTCAACCTTGATAATATCGGCAACAACTCCCAGGATCCCTTTCTCCTGGCTTTTGCGGTCCATCACCTTCCGGATGCTGTTGCCGTATCCGTCGTACCTCTCCGTAATATTTTTCAGAGATTCCAGCCTGGACTCCTCCCTGTGATACGCTGTCTGCCCGATCCGAAACTGCTCGGTCTGTTTCGTCAGACGCTCCTGCAGTACCTCGATCTTCTTCTCGTATTCGTCGTTCTCCTTAGACAGACTGATGATCTGCCCGGAGATCTCTTCTAACTCCTTCTGATACTCTGTAAACCGCTTCTCCTGTTCCTGTTCTTCCGACTCTGCCTCCAGGATTTGACGGTTCATGCCTGCTTTCCTTACCTGGATCTGCTCCAGCATCGTGTCGTATTTCTGGATCTTCGCCTTGGTAGACGCCCTGTTGTTGAGGATCTCAATGATCTCACTCTGCTTGTGTTCAACCGATGCCGTGATCTCCGCGATTCTTGACTGTACATCGATCAGCTCCGCTCTCGCCTTCTCCTCAAGCTTCGTCTGCTCATCGATCTGAACCTGGATAGCCTCTTCCTCGCTCCCCAATTCCTTGAGCTGATCCTCCCGCACGCCGATCTCAGAAGTGATCGTCCTCGCACGCTGGTCATAGTGTGCATCATTCATATGCATACTATTGATCTGCTCCTTCAGAAGTTCGATCTGGTTCTCCAACTGCTGCTTTAGCATGCTAGTCTCATTCAACTGGCCCTTCGCCTTCTCTATAGACGCGTCAATACCATCAACCTGCTCCTCCACCGACTCGTATTCCGTCTTCATATCGTCATACTTCCGGCTGGCTTCCTCAAGCTCTGTCCGGGTAATGGCAAGCTTCTTCTCCATATCCCTGACCTGTTCCTCCAGACGCTCTGTCTCAAGCAGGAACATATTGATATCATACGTCTTAAGCTCTTCCTTCTTCTTCAGGTATTCCCGGGCAGTCTCCGCCTGCCGCTCCAACGGCCCAACCTGCTTCTCAAGCTCCGCGAGGATATCATTCACCCTCAGAAGATTCTGGCGCTCTTCCTCTAACTTCTTCACAGACATGTTCTTGCGGCGCTTGAACTTCACGATCCCGGCAGCCTCATCGAACAATTCTCTTCTCTCCTCGGGCTTCCCGCTTAAGATCTTATCAATCTGTCCCTGTCCGATGATCGAATACCCTTCCTTACCGATTCCTGTGTCGTAGAACAGCTCGTTCACATCCTTCAGACGGCAGGAGCTCCCGTTGATCAGATATTCACTCTCACCCGAACGGTACAGCTTCCTCGTCACCGTCACCTCTTCGAAGTCGATCATAAGCTGATGGTCGGAATTGTCAAGGGTGATCGCAACAGAAGCATAACTAAGCGGCTTGCGGTTCTCCGTCCCGGAGAAGATCACATCCTGCATGCTCCCCCCTCTAAGCTGCTTGATCCTCTGTTCCCCTAAGACCCACCGTACCGCATCCGCTACATTGCTCTTCCCGCTTCCGTTAGGCCCGACGATCCCCGTGATCCCGTTATGGAAGTCAAATTTTATCTTATGCGCAAATGACTTAAAGCCCTGCACTTCTATGCTTTTCAGATACATGCTACACCTACTTTATATTATTCTCATGCAGCTTCAAAATACTCTGGTATGCCGCCACCTGCTCCGCTGCCTTCTTGGTATGGCCGACACCGATCCCATATTCCTCCTCTCCGATATATACGGCCACTCGGAAGGACTTCTCATGGTCCGGTCCCATCTCCCCGATCAGCCGGTATGTGATAGACGACTTGAAATTAGCCTGTACGATTTCCTGCAGGATAGTCTTGCTATCGAAAAAGAGTGTCTTATTCTCAAGATCATCCAGAATAAAACGATGGATAAACTCTTTCGCATTAGCAAAACCACCATCCATATAAATAGCTCCGATCAACGCCTCCAACGCATCAGAAGTAACGGAATTCCTCTCCCTTCCCCCGGTCGCATCTTCGCCCTTCCCCAGCAGAAGATAGACCCCAAGGTCCAGTTCCTTCGCACAAAATGCCAGCGCCGGTTCACACACCATACTCGCCCTGGTCTTGGTAAGCTCCCCCTCCGGCATCTTCCGGTTCTCATAGAACAGGAACTCACTTGCAACCAGCTCCAACACCGCGTCTCCCAGGAATTCCAGACGTTCATTGCATTTGTATTTGGGTAAATGCTTCTCATTCGCATATGAACTGTGGATCATTGCCTGCCGAAGCAAATTGAAATCTGTGAACGTGTAACCAATCTTTTCTTCTAATACCTTTAAATCCTGACTCATTCTATCGCCTCACCTATTGCTATCACAAAAGCGAAAAAGCCCTACCGGGCTTTTTCAAATAATATCATTGCCTAGTTATTCGTCGCATTCTTGATCTGCTCGACAGCGTCACCCACTGTCACGATCTTCTCTGCTTCTTCGTTATCAATTTCGATATCGTACGTCTCCTCTATACCCATAATAATCTGAAAGATGTCCAGAGAATCTGCTCCCAGATCATCCACAAATGTTGTGTCCATTGTAATCTCATCTGCATTCACATTCAACACGTCTGCTATAATTTCTTTTAATTTCTCAAATTCCATGTCTTTTCTCCTTTTCTCTTGATTTCTTGTTCTTTTTATTCAGCGGATGCTGCATCCGATTGAATACATTCTTTGATCTTCTCATTGATCTTCTGTTTCTTGAACGTTACGCACTGAATCAGCGTATTGCTCACTTCCTTCGCCTTAGCGCTTCCGTGGGTCTTCACTACCAGCCCGTTAAGCCCCAGAAGCGGCGCTCCGCCGTATTCGCTGGCGTCAAATGCCTTGAGCGTCTCCTTAAGCGCCGGTTTGATCAATACCGCGCCGATCTTGCTTCTCAATGTAGACATCAGGCCTTCCTTCACCTTGCTGATCAGTACGGCGCCGACGCCTTCATACAGCTTCAGGATGATATTTCCCGAAAATGCTTCACAAACTATGACGTCTGTCTGTCCGTGCGGAATCTCTCTTGCCTCCACACTGCCGGTAAAATGAATATCTCCCTGTTCCTTCAATAGTGGAAATGTCTCTTTGACCAGAGCATTCCCCTTCTCTTCTTCCGCACCGATATTGACGATTCCCACCTTAGGCTTCTTAACTCCCAGAACATGCTCCATATAGATGGAACCCATCTTGGCAAACTGAACAAGGTGCGACGCCCTCGCGTCAACGTTCGCTCCGCAGTCAAGCAGCAGTGAGACGCCCTTCTTCGTCGGGATCAGCGACGCCAACGGCGGACGTTCTACTCCCTTGATCCGTCCGACCAACACCTGGCCTCCAACCAGAATTGCTCCCGAGCTTCCTGCAGATACGAATGCATCCGCCTTACCTTCCCGTACCATCTTCATACCGATCACGATGGAAGAATCCTTCTTCTTGCGGATTGCATTCACCGGCGGTTCCGCTGTCTCGATTACTTCGGATGCATGGATCACTTCGACCTGAGACTTGTTATACTCATAACGGGCAAGCTCTCTCTCTATGACTTCTTCCCGCCCGATCAGGAATACCTTCATAGCCGGCTCCTTCTCTATGGCGTCTACCGCCCCTTTTATCATCTCCGCAGGGGCGTTATCTCCCCCCATAGCATCCAAAGCTATGTTCGTAACTTCTGACATCTGTATCCCTCCCGGCGCCTGTGCTGTCATACCTTAATATATCAGACACCTTTATTACAGACTAATTTTACTAGACATTATGTGAAAAAGCAATACCTCATAATAAAAAACAACTGCCGGGCGGAATCATCCGCCCGGGCAGTTGTTTTGCTTATTAGGAATGCACCTGGGAGTCAAAATACCTTTTAACCCCTGCGTCATTATATCAGGTAATTCATCATCATGCCGACAGCATAATAATTGCTCATGTTATATGCGCCGCCTCTGGAATACATGCCTAACACACTATATGGATTTGTCTCAGGATTCTTTACAGAACCTGGGTAAGATCCTGAAGCAGAGCTGTTTGCGCTGCTTCTTCCGTTGATCAGTGAGCTTGAACTTACATTCATAGCGCTGCTGGCCTTATTGAACAGCCGGTCAGCGATTCCGCCCATACCGGAGATCAGCTCTTTGGTCATAGAAGGATTCTTTGCCATGTTCTTCTCAAACGTGCTCTTACTGTAATCCAGTGTTCCGTCCTTGTTGACCGAAATACCAAGCTGCTTCAATGACTGCTCAGAACCGATTCCGGTAAGGAAGTTCTTAAGCTGTCTCTCTACGGCTGAACCTCTGTCATAATTGTCATTGAGGTACTTCAGCGAAGAATTGTATGCATTGACCAAATCACCGACTGCTGACGCAACCCTCTCAGAATCCACGCCTGCTGAAAGTGTTGTCTGCCCTTCTTTCTTCAATTGTGCAGTAACACCATAGTAGCCGATAGAAACGTTGTTGGTCGCGGCCTCATATTCTGTCGTATGTCCGCCCTCAGTTACGGAATACTTCGCGTTCACTGCTTCTGTCTTCACATTCTCTGCTCCGGCAGCCGCACCAAGTTCACCGCTGACCGTGAACTCCTTGCCCGCACCTGTCTCCTTACCTTCTAACTGGAGGGACGCAACACCGTCCTTCTCTACAACGCTTGCTGTTACGCCAACCTTGCTCTTGTTGATCTGTTCCGCTGCTTCCTTAAGCATCTGTGCGTTCGTCTTAGACCCGCCGTTCGCCTTAACAGCGCTAACCTGGACATTCACAGAATTCTTACCGTCTCCTACGGTGAAATCCATAGCAGAGCCCGCATAGTCCGCCGCCTTCACACCTTCGCTGACATTCATCTGCGCCTGTGCGATCTGTGCCACGTCTAACGTGTACTCCTTGTCATTCTTAACCAATAACTTACCGCTGACTGAAGCAACGTCTGTGTTAGAGCTTGCCATAGAAAGATCGCTCATAGCGCCGTTCTTATTAGAACTCTTCAGCTCATTCGCTGCATTCATCAGGTTCGTCATCTTGCTGCTGTACTCTTTAACAAAGGAAAGATCCGCATTTCTTGCCGCTTTCTGCGTAATAGAAGATGCTGACGAAGATCTTGATGACTGATACTGATTAAGCTTAGGATTCCTTGAAAGAGCCTGGGTCAGACGAAGACTGTTAATGGATGACTGATAGCCGTATAAACTATTCAGCCCATAGGAACTAATTCCACTGATTGCCATATTTCTTCCTCCTTTCATAGCATTATATATTATTCCGCAATCTTATATCCTGACAGACAAAATGCAAAAACAGCCGCCTTTCGCTCAGGCATCTCGCCCTCTGCTGACCAGGCACAGTCCAGACATGATCATCCGTCTCCGATATATAATTGCCGGAATACAAGAATCATCTCCTCAGAACCCGCCAACACAACAAATGCAGAATATACTGCAGGCTATGCAGCGCTGCACAGGCACCAAGAATGAGAATGGCTCCCCCATCCTTCATTATAATATCGGCATTCTGGATATAAATGTTAAGAAAGTATGCTTAATTTCCCTTAACTTGCGAAGCGCCGTCATATCCATATTCCCTATACCATTGCACGAACGCTCCCAACCCCTCCCTAAGGCTTGTGGACGGCTTAAAACCAAAATCTTTCTCCAGCTCATCTACATCCGCATAAGTTACTTCCACATCCCCAGGCTGCATTCCTACAAGCTCCATATGTTCCCTCAGATCATAGTCTTCCGGCAAAATTTCTGCTTTCTTCAACTCATCCTTCAGAATCTCCACAAAATCCAATAGATTCTCAGGCCGATTATTACCTATGTTATATACTTTATATCTTACCCCATCCTCATTGGCAAAAGGACACCTCTGTATAACTTCAACAATCCCTTTTACAATATCATTAATATAGGTAAAATCTCTTTTACAATTCCCATAGTTGAAGATCTTTATCTTTTCATTCTTCACTAATTTTTCTGTAAAACCAAAATAAGCCATATCCGGGCGGCCTGCCGGACCATATACGGTAAAAAACCTTAGGCCTGTAGATGGAATCCCATATAATTTCGAATAGGCATGGGCAAATAATTCATTCGATTTCTTCGTAGCAGCGTACAAGGAAACCGGATGATCCACTTTGTCATCTGTTGAATATGGTATCTTCTTATTACTCCCATATACAGAAGAAGAACTGGCATAGATCAGATGTTCCACCCCTCTCCTTCCTTCACCATAGCTGTACCGGCATGCCTCCAAGACGTTATAAAACCCTAGAACATTTGCTTCTATATAAGCATCTGGATTGGCTATACTGTATCGTACTCCAGCCTGAGCAGCCAAATTCACAACAATCTCCGGCTCATGCTCACCAAATATCGTTTCTACAAATTCCTTATCAGCCAGATTCCCCTTAAAAAAAATAAATTCACCAGACACAGAAGCTGACTTCTGCATCTGACGAATCTGTTCCAAGCGATACTCTTTCAATGATACATCATAATAATCGTTCAAATTATCAATTCCCACAATCAAGACATTCTCAAACTCTTCAAGAATCTTCCTGCATAAATTTGCTCCGATAAATCCTGCCGCACCCGTTACCAATATCGTCTTTCCGTTCAAATCAATATTCTTCTCTAACATATGTCACCTCTTTAATCAACACTGATACAGTTCCTTAATCCCGTGCAAATATATCCCTCGTATAAACCTTCTCCTTTACATCCTCCAAATCCTTTGCACTGTAACGATTTGCAATGATCGCCCGGCTCTGTTTCTTAAATACCGTCAGATCATTGACCACTTTGCTTCCAAAAAATGTTGTACCCGCCTCAAGGGTCGGTTCATAGACAATAACGGCCGCTCCTTGGGCTTTGATCCGTTTCATTACCCCCTGAATACTGCTCTGTCTGAAATTATCGCTGTTGCTCTTCATCGTAAGCCGATATACGCCGACAACGATCTCCTTCTCCATCCCCGGATCGTAAGCCGCTGAATTGCCGTATCCTCCCGCAATCTCCAGCACACGGTCTGCAATATAATCCTTCCTGGTCCTGTTACTCTCTACGATCGCACTCACGATATTCTGCGGAACATCCGCGTAATTCGCCAACAACTGCTTGCTATCCTTAGGAAGACAATATCCCCCATATCCAAAGGATGGATTGTTATAATAATCCCCGATTCTGGGATCTAAGCATACGCCCTTGATTACGTCTCCCGTATTCAGCCCCTTCGTCTCGCAATATGTATCTAACTCATTAAAATACGCCACCCGAAGACTTAAGAAACAGTTAGCGAAAAGCTTCGTAGATTCGGCTTCTGTTAACCCCATAAAAAGTATATCAATGTCCTCTTTCCTGGCGCCTTCCTGCAAAAGACCTGCAAACTGCTCCGCCTTCTCTCTGGTGTCCGCATCACATCCCACAATAATTCGAGACGGATACAGATTATCATATAACGCTTTTGATTCTCTCAGGAATTCCGGACTGAAAATAATGTTATCCACTCCATATTTCCTTCTTACGCATTCTGTATATCCTACAGGAATTGTAGATTTGATGATCATAAGAGGCTTGGAAGCTTTATGCCTTGTCGCTTTTAGCACCATCTCGATCACAGCTTCAACTGCACTTGTATCAAAAAAGTTCTTCTTCGCGTCATAATTGGTCGGTGTTGCGATCACAATAAAATCAGCAGCCGAATATGCTTCAGCTGCCGGATTATCTGGTATATTCTCTTGTGTGTTAAGGACCGCTTTTAGGTCCAATTTCTTCTCTGTCAAATATCTTTCTATGTATTCATCCCGAATCGGAGAAATACGGTTATTAATCTTGTCAACTTTCTCCGAGATAATATCCACCGCAACGACTTTATTATTCTGAGATAAGAGCACCGCTAAAGAAAGCCCTACATAGCCGGTGCCCGCGATCACTATATTCATTTTTGACATCATTTTCCACTCCTTCGTAAATCAAACGATTTTAGTTCCATTAAAGAAAGCCTTGTATCAACAAATTTCATTGACACAAGACTTCTTTAATTCTTTAATTCACCTGTCTTTAATCTTATATTCTATAAACAACTGTTCCCGATAATCACGGTCATTTACCGCACGCCTAAGATCTTCCAAACGATCGTCTTGAAGTAAACGCCGCATCAACTCATTCTGCTGCTCTTCTCCTACCTTTCTTCCACGTTCTTCTCCTATCTTCCTTCCATACTCTTCCCCCTTCATCCTCTCTTCCTCTCTCATCTCACGAATCGCCTGGCACATATTGACTTTCGTATCTGCTCTCATTAGCAGTCCACCGCCTTTCTGCCTCCTCCTAAAGATTGTCATCGGATGTATATTCGCTACTATTTTATCTGTCGTTCTATTGTCAACCACGAATTCAATTGCCTTTTCTTTCGGTATTTATTCCATTGTTACAACATTCAAAGCAACACCGCTAGCAAGGCACAGATTTTTCATTCTGCTTCTTTTACATACATACTGTACCTCGTGTGCAAAGAATGTGAATATGCAAAATATTTCTGATTCAAAATGACTGACCCATCATTAAAAATATGTATCAACTTATTTCTGATTATATCTGAATAGATTGGATTCCCTTAGGGCGCAAGTCCCATAAGTTTATATTCAGCAAAATTAATTCTAAAACCTGCATAAAAACTAAACCACCACCGACTGAAGCCGGTGGGTTTGGGCCGGCTGCTGAAGCAGCCTAAAGTTGTCCGACCTCGAAGTTATCGCTCTTCTTTCATTCTTCTAAATCCTGATTTTTGATATATTCTTGTATGATCTCGTCCGTTACGTTC
>CANTDX010000030.1 GCA_947652615.1 uncultured Dorea sp. | reverse complement strand
CCAGCGACACCACGGGTATGAACCGTGTGCTCTAGCCAACTGAGCTATCCCGCCAAATATGATTCTGTATTCACAGAACCATCTGCAACAATCTTTGTTGCAATGGGACCTATAGGGCTCGAACCTATGACCCTCTGCTTGTAAGGCAGATGCTCTCCCAGCTGAGCTAAGATCCCATGTTTGCGAAGCTCTTATCTCGAACCTGCTTTGCTATTATACTATTAGAATACATATTTTGTCAACACCTTTTTACAATTTTTTCAATCTTTTTTTATCACATTTTATTGAATAAAAAAACCGGCAATTGATGCCTTATTTTGACCGAAAAATAATGTAATTTTTAATAAAAATTGCCTCGAAACTCTTTACTCTTGCGCCAAGGAATGATATCTTTATTATAAGCAAAAAATTAAAACTACATTATATTATGGAGGTTGTTTATTATGGCAAGAAGAAAGGTAGAAGAAAAGAATTATCCTGAATTAATTGAAGCAGCAGAGGAGAGAATCACATCATTATCTGCCGAATTAAAACAAGAAAAAGCGAACCTGAAGCAACTGAAAAAAGACCAGATCCGTTACGAAGCAATGGTTGAAAAACAACAGAAACAAGCCGAGATCCAGAAGGCCGCCGAGTTGCTCGTTGCTTCCGGAAAAAGCTTAGAAGAGATCGAAGAATTTTTGGCAAATTAGTAATCATATAATATAGCCTGCCATGAGACGTATAAGCTCAAGGCAGGCTTATTTTTCTATACGATTCCCTGTGCCGTCATAGCGTCTACAACCTTCTCAAATCCGGCAATATTAGCCCCGACAACATAATTGCCCTTCGCGCCGTAACGCTCTGCTGCATCCACCATATTATGGCAGATATTGACCATGATTCCCTTAAGCTTCGCGTCCACTTCCTCGAAGGTCCAGCTCAAACGCTCGCTGTTCTGTGACATCTCAAGCGCAGATGTGGCAACACCGCCGGCATTCGCCGCTTTACCAGGTGCAAAGATAACGCCGTGCTGCTGCAGGTACTCGGTTGCCTCCAGCGTAGTAGGCATGTTCGCGCCCTCCGCTACGATCGTGCAGCCATTCTCTACAAGCATCTTCGCATCTTCAATATGGAGCTCATTCTGCGTCGCACATGGAAGCGCTACGTCTACTTTCACAGACCATACTCCGCGTCCCTCATGATACTCGGAATTCGGACGATATTTCTTATACTCGGTAAGCCTTGCACGGTTCACTTCTTTGATCTCCTTAAGCGCCGCCACGTCGATTCCTTCCGGATCATAGACCCATCCGGTAGAATCACTGGCCGTCACTACCTTCGCGCCTAACTGCTGTGCCTTCTGTGTCGCGTAGATCGCAACATTACCAGAACCAGAGATCGCGACCGTCTTGCCTGCAAGCTCCTTGCCGTTGATCTTCAGAAGCTCTTCTGTCAGATATAACAGACCATATCCGGTTGCCTCTGTTCTTGCAAGGGAACCACCGTAGCTTAAGCCCTTGCCTGTAAGTACACCTTCGTATACACCTCGGATCCTCTTATACTGACCGAACATATAGCCGATCTCTCTGGCGCCCGTTCCGATATCGCCTGCCGGAACGTCCGTATCCGCACCGATATATTTGCAGAGCTCTGTCATGAAGCTCTGGCAGAATGCCATAACTTCTCTGTCTGATTTGCCCTTCGGATCGAAGTCTGACCCTCCCTTTCCTCCGCCTATCGGAAGGCCGGTCAGTGAATTCTTGAATATCTGTTCAAAACCAAGGAACTTGATGATTCCAAGATTCACAGACGGATGAAGGCGCAATCCTCCTTTGTATGGACCGATCGCACTGTTAAACTGTACACGGTAACCGGTATTCACCTGAACCTGACCGTTGTCATCCACCCACGGTACACGGAACTTCAACTGTCTCTCAGGCTCTACCAGTCTCTCCAGCAGGGCGTCTTTTCTGAACTTCTCTTCATTGGCCTCAACTACTACCCTTAACGATTCTAATACTTCTTTTACTGCCTGGTGGAATTCCGGTTCGGCAGGATTCTTCGCCACTACTCTTTCCAGGACTTCATCAACATATGACATAGCTTGCTACCTCCTAAAATTATTTCTCTCATATTTTAAAGGATTTTTGTGCAGAACACAAGGTTTTTTTCAAGGTTTTTTGATTTTTTTGCAATTTTACTTCTCTTTTCCTTCATTTTTATTCAAAATTTATAGAAAATGCAGGAGATTCTTTCGAATATCCTGCAATAGAGTGCCCTCTAAAATTCATTTCCATGCTATGCCAACTGTCTGATACAGTCAATCATATGTGTATAGTCCTTCTTCACCTGCTCTAAGAGCGGTTCCATATCCTCGCTGTAATCCTGTGCATTTCTCAGTCTCTCCGCAAGCTCGGATGCAGACTGGAATAACGGTGTCAGAGATAGATTCTGGCACACTCCCTTTAACGTATGCGCCGCCCTGAACGCCTCGCTCATATCCTTCGACGCAACCGAATTCTCAAGAAGCTCATAGCTCTTGTCATCCAGAAGCTTCAATACAAACTTCTGAACCCTCTCATCCTTCCTGAGACGTCCCATCACATCCTCATAATCTGCTCCGATCGCCTCATAACATTCCTTTACCGTCATTGTACATCTCCTCCTGTTAATTCGTTTTTATAAAAACAATAGTTATTCCTTCCGCCTCGTTTCACCTTATACAGGGCCTTATCCGCCATATGGAACAGGGCATCATAATCTCCGCCGCACTCTTTCGCGTCAGCGACACCCATGCTCACGCTGATCGGGAATTCCTTATACTGATCGCACAGCAGATGAAAGATTCTCTTCACCAGAGGCTCTATCTCATCCTTATACGGCATAAAGAGAAGGAACTCATCTCCGCCCATCCGGCAGATGATATCAAAGCTTCTGGTATTGCGCTTCATAATATCCGCCACATACTTAAGCACTTCATCGCCAAACAAATGACCGTATGTATCATTGGCCTGCTTGAAATGATCCAGGTCAAACACGATCAGAACATACTTCTTCTCGGTATCTCTGGACAGGATCGCTTCAATCTGTGTCTTCGCCGTCTTATGGTTCAGAAGACCCGTCAGGGAATCGTGGGCCGCCATAACCTGCAGATGATTCATCTTCTCCAGTTCGTCATGGATATCCACAATCTTGCCGATGGCTCCGGAGAATTCCGGCGGCTCCCAGGACGACCACATAGACCTGGCGATAACCTTGCTCCATCTCTCGTGCCCGTTAATATTCAGAAGATATTTCTCCTCGATCACAGGATCATCTGGAGTCGAGTTCTCAAGCTTCTCAAGCAGATGCAGGAAGTCGCCCTCCGCAAATACCGAAGTAGCGAAGGCTTCCGTCTTCGGGTTCAAAAATGTCTCCGGCATGTTCAGGTATTTTGCTCCCCACTCGGAGAGGATCAGCATCTCAGGGGTCACCGTGTATTCGAACTGGATCTCCTGGGACAGCTCCGCGAAGAACTTATACTTCACTCTCTCATGCTCCAGAAGCTTGAACGTCCTGTCGGAAACTTCCACCTCGCCGCTCTCGATCATCTGCTCCACGGCATCCAGCGCTTCCTCCTGGAAATTCTGCCCTTCTGACCGTGCAAGCTCTTCCTTAAGGTCTGCCGAAGTCTCTCTGAGGCAATTCATAAGAACCGGGTTGAACACTCCGCATTCTCCGTTCAGGATCATCTCAACTGCCTTCTCATGGGAATACGCAGCCTTATACACACGCTTGCTGGTCAGCGCGTCATAGACGTCCGCCAGCGCCACTACCTGCGCCGCAATTGGGATCTCATCCCCCTTAAGTCTGTCCGGATACCCTCTTCCGTCGTAGCGCTCATGATGCCAGCGGCAGATCTGATATCCCATCTGGATCAGCGGCTCATTCTCCCGCAGCGGAATATCCTGCAGCAATCTGGCGCCTTCTAACGCGTGTCCCTTCATGATCTCATATTCTTCATCCGTAAAACGTCCCGGCTTGTTCAGAACCTCCGTGGGAATGGAGATCTTACCGATATCATGGAGCGCGGACGCATTGCAGATCAGATAGATATCCTCCTGGGAAAGCCCGTATTCTCCCTGCTCGATCAGCCATTTGAGGAAAAACTCTGTCAAAGTTCTGATATGGAGTACATGGAGGCCGCTCTCCCCGTTACGGAACTCAACAATATTGGACAAGATCTCGATCATCAGCTTATTGTCATTTTCCTTCTCCATGATCTGGTTCGTGACCATATGGGTAAGTTCCTTCTGTTTGGAAAAAAGAAGGATCGTATTCACCACCCTGCGCCGGACGGTCTGTTCATCAAAAGGCCTGTTGATGTAATCCTGAACACCAAGCTCATATGCCCTGTCTATATATGCCGGAACGGTCTCCGCCGATATCATGATCACCGGGATATCCTTGATCCAGTCATTCTTATTCATAACCTCCAGAGTCTCAAAGCCATCCATCGCCGGCATCATGATATCCAGAAGCATCAGAGAGATCTCCTGCTCCTGCTCGTGCAGGATCGCAGAAGCTTCCAGCCCGTTCTCTGCCTCAATGATCTCATATTCATTAGAGAGCATATCTGACAGCAGGGCACGATTGATCTCCGAATCGTCTACAATCAAAATCTTCTTTTTCTCGAAAACATTTTTATTTCTGTTCATTTATACCTCTTTCTAACACCTGTTATCACAATTATGCCAAATACCTTCTCAAAAGCTTCATAAGCTTCTGGATATCGATCGGCTTCGCCACATGCTCATTCATGCCGCACTCAAGACACCTCTGGATATCCTCTGAGAAGGCGTCTGCCGTCATAGCAATGATCGGAAGATCCGCATCCGGCCGGTCAAGGGCTCTCAGCGCTTTCGCCGCCTCATAGCCGTTCATTACCGGCATCCTGATGTCCATAAGGACCGCGTCATAGTAGCCAGGCTCGGACTGACTGAACATATCCACACATATCTGTCCATTCTCCGCCCACTCCACTTCAAAACCGGCATCTGTAAGGATATCCTCCGCAATTTCCCAGTTCAGTTCATTATCTTCCGCCAGCAGAATACGAAGGTCCTCAAACTTCTGTATCTCCTCCTCTCTCTTCTCTTCCACAAAGCCTCCCTCCATATATCGGCTTAAGCCCAGATAAAGGTTAGATTTGAACAATGGTTTGGAGATAAACCCTTGCGCTCCGGCAGCACGCGCCTCATCCTCAATATCGCTCCAATCATAGGCAGAGATGATCAATATCGGAAGATCATCCCCTACGATCTTCCTGATCTCCCGGGCTGTATCAAGACCGTTCATATCCGGCATCTTCCAATCCAGCAGCACGATCTCATACTCCGTGTGCTTCCTGTGATGCTCTTCTATCATCTGCAGCGCCTTATGGCCGCTCAGCGCCCAGTCTGCCTGTACACCTATCTCCTTCAAGGCAGACGCCGCACTGAAACACAGATCCTCATTATTATCCACTACTAGGAGCCGCCAAGGCGGGAGAACCATCTCTTCTTCCTCGATCGTTGCCTTCTCCAGATCCAGGGTCACATGGAATTCACTTCCCTCACCCTGCCTGCTGTTCACTTCGATGGTACCGCCCATCATATCCACGATCACCTTCGTGATCGACATACCAAGCCCGGTACCCTCTATCTTCTGTACCTTCATATCTTCCCTTGAGAATGTATCGAATATCCTCTTCTGGAACTCTTCGGACATACCGATTCCGTTATCCTTCACCCGGAAATGGCACCTCACATGTGTAGCTCCCACCGGTGAATCCTCCTGGGTCAGGTAGACATTGATCCTTCCCTCCGCGGGGGTAAATTTGACAGCATTGGACAGGAGATTGATCAATATCTGGTTCAGACGCACGCCGTCACAGCAGACCGTCTCTGTCAGGATATTCTGGATAAATATGTCAAAATGCTGATTCTTCTCCTTGATCTGAGGCTGAACGATATTGACAAGAGCCTCCATCACTTCCCGCAGGGAGAGGATATCCATATTCAGCGTCAGCTTCCCGCTCTCGATCTTCGACATATCCAGAACATCATTGATCAGTCCAAGCAAATGACGGCTGGAGAGAGAGATCTTCTTCAGACAGTCCTGTACGCGCAGCGAATCATCCACATTCGCCATTGCGATCGCCGTCATCCCCACGATACCGTTCATCGGCGTTCGGATATCGTGGCTCATACTGGACAAGAACTCACTCTTAGCCTGATTCGCCCTGAACGCACGCTTCTCTGCCCGTTCAAGTTCTCTTAACTGCTGCTGCGTAAGCCTGTAATACAGGATAAAGATCACTCCCACTGCAAGCAGGATCACGCCGCTGGCAGCCAATATCAATGTCTGCTGCTGGCTGTTCAGAGTCATGATCGCATCATCCAGTATCCCATAAGGCATAACAGATGCCAGATACCAGTCCGTGGCAGTAAGCGGAGCACAATAAAAATGCTGATGGATTCCGTTCATATCCTCCAACAGTGCAGAATAATTCTCCTTATTATCTATCGCCGTTTTCAATTCATCCACATACTGATCCGGCGCCTTTGAATTCTCTAACGAAATCGTCTCTTCGAGACGCGAAAAGTAATTATCGCGAAATGCATCCCCTGACCGAACTACGAATTCTCCGTCCTTACGGATAATATGTGAATAGACCATAGAGCTGTCTCCCTCAAGGACAAGCGCATCCTCCAGATAAGACATCTGTATCCCCGCCACTATCACGTCACTGGTCTTACCGTCCTTCATCGGATAAGCCGCGTCAACCATCATCAAAAGCAGCTTTTCATCGCTCTCATTATATCCGCTTGTGATGAACTTCTCATCATCTGAAATGACATCCTGGAATTCTTCCTCACTTAAGAATCTCACCGATTCTCCATAGATCGTCTCACATCCGCCGTCCTTCCGGTAAAGACCGAGATGCTTAAACTCTCTGATATCAGCACTGAAAGCCAGTTCCTCTATCATCTCCGTACCATAGCTGACCGATTCCGGAGGTGTACGCCTGATCAACGCCTCCACACGCGAAACCTGCAGTTCGATGACCGCATCAAACTTTTGCTGCAGCTGCGTGCTCATCTCGGACATATAGATTGTACCTACCTCATTGATCGCATCATGACTCTTCCCCCCCATCACCGATCCAAGCCAGACGAAAATGATGATGCACAACACCACCAGACAACTGACGCTGGTAAGCAAAAACTTCTTTGTATTATTAAACATCTTTTATCCCCCTTGTGTTTGATTAATACGCTACCTCAGCAAACATACGCTTTCTATCTCCACAATAATCTATAGCAAAAATAAAGCCAACATCAATATTGCCTACGTTGCCTTGCATTTATTATAAACAATCTCATCTGTGAAATCAATTCATTTCTGAAATTTCTCTATAGCGGCAAATACTTTCCCACGTTTCCCCAAATTGTGATTGCAAATCATACATTCGCGTGATAAAATTAATTCAGTTACACCGTACTTCTATAAGGAGGAATTTTTACAGTTATGATATTAAAGAGTTGCAACACATGTATTATTTACGGGTCGGATTCAGACGTTGTAGTGAGGGCACGGGTAAAAACGGTAGACGATAAGATCACCCTGCATTTTGATGATAATAATGAACTGGGAACCAAGACAGACCGGCTCCAGGTAGATTTCTGTGACAGTCAGGTAGGTTATATCAAGACCTTCTGTGAACTTGAGATCCGCAAGAACGAAGATCCCTATGTATTAGAGCCGTGGACGGCCGACTGTAAGATCTTAGAGATGATCCAAGTTCTGCAGCGCCAGAAGGAGCTGCGCGTAAGGATGGTCAAGGAGGTGAATTTCATCTCCCTGAAGCATGGCCGGTTCAGCGGAGTCATCCAGAATATCAGCGTGGGCGGTCTCTATATGACTACCAATACCCGTCTTAACCTGGATGAAGAATTTGAATTCGAATACTGCTTTATGAAGAAGAACCAGGAAGTACGGGCCAAGATCCTGCGCGAGACCATCATCCGCGAGAATCACTATGGTTACGGCTGCCAGTTCATTGACCAATCCAAGGGCGCCGAACGAGATATCCGCCAGTACGTCTACAGGCAGCAGTTGAATAAGGCCTGGTAGACACTTGATAATGACAGATCATGGTACATCTTAATTACATATACCTTGTCGGACGGCAGTCCGCCCGCAGGGCTATGCATTTCTATATACGGGGCTGCCGGGAATATTCACCGGCAGCCCCGTATATACTAAACGTCAGATAAATCTGTCGTGAGTATCACATATCTTATTTAAAATATTCAACACCTGATTCGAAGATCTGAAGATCCTGTTCCCCGTATATGTTCACTGCCACAGACCTTGCACGTCTCTCGGAATGAGCCATCTTACCAAATACCCTTCCGTCCGGGCTCGTGATACCCTCGATCGCACAGTAAGAGCCATTCACATTCCACTCTTCATCCATCGTGATATTCCCTGCCGGATCGCAATACTGGGTCGCAACCTGTCCGTTCGCAAAAAGCTTATCGATCCATTCTCCATTCGCAACAAATCTTCCCTCACCGTGAGAAGCCGGATTCGTATAGACTCCGCCAAGCTTCGCTTTCTGAAGCCACGGCGACTTGTTGGTGACCACTTTCGTATATACCATCTTCGAGATATGGCGTCCGATCGTATTATAAGTCAGCGTCGGAGACGCCTCATCCTGACCAGTGATCATACCGTTCGGAACCAGCCCCAGCTTCACCAGAGTCTGGAATCCGTTACAGATACCCAGCACAAGCCCGTCCCGTTCTCTTAACAGCCGTTCCACTGCTTCCTTCATCTTCGCATTCTGGAACGCAGTCGCAAAGAACTTGGCAGAACCGTCCGGTTCATCACCTGCACTGAATCCGCCCGGAAACATGATGATCTGTGACTGATCAATGGCCTGCTCGAACACGCTCACTGAATCGAGAATATCCTCTGCATTCAGGTTCCTGAATACCTTGACGATCGTCTTCGCCCCGGCTCTCTCAAATGCCCTGGCGCTGTCATACTCACAGTTGGTTCCCGGGAATACCGGGATAAATACTGTCGGCTGTCCAATCTTATGAGCACAGATATGGATATCCTTCGTCTCATACAGACCTTTCTCGATCCTCTCCTCCTGCCCCTGGGCTTTGGAATTCGTCGGGAACACCTTCTCAAGCGGCTCCTTCCATGCTGCCTCTGCCTCTTCCATTGCAATCGAAATATCTCTGTAGGAAAGCACCGGTTCATCCAACACCTCACCAATCACCGTATAGGTGATCTGAAGCTGTCCGACCTTCTCTGACGGCACCTCCGCAATAATACCACCGAATGCAGGCACAAACAGATCCCTCTCGTCCACATTATGCTCAATCTTAACACCCATCCGGTTACCGAAAGCCATCTTGCTGACAGCTGCCGCAATGCCGTGCCGGTCCAGCGCATAGGCCGACAAAATCCTGCCCTCACGGATATCCTGTGTGAACTTCCCGTACTGCTCCATCACCTTCCCATAGACCGGAATATCGTACTCATCCGTCATCGTACGCAGCCAGATCAGCTTACTTCCCGCCTTCTTAAGCTCCGGTGTAATGATCTCCTTCTCTCTGGCCACATCTACCGCAAATGACACCAGTGTCGGCGGAACATCAATATCCTCGAAAGTCCCGGACATACTGTCTTTCCCTCCGATCGACGGCAGTCCAAAGCCAAGCTGGGCATTGTAAGCGCCTAAGAGAGCCGCAAAGGGCTGGCTCCATCTGTGCGGATCTTCCGTCATGCGCCGGAAGTATTCCTGGAAGGTAAAACGGATCTTACCGCAGTCGCCGCCGGCTGCCGCAATCTTCGCCACCGACTCTGTCACCGCGTATACGGCACCATGATAAGGGCTCCAGTCAGACAGATAAGGATCAAATCCGTAGCTCATCATAGTCACCGTGTCACAGTCGCCTCTAAGCACCGGAAGCTTCGCAACCATAGTCTGTGTCTCTGTCGTCTGATATCTGCCGCCGTGAGGCATGAATACGGACGCCGCCCCGATGGAGCCGTCGAACATCTCTACAAGACCTTTCTGCGAGCATACATTCAGATCGCTTAATGTGCTCATCCATCTCGCTCTCACATCCGGGATCTCTTCTCTTACAAGGATACTGTCTTTTCTGTCCGGAATATCTACAGCAACCTCCGTCTCCTGATGCGCCCCGTTGGTATCCAGGAAAGCACGTGAGAGATTCACGATCTCCTTGCCTCTCCAGGAAAGCACAAGCCTTGGTTCCTCCGTCACAACCGCAACACAGGTCGCCTCTAAGTTCTCCTCTCTGGCATATCCCATGAAGGTATCTACATCCTTAGGATCTACCACGACTGCCATACGCTCCTGAGATTCGGAGATCGCAATCTCCGTCCCGTCAAGGCCGGCATATTTCTTAGGCACCTTGTCCAGATCCACCTTAAGGCCGTCCGCCAGTTCTCCGATCGCAACCGAAACTCCGCCTGCGCCGAAATCATTACATTTCTTGATCAGGCTGCTGACTTCCTCCCTCCGGAACAAACGCTGTATCTTGCGTTCCGTCGGCGGATTGCCCTTCTGTACCTCTGCGCCGCAGGTCTTCGTAGATTCCTCCGTATGCACCTTGGAGGAGCCGGTCGCGCCACCGCAGCCGTCTCTCCCGGTACGTCCGCCAAGCAGGATGATGATATCCCCTGGATCCGACGTCTCACGGATCACCGCCCGTCTCGGAGCCGCTCCCAGTACCGCTCCGATCTCCATACGCTTCGCCGCATAATTCGGGTGATAGATCTCCTTCACCATCCCCGTCGCAAGACCGATCTGGTTACCGTACGAACTATAACCGTGGGCCGCCTCGCGGACCAGCTTCTTCTGCGGAAGCTTCCCCTTCATGGTATCCCTGACTGATACGGTCGGATCTGCCGCCCCTGTTACACGCATGGCCTGATATACATATGTACGTCCTGACAGCGGATCACGGATCGCACCGCCAAGACAGGTAGCCGCACCGCCGAAAGGCTCGATCTCAGTTGGATGGTTATGCGTCTCGTTCTTGAAATTCACAAGCCACTCTTCCTCTATACCGTCTACCTCAACCGGTACAACGATGCTGCAGGCATTGATCTCGTCCGACTCCTCCTGATCTGTAAGCTTCCCTTCTCTCTTGAGCTTACGCATCGCCATAAGCGCCAGATCCATCAGGCATACAAACTTATCTTCCCTCCCCTTAAAGATCTCGCTGTGATCCTCAAGATACTGCCTGTAGGTATCTTCGATCGGCTTCTTATAGTCTCCTTCCCCAAAGGACACCTTCGTAAGCTCTGTCGAAAACGTTGTATGACGGCAGTGGTCAGACCAGTATGTATCCAGCACACGGATCTCTGTCATGGACGGATCCCTCTTTTCTTCCCCTTCAAAATACTTCTGAATATGCTGAAAATCCTTAAAAGTCATGGCAAGTCCCAGAGATTCATACAGCGCCTTAAGCTTCTCTTCTTCCATGTCCTTGAAGCCGTCAAAAATGATCACATCCTCCGGCTCGTCGAATCTCGCCGCCAGAGTATCTGGCTTCTCCATCCCGGTCTCCCTGGAATCCACCGGATTAATGCAGTGCGCTTTGATTACGTCGAACTCTTCGTCAGAGATCTCTCCGTCCGTTCCCTGGACCACATAAGTAGTCGCCGTCTGGATCACCGGCTGCTCGTCTTCCTTGATAAACTGTACGCACTGAACGGCAGAATCTGCCCTCTGATCAAACTGTCCCGGCAGAAATTCTACAGAGAATACTCTGCTCCCCTGTGCGGCCGGGAACTCTTCATGATACAGCATATCCACCGGAGGTTCCGCAAATACACCGTTACACGCTTTCTCAAATGTCTCATCGGATATATTCTCCACATCATACCGGATCAGCACCCTTACGTCCGCCACATCCTTGATCCCGAGATAACTTCCGATCTCCTGCTTCAAGTCCTGAGCCTGTACCCCAAATCCTTCTTTCTTCTCCACGTATACTCGTCTAACACCACTCATAATTCATCCTCCATACCTGATATCTTCTGTTCACTGGTAACATTGTACCACAAATCTATCAACTATTCCAACAATATATACCCAACGTCAGTAACATCAGCAGCGCCGGGACATCCGGATAACCCCAAACATGAGTCCCCCCACCGCAAGCAGCATCCCCACAAACGTCATCCCAATACGGATCACCATATCAAAAAAGAACCCTTCCGGCAGCATACGGATCATATAATCCTTACTCGGATTGAACATCCACAGGTCGTTGGTGAAAAAGATCTCATGAAAGATCGTAAAACATCTGGTAAAATCTATAGAAAACGCTGCCGCCAGCAATAGGATCACCACAAGCAGAATCCCCAGGGCCCAGAGATACGCCCTGGGAAGCAGACGCTTCCAGTCTGTCTTCGCGATGATAAGACCGGCGATCAAAAAGAGCGCTGCCGCAGCGCACAGATTCCGAACCTTAAGACCTCCAAGGAACAGCTTCCTCACATCCGCCATATGAAACCGATCCTGCTCGTTAAAGAAATCCTGAGTCTGTCCGTCCACATCCGTCACTATAGACAACTCTTCCTCTCTTCCGATCAGATAATCCATCATATGGCCTGTCACTTCCATCACATCCTCAAGCTCCATAGCAAGCGGCTCCGTCACCTTATACTTCTCATACTCCTTCTCATAGAACCGATAATTCGGATCACCATAGATCACCGCCTGGAAGCTGGTGAGCAGCATGGACATAATAAGAAAAACCATGGCAAAAGACGCCGCCGTCACAGGCAGCACAGTCTTGCCGTCAAAAATCCCGCTTCTCTTCCTCATCTATATTCCTCCATTCCAGAATTCCTGCACTTTCTGAGATACATTTCTTGCCGTGCAGAGTTCATATTCCTTCCATTCCCTGGGAAATGTCTCCCGATATCTTACATCAAGAAATCTCTCATCCAGCAGAAGAACTACCCCTCTGTCCTCATCTGTACGGATCACCCTCCCGGCTGACTGCAGCACCTTGTTCATTCCCGGATAGAGATAGGCATAATCAAAGCCCCGCAGCCCCTGCGAATCGAAATATGTCTTCAGCAGCTCTCTCTCTGTACAGACCTGGGGGAGCCCTGTACCTACAACCATAGCTCCGATCAGCTTATCCTCTGCCAGATCAATCCCCTCTGAGAAAATCCCGCCCAATACGCAGAACCCGATCAGGCTGTGCTCCTTCGCCTCTTCAAAATTCTCAAGAAAGATCTCCCTTGCCTCCTCTGACATATACTGGGACTGCATCACATATTCGATCTCTTCTTCGGCATCCTCCTTCAGCATCTCAAGAAATTCCTCATAGACTTCCTCCATGAAACGATAAGATGGAAAAAATGCCAAATAATTCCCAGCCTTCGCACGTGCCGTCTCTATAAGATACCTGGCATACCGCCCATACATCTCTTTCCCGCGTCTGGTATATTTGGTACTGACGTCCGCGCCGATCAGAAGCTTACGCTTCTTCGCATCAAACGGAGATTCTGCATAGATCGCATAATCATCTTTGACCGTACTGAGAAGCTTCTTATAATAGTGGATTGGAAGCAGGGTCGCAGAAAAGAACACCGTACTGTTCCCCTTATCCAGAAACTCCTGCAGGCATCTGGCAGGATTGACACAGAAAAGCTGCAGCTTAAACCTTCCCGTATCTTCAAGCTCTGAATAGATCATGTAATTCTCATCCAGCTTATCATGAATACTTACAAACATCCTTACAGAAAAATACAGGTCCAACACTTCCCTGCGTATCTCCTCCTCCTGGCATTCTTCCAGATACCGTTCCATCTCCGCCATCAGCGACACTAATCTCAGATAGATATGGGATACGCTGTTCAAGACCTGATAATCCCCGCACTCCCTCTTCAGAGCAAGGAGCTGCTTATTACACGCACTGATCTTCCTTACAAGCTTCGCATCCCTGTGTCCTAATATCCTCTTAAGCTTCAAGAAATCTTCTTTGCAGATCTCGGCGCTATACATCTTCCTCCCACGTTCCACCAGATTGTGCGCCTCATCGATCAGGAAGAGATATTCTCCTTTGTTACCCTCTCCAAAGAACCGCCGCAGATGTGCATTGGGATCAAACACATAGTTATAGTCACAGATAATTGCATCCACCCAGAGGGAAACATCCAGGCTCATCTCATGGGGACATACCTTCCACTTCCTCGCCTGTTCTACAAGTATCTCCCGACTCATCTCATCCGAAGCAGTGATCAGCTCATATACCGCATCATTCACCCTGTCATAATGCCCCTTTGCATAAGGGCAGGCATCCGGATTACATTCCATCTCTTCACAGAAACAGATCTTCTCCTTCGCTGTGAGAACGATCACTTTCATACGCAGGCACTGCTCCCTTAATGTGTCAAACGCCTGCCATGCAACCGTCCGCGTGATGGTCTTCGCCGTCAGATAGAAGATCTTCTCCCCAAGCCCCTCCCCAATCGCCTTCACAGCCGGAAACACCGTCGAAATCGTCTTCCCAACTCCGGTAGGCGCCTGTATAAACAGCTTCTTCCTGCGCAGGATCGTCCGATACACAGATTCCGCCAACAGCTTCTGCCCTTCCCTGTATTCAAATGGAAATACAATCTTTCGGATCGAATCATTCCTCTTCTTCTTCCACTCAATCTGATATCTGGCCCACTTCTCATACTGTCCTATAATACCGAAGAACCATTCCTTGAGCACCTCATAGGAATAGACGCTCTGAAAACGTCTGATCTCCTCCGTATCCATATTGCAGTATGTCATCTGTACACCGATCTCTTCAAGCTTATGGACATTCGCATAGATAAACGCATAGCATTTGGCCTGCGCCAGATGGACCGGTACCGGCTCCAACAGGAACTCCAGATCTCTGAAAATACCTTTGATCTCATCGATCACAATCCCTTCCGGGCATTCGATCACACCATCGGCGCGCCCCTCCACAGACAGCACAAAACCCTTACATGCCGCCTCATACTTCAACGGAACCTCCGCATGATATCCGGCCTTCATCTGCTTCTGGATCTTGCGGTGAATCTTCCCGCCCATCAGCATGGCGTCCTTATCTGCTCCCGCTGTCCTGTTGTCTATGTCTCCGCCCCGCAGGATAAATTCTACCAGATTGCGCACGGATATACGAATGTAAGGCTGTTCCATGTTGCTTGTTCACTCCCATCGAATTCCGTTACCATCATACCACAGGCGGCTTCTATCTGTAAATACTAACCGAACTCCACCATCTCACTCCGATAACGAAGCGGAAGATGCTGCAGCTGACACCGCGGATTCCTGCGGGATTCAATGGCGATCGTCTGACAGAACCCCTTCCACAGCCTTGTATATTCTTCCTCTCTGTCAGACACCTGCTCAAACACTTCTTCATCGAAGGTATCCCCCCAAAGGATCACCCACTGCTTTCCCGCCTCATGAACCGCAAACATCTTATGCGTCTTATCGTGGATCATCCAGTTCTCTGTTGGAAGGCGGTCCGCAAAATGAGGAGCAAGGCACGTCAAGATCTGATTCTTCGGTTCGATCCCAGCGTACAACACACCATTCTTAAGTTCCCTGAAACGTAAGAACCCCTTATAACTGTGAGTTTCTCCAAACACATTCCTGTACAGTTCAAAGACCTTCTCCACCTTGGGATGGCTCAGATGATCCATGATCTTCGTACTGTCCGGTATCTCTCTTGCCGTAAGCATGGTTCCCAGCACAGCATCCCCCTTCTTAGGATCTGCTGAAAGTACCGCATGGTAAATGTCATGGTAGGCGCGCATTCCCAGATGCTTACGGATCAGCGCCTCCACTGCGTCCGCCTTGTGTTCCGTCTCCTCCACCTCCACATAATCACAGAATAATTGCTGATCTAACATCCCCCGCAGCGCAATCTCGCATTCTTCTTCTCTCTTCCTCGACTTCCAGGCATCATAGATTCCCGAAAATATCCCCGTAACCGTATCACTGCACACATATACCGTCTTCATTCCAGCCTCCTTCAAACAACGACAATTGCCGATACCCCATCTCCCTGACCTCTCTGGGAAGCTTCTCGCCTGTGGCAAGCAGGTTCCGTGTGATATAATCCTCGTCCAACTTCGTGGGATACATCATCCTGCCGCCGCAGGTGATAAAATACAGCGCCCTCTTAAGCACCACCCCGATCTTCTTAAGATCTGCGAAATCCAGAGTACCAAGCCTTCTCGCCTTCACGATCCGCACCGCCGACTTATATCCGATACCAGGCACACGAAGCAGCATCTTATAATCCGCCCGGTTCACCTCCACCGGGAATTCCTCAAGATGCTTCAAAGCCCAATTACACTTCGGATCAAACAAGATGTTAAAATTCGGATTCTCCTCCGTCAGAAGCTCCTCAGCCCTGAAATGATAATACCTCAACAGCCAGTCTGCCTGATACAGCCGGTGCTCTCTGAGAAGCGGCGGGCCTTCCCCGGTCTTTGCCGGAAGCGCGGCATCGTTATTGACATGTACGAAAGCCGAATAGAATACCCGCTTAAGCTCAAACTTCTGATACAGAGACTCCGCCACCTGGATGATCTGATAATCTGTCTCCGGCGTCGCCCCTATGATCATCTGGGTACTCTGACCGGCCGGCACAAACCGCGGTGCGTTCCGGTATAAGGTAAGCTCCTGCTTATTCTCTGTCATCCGGTTCTGTACCAAACGCATGGACGTCAGGATATTCTTCCGCGTCTTGTGGGGCGCCAGCGCCCTAAGGCTCTCCGCTGTCGCAAGCTCCAGGTTCACGCTCATCCTGTCCGCAAGGAATCCCAGACGCTGCACCAGCTCCGGACTTGCCCCCGGAATCGCCTTCACATGGATATAGCCCTGAAAATTACACTCCCGCCGCAGCCGATAGAGCGTCGCATACAGAAGCTCCATCGTATAATCCGGGCTCCTTAAGATCCCGGAGCTTAAGAACAATCCTTCGATATAGTTTCTCCGGTAGAATTCCATCGTCAGTGTACACACCTCGTCCGGGGTAAAGGATGCCCTCGCCACATCATTGCTCCTCCTATTGACACAATACTTACAATCATATATACATTCATTCGTAAAAAGTATCTTCAAAAGCGAGATACATCTTCCGTCGGCAGAGAAACTGTGACAGATCCCCGACTGTTCGCAGCTTCCGATCCCTGTCCCGTCACTCTTACGCGATGTCCCGCTAGAAGTACATGCCACGTCATACTTGGCTGCATCCGTCAGAATATTCAACTTATCATACATGGATAACGCTTCCTGGATTCTCATAATTCACCCTCGCAAAACAGAACGCTTGTTCCTTTTTATTTATTATACAAACAAGCGTTCTATCCGTCAATACCTTTATTCTATTTTTGTCATCTTCTTCCTCCCATATAACTCCTGCACCGCCTCCGTGATCTCACCGATCATACGGATCAGCGTATTCATATCTCCTTCCCGGTTCCTCTGAAACGTATGATACCCGCCCTGAATACAATAACTCAGTATGATATTCCACACCTCGTCGTTCCTGTATTCCGGAAATTCCTGAAATACCATCTCCTTGATGCTCGTCTCAATCCTGTCAACCAGATGATTCCGCTGGCTGCCCGAGAACAGAATCATGGTCAATGAATTCTGCGACAGATATGCCAGGAATAATTCCCGTGTAAATTCCGCCGGCTTCTCCATAATATATTCCGGATGGGAAATGCTGTTGGTAATGGAGCGCACCACCTCAGCCTCCATGTGGTCTGACAGATCATAAATATCCTTGTAATGAGAATAAAATGTAGACTTGTTAATACATGCCAGCTCGCACAGCTCCCTGATCGTTATCTTCTCCAATGGTTTCCTTGACCGTAATTCAATAAATGCATTCTTGATTCCCCGCTCTGTTTTCTCTATGCGCAGATCCATATCCCGCTCTCCTTTATCCTGATGTATCACTTCCCGACACATTTTCTAAAATGTCGGTTATCCGCCCATCCATTCATATTGTCGGTGGATATCCTTATTTTTTATCAGTATAATCATTATAAAACATAAAACGACTACTGTCCATTTGGGATATTATATTAGGAGGAATAATTATGGATTTTTATGGATTTTATACCGGGAAAATATTCGACGCTTATCAATTTCTCGGAGCGCACCCGGAAGAAACCGGCGTCACTTTCCGTACATTTGCACCCGGCGCCGCAAGAATCTCCCTGATCGGTGAATTCACCGGCTGGCAGGAATGGAACATGAACAAGATCTATGACGGAAACTTCTGGGAGTGCTACGCCGCGGATGCCGCTCCCGGGATGATGTACAAGTACCGCATTTACAAGCAGGATCATTCTTATATCGATCACTGCGACCCTTACGGCTTCGGCATGGAGCTTCGCCCGAATACAGCTTCTTATATACGTGATCTTAGCTCCTATACATATCAGGATTCCGCCTGGATGAACAGACGAACGGACTGCAAGGACAGGCCGCTGAATATCTACGAGCTACATTTCGGCTCCTTCAAGAAGCCTTCCGATCAGGCAGACGACTGGTATACTTACACGGAGATGGCAGACATCCTGATCCCCTATCTGAAAGAATACGGTTACAATTATATAGAGATCATGCCCCTCAGCGAACACCCCTGTGATGAATCCTGGGGCTATCAGAATACCGGCTTCTACAGTCCGACCTCTCGCTATGGTACGGCCAGAGAGCTGATGGAATTCATCGACAGATGCCACAGGCATGATATCGGGATCATACTGGATTTTGTACCGGTTCATTTTGCTGTGGACGGCTATGCTCTGGCGAATTATGACGGCACCGCTCTCTATGAATATCCTCACCAGGATGTGGGCGTCAGCGAATGGGGAAGCTGTAATTTCATGCATTCCCGCGGGGAAGTCCGAAGCTTCCTCCAGTCTGCCGCCAATTATTGGCTGACAGAATACCACATTGACGGGATCCGCATGGATGCCATCAGCAGGATCATTTACTGGCAGGGCGACCCGGCAAGAGGCGTCAATAATACTGCCGTCGACTTCATCCGCGAGATGAACCGCGGCCTTAAAGAACGGCATCCCTCCGCTATACTCTCTGCCGAAGACTCTACTTCTTATCCCGGCGTTACCAGACCGGTTTCGGAGGGCGGGCTGGGCTTCGACTATAAATGGGATATGGGATGGATGAACGACACGCTGGATTATTTCCGTACGGCTCCCGAATACCGGCCGGCAAACTACCACAAACTGACCTTCTCTATGATGTATTATTATAATGACGCATTTTTACTGCCGTTTTCCCATGATGAAGTGGTGCACGGCAAAGCCACCATCATGCAGAAGATGAACGGTGATTATGATGAGAAATTCCCTCAGGCACGCGCCCTCTATATGTACATGTACGCCCATCCGGGGAAGAAGCTGAATTTCATGGGGAATGAGCTTGGCCAGCTCAGGGAATGGGATGAGAAGCGGGAACAGGACTGGGACATCCTGACCTATCCAGTCCATGACGCTTTCCACCGTTTCGTCAGGGATCTGAATCTGCTCTATCTGAAGCATCCTGCCCTTTATCAGAAGGATTATGATACGGATGGATTTACCTGGATCGACTGCCACCAGGAAGAGCGGTGTATCTATACCTTCGAGAGGATTGCCGATAAAGAAAGGATATTGGCTGTCTTCAACCTCTCCGGCCAGATACAGGAAGATTATGAGCTGACTGTTGAAGGAGCAGACACGCTCACTCTGCTGCTCGCAAGTGATGATGAGATCTACGCGGGAGCGAAAAAGTACACGGCCGATGAGAAAGAAATCCAATTAAAAAAACACCAAACCCGATTGACATTAGGGGCTTATACAGCGGTTTATTATCAAATAAGTATATAGCAAAATTCAACTTGGGACGTAGTAAAATTATAATTTACTACGTCCCAAGTTGAATTTCGCTATATACCTGTCTGATTTCTAATGGAAGTAATGAGCCCCTATCTTCATCCCATATCCGCCTTGGTCAAAATACAGACAGTTTCCGATCGGATTCGCCCCCGCGAGCGCATCTGCCGCCGCCTGCATAGACGTCGCCGTATAACCGCGGGAATTCCTTACTCTGTCAAGCCATCCCGTAGATGCCGGAGTAAACTGCCCGGACTGATAGATGACTGCCTCGATACTGTTTGGATAGGAACCGCTTCTTACCCGGTTCATGATGACTGCTCCTACTGCCACCTGTCCTTCGTAAGGCTGATTGCCCGCCTCGCAGAAAATAATGGACGCCATAAGCTCCTGATATTGATTACGCAATGCCGCTGCCTCCCTCTCAGCTTTCTCCTTGGCCTCGCGTTCTTTTCGTTTGATCTCTTCGATGATCTTCTTCTGCTCTTCTTCGATCTTAGATTTGGCTGATACCACAGGCGTGTCCGGCATCACGTAAAATGTATCTCTCTGTACTTCTATTATGTTATTTTCATTCGAAACTGCCAGCACTCTTCCCTCCGGCTGTGAGCCTGCCGCCTCACTGGTGAATCCCGCCATCAGCGAACATGCCGAGACAACCGCTACCACCGAATTGATTTTTTTGTTTTTTATCATATAATACTACCCTCCTATTGTTACAATACATGAATATTGTTTTAATAAAGTATATTCAATATTTTCATTTTTATTACAATTATTACAAAATTGTTACATGTATTGTACAACGAAGGTTATGTTATCATAGCTTACCGAGTATGTCAACAAAAAATCAATGATGGATATAACTCTCAGAATTGTCCGATTTTTCCACCCGTAAACGGATTGCTGTTAATATCCCCTCATGCAGGGGCAGCCCGCAAGCCTGCTCTTACATCATATGAATAAATAATCCACTCCGCAGCTTCGGCTCAAACCAGGTGGATTTAGGCGGCATCAGCCTGCCGGAATCCGCGACGGCAAGCAGCTCGTCCATAGAAGTCGGATACATGGCAAAGGCAACCCGAAGCGCCGGATCTCCCGCCGTCTTCGATTCCCCGTCCGCCGCACCGTCCGTCAGCCTTACCAACTCCCCTATTCCGCGGATTCCGCCGACGAATTGAACCCTTGGGTCTGTCTTGGGGTCCTTAATATCAAAAAGCGGATCCAATATGTAATTCTGCAGAATAGACACATCCAGGTCATCCACCGGATCGTTCTTATACAATTCCTCATGAACCGTCAGTCTGTACCATCTTCTGCTGCCGTACATAACGATCTCACCCTTGTGCCTTGGATGAATCTCGGATGCACTTTCCGTAATTTGGAAATTCCCGCGGATCCTTTCTAACAGCTCTTCCAATGTCTGCTCAGCCGTTCCGGTTACAACCCTGTTATAATCAAAAATCCTCAATTCCTCTGCCGGGAACAGCACCGACAGGAAATAGTTGAACTCCTCCGTCCCGTCGTAATCCGGATGCTCCCTGCGGCGCTTAAGTCCTACCTTCACCGCCGACGCCGCACGGTGATGCCCGTCCGCGATATAGACGCATTCCATATTGGAAAATATATCTGCAATCGCCTTCTGCCTCGCCCGATCTTCTTCTGTATCCGTTCCGATCTTCCATACCTGATGCCGGATCCCGTCTTCCGATATAAAATCATAGATTGAATCCGAACATTTGACCGTATCGACAATTCCCTTAAGTCCGGCCTGCTGCCGGTACGCCAGGAAAATAGGGCCCGTCTGGGCATTCAGCGTATCCACATGGCGGATCCGGTCCTTCTCCTTATCCTCCTTGGTATTCTCATGCTTCCGGACCGCACCGCTCAGATAATCATCTACCGCGGCGCATCCCACGATCCCGGTCTGTGTCCGTCCGTGAAAGGTCAGCGCATACAGATAGAAGCAAGGCTCTTCATCCCTCACAAAAGAACCGTCGCAGATCATCTCCTTAAGCGTCTGGCCGGCACGCTCATAGACCTCCTGCGAATACAGATCCGTCTCATCAGGGAACTGTGTCTCCGCACGGTCTATCTTCAGAAATGAGAGCGGATTACGCTCTACAACCCTCTTCGCTTCCTCTCTATTATATACATCATACGGAAGTGCCGCGATATCCGACGCTTTATCTCCTGCCGGGCGCACACCCCTGAATGGCCGTAATACTGGCATAATATCACACTCCTATCGTAATTTAAGAATAAATCAGTCTTACTATAACAAAAAATAATAATGTTTACCACCCTATATTTACATATTGATTTATCCATCAATAATACTCTCTGTCTTCTCATTTGTCTCATACGGTGCCAATCTGTTCATCTGCATCTTCTTCTGCTGCAGGGACGGATGCACATATATGGAAAGCGTCGTGCTGATATGGGAATGCCCCAGAATCTCAGCCAGAGACTTTGTATCAAACTCCATCTCCACACACCGAGTAGCGAACGTATGCCGCAAAGAGTGAAACGTATAATTCTCTATCCCATGTTTCTCCAGATAATTCTGATACCGGACATAGAACTGATGCGGTTCTGTATATTTCCTCTTCCCGGTCAGCAGATAGAACTTGGGATCACGTTTCCGCATTTCCAGATATTCCGCGAGAAATCCCGGGAGCGGAATGATACGGATAGAATTCTCCGTCTTCGGCTCGCTTAAGACCACCTTCGTCTTCTTAGAAGTGTTCGGGTCCAGGTCCGCGATCCGCTCAACCGTCCTCTTGATACTGACCGTCAATGACTGGAAATCTACGTCCTCCCAACGAAGCCCGCACAGTTCCCCGATCCGCACTCCGGTAAATAAGGCGAACAGAATCCCCAGGCTGGTTGTATCTTCGGCATTCAATAAGATCTTCTCAAGCTTGATCCTGGTATCTTCTGTCAAAATCCTGGCTGGTTTGAGTAACTTCTGCGGATGACGCAGGACGGTAAAATCCGGACATGGGTAACCATTATTCTTCCCATATTGAAGAATTGATTTTAATACACATACAATATCAGATACCGTTTTGGGAGCCAGGGGCTCTCTCTGCGTACTGCCTTCCAAGAGAAGCTCCTCTGTCAATCCTTTCAAGAATTCCAGGTCTATCTTTGCAAGAGACTGTTTCTCTAACCTGGGGATCAGATAATTCTGCACGATACTATAATATCTGGTATAGGTCGATTCCTTCACCGCCACCTTGATATCCTTAAGCCAATGCTCTGTCAGTTCCTCAAATTTTGCATGCCTCTTATCTGCGGAAATCATCTCCCACTGCGGCGTTGTCTGCACCTCAATCCTCTTTTGCTTCGCTTCCTTGTATGTGGCGCCGTAAACATAGCGGTATTTCGCCTTTCCGTTTTCATAGTGATGAATATAGCGCGCTTCCCAGCGTCCGTCTTTTCTTCTGTAAATGTTTTCACCTTTTCGTGGCATTCATTCTCCTCCTTTGTACTTTAAGCCATAAGAAACCGTGTTATGTGGGCATTTTATCATGGATTCAGACGTTAATGAAGTAACGCGCTTCATCACTAAACAAATAGAATCTAATTTCATATAGTACAAAGAAGTTATACTTATTTACTTTTCCATCACCGCTTACAGGCATACGTGCCAAGCCAGAGTTCATCGGCTCCCACATGATAACTGAAGGATTCACCGTATCCCGAATCTGTCACCATGCCGTATTTCCCGTCATAATCAATCTCATCCCAATGTATCGACAATTCCCGTTTGAACTGCCGCTCGTCAAAGCTATGTTTCCAAGCCTCCGGGTACTGCTCATGAAGCTTCTCCACCGACGGCCCGCTCTGCTTCATATGGAAGAACGCACCGATATACTCTGCGGAATCCGCAAGATATTCTTCAACCTGACCAATAGAAAAGCTGTTGTATAAGATTGCGTACTCATTTGCAGAATCAAAATCCAGATAATAATCTATGCATTTGTGCCTCAGGGGGAGATGATGCATACCGGCTGCTATATACAGAATATTTCTTTTTACTCCCAGCTTTTCAATCAATTTCTTATACATGAACACTACTTCTTCGTATTTGTCACTGATAATATAGAGTGCGTCCGGATGGAGAAATGGCAGATTCGTATATAGGAAACAGTAATTATTGATACAATCCTCAAACACCAGCTTTCCCGAGAGAGCTTCTTCTGTTAGACGGTCCCTGATCCAATAATAAGACTTCTCTACCAGGCTTAAGAGCTCCGGACTCATCATCCGGTAACAGTACCGTTCCACATCCATACCATCATAAGGACTCACCTCTCCGATCTCTCCCACAATGATCCCCCTGTGAATGTCCGCGTGGTAACCGCAGGCACAGATCAGCTTCCCTTCAATGATCTCCTGGTTTTCAATACTACAGTTCACTAGAGAAAGCTTTTCCTGACACTTGGGGCAAACCAGATAGGGCAACGCCAGAAACGGCACTCCTGTCACCGTATTCTCATCTTCATTCTTCCTGTGAATTGCTTCCGCAATCTCCTGTTCGATATTTTTAAGTATCTTCTTCAGATTCTCCTGCTCTTTGAGCAGAACCTTTTTCTGATTCTTCAATATACCAATATAATCATCCAGTTCATCAGAACTGTCAAAATTACTCAGCCTTTTCAGTACAAGGATCCTGTGGATCTCATGGAGCGAAAAATGAAATGCTTTCAATCTTAATATGTATTCCATATCTGTCACATCATTTTCAGTAAAATCATACCGGTTATTCCTGCTGTGAGGAACCAACAGTCCTTCATTTACATAATACCGTATGGTCTCCGGCGACATATGGAATCTGGAACTAAATTCACTGATCTTCATAATTCTCTCCTTTTCTTCATTCGAACATTTTTCTATAGTATACTATAGAAATTCGCTATTTTGTAGAGTCTGGGAAAGTATTTTTACAAATCATTGGGTTGTAATCAAGTCATTTACAGATAGTATAATATAACAAATTCATTATTACATACTATTTCAAGAAAGGAGCATTAAATTATGATAACTTTAACAACGTGGATTATATTTTTCGCACCTTTACCACTCAGTATCATTCTTGCCTATATCTTTTACAGGAAATCCAATCTCTAAGGGGGGACAGCTATGACTATCAGTATTATTATCTTCGTTGCATATATTCTAATCCTTGTCGGAATCGGCCTGATCACCTATCTCCGCACGAAATCTTCGTCCGACTACTCACTCGCCGGACGATCCAATAACAAGTGGGTCACCGCTATCTCAGCGGAATCTTCTGATATGAGCGGCTGGCTCCTCATGGGACTTCCCGGCGCAGCCTATGCGGCAGGGCTTTCCTCCATCTGGATCCTGATCGGCCTGATCGGCGGAACTATGCTGAACTGGATCTTAGTCGGAAACCGAATCCGCATTGCCAGTGAAACTTACCAGGCATTGTCTGTGACAGAATTCTTCGAGAAGAGAGTCCATGACAAGAGAGGAACCGTCGGCGTGGTTGCCGGTATCGCCGTGATCTTCTTCATGATCATCAACGCATCCGCCGAGATCATCGGAAGCGGAAAGCTCCTGAACGCCACCTTCGGCCTCTCCTATCATACCGGGATCATCATCGCACTGTGTGTCGTGATCGCCTATACATTCCTTGGCGGATACATGGCTGTAAGCTGGAGCAATCTGTTCCAGGGAACCCTGATGTTCTTCACCCTCCTATTGGTACCGCTGGCAGTCATTGTGAAACTCGGCGGCTTTGGTCCGGCTCTGGAATCACTATACGATCAAGCTCCCACCTTCTTCCAGTTCTGTAACGGGGAGACCGGATGGAGCTCCATATCCATCATCGCAGGCGGCCTTGGCGTCGGATTCTGTTATTTCGGCATGATCCATGTTCACACAAGCTTCATGTCCATCAAACACAGCGCCGAGATCAAAGATTCAACCCTGATCGCGACCGTCTGGGTGGGTATCACCTCCTACTGCTCTGTTATCATCGGTATGCTGGGCGCTTATCTATTCCCGGCGATCGCCGACCCGGAGCAAGTGTTCTTCCAGATGGGGGCAACTTATTTCCCGTCCTATCTCCTGGGCTTATTTGCCGCGGCAGTTATGGCGGCGGTTCTTTCTTCTGTCAGCGCATATGTCATCGTAGCGTCGGCAGCCGTAGGAACCAACCTGATCAAGCATTTTCTCAAGGATATCGACGATGCGAAGATTGTCCGCGCCGAACGGATCTCCGTTGTACTGATCTGCCTGGTTGCATTCCTGCTCTCATTGAAATCCGACGTGGTATTCTCCATCGCGTTGTTGGCTTCCGCCGGACTTGGCGCATGCTTTGGACCATTGGTTCTATTCAGTCTCTATACCAGAAATGTGAACCGTACCGGTGCGATCGCGAGCATTATCACAGGTCTCGTCACCGTTGTCGTGTGGTATTACAGCGGACTGTCAGCCTATGTCTATGAAGCGATCCCCGGCTTTCTCTTCAGTACCATTGCCCTGGTGATCGGAACAGCCGTAAGCGGCGGACCGGATGCGGATTCCGTCAAGGAATTCGAAGCATTTCAAACTGCATTAAAAAATAATAAATCCACTAAATAAAGGAGGACGTGTTGATGAAATATTTATTCATTCCTACTGACCGGGTTGGGTTCAACTCTTATCAGGAAAGTATCTCGCATACAACCTATGTGATAAACCAATTGCTGAAAATGAATGTGCCCGTCTGCTGGCACTACGGCGGGTTCTCCTTTGATTCAACGAGCCTGTGGCCCGAAGGACATTATTATCAGTGCGGTTATTCTTTGGTTTCAAACAATGAGATCGAAGCCTTATTGTCATCTGCAAACATTATATATGATTACATTGAAAAATTACCCGAACAGTCCCTAACTTTGTCATATCCTAAGATCGCGCTCTACGACGGTTCCGGCGCCGGCCCCGAATTCTCCGCGCCTCTCGCCGAAGTGATGAACATGGGGAATTTCTCTTATGAAATGATCCCGGATGCTGAGATCCGTAGCGGGAAACTGATGGAATATGATATCTTCCTTGTACCAGGAAGCCCGGATGCCGGAGAATGCTATTACAGAGGACTTGGCGACCGGGGATTCCAGGAGATCCGACGGTTCCTTGAAGAAAAGGGAAATTACATGGGAATCTGCGGAGGGGCTTATCTCCCGCTCTCGTCTGATTCGCCAAAGAACCCGTATTGGCTGAATATTATGGATGCAACAGAGGATGAGGATCTGGATTTCTGGCACACAGGAAGCGCCTTCGTCAGGTGCCGTATTGATGAGCCGGACCATCCGCTGTTCGCCGGCGTCGCGGCCGGCAAGACCACCAGTGTCAATGCCGTATACTGGGAGGGTCCTTGTATTCACATTCTGGGAGATAATATCCGTGAACTCGGACATTTTGAGAGCCTTCTGGCTAGCGGCGCGGTCAATACGCCCTACTGGGAAATGGCAGATAATGATATGGCAGATCAGGCGGTGCACAGCTACTATAATCCGGTGACTCAGCCTGTGTTTGACACACTTATGAAAGGAAAAACTGCATTCGCAGAAGGGAATTACAAAGGACATAAGGTACTGATGATCTCTCCCCATCCCGAGATGGGTAATATCGGATATCAGACGAGGAAGGACAGCTTGAATTTCCTGTTGGTATATAATGGTTTGTTCTACCTGAGTGCGAAAGAATCTCTGTAATGTCTGTTCCTATTTGAATAGGGGATTGGTAATGTGACAATTACCAATCCCCCTGCCAGACTGTACGAAAACTCAGCTTTATCTTATTCTTCTTCCCTATCCTTTTCTGCCAAATCTATCAACCCGTCAGAATGCTTTCTGATTTCCCGATTCAATTCGTGTACTTCTTCAATAGATGCACATTTATCAGTTGCCGTAGTAATCAGCCAGGTTAAAAATCTCACCTGCTTATCTGTCATAATTTCCACCATATCCTTTCCTCCGTTCTTTATCGGATCTATTTCAAATCCTAAGGAACCAGCATCACCTTAAACGCATCGGGATCCTTCTCCGCAACCTCGAACGCTTCTTTCCAGTCTGCCATCTTAAAGGAATGCGAAATCAGCCCGTCTGTATAGATCGACCCGTCCAGCATCCCCTTCATCACCGGTTCATAGCAATACGGCGCCAGATGCGCTCCATAGATCTCGATCTCCTTGCCGTCGCCGATATCGTTCCAGTCAACCGTGATCGCCTTGGGGAATACCCCAAACTGCACATATCTGCCGCAGAACCGGATCGCATCCATACCCTGAAGGACACTCTTCTCACTGCCGGAAGCTTCGATATATACATCACAGCCATACCCGTCCGTCAACTCCCGGATCTTATCTCCGACGTTCACCTCCAACGGATTCAGCACCATATCAGCCCCGCATCTCATCGCCATATCCATGCGCTTCTGCCGAAGATCCAGTCCGATGATCATCTTAGGCTGCAATTTCCTTGCCACACTGACCATTCCAAGCCCGATCGCACCCAAGCCGCTGATGACCACCACGTCATTGTGCTGGATCTTCGCCCGCTCCACCGCGTGCATGGCACATGCCAGCGGCTCGATCAACACCGCCTGCTCCAGGGATAAGGCATCCGGCACATGATGATGGATGCCCTGCTTATTGAACTTCATATACTCGGCAAATCCGCCCTGCGTATCCTCCTTAAACCCGTAAATGTAATGTCTCTGACACATGGAATAATACCCTGCCTTGCAGAAACGGCACTCCCCGCACGGTACAATCTGCTCGGAAACCATACGGTCTCCTTCCTTCACCCCGGCCACATTCTTGCCATACTTCACAACACGTCCCACGAATTCGTGTCCGCCGATCACCGGCGCCTCAATATAACGCTTTTCCGGCGTTGTACCCCATATCCTCACACCGCCGTGCAGAGTCTTCACATCTCCGGCGCAGATCCCGCAGCCCTCGATCTTCACAAGGATCTCATCGTCGTCTATCTCAGGTACCGGTACGTCCTCATACCGGAAATCGCCGGGTGCATACATTCTTAATGCCTTCATTGTCTCTTTTCCCATCTTATGTTCCTTTCTTGTTATCTGCCTTGCTGTCATCAGTTTATTTTCTTCATTATAGCACACGGCACCTTATATTACTACGGATAAAATCCTTATATTTCAGCTATATTTCCTTCCTGAAATCCGGGATGAGCACCTCAAACTGAGAGAGTGATGAAGAAGAGATATCCTTCTTTCCTTATTCAAAATTCAATATCCAAAAAGCACACTGACAATCCAAACTGTCAGTGTGCCATTTACAGTTTACCTATACTACTGCCTCCAGAATCCTCTTACCCTCAACCTCTTTCCACCTTACTCCAATCTCTTTCTTTTTATTAAAGTTAAAACTGATAAGGTATCCCTGTTTTACATGATAGGATTCCAGATAATCGACCAGTTGTTGTTCTCCTTTTCTATTATATTCTTCACCATGCCAAACCTTTAACTCTACTATATGTTGCTGTCCGCAGTAATCAACCACAATATCCGTCCTACGGTTTGACCGGGTCCTGGCTTCAACATAATAATTGCCCCTCCCATTAATAATCGGTTTCAAATACAACAGGAAAAGGCTTCTTCCATGGTCTTCCAAAAACTGTTCATTATATGTTCCAAAAATATCACTGTAATAATCAACAAATTTTTGAATCACCAATTCCATATCTAACTGACCGGCAGCGATAAATTGATTCTTTTCTGTCACAACATTTTGCAAAAACTTATTTTGGCGTGATCTCTCAGCAAGAAATCCGTTATAAAGTCTTGTCTCGAAAATCCGATTGGACACGTTCACCAACTGATTCTCTATCGTAATAAATCCAAACATGGATGCCACGCGTATTCCAATATCACCCGGCACATATTCTATTGTTCTTCCGTCAAGAAGCAATTCTTCCAACATTTGCTTCAATTCCGGATAATCAATTAATTTATTATCCAAGGATTCAAACAACGTATTTTCTTCTGTCAGCAGAATTCTGACAGCCGCAAGAAATCCATCCTTTGTCCATGCTGCCTTTTCATCCGGGAATTCTTTGCTTCCCGCAACTTTTTCATCCAAAAGCTTGCAGATCCGTGATACCAAAAACGGATAGCCGGAAGTATAGACATGGATGAGTCCGGCAATCTCTTCTATCTTCATTCCGGTATGATGATCCTGTTCATAATCTTGAAGCATTCCTGCAATTCCTGCTTCTGTCAGACTCATATCAATATCAAAATCAGCAGCAATGTTCCACGGACTGTTTAACCTATGTTCATCTACGAATTTATCCTTCAGATTTTTTATATCATATACACCTGCAAGGATAACGGAATGAAACGTAGCTTTTTTATCTCTTGCTATATAATATCCTCTAAGCTGTGCAAGAAAATCAAGGAATACCGGATAATTCGAGGCGCCATCCACTTCATCAATGATCAATATCACTTTCTTGGCCGAAAAACAGCACCATTTACTCAGACAGCGGAGTAAAACAGAAAGCTTCCCATACTGCCTGCTTCCGTGTGAAATTCCTTCTAATTCCGTCAATACCTCTTCCGGAATATCATGAATATCCTCAATTCTGTCCAGAATCTCTCCTGAAAAACTCTCAATAAAATTCCTTTCCGTTTTAAAACTTTCAGCGCTAAGCATCTGAAAATCCAAGCTTATCACCACATATTCACTCTTCAAAAGATGTTCCAATGCATGTAACGTGGTCGTCTTCCCATATTGACGTGCACGGTTCATGGTAAAATACTGACCCTTATCTACCATATTCTTAATCTGTCTCAATCTGTCGTCAATATTCACCATATAATGCAACTTTGGCTTGCAATCTGCACTGACATTAAATATTCTGCCCATACATCCCCTTCCATGCATACGCTGCAAATCTGACACAGACTTGTAGCGTAATTAGGATCTGCCATGGCAGATCCTATGCCTGATTATACTACTACATGAATCCATCCTTCCGGAGCCTCGATCTGCCCCATCTGGATCCCGGTCAGCGTATCATACAGCTTCTTCGTCACCGGTCCCATAGCTTCCATTCCGCTTGGGAAACAGATCTCTCTGCCGTGGTCAACCACCTTGCCCACCGGAGAGATCACCGCTGCCGTTCCGCAGAGCCCGCACTCTGCGAATTCCTGTACTTCCTCGAACGGTACTTCTCTTTCTTCCACTTCAAGCCCCAGATACTTCTCCGCCACATACATCAGGGAACGCCTTGTGATAGACGGCAGGATCGTAGAAGACTTTGGTGTCACGACCTTGTTATCCTTCGTGATGAATATGAAGTTGGCGCCTCCTGTCTCCTCCACCTTGGTCCTGGTCGCCGCATCCAGATACATATTCTCGTCGTACCCCTGGTTGTGGGCATCTACGATCGCATGGAGGCTCATAGCATAGTTAAGCCCTGCTTTCACGTGGCCCGTCCCATGGGGAGCCGCACGGTCGAAATCACACACGCGGATGGTGATCGGCTTCGCACCGCCCTTGAAATACGGCCCTACCGGTGTGGTAAATACACGGAACTGATACTCATCCGCCGGCTTCACCCCGATTACCGCATTAGAACCGAACAGATATGGACGCACATACAGCGTAGCGCCGGAACCATACGGAGGAACGTAAGCCGCATTGGCCTCTACCGTCTTATGCACGGCGTCAAGGAATCTCTCCTCCGGAAATACCGCCATCTCCAGTCTCTTAGCTGTATCCGCCATTCTCTTCGCATTCAGATCCGGGCGGAACATCACGATATGTCCGTCTTCCGTCGTATAAGCCTTCAGCCCTTCAAAACAAGTCTGTGCATACTGAAGCACACACGCACACTCATTGATCACAACATTTGCATCGGAGGTCAGCACGCCTTCATCCCACGCCCCATCCTTATAATTGGAAACGTATCTCTTATCCGTCTGTATGTAACCAAATCCAAGGTTAGACCAATCAATATTTTTCTTCTCCATCTTTCGATTCCTCCGTTCTTTCATCGTCTTTGAACCTATTATAATCCTACCCATTCCAAAATTCAAGAGTGCGCTCTGTTTTTATTCACAATATCTTTATAACCGATTCTCTACCGCTCCATCATACTGATGGATTCAATCCCAACACTTCCGCCTCTCACGACCTCTATCGTCTTAAACTCTTCCTTCATCAGCTTGATCACCGCGTCATTCTTCGTCGCAGTCTGGACAAACTCAAGCAGCAGGCTGTCCTTCCCGTAATCGATCACCTTCGCCTTGAACGTCTCCGCGATCTGGAACAGTTCCACCTTATCTTCCGGTGTACATTTGCGCACCTTTACATATAGGATTTCCTTCATACGTACGAATACATCCGTGAAATCAATGACCTTGATAACCTCGACCAGGCGGTTCAGCTGCTTCTTGATCTGCTCAAAGGTCTCATCATCGCTGACCGTCGCGATCGTCATCCTGGAGATCGTCGGATCCTCTGTCGTTCCCACTGTAAGGCTGTCCAGATTATAAGACTTCCCGGAGAAAAGTCCGGAGATCTTCGACAGGACGCCCACCTGATTTTCCACATACAGGGAGATCCACCGCTTCTTCATACCATTTCCGTTCATATATCTTCCCTCTCCTTTTCTATACTAACAATCCAATATCATATCTTCCAACGTCCCGCCAGGCTGGATCATCGGGTACACCAGATCCTCCGGATCGATCTCGAACTCTATGACCGTAGGGATCTTCGTACTCTTCATCGCTTCACGAAATGCCGGTTCGATCTCTTCTGTCTTCGTCACCCGCAGTCCTTTCGCCCCGTAGCTCTCCGCCAGCTTGATGAAATCCGGCGTATACGTCGGGCATTCTACCTCTCCGCATCTACCTCTGCATGCCGCCCCCGAGCGCAGGCACGTCATGGAATAACGCTTGCCATAGAACAACTTCTGCCACTGACGGACCATCCCCAGATTATTATTATTGAAAATGCAGCAGATAATGGGAAGCTCTTCCAAAACAGCCGTTGCCAATTCCTGGCTGTTCATCTGCATTCCTCCGTCGCCGGAAATAGAGATGACCGGCACGTCCGGATTCCCGATCTTCGCCCCGATGGCGCCCGGCAGGCCATATCCCATGGTTCCAAGCCCTCCGGACATCAGAAGCCTCTTCTTCTCATTCAGCTCGATAAACTGTGCGGTAAACATCTGGTGCTGCCCCACATCCGAGATGATAAATGCTTCCTCAAAGACACGGTTGATAGTATCAATAATATCCTGCGGGGTCATGATCGGCTTCTTCTTCATCTGCATCGGATGCTCACATTGCCACTCTCCCACCTCGTCAAGCCATTTCTTCGTGTCACACTCCGTCACATATTCCAACATCCTGGTGATGGCTTCCTTCGCATCTGCCACGATCGGCACATCCACCTGTACATTCTTGGAGATCGCCGCCGTATCAATATCAATATGAACGATCTTGGCATGCGGTGCGAAGGAGTGGAGCTTCCCTGTAATCCGGTCGTTGAACCTGGTTCCGATGGAGAACAGGAGATCACATTCTCCTACAGCCATATTGCACGCATAGGCTCCGTGCATCCCCAGATTCCCCACGTACAGCGGATGGTCTGTCGCGATCGCTCCCCGGCCCATGACGGTCGTGACCACCGGGATATTGGTCCGTTCCACCAGCTTGGTAAACTCTGCGTTGGCACGGGCAATATTCACCCCGCCTCCCGCAAGGAACAGCGGCCGCTTCGCCTTGCCAAGCATCTTGATGGCCTTCTTAAGCTGCCCGATATGCACCTGCGTATTCGGACGGTAACCGCGGATATTAACCTCGGCCGGGTATTCCGGGTTTCCCAGCTCTCCCATCACATCCTTGGGGAGATCGATCAGTACCGGCCCCGGTCTTCCCGATCTGGCAATATAGAACGCCTCCTTCACGATACGTCCCAGATCCTCTCTGTTGCGCACCGTCACCCCATACTTGGTGATACTCCTGGTGATACCAACGATATCCACCTCCTGGAATGCATCATTTCCGATCAGATGCCTTGCCACCTGACCGGTAAAACATACCAACGGAACACTGTCATAGTAAGCCGTCGCAAGACCGGTGACCAGATTCGTCGCCCCCGGTCCGCTGGTGACCAGACATACGCCGACCTTTCCTGTGGACCTGGCATAGGCGTCCGCCTCATGCACCAGCGCCACCTCCTGTCTTGGCAGGATCACCTTCGTATAATCCTGCTTATACAGCTCATCACTGATATCAATCGTGCAGGCGCCCGGATACCCAAACAGTGTATCTACCCCTTCTTCCTTCAGTGCCTTCACCAACAACTTGTTGCCGCTGATCTTCTTCATATACATACCTCCTGCTTTAGATTAGCTAAAAAAACACCCTAAGCCTTCTATTGCTTAGGGCGAATATACATCCGTGTTACCACCTAACTTCAGAGAATGAACTCTCTACACTCTGCCAATACGGGAAAATCCAGTACACATACTCTCTTCTCCGATACCGCTCCCCTCTAACGCCGGGACTGCGTTGAAGTCTACTGAAGCTTACCGACAAATCGTCTGTCCGCTCTTTCGATCCACTGCTCAAAGGCTACTTCCGCAGATCCGTCATGAAGATTCACACCTGCCATCTTCTCTCTTGGCTTCGGGCCTCTGCGTACTCCTCCTTGTCATAGCATTTGCATAACTATTTCTTTCTTGAATAATTATTACTATTATAGTTGAGAAGCCCTGTGCTTGTCAACCGGATATTTTTAACCAATTACTCTCTTCGCAATCCCCTCCCAGGATATCCTGCTGACGTCGGCAATCTTCCGTTCCTTCGTCCGGATACTTGCTAACAAAGCGTCCGCCAGACGTTCCTCGAACTCTGGCAGTGATTCCGGCACCGGTTCGTCTGTATTGCGCATCCGCGGCAGCGCAACGAATCTGACGTCTCCTCCCGGCGCGTATTCCCCAATCCATTCCCTGATTCCCGGAAGATCCGACATCACAACCCGGTCCCCGCATGCCAGCGCTTCAATGACCGTGAGGGGCAGCCCGTCAAAAAACGACGGCAGAACGAAGATATCGCTCTTCTGGTACACCTTGGCAAGCTCCGGCTGCGCAAGCCTTCCAAGGAAACGGATCTCATACGGACACTCCTTCGCCATATCCAAGATGGCCCTGTATTCCTCCTGATTCCCGGCGCTTCCCGCAAGCAGCACAAGAAGTTCCTCCCGCTTACAATGATCCTCTCTTGCATACAGGACCAAGAGACTTCGGATCAGGCTCATGACACCCTTCTTCTCCGCGATCTTCCCCGCGAACACGATCCTTGTGATATCATCATCTTTCTTTCCTTCCGTTCTATGGAACAGCTTACTGTTGTATCCCATCCCTACCGTCTCGATCTTCTCCTGATCTGCCTGATAGATTGCAAGCACGCCTTCCCGCTGTGCCTCCTGAGGCACAAATATCCTGTCAAGCTTCCGAATCTGCCCTGCAATATATTCCCGCTTGAGATCCGTCTTGGCCATCTGGCGAAGATCCGTATTATGGCAGAAACCATAGATCCGATGCCTTGGGAAATGTTCTCTGACAACAGCCGTCAGAAGATAGAGATGATGGCATAAGATCAAGTCCGGAGCGAACTCCTCCACCGCCCGGCTGATCACCTCCAAGAAAGCGGCCTCAAACTGTGCCGTCATATCCGCCGTCATATCACGATAGCGCGTACTCCTGTAGGGCATCTCATCCGACATTCCGACGATTGGAAAGGGCAGCCTCTCACTTTCAAAATACACCGGGTACAATCCTACTCCGTCCGGCAGTTCTATCAGATCATCTCTGTATATCCCCGCTACGACCGCCTGGGCATGCTCCTGGCGGGCATATTCCCTGACTAATTCCGTCAGATAGATTCCGCTCCCTGTACTGCCTGGCTTCTGCGCCGTAATGCTCAATATTCTCATGATCTCTCCTCCCTCACTCTATCTAAGACAATTCGAACTCCCTATCTGCTTACTCTCTCATACACGGTAAAATAATACTCCAGGTCAAAGCATGTCTGCTCCTCGCTGATCTTCGTCATCCGCCACTCTTCATCCTCTTCCAGGTTCGGGAAATACGTATCCGCGTCAAAGGCATGGTCAATCTTCGTGACATACGCCGTATCACACAACGGCAACATCTGCCGGTAGATACTCTCGCCGCCGATCACAAAGAGTTCCTTTGGAGTACATTTCCCGGCTTCCTTCACCGCTTCTTCCACACTGTGGACGACCACAGCACCCTTTACCCTGTAGCCGGGATCCCTGGTGAGTACGATATTGACTCTCTCCGGGAGAGGCTGCCCCTGGGGGAAGCTCTCCAGTGTCTTCCTGCCCATGATCACAACATTACCCTTCGTGGTCTCCCGGAAGAACTTCATATCTGCCGGAATACTCCACATCAACCGGTTATTCTTCCCGATTGCCCAATTCCTGTCCACCGCAACGATTAATTTCATCTTATCTCCTTTTCTGCACAAACTCCTTCAAACTTTCCTTATTGTAGCACGATTCCTCCATAAAAAAAAGAGGGTGATTCCCTCTTATCTGCGTCTAGTACAATGCTGTACTAGCAATTTCCTTTATTGATCTGCCCGCAAGAAATTCGTTGACCGCGCTGGTTCTTGCCTTATCATAGGCATGGAAGGTCATCAGGGCCTTCCCCGGATTGTGATAGACCTTCCAGTATCCGCTCAGCAGCTCCCCTCTCCCCTCCCGTTCGATGAAGGCTTTCACATCATCAACAGGATATTCCAGGAATGCTCCTATCTCATGCGGAAACCCTGCACCGCGGCAGCAATACTGACAGACTCTTGCAGAAAGCCTCCACAGGACCTTCTCCAAATTCTGGCAGACATACCCGCAATGCTCCAGATACTCTCTGACCTCGTTGTTCTCAAGGTAAATAGATAGTTCCTGCCTGCGGTAGAAGATTACCAGACATTTCTCTTCCTTCACCATCAAGATCTTATATTCTATATCCGTCCCTTCCAGAATACCCTCTATCTCCCCGCAATGCTGCCTGTCTATATTGATGATGCAGGCCGCCTTAATCCCCTTCAGAAGCGGCGCACATTGAAGTATGATCTGAAATTGCAGACGCTTTCCCGTATCTTCACCGGAAAGCAGAAATGATATGACTTCTACAGGCATAGCTCCTCCTTGTTGATCTGTGATGCTGTTGATTATAGCATTTTCCCAATTACACAATTATATACACACAAAAAACCGAACCTCTACGGCTCGGCTATATTATACAATACTTTCTCCAGCATCCTCTCTAACGCTGCCTTTTCCTTCTTATTCATCCCTAATGTAAATTTCTTATCAATCTTCTTCCGGTTTGCTTCCATCTTCCGCTGGATATCATAAGCTTTCTCCGTCAGGTAGATATTCTTACACCTCTTATCCCGGTCGCTCGGCACAGACAGAAGATAACCCTTCTCTTCCAGCCTCTTTATCAGCCCTGTCACCGTCGGATTCCTGAGGCTCAATGCCTTCTCGATATCCCGCTGGTTCACCGCCTCTTCATCACTGCGGAACAGATAATCCAGCACCGCACATTGGGAGGATGTGATTCCCACCGATTTCAGCAGATGATTCAGATCCTTCTCATAGATCGTGTTGATCTGCTTGAACATGAATCCTATGGGCATTCGTTCCTTCATATTGCTTCCGCCTCCATATTTCTCATCTTCTGAATCTCTCTTACTGCACAGCAGATCGCCGCCAATGCAGCCGCCCCATCCGCGATCGGTCCCGCATACATCACGCCGTCGATCCCCATAAACACAGGGAAGATCAAGATCAAAGGAAGCAGGAAGATCACCTGTCTCGTCAGCGACACCACGATACCCAGCTTCGCCTTCCCGATCGAAGTGAAGAATCCCGAAGACATAGGCTGAATCCCGTTAATGAACGTCATCAGCATAAAGATACGGAAATACCTCTCTGCGAAATGAAAATATTCCTCGCTTCCCGTCCCGAAGATCCCAACCAACTGTCTTGGAAAGATCTGGAAACAGAGGAAAAACACGCTTCCGACAGCGAGCGAGATCCGAAATGCTTTGCCATAAGTCTCTCTCACCCTGGCATATCTGCCCGCGCCGTAGTTGAATCCCCAGATTGGCTGACATCCCTGGGAGGTCCCGATACAGATCGCCATAAATACCATATTCACCTTGGAAATAACCCCGACACAGGCAAGCGGGATATCCGTTCCATACACGGATGCCGCCCCATAATGCCTCAATGTGTTATTCATAGTGATCTGCACCGCCGCCATGGCTATCTGATTGATACAGGATGCCATACCCAGAGATGCGATTGTCTTCAGGAGATACCCCTTGGGCCTTAACATTTCCCAGGATAACTCCATCTTGCGGAATCTTGAGAAATACAGGACGACCAGAATCCCCGAAACCACCTGTCCGATCACCGTCGCCCACGCCGCGCCCTTGATCCCGAGATGGAATCCGAAGATGAACAGCGGATCCAGAATCGTGTTCAGGATCGCTCCCGTCAGCATACACGCCATGGAATAGGTGGGGCTTCGGTCTGCCCGGATCAGATGATTCCCGCCTGTGGTCAGGATCAGAAACGGAATCCCGTATGCTGTGATCCCCGTGTAGTCCTGGGCGTATGGAAGCACCTCCGGGGTCACCCCAAACACCTCAAGCAACGGATCCAAAAACAACAGCACCACAGCCGCGATCACAATTCCGCAGATCACAAGCATAGACAGTCCTGTCCCCGCGATCCTGCTCGCCTTCTCCTTCTCACCGGCTCCCGATTCCAGATTGTAATTCGACGCACTCCCGATCCCCAGCATCAGCGCCGTCGCCGTACAGATGATCGACACCGGGAAAGCGATATTGGTGGCCGCATTCCCCAACATCCCGACTCCCTGCCCGATAAAGATCTGATCGACGATATTATACAGGGAACTTACTAACATGCTGATGACCGCAGGTATCGCAAATTTTGCAATCAATTTCCCGATCCGTTCGGTCGCCAGAGGATTCTCTGACCTCTTCTTCGAATCTGTCTTATTTATCTCATCCATTCTCTCACTCATCATATTCTCTCGTCTCATCATATTTTAGCATACGCTCATTCATATATGATACTCACGGCCGATAAAATCTGGCTTTCAGTAATGCAGGGGTATAGGAAATATCTTCCCTATACCCCTGAATAAGTCTGTAAATCTGTTCCACAGACAATCCCAACTTCCTTAAGGTCTCTGTCCCATACCGCCTTCCAAAGTAATCGTCTCGCCGTTCATATACTTGAAATCCGGTGAAGCAAGCTGTACGCAGACACGTCCGATCTCCGTCTCAGCATCTCCGTAATGTCCTGCCGGCGGCATCTTCACATTCTGCTTAAATGCTTCCGGATAAGCCTTCTCGAAATTCTCCAGCTGCGCGGTCCATGCAAGCGGACAGATGATGTTCACATTCACGCCGTCCTTCCCCCACTCGGTTGCCGCTACACGCGTCAGTCCGCGAACGCCTTCCTTGGCTGCCGCATAAGCACACTGTCCAAAGTTACCAAAAAGTCCTGCCCCAGAGGCAAAATTGATCACAGAACCCTTCGTCTCTACAAGATGCGGATAACATGCCTTCATATAATAGAATGTAGCATACAATCCTGAGTAAAGCGCCAGGTCGAACTGCTCCGTCGTGTGATCTGCCAGTGTTACACCGGAAGCGGAAGCCTGTGCGTTGTTGATCAATACATCAATCCGGCCGAACGTATCCATCGCCTGCTTCACAACATTGTTCACCACTGCCTCGTTGTCCGCTCCTGCGGATACGTCAGCCTGCACAGCCAATACCTTGATCCCATACAGTCTCTCAAGCTCTTCCTTCGCATCCTCCAGCTTCTTCACATTACGTCCCGTGATCACAAGGTTCGCGCCTTCCTTCGCATATGCGGTCGCAATTCCGTACCCGATAGACCCACATCTGCCGTCACTTAAGACAGAACGTCCGCCTCCTGTGATAATCGCTGTCTTTCCTGTCAAAAATCCCATTTTAACATTATCCTCCTATTCTATATCCAAGTTCTCTGTGAAAAATTACCATAAGATAAGAATAGCACTTTTCAAAAAAGAAAACAAGAAAAAAATAAGTTTCCAATCATCAGATTGAAAACTTATTCTTAAGCGACAGACGGGGTTCGAACCCGCGACCCCGACCTTGGCAAGGTCGTACTCTAC
>CANTDX010000029.1 GCA_947652615.1 uncultured Dorea sp. | reverse complement strand
TGTTTAAAGTGTAATCAATCAAAAATTTAAAGATATTGAAATTATAATTATTAATGATGGATCAAGTGATAATACAGGGTATATATGCAGGGAATTAGAAAAAAAGTATCATAATATTACATATTTAATCCAAAAGAACTTGGGAGTGTCGGCTGCTCGTAATAAAGGAATTCAAAACGCAAAAGGAGAATATTTGTTATTTTTGGATTCTGATGACTATTTGGCAGAAAATTCTTTAGAAAAAATATATATAAAAATGAAAGAAAATGATTTAGATGCTCTTACATTTGATGCAGGAATTTATAATTTAGATGGGAAAAAAGTTAAGAAGATAATTCCTTGCAATTTTAAAGAAAACGAATATATAAGCGGATATGATTATATTAAAACTTATGGGTATAAGGTTCCGGTTGTTGCATGGATGTGGATTCTTAGACATGGGTTTGTTGTAGAAAATAATTTTACTTATATCGAAGGTCGATTTCATGAGGATGTGGAATGGACAGCGAAGTGGTTTCCTTATGCAGAAAGAATTGGATATATAAATGCGGAATTATATTGTCAGGTTTTATCATGTGGATCAATCATGCGTTCGAAAAATCTTAAACGTTCAAAGGATTTGATGTACATTTCAAAGGCAATATATGATAATGTAGAAAAGTTAAAAGATAAGAGGTATGGAGAGATTAAAAGTACATTGATTAAATATGCTTCTGAAGAAGCATTTTCATCAATTCATTCTGCATGTACGATGGGGTATAGAATCAATGAATTAAAAAATGAGGATAAATTTAAGGAAACAATAAGGTTGATTTCGGTTAATAAAAAATATTTGTTTATAGTAATATTATTAAAAATGCAGTGCTATTTTTTGGTTGAAACAATAATTAATATTTATGATCGAGTAAGGAGAAATAGATGATACTAGAGCGGTTAACAGTAATTTTGCCATCGATTCTGACAGTTCCAGCAGTAAAAGGTGGTGCTGTTGAGCAATTATTAGAAAATTTTATAATGCAGAATGAGATTTCACCTCAATATTATTTAGATGTTGTGGCACATTATAAAAAAGAAGCGAAAGAAAAAGCAAAAAAATATAAATATGCAGTTTATCATTATATTAAGCTTCCTGATTTGATTATAAGAGGAAACAGTGTTCTTTATAACAAGCTAAATTTATATGACATTCCAGATATTTGGGAATCAAGTATAATAAGAAAAGTAAGAAAAATAGATAATAAAAAAATATTAATTGAAGGTGGAAATATTGCCATTAAGATGCAAGAGCGATTTCCAGATAAAAAAATTTTTTTTCATATTCATTCTAATTGGAAAATTCCAAGAAAAAAATTGAAGCTAATCAATAGTTCAATGAGCATAATTTGTGTTTCTGATTTTATCAGACAAAAACAAATTGAACAAGGAGTTTTACCAAGTAGAGTAAAAACAGTTTTAAATGGAATTGATGTAGAGCATTTTGAGGTTAATTCAAAAAATAATAAAAAAGCATTAAAAAAGTATGGAGTTCCAGAGGATGCATTTGTTTTATTATATAAAGGACGTCTAGTTAAAGAAAAAGGAATTGTAGAATTGATTCATGCGTTCGAAAAAATGGATAGAGAAAATGTTTATTTGATAATTGCAGGATCATTGAATTTTGGACAAAAGAGGATGAACAAATCAAAGTATGAAAAAGAAATAAATGAACTTGTGCAAAATAATGATAAGATAATTGTTACTGGGCATATTGATTATGATAAAATCATGGAATTACATAGCATATCTACAGTAGCCGTTGTTCCAAGTTTGTGGGAAGAACCTTGCGCATTAGTAGTAATAGAAGCATTAGTGTCGAAAATACCGTTAGTAACAACAAAGAAAGGCGGAATACCTGAATTGTGTAAGAATACTGGAGCTATAGTATTAGAGGTTGATAATAATTTTATTAATAATCTTAAAGATACACTTTGCACATTATATGATAATAGAAATCTTTTAAGCGAAATGATTAATATTAAGAACAGTCAATTGGAATTCTTTTCTAATAAGAGATATTTTACCGATATTTGTCAGGAGATTTCTGAAAATACATAAAAGAGGAATAAGTTGCTGGTAAAGAAAGGCAGATGTGTTTATGTTTGTAAAAGGAAGTAAAAATATTGTAGGAGAATGGATTTTTTATATAAATTGGTTTTTGCCAGTTTACTTAATTCTACTAAAATTTGTATTAGAGGAACGTGCTATATCCTGGATTTCCTATGTATTATATTTAGGATTAACAATCCTTTATATTTTTTTATACAGACCTATAATGAGTAAAAGTGTTTTTGTTTTTTTAGTAATATATTGGATAATGCTAGTTCTTAATATTTTGATTGTGAGTTATAAATCTTACGTAGTTATTGAAGGTGGTACAAATTTTTTGAAATTCATAATTCCAGTATTATTTTTTTCGCAAATATCAACAAGTCAATTAGAGGATTTTTATGTAAATTTTTATCATATCACTCTTAAGCATATGATATTAATATTGCCATATTATTATATGACGCGAAATGAGATAATCGATTATGGAGATTTTTCTGTATTAACGTCACTTTTACTTATAGTATTAATGATTGGTATTGTAATATTTCAAGATAAAATTTTAATTGGAATAATTGGATTAATAATTACGTTTGTAATGACGACACTTTTTTCGTCTAGAATGCCAGTAATTGCTTTTCTTCTAGTAACTTTTATATTGGTGTTTTTAAAAATAAACAATAGTAGTTTTAGAATTTTTTTTATAAGTGCTACTTTTGTTGTATTAACAGTTTGTTTTATCAATATTGAAGATATTTTATCTTTTATCAACAAACAACTAATAGAATTGGGAATTGAATCAAGGACAATTATTCGTTTTACTAATGATATTGGAGAGAAATCAATCTTAGAAATGGCTGGAAGCTCAAATCGACAATATATTTGGAGTACAACCATAGAGTATTTGAAAGAAAGATATTTTTTTCTTCCTGGTGGGTTTGCTGCTATTAGAGGTATCACAGATGGAAATATTTATTTTTCACATAATCTTTTTCTTGATTTATTTGTAATGTTTGGAATATTTGCTGTTCCAGCAATATTTTTTGTTATTATCAAAATATACAATTTGAGTAAAATAGTTGAAAAAAAAGTATTTCTTTCATTTTGTTCTTTTTTTTTGTTTTGGTTCTTCTGTAGTTTAACCGGCGCTCATTTTTTATCAGATAGTTATGCTATTGTTAGTTGGTCTGTTTTGTTTTTTACTAAAAAGCAAGTAAAAGAAATTTAAACTAAAGGATGAATATGAAAAAAACTATTTATTGGCTTACTATTATTGCAATAATGTCAAAATTTTTAGGATTTATAAGAGAAATTGTAATGTCATATTTTTATGGAGCTGGGGTATACACGGATATATACCAAATGGCATCATCAGCTGCGAATATTTTTGGAGGATGGATTTTAACATTTGCAGTAATTCATACACCATTGTATCAGAAGATAAAGATTAGTAAAAGTGAATATCAGGCTAGGCAATTTACAAATCAAATCTTAATTATAGAAATTGTTTTGATTATATTGCTGATGATATTTGTTATTGGGGGTAATAAGAAAATTATCTCTTGTATTGCTAACGGATTTGATCGTAATCAAATTAATATTACAAGCAAATTTTTCGTATGGAGTGTTTTGGCAATTTCTTTTTCAGCCATAAGTCAGCTTTTTATTTCAGAGTTGAATTGTAATGGAAAGATGGTAATAGCAAATGGATCTAATTTGTTATTATCATTTTCTCAGATTGTGATTATATTTTGGGGGTCATTAGAAAATAATTTTGAGTTACTAAAATTTGCTATGCCGGTTTCTTGTGGGATTCAGTTAATCGTTTTGAGTAGTATTGAGAAAATAAAAATAAAGGAAACTCAGATTTTTCCCATTTCAGATGAAGTGAAAAATTTTTTTGTATTGATCATTCCTGTTTTTGTTGGGTCAATGATGGATGAAATAAATTCTTTCGTAGATAAATCATTTGGATCAAGACTGGAAGAAGGTAGTATTTCAGCATTAAATTATGCGCATTTATTAAAGCAGCTTTGTTTTTATGTGTTTACTACTGCAATTATAACAGTATTGTATCCTAAAATATCAGAACAAATAGCAAAAAGAAATTATAATAAGACTGCCCAAAATATTAATATTGCAATAGATTTCATGATTTTTATTTTTTCATATCTTATGACCTATGTCTGTTTTTTTAGTTTTACAATTGTTAGGTTGATATATAAGAGAGGAGTATTTGATGAAGGGGATGTCGTAATAACAGCTCAAAGTTTGATAATGTATGCGTTAGCATTATTACCTTTAGCAATTAGGGAAGTCCTTATAAGAGCATTTCAAGCATACCAAGATACAAAAACAAATATGCTTATAGCTGTTGTTTCAACAGTATTGAATATTATATTGAATTTTTTGTTAGTAGATCGATTTTACCATATGGGTCTTGCTTTATCAACGAGTATTGTTGCATATATGACAATACCTATTCTTTTATATATTTTTAAGAAAAGAAATAAGTATTTTGATGTAAAACATACTTATATAAGTGTAGGAAGAAGTATCGTCGCCTCTATAATTTCATGTTTTATTAGTTTGTTTATAGTAGAAAAAATTGGCATTAAAGATAATACTGTATTAGAATGTATTGGATTATTATTTGTTGCCTTTGGAGTGAGTATTTTAATATATAGTATAATTATGAAATTCTTGAAAATAAACCTGAAAATAGAAAGTATTTGAAAAATAAGGAATGGACTATATATTGGATGCTTCTGTTGTGTTCTGATGCGCCATCACAGTTGGCATATAATTGATAACATTCGTTATAGTAAGGACAATTATTTGTGATTACCAATAAGGAAGACGAACTAAAGAATAATTTGATTGCATCTGAAACTGAATGTTTTTTTAGTATAAAAAATGGGACATGGAATGTTGTGTTTATTATTTATACAATTTATGGAAGGAACAGCATTGACTGCAATGTTGATGGTGTTTATTGAGAGATATTTGGGTGAAAAATTAAACGGATCAATTTTAAATGGGCAGTTCAGTATCTTGGAGAAAGCTGTATTAAATTAGAAGAAGCTAAGAATGGAAAGCAGAAAATTTATAAAAATTGAATAGATATTTTTATCGAGATGTATTGTAGCAGATACATTTGCTAGATTGTGTTACGACCAATGATAGATGCCTTTTCGTTGGATTATGGAACATGCCATTAGATTTCAATAAGAATAGTTTTAGTCGATGTGGGAGAATAGAAAATGCAATTCAGAGATTTACAAAAGCAATACAAAATATTAAAAAGTAATATAGATTATGCAATTCAGCAAGTCCTAGACGCAGGAAATTTCATATCCGGCTCACAAGTCACGGAATTGGAATCGCAATTGGCTTCCTATGCAGGCGTTAAACACTGTATTACCTGTGCCAACGGAACGGACGCACTGTCATTGGCGCTGATGACCTGGAACATAGGAGAAGGGGACGCTGTATTTGTACCGGATTTTACCTTTTTTGCATCAGGTGAGACACCTGCATACGAAGGAGCCGTGCCTGTCTTTGTAGATGTGGAAGAAGATACCTTTAATATTTCCGCAGAATCTTTGGAACAGGCGATTCTGCAAGTAAAAGAAGAAGGAAAACTGGTTCCCAAAGTAATTATTACGGTAGATCTGTTCGGACAGCCTGCAGATTACCCTGCGATCAGAAAAATCGCGGACAAATATCATCTTCTGATTTTAGAAGACGGTGCGCAAGGTTTTGGCGGAAAGATAGGGGAGCAGATGGCATGCAGCTTCGGTGATATCTCTACAACTTCCTTTTTCCCGGCAAAACCGTTAGGATGTTATGGAGACGGCGGAGCAGTATTCACCGACAATGATGATTGGGCGGCATTGCTTAGATCATATCGTATACATGGTAAGGGATCGGACAAGTATGATAATGTACGCATTGGGATAAATTCACGGCTGGACACACTGCAGGCTGCAATTCTGCAGGTGAAGTTAAAGGCATTCCGGGAATATGAACTGAGAGACGTGAATCATGCGGCCGAAAGATATAGCTGTCAGCTGGCAGATTATGTGAGAGTCCCTTTTATTAAGGAAGGCTTTTATTCCAGTTGGGCACAATACTCGATTTTACTGGATAGTGAGGAACAACGCAATGGTTTACAGGCATATCTTAAGGATAGGGGAATTCCTTCTATGATTTATTATCCTAAGCCGATGAGCAGGCAGACGGCATTTGAGGGGATGGATTGTGTGAAAACGGATTTGTCGGTGACGGAACAATTATGCCGCAGAATATTGGCATTGCCGATTCATCCGTATATGGAGGCTGAGGAGCAGGATATGGTGATAAACTGTATCAAAGATTTTAAATCATGCCGTTCCTAATGAAAATTATCAGTGAGATGAAATAAGTTACCTTATTAATTTCGGATATCTCTGGATACTACCCCAATTTCGTATGAAATTTGGGGTAGCTAATAGGTGTTAGTTCTGAATTTTAGAGAGAAGCGCCTCCTGCAATACTTTTGAAAAATTGATGCATTTTTCTTCACAAAGAGTATTCAGCCACATGGGGATGCTTAAAGTCTTTTTCACTGACTTATCGCTGTGCTGCCTTGCGTATTCGGTCATATCCACCAGTACCATATTGACAAAAGCGCTGTCAGCAGCGGATTCCATTTCAAAATCTTTCAGGATGGCGGTGGGATCGATCTCGCCCAATGCACTGGGAACGGGGAGTGATTCACTGTCACGCAGGGCGGTAAAGAGATACTGACCGCAGGCATCAACCGCCATGCGCATAGCATCCGCCACATTATCCCCAAAGGTTGCGAGATTTCCCAGATCAGGGAAAATGACGGATATCTTCCCCTCTTCTTCATAGAAAACAGCCGGGTACACATAATTCATCAATCAAATGCTCCTTCCTACAATTTACTTCAAGGGCAGGGTCTTATTTCAGCCCCGCCTGATTTCGTATGGATTTATTCTGAATCTCATGTATGTTTCCTCCTTACAAGCACATGATAACACGTATTTTACGTGTTGTAAAGAAAGCCTTTCTCATTTTCATAAATTACCCAAACAGATTATAAAATATTTCTTCCAGAGAGATGTTGAAAGCGTGGGTGTGAAAAGGAACGACGACTGGAAACTGCGTGAAGCAAGGGAAAGTTAGGTATAGGCTTTTGAGGATATCTTTGTTATAATATAGTTAATAGAGAAGGAGTGTGGGTAACATGGGTGAAGAAAAGAAACGCCTTCCGGTGGGAGTAGAAAATTTTGAGCAGATTATTAACGATAACTATTATTATGTGGATAAAACAAAGTTGATTTCAGAATTGCTCCACAATGGTGGAATGGTAAATCTCATTACCAGACCAAGACGCTTCGGAAAAACTTTAAATATGAGTATGCTGGAACACTTTTTTTCCATAGGGGGCGATAAGAATATATTTGATGGCTTGGAAATCTCAAAAGATAAAAAGCTGTGTGAAGATTATATGGGGAAATATCCTGTGATTTCAGTTTCCCTTAAAGGAATCAATGCTGCTGCTTATGAGGATGCATTTGATTTTGCAGTTCAGATTATGAAGAATGTAGCAGGTAGAACCCAGTTCCTTTTGGAAAGCAGGAATTTAAGTGATTTTGATAAGTCAGAATATAAGAAACTTTTAGATAGCAGAATGAGTAAAGCCGTATTTTGCAGTGGATTGAAAATATTATCGGAATTATTGGAGAAACATTATGGAACAAAAGTAATTCTTTTAATTGATGAATATGATGTCCCATTAGCAAAAGCGTTTGAAAATGGGTATTATGATCAAATGGTATTTCTAATCCGTAATCTGCTGGAACAGGCGCTAAAAACAAACAACAGTCTGAAATTTGCAGTAATGACCGGATGTATGCGCATCTCAAAGGAGAGTATCTTTACCGGTCTTAATAATTTTACCACCTTCACGATTACAGATGTTGATTTCGATGAATATTTTGGATTTACAGATCAAGAGGTATGTGACCTTTTAACGTATTATGAATGTACTGATAAGTATGGAAGTATCAAAGAATGGTATGATGGATATCGCTTTGGGAATGTAGAGGTATATTGTCCATGGGATGTGGTTTCTTATCTTCGTAGTCTTCGCACAAATAAAGAAGCTATTCCACAGAATTATTGGGTAAATACGAGCGGTAATGCAGAAGTTAAGGAATTTATCAGACAGTCGAAAAGTGCAACAACAAAGAGAGAGATAGAAGGTTTGATGGCGGGGAAAGAAATCATAAAAACCATTCGTCCGGAATTGACCTATAAAGATATGTATCATTCGATTGAAAATATCTGGAGTGTGCTATTCACAACCGGATATCTAACACAAACATGTGCATTGGATCCCCAGATGTACAGACTCAAAATTCCAAATCTGGAAATACGGGATATTTTTCAAACACAGATTATGGAATACTTCAAAGAGAGTGTGAAAAAAGACGGGGATACGCTAAGCCGATTCTGTGAGGCTCTTAAAAATGGAAGGGAAAAAAATGTAGAGAAGATTTTTGAAAGCTACCTGAAAAAGACCATCAGCATCAGGGATACGTTTGTGAGAAAAGCAAGTAAGGAGAACTTTTATCATGGGATACTGCTTGGAATCTTGGGCGTGAAAGAAGGCTGGGGTGTATTTTCAAATCAGGAAACCGGTGAAGGATATATCGATATCCTCATAGAAACCGAAAACAGTGAAATAGCTATCCTTATTGAAGTCAAGTATGCCAATGACGGTGATCTAGATCAGGCTTGTGAAAGAGCGTTAAAGCAGGTAGAGGAACGGAAGTACGATGAGGAACTCCGGGCAAACGGGGCAGATAAAATTTTAAAATATGGGATTGCGTGCTATATGAAACGCTGCAAAGTGAAACTGGCAGGGGAATAATTTCCTGTTGGCAATGTTTGTGCTTGCAGCCGGCTGTTTTGATTGAGACAAAGGGAAGAAAGCCAAAACCAAAGGGAATACCTGAAGACGTTCATGGAAGACGGACGGCTGCCAATATCAAACTATTTGCTACAGCAAGACGTGCGAGGCTATTCGCGGACACCACCAAAGGCGGTTTGAATATCTGAATGCAGATTGAAACATGAACGTGAAAAATGCATCTAGTTAGAAAGGTTAATCGGACACGGAGTTCCGATATACCCTCAGTAAAATTTTAGCTAATTCTAAAAGATAAGCATCCAACTTTCTCAGGGTACGGATGCTTATCTTCTTTTATGATTGTCTATGTATGACAGAGCCGCAAACAACACAAGTAATAATGTCAAAACTTCAGTTCAAAATGACAGGTATTGTTTTGAATAACCGAATTTGACATATTGAGGAATCTGCCTGCTTATGTTATACTGTTTACCGGCTTAAGGGAAGTAAAAACCGGCCATAATATATCATATCTTAGGAGTGTTGCAATCTATGTCACAGATTACGGATGAAATAAAGAATCAGATCAAGAAGAGGAGAACATTTGCCATCATATCCCACCCGGATGCGGGTAAGACGACACTGACGGAGAAGTTCCTGCTATATGGGGGAGCCATCAACCTGGCCGGAAGCGTGAAGGGGAAGGCTACGGCGAGGCACGCGGTATCTGACTGGATGGAGATCGAGAAGGAGAGAGGTATCTCGGTCACATCTTCGGTGCTGCAGTTTAACTATGGCGGATACTGTATCAATATCCTGGATACTCCGGGGCATCAGGATTTCTCGGAGGATACCTACCGGACGCTGATGGCGGCGGATTCGGCGGTGATGGTGATCGACGCGTCCAAGGGTGTTGAGGCGCAGACGAGGAAGCTTTTTAAGGTGTGCACCATGCGGCATATCCCTATATTTACTTTTATCAATAAGATGGACCGGGAGGCGATGGATACCTTCGAGCTTCTGGATGATATTGAAAATGAACTGGGAATCGCTACCTGCCCGGTCAACTGGCCCATTGGTTCCGGCAAGGAATTCAAGGGGGTCTACGACAGGGAGACGAAGAAGGTGGAGCTGTTCTCAGATACCCACAAGGGAACTACACAGGGAGAAGTCCGCAAGATCGCGGCAGATGACCCGGCTATCAAAGAGTGGGTGACAGACGCACAGCTTGCTCAGTTAATGGAGGAGATCGAGCTGCAGGACGGTGCGGGAGCTGTGTTTGATCAGGAGCAAGTAAGTAAGGGAGAGCTGTCTCCGGTGTTCTTTGGCTCTGCTCTTACAAACTTCGGTGTAGAGACCTTTTTGAAGCATTTCCTTACGATGACGACGCCGCCTCTTCCGCGGATATCGGACAAGGGCGCGGTGAATCCTATGGAGGAAAAGGATTTCTCGGCCTTTGTATTCAAGATTCAGGCTAATATGAACAAGGCGCACAGAGACCGTATCGCGTTTATGCGGATCTGTTCCGGGGAGTTCGAGGCGGGGATGGATGTATTCCACGTACAGGGAGGCCGGAAGGTGCGCTTATCCCAGCCGCAGCAGATGATGGCGAGCGAGCGTAAGATGATCGAGAAGGCTTACGGCGGCGACATTATCGGTGTGTTTGATCCGGGAATCTTCTCAATCGGCGATACGCTCACGGCGTCTGCGGAGCATTTCGCCTATGAGGGAATTCCGACCTTCGCGCCGGAGCATTTTGCAAGGGTGCGGCAGGTAGATACTATGAAGCGGAAGCAGTTTATCAAGGGAATCAACCAGATCGCCCAGGAGGGCGCGATCCAGATCTTCCAGGAGTTCAATACCGGTATGGAGGAGATCATAGTGGGCGTGGTAGGCGTGCTGCAGTTTGATGTGCTGAAATACAGGCTGGAGAATGAATATAATGTAGAGATCCGTCTTGACAGCCTTCCGTATGAGTATATCCGCTGGATCGAGCACACGGAAACTGACCTTGACAAGCTTACCGGAACCTCTGATATGAAGAAGGTCAAGGACCTGAAGGACCGCCCGCTTCTTCTGTTTGTAAATGAGTGGAGCATCCGTATGACTGTAGAGCGAAACGAAGGACTGGTACTGGCTGAATTCGCCAGATAGGACAGGAGCGGCAGCCGTACGGTCGGAAAATCATGTAGCAGGGCGGGCTTGCCTGTACTGTTATAAAATTTTAGACAAAATCAGTATCGCTACTTTGCAAAATAGTATTCATTTGCTATAATAAAAAGAAGTGTATATGAGACAGGAGGTTTCTTAAATATGAGCAAAGAAGAGAGAAATACGTATACGATACAGACAGAAGAGAATCTTGGAGAGGTGAAGATCGCGGACGAGGTGGTAGCGATCATCGCAGGACTTGCGGCGACTGAGGTGGAGGGCGTCTCTTCTATGACAGGGAATGCGACGAGAGAGCTTGTAAGCAAGCTTGGCATGAAGTCTCTCTCTAAGGGTGTGAAGGTGGACGTCCTGGACGGGATCGTGACGGTATCCTTGGTATTGAACCTGAATTACGGATACAGCATCAAGGATACGACGCAGAAGGTTCAGGAGAAAGTGAAGGCGGCGATCGAGAATATGACAGGACTCGAGGTTGCCGACGTCAATATCCGTGTTGCCGGAGTGGATATGCCGGAGGAAGCATAAGTGAAGAGGACAGAATTAAGAGAACATATCTTTAGGGTGCTGTTCGGGATAGAGTTTTGTGAACCGGAGGAACTATCGGAGCAGTTGGAGCTTTATTTCGAGGAGCTTGAGGGTGCCAGAGAGCGGGATCTTAACTATATCCGGGAGAAGACACGGAGAATCGCAGAGGTGAAGGATGAGATCGATACTCTGCTGAATACGCATACTACAGGATGGAAGACAAGCCGTATGAACAAGGCGGATCTGACCATCCTGCGGCTTGCCGTTTATGAGATGAAGTGGGACGAGGATGTTCCTACAGGCGTTGCGATCGACGAGGCGGTAGAATTGGCGAAGAAGTACAGCAGTGACGACGGACCGGCGTTCATCAATGCTGTACTGGCGAAGCTTGCGAAGTGACGGTAACAGTTCAGACAGGGCAGCTTGCCTGAACGGTTACAAGTGATGGGCGGAGAAGGGTTATGGTTCGGAATGTATATACAGTGAAGCAGGTCAATGCTTATATCAAGAATATGTTTACTCAGGATTATATGCTGAACCGTATTTATGTGAAAGGCGAGGTATCCAACTGCAAGTACCATACCTCAGGTCATATCTATTTTTCACTGAAGGATGAGTCCGGAACGATTGCCTGTGTTATGTTTGCCGGGCAGCGGGGCGGGCTCTCTTTTCGTATGTGTGACGGACAGCAGATTGTAGTCTTTGGAGGGGTAAGTATCTATGAGAGGAGCGGTTCTTACCAGCTCTATGCGAAGGAGATCCGTCTGGACGGGGACGGCAGGCTCTATGAGCAGTTTCAGATGCTCAAGAAGGAATTAGAAGAGATGGGGATGTTCGCGCCGGAATACAAGCAGCCGATTCCGGCTTATGCAGGGCGGATCGGTGTCGTGACGGCGCCTACCGGCGCGGCGGTGCGTGATATTATGAATATTGCCGCCCGCAGGAATCCTTTTGTCCAGTTGATCCTGTATCCGGCGCAAGTGCAGGGCGACGGTGCGAAGGAGAGCATTGTCCGGGGGATCCGGATGTTAGAAGAGGCGAAGGTGGACGTGATGATCGTGGGCCGCGGCGGAGGCTCGATCGAGGACTTGTGGGCATTTAACGAGGAGGAGGTTGCCAGGGCGATCTTCCAGTGCCGGGTTCCTGTGATCTCTGCGGTGGGCCATGAGACGGATACGACGATTGCGGATTATGTAGCGGATCTGCGCGCGCCGACTCCGTCTGCGGCGGCGGAGCTTGCGGTATATGATTACCGGCAGCTTCAGGCACATCTGCAGGATAGCCGTGAGCGGCTGTCGCGCCTGCTTATACAGAAGGTGAAGGCGGACCGGTCAAGGCTTCGGGAGTATCAGATGCATCTGAGATGTCTGCATCCGCGTTACCGCTTACAGGAGCAGCAGCAGAGACTATCCGAGTTAGAGGATGCTCTGCGTTTGCTGATGGACGGCAGATTGAAGGAGTCCAGGCACAGACTGGCGATCTATATGGAGGTCATGAAGGGTTTGTCTCCTATAAGGAAGCTGAACAAAGGATATTCCTATGTGGCCGGGGAAGACGGGAAAGCGGTCAGAAGTGTCGGGCAGGTCCGGCCGGGAAGCCAACTGGATATCTACGTGACGGACGGCAGGATCCGTGCCGTGGTGGAGGATGCAATCCTGCAATCCTAGTACATCACGGGGAACGAAACGCAGAGTGCACAAGAAAGGAGACGCGGCATGGACGTCAGAATAGAAGAGACAGAGACGCAGGAAGAGTTAAGCCTTGAGGAATTATTTGAACAACTGGAAGATGTGATCCATAAGATGGAGGAGGAAGAAGTATCTCTTGAGGATTCTTTTGGTCTCTATCATAAGGGCATGGAACTGCTTAAGAATTGCAGCGGACGGATCGATGCGGTTGAGAAGAAGATGCTGATCTTAGACGAAGAGGGAGGGACGCATGAATTCTAACAATAATATACAAGATTTTCAGAAGCAGATGAAGCAGAAGGTACAGAAGATCGAGGACATTTTACAGGAATACCTGCCGAAGCAGAGAGGATACCAGAGCGTGATCATGGAAGCTATGGGTTACAGTCTCTTAGCGGGAGGCAAGCGGCTCCGCCCCATGCTGATGCAGGAGACGTTTTGTCTGTATGACGGGACGAGCAAGGCGCTGCGTCCGTTTATGGCGGCGCTTGAGATGATACATACGTACTCTCTGGTGCATGACGACCTGCCGGCGATGGATAATGACGAATACAGGCGGGGGCGCAAGACCACGCACATCGTATATGGAGAGGATATGGGGATCCTTGCGGGGGATGCCCTGCTTAATTATGCGTTTGAGACGGCATTCCGGGCGTTTGTGATCGAGCCGGAGAAGAGCCTGTCGATCGGACGGGCCCTGGCGGTGCTGGGTGAGAAAGCCGGGATCTACGGGATGATCGGCGGTCAGGTCATTGATGTGAAGGAGACCGGGCATACGGTTGCGAAGGATGTGCTGGATACGATCTACCGGCTTAAGACGGCGGCGCTTATTGAGGCGGCTATGATGATCGGGGCGATCCTCGGAGGCGCTTCCGAGGAGGATGTGAAGAAGGTTGAGCGTATCGCTGAATACGTGGGCGTGGCATTCCAGATCCAGGATGATATCCTGGATGTGACCAGTACCAGCGAGGTGCTAGGCAAGCCTGTGCACAGTGATGAGAAGAACGAGAAGACGACCTATGTTACCCTGATGGGGATCGACGAGGCGAAGAAGGAAGTAGAACGTTTGTCCAATGAGGCGATCACGCTTCTGCATCAATTGCCGGGGAAGAACGCATTCCTTGAAGAGCTTCTGCTCCAGTTGATCCACAGGAATAAGTAGTACAAAACGGATGGGAATATCGGGACAAACAGACAAAGGGGGCGGACTATGTTAGAGAGGATACAGAAGGAGAATGATATCAAAGATCTGCTGCCGGAGGAGTTAGACGGACTGGCAGAAGAGATCCGGGAATTTCTGATCGAGAAGATCAGCAAGAGCGGAGGACATCTGGCGTCCAATCTGGGGGTTGTGGAGCTTACGATCGCGATGCATCTGATCTTCGAACTTCCGAAAGACAAGATCATCTGGGATGTGGGGCATCAGTCTTATACGCATAAGCTTCTTACAGGGCGTAAGGACGGATTTGACGATCTGCGCAAATACGGAGGTATGAGCGGTTTCCCTAAGAGGAAGGAGAGCGCCTGCGATGCATTTGACACGGGGCACAGCTCTACATCCATATCGGCGGGGCTTGGCTATGTTCAGGCACGGGATCTTAAGGGGGAGGATTACAGTGTGATCTCCGTGATCGGGGACGGATCGCTGACCGGCGGCATGGCCTATGAAGCTCTCAACAACGCGTCTGCGTTGGAGACGAACTTTATTATCGTCCTGAATGATAACAATATGTCGATCTCGGAGAATGTGGGAGGAATGTCCAGATATCTTGCCGGGCTTCGGACAGCGGATATCTATACGGGACTTAAGAAGGGGATTACGGAAGCTCTGCACCAGATTCCGGTGGTGGGGGATTCTATGATCAGGAAGATCCGCAAGACCAAGAGCAGTATCAAGCAGTTGGTCGTACCGGGCATGTTCTTTGAAGATATGGGAATTACTTATCTGGGGCCGGTTCCCGGACATCATATTCCGCTTCTGTGCCAGGCGTTCAGAGAGGCCCGGAGGGTAGACGGGCCGGTGCTTCTGCATGTGATAACAGAGAAGGGCAAGGGATATGAACCGGCGGAGAAGCATCCGGACAAGTTTCATGGGATCGGGCCGTTCCAGATCGAGACGGGAGAGCCGGAAGCGCCCAAGAAGAAGGACAGCTGTACCGATGTGTTCGGCAAGGTGCTCTGTGACGAGGCGAAGAACCGCCCGGAGGTGGCGGCGATCACGGCAGCCATGGCTGACGGGACAGGCCTTTCCCGGTTTAGGAAGCTCTATCCCGACCGTTTCTTCGACGTGGGGATTGCCGAGGCACACGGGGTTACCTTTGCGGCGGGATTGGCGGCAGGCGGGATCCACCCGGTATTTGCCGTGTACTCTTCTTTTCTTCAGCGTGCCTATGATCAGCTTATCCATGATGTGGCGCTCCAGAATCTGCCGGTCGTCCTGGCGGTTGACCGGGCGGGGCTGGTGGGAAGCGATGGGGAGACGCACCAGGGGATCTTCGATCTGTCTTATCTGAGCAGTATTCCCAACATGACGGTCATGTCTCCGAAGCATAAGTGGGAATTGGCGGATATGCTCAGGTTCGCCCTTGATTACCAGGGACCGGTTGCCCTCCGTTATCCAAGGGGCGAGGCTTATGACGGATATCAGGAATTCAGGGCGCCGATCGAATACGGGAAGAGTGAGATGCTTTACCGGGAGTCGGGGATTGCGATCCTGTGCGTGGGTCATATGTTTGAACCGGCGGTTCAGGTCAGGGAGCTGCTCAAGAGCAGGGGATATCCCTGTACGTTGGTCAATGTAAGGTTTGTGAAGCCGATCGACGAGGCGATGGTCGCCGGCCTTTGTCAGGACCACACATTGATCGTGACCATAGAGGAGAATGTTCAGACCGGAGGTTTCGGGGAACATGTGATGGAATATATCTGCGGGAAGGACAGGAATGTGCGTATCTTACCGATTGCGCTTCCGGACGACTATGTGGAGCATGGGAGTATTGCGGCCCTCCGCAGGGAAACCGGGCTTGATGTGGAGACTATGGCAGGCAGGATCATGCGTGTATATGATGAACTGTGACCCTTGCGGCCGCCGCCGGATGTGCATGCAGGCATGTTCGACCGGCTCGCCGCCCGCGGGCATAAATTTGACAGACAGAGGTGAATATGAAGGAACGTTTGGATATATTACTGGTGAAAAGGAACCTTGCCCCCTCCCGTGAGAAGGCGAAGGCGATCATTATGTCCGGCAGCGTCTTCGTGGATGGTCAGAGAGAGGATAAGGCAGGAACTACATTTCCGGAGGAGGTCCTGATCGAGGTGCGGGGGCATGTCCTCCCCTATGTGAGCCGGGGAGGGTTGAAGCTTGAGAAAGCCCTTCAGAATTTTGGCGTGGATGTGCAGGGCAAAGTGTGCACAGATGTGGGCGCGTCTACAGGAGGGTTCACAGACTGTATGCTTCAGAACGGCGCGCTTAGGGTCTATGCCATTGATGTGGGGCGGGGGCAGCTTGACTGGAAGCTTCGTCAGGATGAGCGGGTCGTCTGTATGGAGAAGACCAACATCCGCTATGTGACGCCGGAGGATCTGGGGGAACCCATAGACTTCTCTTCCGTTGATGTCTCGTTCATATCACTGTCGAAGGTGCTTCCGCCGATCCACGCTTATCTTAAGGAGAGCGGAGAGGTAGCCGCCCTGATCAAGCCCCAGTTTGAAGCCGGGCGCGAGAAGGTGGGCAAGAAAGGTGTTGTCCGTGAGAAGAGCACCCATATCGAGGTGATCGAAGCCGTATTCAGGTATGCCGTGGATACGGGATTTGACGTGCTGGACCTTACATTTTCCCCGATCAGGGGACCGGAGGGGAATATTGAATACCTGATGCATCTTGGGAAATGTGAGGGGAAAGGAAGAATTGCCGGTTCGATTGATGTTCCCGGGGTTGCCGGCGAAGCGTTTGCGGCACTGTCGAAGACGTAGGATATTTTATGAGGAACAGGTAAATGATGGATAGGTTTTTGATTGTTACGAATGACGGAAAGGACACAGAGCATGCCGTGACCAGGCAGGTGACGGAGCTTCTCTGTGCGGCGGGGAAGCAATGCGTCCTGTGCAAGAAGGATGAGCAGAAGAAGATTATCAGGGATTCCGTGCCTGAGGAGATTGATTGTGCGGTAGTGATCGGAGGAGACGGAAGTCTTATTGAGGTGGCAAGGTTGTTCTGGGATAAGGCTATCCCGATCCTTGGCATTAATATGGGGACCTTAGGGTATCTGACGGAGGTAGAGGTCGGCGGCATCGAAGAGGCGGTCGGACAGGTCATAAGAGGCGATTATGTACTTGAGAGGCGGATGATGCTGGAGGGAATATTCAGAGACGGGAGCGGGAAGGTGCGGTCGGATGTCTCTCTCAATGATATCGTAGTATCCCGGAAAGGGGAGCTGCATATCATTCATTTCCGGCTGTATGTGAACGGAGAACTTCTGAATGATTATGAGGCGGACGGGGTGGTACTGTCTACGCCTACGGGTTCAACGGCGTATAACCTGTCGGCGGGAGGGCCGATCGTGGAGCCTACGGCCTCCCTGATCGTTATCACGCCTATCTGTTCTCATGCCCTGAATACCAGGAGTATCGTCTTGTCCTCGGAGGATGAGATCGAGATAGCCATCGGTCCGGGGCGCAACGGGTCGAAGGAGGAGGTATATGTGGCGTTTGACGGGGCGGACACCATATCGCTTAAGACGGGCGATCGGGTGAAGGTAAGAAGGTCTGACGCGTCCGCTACGATCATGAAGCTAAGTAAGGTCAGCTTCCTGGAGACGCTGCGCAGAAAGATGAAAGGAAATTAGCACCATGAAGGGAAACAGACATGCGAAGATCATTGAACTGATCCAGAAGAATCATATAGAGACTCAGGAAGAACTGGCGGAGTATCTGAACCAGGAGGGATTCAAGGTGACTCAGGCAACGGTTTCCCGTGATATCAGGGACTTAAAGCTTACGAAGGTACCAGATAAGAACGGGAAACAGCGTTATGCCGTACATCAGAATGAAGAAAATAGTATGGGCGAGAAATACATCAGAGTTTTAAGGGACGGTTTCCTTTCCATGGATATGGCCCAGAATATACTGGTCATCAAGACTGTATCCGGTATGGCGATGGCGGTGTGTGCGGCGATTGACGCCATGAGGTGGAACGAGGTGGTGGGCAGTATTGCCGGTGATGATACGATCATGTGTGCGATTCGAAGCGTAGAGGATACGGCGAGGGTGATGGATAAGATTGGCAGAATTGTGTTGTAGGAGGCAGAATGTTACAGAATTTACATGTGAAGAATCTGGCATTGATTGATGAGATAGAGGTGGAATTCGGGGACGGGCTTAACATCCTGACCGGTGAGACCGGAGCGGGCAAGTCCATTATACTTGGTTCTGTGAATCTGGCGCTTGGGGGACGCTATACGAAGGATATCTTGAGGCAGGGTGCGGAATACGGATTCGTGGAGCTGACCTTCCAGGTGGAGAATGAGCATCAGATCCGGGAACTTAGGGAGCTTGACATTTACCCGGAGGACGGGACTGTGGTACTTAGCCGGCGGCTGATGGAGAAGAGGAGCATAAGCAGGATCAACGGTGAGACGGTTCCGATCGCTCTTCTTAAGGAAGCGGCTTCTATACTGATTGATATCCATGGCCAGCATGAGCATCAGTCATTGCTATATAAGAAGAATCATCTTGGAATCGTGGATGCATTTGCAAGAGAGACGGCTTCAGATGTGAAGCAGAAGGTTCTTGAGGCATATAAGGCATATAAGGCGTGTGAAAAGGAATTAGACGAGATGGAGACGGATGAGGCACAGCGGGCAAAGGAGCTGTCGTTTCTGAAGTTCGAGACCGGGGAGATCCGGGAGGCCGACTTAAAGACCGGGGAGGACGAGGATCTCGAGGAGTTGTACCGCCGTATCGTGAACAGCAAGAGGATCGCCGAGTGCGTCAGCGAGGCATATCTCTATACCAGCGAAGGGAATGACAGCGCGAGCGAGAACTTAAGCCGTGCGATCCGTGCGGTCTCGGAGATCGTGGAATATGATGAGAGGGCTTCACAGATGTATGACCAGTTGGTGGAGATAGACAGCCTGCTGAATGATTTCAACAGGGAGCTGGCGGACTATGCGGACGAGTGCGAGTTCTCGGATGAAGAATTCCATGATACGGAGGAACGGCTCAATGAGATCAATCATCTGAAGACCAAGTACGGCAATACCATCGAAGAGATTCTTGCGTATTGCGCTGCACAGGAGAAGCGGCTTGCGGCGCTGGAGGATTATGATAATTATATCGAAGATCTGCGGGCCAAAGCAAAGAAGTCGGAGGAAGAGTTGAGGAAGCAGGCGAAGAAGCTGTCCGCTATCCGCAGGAAGCAGGCGAAGGTGCTTTCAAAGTCCATCGAGGACGGGCTTAAGGATTTGAATTTCGAGAATGTGCAGTTTGAGATCGGCTTTGCGGAGACGAAGGGATATACGGCGGAAGGAATGGACGACGTAGAGTTCATGATCTCTCTGAACCCCGGACAGCCGCTTAAGCCCCTTGCCAGTGTGGCGTCCGGCGGGGAGCTGTCAAGGATCATGCTTGCGATCAAGACTGTGATGGCGAGCCGGGACGAGATCGAGACGCTGATTTTTGACGAAATCGACGTGGGGATCAGCGGGAGGACGGCGCAGAAGGTGTCTGAGAAGATGGCGGTCATAGGGAAGGGACATCAGGTCATCTGTATTACCCATTTGGCGCAGATCGCGGCTATGGCTGACCGGCATTATCTGATTGAGAAGGCGTCCAGCAAAGGGGATACCCGGACGGATATCCGCAGGCTTGATGAGAATGAGTCGGTCCGGGAGCTGGCGAGGATCCTGGGCGGGGCGAAGATCACGGATACGGTGCTTAAGAGCGCGGTTGAGATGAAGGAGCTTGCAAGGCAGACGGTAAAGCAGATATAATTCAATTATTTTTTGAGTAATTTACAGGAAATTATCACATAATAGGATAGATATCCATATCAGAGGGTATCTATCCTTTTTTGTCTGGAAATATGTATTTAAAAGCGGAGGTTTGTGAAGATGAGAAAATACTGGTACAGAAGAATCCTTATCATGATCGTGACATTTCTGATTGCCGTGGGAGGCGGCTATTATCTGACGGAGTATCAGCAGAGCAAACTTAAAGCGGAGGTGAACGCCAGTACAGCCCAGGGCAATATGGTCATTCCCGGAGGAATGCCGATCGGTATCTATATGGAGACCGAGGGCGTGATGGTACTTGGCACGGATTCCATCACGGCGGAGGACGGGATGAATTATGAGCCGGCTGCCAATCTTGTGAAAGAGGGAGATTATATCGTCGCTCTGAATGACCGGGCCATTCACGATAAGTCAGAACTGATCGAGACGGTAAACGGGCTTGGAGACGATGAGGTCATCCTCAGGGTCAGAAGAGCGGAGCAGTATATGAATATCAGGATGAAGCCGGTACGCCAGAATGCCAGGGAATGTAAGCTTGGAATCTGGGTGAGAGATAACGCGCAGGGACTTGGCACGATCACATTTCTGAATACGGGCAGTCATTTCGGCGCTCTTGGCCATGGGATTCATGACGTGGATACCAATACGCTGCTGGAGATCAACGAAGGAACCGTATACGAGACCAGCATCAAGGATATCCAGAAAGGGCAGAACGGAACGCCGGGAGGCATGGAGGGGATTATTGTCTATAATAATTATAATGTGCTTGGCAATATAACCAGGAATACCGACTGCGGGATCTTCGGCACCATCGACCGGATCGATGCTTTATTCACGGACCAGACGCCGATTGAGACGGCCTCCAAGGAGGAGATCGTAGAGGGCCCGGCCACCATACGCTGCGCCGTGGAGGGTACGGTGAAGGATTATCATATTCGTGTTACAAAAATCGACAAAAATGCGGATGAGGTAAACAAGGGAATCGTGATCGAAGTGACGGATAAAAACCTGCTTGCGGTGACGGGCGGAATCGTGCAGGGCATGAGCGGAAGCCCGATTATACAGAACGGGAAACTCATCGGCGCGGTCACCCATGTATTTGTCCAAGATGCCGCCAGGGGATACGGCATATTTATAGAAGATATGCTGAAAAATGTCGAATTTTAAAAACATTGACGAAAATAGTCAAAATTTTACGACAGTAATTTCTTGATTTGAATAGTGACAGACTATATAATCAAACTCGACAACTTTTGATGTGGGGAAAGGAGGCATTGCGTAAAATGAAAGAGATAAATGTGGCCATAGCCGACGATAATGAAAGAATTCTGGACTTGCTTGGCGAAATCATAAGCAATGATCAGGAATTAAAGTTGGTCGGAAAGGCTAACAATGGAGAGGACATGTACCAACTGATCAAAGAGAAGCAGCCGGATGTCGTATTATTGGATCTGATCATGCCAAAGATGGACGGTTTGAGTGTAATGGAGATGGTGAGCAATGACAAAGGACTGAAGAAACATCCTGACTTTATTGTTGTGACAGCAGTAGGTCAGGAGCGGATTACAGAAGATGCCTTCAAGAAGGGGGCAAGCTATTACATCATGAAGCCCTTTAACAATGAGATGGTGCTTAACAGAATCAAGCATGCGAATCAGGTCATCCGCCATGAGCTGCGTCCCCAGATGCCGATTGGTTCGGTGATGGATATCCAGCCGGAGCTGAACTTAGAGGGCAGGGTGACAGATATGATCCATGAGATCGGGATACCGGCGCATATCAAGGGATACCATTATCTTAGGGATGCGATCATCATGGCGGTGGAGGATATGGACGTATTGAATGCGATCACGAAGGTCTTATATCCTACGGTAGCCAAGAAACACCAGACGACGGCAAGCCGGGTAGAGCGGGCGATCCGCCATGCCATCGAGGTGGCGTGGAGCAGGGGCAAACTAGACACGCTGGACGATCTGTTCGGATACACGGTAAGCAACGGCAAAGGGAAACCCACTAACTCAGAATTCATCGCCTTGATCGCGGATACGATAAGATTAGAATATAAAAACAGATAAATACTTTTCTTCTGGATAAAATTAGGTTATAATAGGAATATATATGTGAGGTTTGGAGGAAAAGATATGAAGAAAATACTATTTGCAGCTTCAGAATCAGTACCATTTATAAAAACAGGCGGACTTGCGGATGTTGTCGGCTCTTTACCCAAATATTTCGATAAGGGGAAGTATGACGTGCGTGTTATGCTGCCGAAGTACATGTGCATGAAAGAAGAATGGAAGGAAAAGCTTGCCTATCATACGCACTTCTATATGGATTTGAACTGGAGGAAGCAGTATGTGGGCGTACTGACATACGAATATGAAGGAATAACATTCTATTTTATAGATAATGAATACTATTTCAACGGATTTGCCCCGTATGGCGATATGTATGCGGATATTGAGAAGTTCGCATTCTTCTCTAAGGCGGTCTTAAGCGCGCTGCCGGTAATCGATTTCAGGCCGGATATCATTCACTGCCATGACTGGCAGACGGGTCTGATCCCGATCTATCTCGATAATTTCCGGTTCGGGACCGAGTATTACCGCGGGATCAAGACGATCATGACCATACATAACCTGAAGTTCCAGGGCACCTGGGATACGAAGAGGGTCCGTGATATTACAGGGCTGCCGCAGTATTATTTCGTGCCGGACAAGCTGGAGGCTTATAAGGACGCGAACTACCTGAAGGGCGGTATCGTTTACGCCGACAGAGTTACCACGGTGAGCAATTCCTATGCGGAGGAGATCAAGATGCCGTTCTACGGCGAGAAGCTGGACGGCTTGATGAATGCCAAGGCGAACTGCCTGTCCGGTATCGTCAACGGTATTGATTATGATGATTACAACCCGGATACAGACGTACATATTGAGAAGAATTACAACATAGATAATTTCCGCAAGGAGAAGATCAAGAATAAGATCGCTCTGCAGAAAGAGCTGAATCTGACTCAGGATTCCCATACGATGATGATCGGCATCGTATCTAGGCTGACAGACCAGAAAGGATTCGATCTGGTTGCCTATGTGATGGACGAGTTGTGTCAGGATGCGGTACAGATCGTTGTCCTTGGTACCGGCGAAGAACAGTATGAGAATATGTTCCGTCATTTCGAGTGGAAATATCAGGGCAAGGTATCTGCCAATATCTATTATTCAGATCCGCTGTCCCACAGGATCTATGCTTCCTGCGATGCGTTCCTGATGCCGTCCCTGTTTGAGCCTTGCGGGCTGAGCCAGTTGATGAGCCTCCGGTACGGAACACTTCCGATCGTAAGGGAGACAGGCGGACTTAAGGATACGGTAGAACCGTACAATGAATTCGAGAAGACCGGTACCGGATTCAGCTTTTCGAATTACAATGCGCACGAGATGCTGGCTACCGTACGTTATGCGGAGCGCATCTTCTATGATAGGAAGCGCGATTGGAATAAGATGATCGAGCGCGCCATGAGCCAGGATTTCTCATGGGCGAATTCAGCGAAACAATACGAAGCTCTGTATGACGGTATGTAAGACGGCGTAACAGAGCGGTAAGGAAGAAGGAACGGCATGAAGATTCGTGACATACTAAAGAATGAGAAACCTCATATATCCTTCGAGGTATTCCCGCCCAAGACAGACGCGGGATATGACAGCGTCCTGGCCGCGACGGAGAAGATCGCGGCGCTTAGGCCCTCTTTTATCAGCGTGACTTACGGAGCGGGCGGCGGAACAAGTAAGAATACGGTGAGCATCGCCTCGCACATCAAGGATGACTTTGGAGTGACGAGCCTTGCCCATCTGACCTGTGTCTCATCCACGAAGGATGAGGTACATAAGGTGATAGAACAGCTTAAGGAGAAGGGGATCCGGAATATTCTTGCTCTTCGGGGAGACATTCCTGCCGAGAGCGAATTCCCTCTCCCCAACCACTACAGATACGCCAGTGAACTGATCGAGGATATCAGGAGACAGGGGGATTTCTGTATCGGGGCGGCGTGTTATCCGGAAGGGCATGTGGAGACAGAGCATAAGAAGGACGACATACGCAATCTGAAGCATAAGGTAGACTGCGGAGTAGATTTTCTGACAACACAGATGTTTTTTGACAATAATATTCTGTATAATTTCCTGTACAGGATCCGGGAGAAGGGGATTACGATCCCGGTGCTTCCGGGGATCATGCCGGTTACGAATAAGAAGCAGATCGCGAGGATCGGCGGGATGTCCGGCACGGCTCTTCCGGAGCGGTTCCGTGCTATCGTCGACCGTTTCGGTGATAATCAGGGAGCAATGCAGCAGGCCGGAATCGCCTATGCTACGGATCAGATCATTGATCTGATCGCCAACGGGGTGAATCATATTCATGTGTATTCCATGAACAAGCCGGAGGTTGCGGAGGCGATAATGAACAATCTGTCAGAGATCTTGGAACTGTAGAGGAATAACAGCGTAAGGATAAGGGATGGACACAAGGACGAAAGAGGCGGTTCGTTACCTGGGATATGGAAGCCATGCGATAGATGATGATACGCTTGCCCTGATCGGCAGCTCCTTTGAAGAATTGGAGCGGACAGCGGGCAGAAGAATCATCTATCGCATTTTTGATGTATCTTTCCAGGGGGAGACGGGCCTTAAGATCGGAACAATGGAAGTTGACAGCAGGAATCTTAGAAGGAACCTTGACGGGTGCAGGAATGTGATTGTATTGGGCGCTACGCTGGGTGCGGGAGTGGACATGCTGCTTCGCCGGTATTCGCTTACCGATATGGCAAGAGTCGTGGTGCTGCAGGCCTGCGCGGCGGCGCTTCTGGAGGAGTATCTGGACGAATGCCAGGAGGAACTTAGGCTTGAGCAGGAGGCGCAGGGTCTGTACTTAAGGCCGAGGTTCAGCCCGGGATACGGGGATTTCTCTGTCTTGCATCAGGGGGAGATACTTCGGATGCTGGACGCGCCTAAGAGGATCGGGCTGTCTGTGACAGATGGGAATATGCTTACACCCACGAAGTCGGTGACTGCGGTGATCGGGGTTGGAAGGACGCAATTGTCCTGTCACGTTAAGGGGTGTGAGAACTGCGGGAAGAGTGATTGTGCTTACCGGAGAGATAAAGGAGTGGGCGAATGATATTAGACAGACTTGGGAAAGAATTATTGTATTTTGACGGCGGGATGGGAACACTCCTGCAGGCGAAGGGACTTTTGCCGGGGGAGCTGCCGGAGACATGGAATCTGATCCATCCGGAGGAGATCGTAGATATCCACCGGCAGTACTATGAGGCAGGGAGTGATATAGTACTGACCAATACCTTTGGAGCGAATGCGTTGAAGTTTCATGATTCCAAGTATGGGCTTAAGGAGATCATTGACGCGGCTGTTGCGAATGTGAGGAAGGCTGCGGCGCTTGGGGTTCATGACGGGCGCAAGACTTACGCTGCTTTGGATGTGGGGCCTACGGGGAAGCTTTTGAAGCCTGTGGGAGACCTGGGATTTGCGGAAGCTTATAAAGCATTTCGCGAGGTCGTGCGGTATGGTGAGGAGGCGGGAGCTGATCTGATTCATATCGAGACGATGAGCGATACATACGAGGTGAAGGCTGCGGTGCTGGCGGCGAAGGAGAATACGAAGCTTCCGGTGACGGTCACGATGATATTTGACGAGAAGGGGAAGCTTCTGACGGGAGGAGACGTCCCTTCGGTGGTTGCCATGCTGGAGGGGCTTCGGGTGGATGCGCTTGGGATCAACTGCGGCCTGGGACCAGAGCAGATGCTTCCAATCCTTAAGGAACTTATGGAATATGCGTCTGTTCCGTTGATCGTTAAGCCGAATGCGGGTCTGCCGAAGCAGCGGGACGGAGAAGTGTATTATGACGTGGAGCCGGATCGGTTCGCAGATGCGATGGAGCAGATCCTTGGGATGGGCGCCTGCGTGATCGGCGGCTGCTGCGGGACGACGCCGGATCACATCCGTGCTATGACGAAGATGGCAGGAAGAAGGAAGCCAAAGGCATTGGCGCCCAATGAGGACACTATCGTATCCTCTTATGGAAGGGCTGTGATCTTGAATAAGAAGCCTGTGATCATCGGGGAAAGGATCAACCCCACCGGGAAGAAGAAGTTCAAGCAGGCCCTTAAGGATCATGATATAGATTATATCCTGAAGGAAGGAGTCACCCAACAGGATATGGGGGCGCATATCCTGGATGTGAACGTAGGGCTTCCGGACATTGACGAGGCGGCCATGATGCGGGAGACGGTGACGGAGCTTCAGAGTGTTACGAGTCTGCCGCTTCAGATCGATACGGTGGACATCCGGGCGATGGAGACGGCAATGCGCATCTATAACGGGAAACCGATGATCAATTCCGTGAACGGGAAGCAGGAGTCTATGGACGCCGTATTCCCTCTGGTGCAGAAATACGGCGGTGCGGTGGTTGCCCTGACGCTTGACGAGGAAGGAATTCCGGGGACTGCCAGGGGAAGATGCGAGATTGCCGGAAGGATCATAGAAGAGGCGGCCAGATACGGGATCAAGAAGAAGGACATCGTGGTGGATGTGCTTGCCATGACCATCAGCTCCGAACCGGAAGGGGCGAAGACTACGCTGGAAGCGCTTCGGTTAGTCCGTGAGACATACGGTGTCTGTACGGTTCTGGGGGTATCGAATATCTCCTTTGGACTTCCCTGCCGTCCGGTGATCAATGCCAACTTCTATACTATGGCGCTGCAGAACGGCTTAAGCGCCGGGATCATCAATCCTTCCTCGGAGGATATGATGCGTTCCTATACTTCTTTCTGTGCGCTGATGAACTATGACGAGAATTGTGAGGAATATATCAGAAGGTACGGCGGACAGAACGGGGAAGCCAGGACGGCGCCGTCTGCATCTCTTACATTGAAGGATGCCATCGAAAAGGGGCTTAAGGAAGAGGCGCATCACGCGGCGTCAGAGCTCCTTGGAACGAAAGCGCCGCTTGAGATCATCGACCGGCATCTGATCCCGGCTCTTGACGAGGTGGGCAAGGGCTTCGAGAAAGGAACCGTATTCCTGCCTCAATTGCTGATGAGCGCGGATGCGGCGAAGATTGCGTTTGCGGTGCTTAAGAGTTCGCTGTTAGAGAACGGGCAGGAGGCGCAGAAGAAGGATAAGGTGATACTTGCGACGGTCAGGGGTGATATCCATGATATCGGTAAGAATATCGTGAAGGTACTGCTTGAGAACTACAGCTTTGACGTGATCGACCTTGGGAAGGACGTGCCGCCGGAGACGATCGCGGAATGTGCCGTAAGAGAGGACGTGAAGCTTGTAGGCTTAAGTGCGCTGATGACTACGACGGTGGTGAGTATGGAGGATACCATAAAGCTTCTCAGGAGGGAGAAACCGGACTGTAAGGTCATGGTGGGCGGCGCGGTATTGAATCAGGAATATGCCGATATGATCGGGGCAGATTTCTACGGGAAGGACGCTATGCAGTCCGTATATTACGCGCAGGAACTATTTGGGTAAATAGAATAGAAACAGAAGAATGAGAAAGGAAGAAAACCATGTCATTAATATTACCAGAGAATTATGATCCGAAGCTCGGCATTCGGGAGACGCAGGAAGCGATCAAGTACATCCGCGATACCTTCCAGAAGGAATTCGGCAGGGAGATGAATCTTGAGAGGATCTCGGCGCCGCTGTTCGTCACGAAGAGCAGCGGTCTCAACGATAACCTGAACGGAGTGGAGCGTCCGGTGCAGTTCGATGTGGCGGGCATCCCGGATGAGACGGTGGAGGTTGTGCATTCTCTTGCCAAGTGGAAGCGAATGGCTCTCCATGAATATGGATTCAAGCCGGGGGAAGGACTGTATACGAATATGAATGCCATCCGACGTGACGAGGAGCTTGACAACCTGCATTCCTGTTATGTGGACCAGTGGGACTGGGAGAAGGTCATCACCAGGGAAGAGCGTACCATCGAGACATTGGAGGAGACGGTGCGCAATATCTTCAAGATCATCAAACACATGCAGCATGAGGTGTGGTACAAATTCCCGGACGCTGCCAAGAAGCTTCCGTCGGATGTGACCTTTATCACGTCCCAGGAATTGGAAGACCGTTATCCGGACAAGACGCCCAAGGAGCGGGAGAACCTGATCACGAAGGAGCATGGATGTGTATTCCTTATGAAGATCGGGGATAAGCTTAAGAGCGGCAAGCCTCACGACGGACGTGCTCCGGACTATGACGACTGGGAACTGAACGGAGATATCCTGTTCTGGTTCGAGAATCTTGACTGCGCGTTAGAGATCTCCAGCATGGGGATACGCGTGGATGAGAAGTCCTTGGAGGAACAGCTTAAGAAGGCGGGCTGCGAGGACAGAAGAACCCTCCCCTATCACAGGATGCTTCTGAATGGAGAACTGCCCTATACCATCGGCGGCGGAATCGGCCAGTCCAGGCTGTGTATGCTGCTTCTGGACCGCGCCCATATCGGTGAAGTCCAGGCCAGCCTCTGGCCGGAGGAGATGCGGGAAACCTGCCGCAGGAATCGTATCTTCTTACTGTAGGAAGAAGTTCTTGACGATTATTTAACAATCCAGTATATTTATAGTAGGGCAGTGAGATTTTACGTAAGATGCTGTGCCGGACCATAACAAAATCTATTTATTCAGGAGGAGATGTCTTTATGATTAGAGGATTGGACACCACAGTCAGAAGGATCAGAAGAATCGTGTTCGAGGAGGTGGCAAGGCTTGGATTCAAAGCGAATGCCGAGACCCTCCTCGATGATATGGAGACGATTCCGTACAAGATCGTCAACGAAGAGACTATGAAGTACAGAGAGAGCGTCTACCGGGCGCGCGCGATCGTGAGGGAGCGCTTAAGGCTTGCGATGGGACTTTCCTTAAGACCCGAGAATAAGCCTGTCCATCTGACGTCAGGTGTGGAGGCCAGCAATATTTCAGACAAATATTATGAACCGCCGCTTATGCAGGTGATCCCGTCTGCATGTGAGGGCTGTGAGGAGAAGGGCTATGAAGTGAGCAATATGTGCAAGGGATGTCTTGCGCATCCGTGTATGGAGGTATGTCCTAAGGGCGCCATCTCCATGGTGAACGGCCGTTCCTTCATCGATCAGGATAAATGTATCAAGTGCGGCAAATGTAAGGCTGCATGTCCGTATGATGCCATATCCAAGAAAGAGCGCCCGTGCGCGAAAGCCTGCGGGGTGAACGCCATTGAGACGGACAAGCATGGCCGTGCGGTGATCAATACGGACAAATGTGTTTCCTGCGGAATGTGTATGGTAAACTGCCCGTTTGGAGCGATCTCTGATAAATCTCAGGTCTTCCAGCTTGCAAGGGCATTGTCAGAGGGCGATCAGATCATTGCCGAGATCGCGCCTGCATTTGCCGGACAGTTCGGTGACAATATCACTCCAAGGAACTTAAAGGCGGCGCTTCAGGAGCTGGGCTTTTCTGAGTTCTATGAGGTTGCGCTGGGCGCTGATATCGGTGCGGTCGCGGAGGCACACCATTATGTGAATAAGGTGACGACCGGTGAACTGCCGTTCCTTCTGACTTCCTGCTGTCCGTCCTGGGCGATGCTTGCCAAGAAATATTTCCCGGATATGGTGGATCAGGTGTCTCAGGAGCTGACGCCTATGGTGGCGACCGCGCGTACCATTAAGAAAGAGCATCCGACCGCGAAGGTAGTATTTATCGGACCATGTGCGGCGAAGAAATTGGAAGCCATGCGAAGGACAGTCAGAAGTGATGTGGACTTTGTCATCACATTTGAGGAGCTGCAGGCAATGTTTGACGCGAAGGATATCGACCTTACCGAGTACGAGGCGGAATCCTCTTTCCACAACGCTACCGGTGCGGGACGCGGTTACGCATATGCCGGAGGTGTGGCTCAGGCGATCGAGAACTGTGTGAAGGAATATTATCCGGGAGTAGATGTGAAGATCGAACACGCAGAAGGACTTGCGGAGTGTAAGAAGATCCTGTCGCTTGCCAAGGTCGGCAAGATGAACGGCTGCCTGATTGAGGGAATGGGATGTCCGGGAGGCTGTGTTGCCGGAGCGGGCACCAACCTTCAGGTGGATAAGGCGAAGAAAGAGGTACAGAAGCTCGTTGCCGGTTCTACCAGGAAACTACCTCCGAAAGAGTTGGAAGAAATAGAATTAAAATAAACTTGTCAATTTCACCTAGTTCAGCGTATAATAAAAATAACAGCAAAGTATGTTGTCTATATTGAGAGGGAGGTGAAAAGGTATGGAACCTAAGAATCGTTTTTGGGGGTGGCTGTTTGGCACAAGATTAGATGAGGATCTCGAAGATGATGAGATTGATCAGCCAGAGGAGGAACAGCCAGAGCAGGAGGATTGGATGCCGGAGGAACCGCCGGAACCGGAACCGGTCATTAATCAGTTGATTCTGCCATGGGATCATCCGTTTATCCTTTTGTATGAACTGTGGGCGGAGCGCGTCAAGGATGCGCCGCTTCCATATCTGCGTTTGGAGAGCAGCGGAATATTATCTGACAGCGAGATGGAACAGGAATTGCAGCGTCTGCGCAAGTTTATTACCGCGGAGGCTATTTCCCGTTGGGATATGATACCTAAGGAGACGAAGAAGAAGCCGGATGAGGATACAGAAGAGCCGCAGGATACGGCGGAGCCGGACGAAGAACCGGAGCCGCTTAAGCTGGATGCGTTTCCTATGGTCTATGTTACATCCAACAGGCTTGGGGCATGGCTTATGATATTCCCGCCTGTCGGGGAGGGGAAGGAGCTTGACCGCGGGATGCTTGACGAGGCTCTTATGAAGAGCGGTGTTGCATTCGGTGTGGATGCGGAGTTGTTAGAGCGCCTGTCCGGTGAGCAGAATCGTTATTTCCACTTATACAGGATTGCTTTGGGGCAGCCGGTGGTGCACGGTGAGGACGGCTATATCGAGGACTTCTTTGAGCGCGATACCAAGCAGAAATTCGTTGAAGATGAGCATGGCAGGGTGGATTATTTCAACCTGAATCTGGTTCAGAATGTGGAGAAGGGCGGCGTGATCTGCCAGGCGGTTCCGCCTAAGGAAGGGGTTCCTGGAAGGACGGTGCTGAATCAGGAGATTCCCTGCAAGACAGGGAAGACAGCGGCGCTTCCAAAAGGGCGTAATACAGAGGCCAGCGAGGACGGTACGAAGCTGCTTGCGATGAAGTCAGGACGGGTGGAATTCAGCGGCAGGGGCTTCATGGTCAAATCAGTACTGGAGATCAACGGCAATGTAGACTTTTCCAGCGGCAATATTAATTTCGTGGGCGATGTGCATATCCATGGGGATGTGAGCAGCGGATTTTCAATAAGGACGATTGGAGACGTTACGATTGACGGAGTGGTGGAAGCTGCTGAGATCGAGGCGGGCGGCGATCTGATCGTTGCCAAGGGTATCCTTGGAGACTCGCGCGCGGTGCTTCACGCACATCATGATATTTACGCTCAGTACATGGAGAATTGTTCGGTTCACTGCCGGGGAGATCTTAAGACAGACTGTATCGTCAACTGTGATATCTATTGTGACGGGGAGGTTCAGGTGCGTACCGGCAGAGGTACGATGATCGGCGGCCGGGTTCGGGCGGCACGCGGGATCAATGCCAAGATCGTCGGCTCGAAGTCGGAGAGTGTTACGACCGTATATCTGGGAGGGCAGCCCTGTGCGAACTATGAGCGGGAATTCCTGCAGAAGAGTATCGAGGAACTGGAGGCTGAGCTTGAGAAGCTGGAACGGCAGCCGGAGAGTCCTTCGAAGACCCAGCGTATGGGCAAGGTCCGTCTGGATCTGTCGGTGGGAAGGATGAAGCTTGGCCAGTTCGATAAAGAATTGGAGAAGATAAAGGGGAAACTCGAAGAGCAGGGCGGCTGCCGGCTCAAATGTGATATCGCGTATCCGGGGTTGGTATTGAATATTGAGAACGAGACTCTGCACCTGACCAAGGAGACCAGTTCGGTTGTTGCCAGACTGGTGAATGGAGAGATTCATGTAATGTAGTATTGACTATATTTTTCATAGCTTTTATGCAAGGAAGAAGCAGGCGGGACATTGACAAACCGCCTGCTTCTATTTATAATTAAGTTTTAATATGGGAGAAACAGGAGGATATCATGCGAAAATACGGAGTGAATGAATTAAGGAAGATGTTCCTTGACTTTTTCGAGAGCAAGGGACATCTGAAGATGAAGAGCTTCTCGCTGGTGCCGCATAATGACAAGAGTCTGCTGCTGATCAATTCAGGCATGGCGCCGCTGAAGCCATATTTTACCGGACAGGAGATTCCGCCAAGGAGAAGGGTGGCGACCTGTCAGAAGTGTATCCGTACCGGGGATATTGAGAATGTCGGGAAGACGGCACGCCACGGTACTTTTTTTGAGATGCTTGGGAACTTCTCTTTCGGAGATTATTTCAAGAGAGAATCGATCCACTGGACCTGGGAATTCCTGACAGAGGTGGTCGGGCTTGACCCGGACAGGCTCTATCCGTCCGTCTATCTGGAAGATGACGAGGCATGGGAGATCTGGAATAAGGAGATCGGGATCGCGCCGGAGCGGATATTTAAGTTCGGCAAGGAGGATAATTTCTGGGAGCACGGCTCGGGTCCCTGCGGACCATGTTCGGAGGTATATTATGACCGCGGTGAGAAATATGGCTGCGGCAGTCCGGACTGTACGGTAGGCTGTGAATGCGACCGTTATATGGAGATCTGGAACAATGTGTTCACCCAGTTCGATAACGACGGCAACAATCACTATACGGAGCTGGAGCAGAAGAATATTGATACCGGTATGGGGTTGGAACGTCTTGCGTGTATCGTCCAGGATGTGGATTCCATGTTCGATATCGACACGATCAAGGCTCTGCGCACCCACGTCTGCGCTCTTGCCGGGGTAGAGTACGGGGCGGGGGCGGATACAGATGTGTCTATCCGCGTGATCACTGACCATATCCGTTCTGTGACGTTCATGATCTCAGACGGGATCATGCCGTCCAACGAGGGGCGTGGTTATGTGCTGCGCCGTCTGCTGCGCCGGGCGTGCCGCCACGGAAGGATCCTGAATATCCCGGGCGAGTTCCTTGTGAAGCTTGCCGGAACGGTGATAGAGGGTTCTAAGGACGGGTATCCGGAATTAGATGATAAGAAGGAATTCATCTTCAATGTGGTTGCGAAGGAAGAAGAACAGTTCAATAAGACCATTGATCAGGGGCTGTCGATCCTGGCTGAGATGGAGAAGGAGATGGAAGCGAAGCAGGAGAAGGTCCTTGCAGGCGCGAATGCATTCAAGCTCTATGATACTTATGGATTCCCGCTGGATCTGACCAGGGAGATCTTAGAGGAGAAGGGATTGTCTGTTGATGAGGACGGATTTAAGGAGGCCATGGAGATCCAGCGTCAGACGGCGAGAGCTGCACGTGAGGTCACGAATTACATGGGCGCCGACGTGACGGTCTATGAGTCCATTGACCCGTCTGTCACGACGGAATTCGTAGGATACGAGAACCTTGCCTTTGAATCGAAGGTGACGGTACTTACCACAGATACGGAGCTCGTGGATGCACTCTCGGACGGCGAGCGGGGAACCATCTTCGTGGAGAAGACGCCGTTCTATGCCACCAGCGGCGGCCAGGAGGCGGACAGAGGCGTGATCCGTACCGCGGACGGAGAATTCGTGGTTGAGGATGTCGTGAAGCTCTTAGGCGGCAAATTCGGCCATATCGGGCATGTGGCATGCGGCATGATCAAGGTGGGCGATACCGTAAGCCTTGAGGTGGATGCAGAGAAGAGGGCGATGTCTGCCAACAACCACAGTGCGACCCATCTGCTTCATAAGGCTCTGCGCATGGTGCTTGGCAATCATGTAGAGCAGGCAGGATCTCTGGTGAACGAGGACAGGCTTCGGTTTGACTTCACACATTTCTCCGCATTGACGGCCGGCGAGCTTAGGCAGGTAGAGGAGATCGTGAATGCGCAGATCCAGAACGGCCTGGCGGTGAAGGTAGAGAATCTTCCGATCGAAGAGGCAAGGAAGACGGGCGCGGCGGCGTTGTTTGGAGAGAAATACGGCGATATCGTCCGTGTAGTCAGCATGGGGGATTTCTCCATTGAGTTCTGCGGCGGTACGCATGTGGCGAATACGGGAGCTATCACGGCATTCAAGATTCTCTCGGAGACGGGGGTTGCGGCGGGAGTCCGCAGGATCGAGGCGCTGACAGCTAAGGGGCTTATGGGATACTATGACGAGATGGAGCAGAAGCTCCTGGAGACGGCAAAGCTTATGAAGACAACACCGGACAGCCTGGCGGAGAAGACGGCCCATCTGCTGGCGGAGAACAAGGCTCTGCGCAGTGAGATTGAGAGCCTTAAGAGTAAACTTGCCAAGGATGCGGCGAAGGATATCATGGATCAGGTGACAGAGATCAAGGGTGTGAAGCTTCTTGCCGCGAAGATCGAGAATGTGGATATGAACGGGCTGCGCGAACTTGGCGACCAGTTGAAGGAGAAGTTAGGCGAGGGTGTGATCGTCCTTGCATCAGCGTCAGATGGCAAGGTGAGTCTGATGGCCATGGTTACCAAGGAAGCCATGGACCGCGGTGCGCACGCCGGGAATCTGATCAAGGCTGCGGCAGCCTTAGTTGGCGGCGGCGGCGGCGGACGTCCGAACATGGCGCAGGCCGGCGGTAAGAATCCGGAAGGTATCGAGGATGCATTGGCGAAGGCGGCTGAGGTATTAGAGGGGCAGTTATAAATTTATCAAAGATATACTGAAAAAAATATTGACGTAATGGAAATATGTGTTATAATCTTATGTAGTGCAAGAAAAATACCCGAACAGTCGTATAATGCACAATATAGGCTGGAGGGAGGTTAGGTGTGAGACTATGTCAAATGTAATCGTTAAAGAAAACGAGACGTTAGATAGCGCTTTACGCAGATTCAAAAGAAACTGTGCGAAGGCTGGTATCCAGCAGGAGATTCGTAAGAGAGAACACTACGAGAAGCCGAGCGTGAGACGTAAGAAAAAGTCTGAAGCAGCTAGAAAACGTAAGTATAACTAATAATGTGTGCAATGGATAGAGTGCCTGGAAGGGTGCTCTATTTTTTGATGTTATTTTTCAAGCACTTGACATTATAGAGCAAATGTTTTAAAATAATTTCACAGATGACATTTCGGAGAGATTATCATGATCTCCAAGATTTATTCGGTTTCATCAGTATTAAAAAAAGCATCCCTAATTTCTGGGAAATTACCAAGAGGAAAAACAATAATTTGAATAATCTGTTGAGCACTGAGAAGAGATATGATGAATTGGCGAGGGCGGTCAGGAGTAGAGAATATCAGAAGCAATTATTTAAGGAGTATTGCATCTCGTGGAATTGAGAATAGTAGTCCTAGAAAGGAATAATACTACGCACTCAAAAGCATTTCCTGAATATAGTATGATAGACATAAAAGCAGAGAAGGTGTTTTGGTATGGGAATACAGGCAGAATCTACCGGGATCCTGGATATAATCAGAGGAATGGGCGGATTTATTGATGAGAATGGGATGCTACAGCTTGGGAAGGGATTCTGTGTCGGAGAGAGTATTCCGCCCCACGGAAAGATATTCCAGGACTTTGCGGAATGTGTACAAGAAGCATACGGTGAGACTGGCTTAAGAGAGGTAAGCGAGGCCGAAGCGCGGATGATCCATCAGTTCCGGATGTATATTGACCGGCATAACATTGCGTATATCCGCAAATTTTTCAAAAGAAATGGAATGACCGATGAAGAGGCGCTTATGACATATGTTCAGACGGATATCGGACGAGGGGGACTTGGCGGACGCAAGCTCCTTAGAGAACCGGCAAGACTTCACAACAAATATCCAGGCAGTTCGTCTTACCGTGAATACCAGAGAGGGCGTGAAAATAAAAAAAGGCTCACTCCAGATTTTCATTCTGAATTTATCATTGACAGGAATGGTTCGTTTGTAAGTCAGTGGAATGTGTTGGAAGAAGATGTGCATGGAAGAATCATCAGTGATATAGAATATTACCGGCAGAAATATCTTAAGCAGGGCCAAGATGCCTGGGAAGCGGCGCAAAGGCAGATTATGGATACGGAATCTTTCAACTATGCATCTAAGAATGATGAGGTCCATCAAAGATTGGACATTGAGCCTCCAAGGCTCTATGATTCGGATCTGAGGCGGCAGATTGCCGACGGATGGAAGAGCCCCTGCAAGAGAGCAAGGGCTTTAAAAGATCTGAAAAACCGCTATTCCTACCGCTCCGACAGAGGCGATGCGTATTCCGTAAGCAATTCCTGACAGAACCGGCAAAGAGGGAGATAGAAGGGACCGATATACAGGAGGGAAAGAATGTCAAAAAATAAAGTAATTGTGGTACAAAACATTAATATTACTATTTCTGAGGAAAATTTTGATGATTATATCTGTATAACCGATATTGCAAAAGCTAAAGTTGGTGAATCCAGAGGAGCAGACGTTGTAAAAAATTGGATGCGAAATAGATCTACATTGGAGTTTTTGGGTACATGGGAGCAGATATATAATCCTGCATTTAAAGTGGTCGAATTCGACCACTTTAAAAGTGAGGCGGGTTTACATACATTTGTGTTGAGTGTTACAGAATGGATTGAGGAGACAGCGGCTATAGGGTTATTTGTAAAACGCGGAAAATATGGCGGAACATATGCACATAAAGATATTGCATTTGAATTCGCTTCGGCAATTAGTCCGGTCTTCAAATTATATCTGATAAAAGAATTTCAGAGATTGAAAGAAGCTGAGAATGATGCGAGAAAAATAGAATGGAACGCAAAAAGATTTTTATCTAAAAATAATTATCTGATTCAAACAAATGCCATTAAAAATTATTTGATTCCGACAAGAAATTATAAGGAAAATTTAGAATGGCTTGCGTATGCAGAAGAAGCAGATATCTTGAATGTCGCATTATTTGGTTTTACTGCGAAGGCATGGAGGAGTGAAAATCCTGAATTGGCAAAAAAGAATAATGTAAGAGATTTTGCTACGATCAATGAATTGACAGTCCTATCTAACTTGGAAACACATAATGCGCAAATGATTCGTGAGGGTAGGAGTAAGATAGAAAGATTCCACATATTGAAAGAAATTGCAGAGTATCAGTTAAATATTCTTAATACAGCAGAACAGATAAAATTAATTGATTGAACAAATATTAAAATTAATGAGAAGGAATTGGAGAAAAGAGCCCCTGCAAGAGAGCAAGGGCTTTAAAGGATCTGAAAAACCGCTATTCTTACCGCTCCGACAGAGGCGATGCGTATTCCGTAAGCAATTCCTGATAGAGCCGGCAGAGCGGAAGTCCTACCACGTTGTGATAATCTCCGTGGATACATTTTACATGGACGGCGAAGGGGCCCTGGATCCCGTAAGCCCCTGCTTTATCGAGGGGATCGCCGCTCTCTACATAAGCATGAAGATCTTCCTTGCAGATGGGACAGAAGGTGACGTCGGTCGATTCGCAGAATGTCCGGGTATGCACCTGTCCCTTTTTGGAAATGACCAGAGATACCCCTGTATAGACCTGGTGTGTCCGGTCTGCGAGCATCGACAGCATATCATAGGCCTCGGCCTTGTCTGCAGGCTTTCCCAGAATCTCATCCCGGTATACGACGATTGTGTCCGCGCCGATCACGACGCAGTCCTGCTGCCCGTGACGGCAGAAGACATCTTCCGCTTTCCTGGCTGCCAGCTCCATCACGATCTCTGACGGTTCTGTCTTTGTGATCGTTTCCTCGACAGCAGAGGGAATGATATCGAATGTAAATCCCGCCTGTTCTAATAATTCCTTCCTCCTTGGGGAAGAAGATGCAAGTATATATCTCATTGCGCGTCCTCCTTGTGCAGCTTGAAAAATTGTATGAATTTGTCCCGCATCCCCCTGTTGGTAATGATGCCTGGCATGTAGACTGTGTTCATTAAAAAATCCCTTCCCTTTCTACAACTCTATAATATCATCATCTGCCAGAATATCAAGATAGGAGGCAGAGATTGTCGCCGGTTCGGCCATTTCCTGTTTCCTGGATCTGGACGGCGATCAACAGAGTCATAGCTGCCATGGCGACGACTCCAAATGCATCCCTGACGATATTGCCTCCAACCGCCTGACAAGCGCCCATGGCAAAGGGGAGCAGAAAAGTGGCTGTCATGTCATCTTAACAGTTTCTTAACGCAAGTTTCTTATCACAGATTCTTATCTTGCAAAGACTTCGTGAATTCGGTATAATTATGATACAAGCGTACGAAGCACAGAGCAATTCGTGTATCATAAGCATGAGAACGCTATAAAGTGGAGGATAAAAGCTATGTATATCAGTGAGATCAGAACCTCGGCGCCGACTGATGAGCGGATGCCGTTAGAGCGGAAGATGTATGAGACATTAGATAAATTAAAGATACCCTATGAACAGGTGGACAATGATCCTGCCGCGTCAATGGAAGAGTGTGCGGCCATCGACAAGGCTATTGGTACCGAGATCCGGAAGAATGTATTCTTGTGCAACCAGAAGAAGACAACCTTCTTTCTGCTCGTGATGCCGGCCGACAAGGCGTTCGATACTGCCGCATTCAGCAAGAAGCTCGGCGTATCCCATATGTCATTCGCGCCGCCGGAGAAGATGATGGAACACCTGGGGACCACACCCGGGTCTGCCAGCGTGGCAGGGCTTCTGACGGATGAGGACGATTATGTGCAGGTGATTGTGGACAAGGAAGTGGCGGAGGCGGAGTGGTTCGGATGCAATCCGGGGATCAATACCAGCCATTTGAAGTTCAGGACGAAGGATCTGCTGAATAAGTTCCTCCCGGCGATCCACCACAGGGCAAGGATCGTAGCGTTATAACGGCGGGATGATATCGGCAGATATAAGGAAGATAATTTAAGAACAGACAGGGAGTATAAGACAGAATATGAAGACATCAGAAGATTTAAAACAGTTATTAGACCGGATCGACCACAGAGGATATCCGGCTTACAAGGATACGAGGGGCGTATATCAATTTGGCAGATACGTCTTGTCCATTGACCACGTACAGGGAGATCCCTTTGCCGCCCCGTCCAAATTAAGTGTCCGGGTTCCCGGGCGGACGGCAGGTTTTCCGAAAGAATTATTTGACAACAAGCATAAGCGGGTTGCGCTGCAGGACGAGCTGACCCGTAATTTCTGGAATCAGATCCAGCAGTATTCCTTCCAGGCGAAGGGTTCCGGCAAGAGCGGGATCATCAGCGTGACCAGATGTTCCCAGGAGATCCTGGAACGGACGGCGTGTGAGATCAATCCCTCATCCGGAGATGTAACGGTTAGATTCGAAGTGGGGTTTCCTGCCAACGGGCGGACGATCAACGCGCGGGAGCTTAAGAAGATCCTGTATGATTTCCTGCCTTCCTGTGTGGAACGTGCACTCTTTTACGGAAGGCTCGATAAGAAGAAGATCCAGAGGGTAATGGAATTATCGGAGGATCAGGCATATATCCGGGAGCAATTAGAGACTATGGGCCTTGTTGCGTTTGTCGCCAACGGAGCCATTCTCCCCAGAGAGTCCGGCGTGTCCCAGCGTCCTATGAAGGGGGCCGTGCCTTTCGTATCTCCCCAATCCATGGAGGTGACCATGGAGCTTCCCTATAAGGGAGCTTTGAGCGGGATGGGTATCCCAAGGGGCGTGACCCTGATCGTAGGCGGCGGCTATCATGGGAAATCCACGCTTCTGAAGGCGTTGGAGTCAGGCGTGTACCCGCATATCGCCGGAGACGGGAGGGAATATGTGGTGACGGATGCCGCTGCCATGAAGATCCGCGCGGAGGACGGGCGCAGCATCAGGCATACGGATATATCTATGTTTATCAATGATCTCCCCAATGGGAAGGACACGGTTGCATTTGATACAGAGGACGCGAGCGGAAGCACATCTCAGGCCGCCAATGTGGTGGAGAGTATGGAGGCGGGAGCGAAGGTGTTCCTGATCGACGAAGATACCAGCGCGACGAACTTCATGGTGAGGGACGAGCTGATGCAGCGGGTCATCCACCGGGATATGGAGCCGATCACCCCGTTTATCGAGCGGGTGCGGGCTCTCTATGAGCAGTTTGGGATCTCGACGGTAATCGTTGCCGGAAGCTCCGGCGCATATTTTCAGGTGGCGGATACCATCGTGCAGATGGACCGGTACGTGCCCAGAGAGATCACGGAGCACGCGAAGACTGCGGCTAGGGATTATCCCAGGCTTGAGCTTCCCAAGGACGGACCAGGAGAGCCGTCCTTCGACCGGAAGATCCGCAGGAATCCGGGACTTAAGAATAAGGGAAGGGTGAAGATCAAGACGCAGGGAAGAGACGGCGTAGTGCTGAATCATGAGACTATCGATCTGAGATATGTGGAACAGTTGATGGATAGCGAACAGCTTACTTCTCTTGGTAATATTGTGAAATATCTTGAGGAGGATGTGTTCGACGGCAGGAAGACTCTTAAGCAGACCATCGAGGAATTATATAAGAAGATGGATGCCCAGGGGCTTGGCGCCGTGTGTGACGGCAGTTATCTTCCGGGGAATCTGGCGATGCCAAGGAAGCAGGAGATCTACGCCTGCCTGAACCGCTACCGCCGCCTTGGAACAACTTCATAACAACAGGCCAGTTTACCGTATGTCAGATAATAAGGGGGGATTGTGGTATGAGAGTGATTGCAGGAAGTGCAAGGAGGATACAACTGAGATCATTGGACGGCATGGATACAAGACCGACGACGGACCGCATCAAAGAGACGTTGTTTAATATGCTTGCACCGTACCTGTACGATTGTGTATTCCTGGATTTGTTTGCCGGGAGCGGCGGGATTGGGATCGAGGCGCTGAGCAGGGGAGCCATGGAGGCGGTATTCGTAGAGAAGAATCCCAAGGCGATGCAGTGCGTACGGGACAACCTCTCGCGTACGCATTTGGAACGCAGAGGGATGACCATGTCCATGGATGTTATGACGGCACTCTATAAGCTGGAGGGAGAGAAGCAGTTTGAT
>CANTDX010000028.1 GCA_947652615.1 uncultured Dorea sp. | reverse complement strand
AAATCCCTCTCTTTCATATAACGCAAAAGAGCCTGCGTTAAATCTCGCTCACGCAGTCTGGAAACAGGGATTTTATCGCCCTGTGACAGCATGATCTGTCCGGCATTACATCCACGAACATATTCAATATTGACAAGATAACTTCTGTGGCATCTGAAAAAACGTCCATCAATACGCTGCTCTAAATCATCCAGCTTATCATAATAGTCGGTGATTTTTCCGTCGCTTTGGTGGATATAGATTTTTCTGCCCTGCACCTCGCAATACACGATTTCGGCTAACAGAATAACATCACAGGAAGTTCCTCTCTGGACAACAATACTTTTTATCTCTCTCTGCTGTATAGATTTGATTATCCTGTTCATTGTTCTTTTGAAATGACCACTATCTAATGGTTTGACCAAATAATCAAATGCCTCCACTTCAAAAGCGTCAAATACACACTCTTTCAGAACGGTCACAAAAATCAATAGGCTGTGATTTTTCCTTTGGCGGAGTATTTTAGCGGTTTCCATCCCGTTTAGATGTTCCATTTGAATATCAAGGAAAATCACATCGAAGTCACGACCGCTTTCTAAAAGGGAACGTCCGTCTGAAAAGCTATTGATACAGTACGATGTAATATGCTCCCCATTCATGTATTGTGAAAGCTGGTTTGAAATTTCCTGTACCATCATCGGCTCGTCATCGCAAATTGCAAATTTAATCATTTGCTCACCTACTTTCTTCTGCGTGTTTTATAATATCAGTTTCGCAGTAAAAGGACAACCTCTCTGGCACAGAATGTTTAAATTATGTAATGAAATGATTACTAGTCTTGAGCGGCATCCTCTGTTTCCGTCCGCGAATAGTAACTGCTTGTTTTCAGATGGTTTGTATAGTATAATCAAGAAAGCATATTGGATTTGGCAGGAAAGGGGTGTGTAACAGATGGGGATTTATCTCAATCCGCCGTCAGATGGATTCCGGGCAATCCTGAAAAGGGGGATGTACGTGGATAAGTCAGAATTGATCGCTTACACGAATAGTGTACTGGAAAGTGATCGGATGCTGACTTGTTTCAGTCGTCCAAGACGTTTTGGCAAATCATTTTCCGCCAGGATGCTCTCGGCCTATTATTCCAGCGAGGCGGAATCCGAAACGTTATTTGAAGATCTTAAGATTGCACACGGCAAAAATGGAAGATTTCGAGAATATCTGAATCAATGTGATGTGTTGTTTCTGGATATTACGTCTTTTATATCAACGGCAGAGGATATTGAAGAAACAGTAAATGATATACAGAGAGAAGTGATCGAAGAACTTAGGGAAGCATTTCCAGGTTGTATCAGAGAAGGAGTGAAGGCGTTGTCCAAGGCGCTTTTACAGATTCATTCGAAAACGGGGAAGAAATTTTTTGTCATTATTGATGAGTGGGATGCGCTTTTTCGGGAAGCGAAAGATAATGAGAAAGTACAGCATGCGTATATACAACTTCTGCGAAGTCTGTTTAAAAGTAGTCAGACCTCACAGATGATTATTGGGGCATATATGACAGGGATTTTACCTGTTAAAAAGTACGGAACGCAGTCTGCATTGACAGATTTCTGTGAATTTACCATGCTGGAGCCAGGGCCGTTAGCAGAATTTGCAGGTTTCACGGAAGATGAGGTCAGAGATTTGTGTAAAGAGTATGGACTTGATTTTGATGAGGCCCGCAGATGGTATGACGGGTATTATTTTGATAAGACCAGACATATCTATAATCCAAAGTCTATCATAGAAGCTGTGATTAATCAGAAGTTCAATAATTATTGGACGCAGACAGAGACCTATGAGTCACTTAGAACATATATTGATTTGAATTTTGACGGATTAAAAGACGCCCTTGTGGATATGCTCGGCGGCAGACATTTTAGAATTGATACGGGAACATTCCAAAATGATATGACTTCGCTGAACAGTAAGGATGATGTGTTTACATTGCTGGTTCATCTGGGTTATCTTGCATATGACAGTGACAAGGAAGAAGTTTTTATTCCCAATGAGGAGGTGCGTGAGGAGTTTATCCGGGCATTGAAGAACGGAAGGAGACAGGAGCTTGTGAGAGTCATTCAGCGTTCGGACCGACTGCTTCAAGCAACGCTTAAGATGGAAGCGGATACAGTTGCGGATATATTAGAAGAAGTACATGGGGAAAATACGGCTCCTCAGAACTATAATAATGAACAGGCGCTTCGTTCGGTGGTTATCATGGCGTATCTAAGCTGCATGGATCATTATATGAGGTTTGAAGAATTGGCAAGCGGGAAAGGATATTCGGATCTTTTATTCGTGCCGGAGAAAACCTCGGCAAAACCGGCATTACTCATCGAATTGAAGTGGAATAAGAGTGCGAAAGGCGCTGTTATGCAGATTAAGGATCGGAATTATATAGAATTTGCCAGACGATTTGATTATGAGGGGGAAATATTGCTGATCGGCATCAATTATGACGCCAAAACAAAGAAACACACCTGCAAGATCGAGAGATATTGAAAAACGTATCATCCCATGTTATAATAAGAAAGTGTATCCTTGGTGACAGGGATGCACTTTTATGAAGTAAACCGCCGGTGAGATGATCTGCTGCCGGCAGTAATCGGATAGATTGATAATGATTGGAGAACAAAGGAGAGCAAAATGCAGGCGTATACGAGTTTTGCGGAGGTATATGATATTTTTATGGATAATATACCTTATGAAGAATGGGCGGATTATCTCGATGAGATGCTTAAGGAATACCATATTCCCAATAACATGGTGTTGGAGCTTGGATGCGGGACAGGCAATATGACGGAACTGCTGGCGTCGAAGGGCTATGATATGATCGGTGTGGACAATTCGGAGGTCATGCTGGAGATTGCCATGGAGAAGAGGCAAAAGAGCGGCCATGATATCCTGTATCTTCTGCAGGATATGCAGGCGTTTGAATTATATGGTACGGTCGGCGGAATCGTGAGTGTATGCGATTCCATCAATTATGTCACGGATGAGAAAGAATTGAAGGAAGTATTCAGCCTTGTGAATAATTATCTGGATCCCCGTGGCATCTTTGTGTTTGATTTTAATACGGAATACAAGTACCGGGAGCTTCTTGGCGACCGGGTGATTGCGGAGGAGCGGGAAGAGTGCAGCTTTATCTGGGACAATTATTATAACCCGGAGGATAAGATGAATGAATACCAACTGACTCTGTTCGTGCAGAGTAATGAAGATAAGGATCTGTATCGGAGATATCAGGAGGTACATTATCAGAGGGCCTATACGCTTGAGAAGATCAAGACGCTGATTGAGAAGGCAGGGCTTCGTTATGTCGCGGCCTATGACGCCTATACGAAGAAGGCGCCCATGTATACCAGCGGGCGTATCTGCGTGATCGCGCAGGAGTATGGGAAGTAGGCAGCTTGTCTGAACTATATATGAAGTAAGAAGAGAGGTAAGAGGGGATGGAAGATTATATTGTAAGGGCTACGGCGGCGGACAGCCAGATCCGCGCGTTTGCCGCGACTACAAGGCAGGTGGTGGAGACGGCGAGAGTACGTCACAATACCAGCCCGGTGGCTACGGCGGCGCTTGGGAGGCTTCTGACTGCAGGCGCGATGATGGGCAGTATGATGAAGAATGACACAGATATACTGACCCTGCAGATTCGGGGGAATGGGCCGATCGAAGGCATCACGGTTACGGCGGACAGCCATGCCAATGTGAAAGGATATGTGGGGAATCCGGACGTAATGCTGCCGCCTAGGAACGGGAAGCTGGATGTGGGCGGAGCAGTCGGAGTAGGACTTCTCATCGTTATCAAAGATATGGGGCTTAAAGAGCCGTATTCGGGGCAGACGATTCTGGTATCCAGTGAGATTGCGGAGGATCTGACCTATTATTTTGCGAATTCGGAGCAGGTACCGTCTTCCGTAGGGCTTGGCGTACTGATGGAGAAGGATAATACGGTTCGCTGTGCGGGAGGATTTATCATACAGATGATGCCGTTCGCAAAGGAGCAGACTATCTGCCGGTTGGAGGAGAATCTGAAGAAGGTTTCTTCTGTGACGTCGCTTTTGAATCAGGGATATACGCCGGAGCAGTTATTGGAGGTGCTGTTTGAGGGCCTGGGGCTTGAGGTCACGGACACGGTGCCGGCACAGTTCTGCTGTAATTGCTCAAAGGAGCGCGTAGAGCATGCGGTGGCGAGTATTGGCAGGAAGGAGATCCAGGAGATGATCCAAGACGGAGAGGATATCGAGGTCAAATGTCATTTCTGCAATACGGCGTACCGGTATACGGTGGAAGAACTAAGAGAGATCATAAAACGCAGTAAGTAGATCATATTGGAAGAAAGGGAGCGGGCATGCAAAATGAGAGATGGATTTATTAAGGTAGCGGCTGCAACACCGGATATCCGGGTTGCGGACGTCGCCTATAACACAGAGAAGATATGTGATCTGATCGACGAGACGGCAGAAGAAGGGGCGAAGGTGGCTGCATTCCCGGAGCTCTGTGTGACAGGGTATACCTGCGGAGATCTCTTTACACAGGATATCCTGCTGAAGGATGCCAGGGCTGCGCTTCTTAAGATCGCGGAGCATACCAGGGAGAAGGATGCATTATTCTTCGTAGGTGTTCCGCTTTTTATTGACGGGGAACTGTATAATGTGGCGGCGGCGCTGAACCGGGGGAGGATCCTTGGGCTTACGACCAAGACATTTCTGCCGAATTATGGGGAATTCTATGAGATGCGCCAGTTCTGTCCGGGACCGAAGAGAGCAAGGGAGATACTCTTTGAAGGTGAGAAGATTCCGTTTGGACCTAAGCTTCTATTTACAGCCGCATCCATGGAATCTCTGGTCGTGTCCGCTGAGATCTGTGAGGACGTATGGTCGCCGGTTCCGCCAAGCATAGAGGCGGCAAGGGAAGGGGCGACTCTGATCGTCAACTGTTCGGCAAGTGATGAGACCATCGGGAAGGATCTGTACCGGAGAAGCCTGATCGAGGGACAGTCTGCGCGTCTGATCTGCGGTTATATCTACGCCAACGCGGGAGAGGGTGAGTCTACGACGGATCTGGTATTCGGAGGACATAACCTGATCGCGGAGAACGGTACGGTACTGAAGGCAAGCAGGCGTTTCGTGAACGGGGCGATCTATTCGGAGATCGACCTTGACCGCCTGTTAAGTGAGAGAAGGAAGAATACGACATTTAAGGCTATGGAGGATCCTGTGCTATGGAGGATCCCCTTTGAGGTCCGGATAGAGGAGACGAAACTTACCAGAGAGATCTCTTCTAGGCCGTTCGTACCGGAGCATGCCAAAGACAGGGCCGTGCGCTGTGAGGAGATCCTGATGATCCAGGCCATGGGGCTTAAGAAGAGGCTTGCCCATGCCCATGCGAAGAATGCAGTGGTGGGGATTTCAGGAGGCTTGGATTCCACACTGGCGCTTCTGGTGTCCGCGAAGGCGTTTGATATGCTTGGATTAGACAGGAAGGGGATCACGGCGGTGACGATGCCGTGTTTCGGCACGACGGACAGAACTTATCGGAATGCATGTAAGATGTCGGTGAAGCTTGGAGCTTCGTTAAGAGAGATCCCGATCGCCGAGTCGGTGAAGCGGCATTTTGAAGATATCGGGCATGATATGGAGGATCACAGCGTGACATATGAGAATGCCCAGGCGAGAGAACGTACCCAGGTTCTTATGGATGTGGCGAACCAGAACGGCGGCCTTGTGATCGGGACAGGGGATATGTCGGAGCTTGCCCTTGGGTGGGCGACTTATAACGGGGATCATATGTCCATGTACGGGGTCAATGGTTCGGTTCCCAAGACGCTGGTGCGCCATCTGGTGCATTATTATGCGGATACCTGCGGGGATGAGGAACTTAAGGCGGTGCTTTATGATGTGCTCGATACGCCGGTGAGTCCGGAGCTTCTGCCTCCTAAGGACGGGGAGATCGCACAGAAGACGGAAGATCTGGTGGGGCCGTATGAGCTGCATGACTTTTTCTTGTATTATCTGCTGCGGTTCGGATATGAGCCGGGCAAGATCTATCGGCTTGCGAAGTATGCATTTGCCGGGGAGTATGAGGATGATATCATATACCGGTGGCTTGAGACTTTCATAAGAAGATTCTTCACCCAGCAGTTCAAGCGTTCCTGTTTGCCGGACGGGCCGAAGGTCGGGACGGTGGCGCTGTCTCCAAGGGGAGACTTAAGGATGCCGAGCGACGCGTGTGCGGCAAGCTGGCTTAAGGCTCTGGAGCGTATGCGCTGATATTAGAATAGAACACCCTGGCAGGAAATGTCTGAGACGGCATTCCTGCCAGGGTGTTTTTATGCCTGCAGGCGGCGGGAGGGATTAATCTACGGGAATTTTAAGCACCTGTCCGATATCAATGATATCGCTGGTCAATCCGTTGAGTCTCTTGATGGCGTCCACGGTGGTATGATATTTCCTCGAGAGAAGCCAGAGAGTATCGCCGGACTTTACAGTATATTCGATGTAAGGTTCTGACTGCGGGGCGGGGATCTTAAGCACCTGCCCGACGTACAGCATATCGCCGGTCAATCCGTTTAATTGCTTGATGGCGTCTACGGTAGTGCCGTACTTTCTGGAGAGGAGCCAGAGGGTGTCACCGGGCTGTATAGTATACTGGAAGCTTCCGGTTCCGGGACCGGGAGAAGGAATATTCTGTGTGATTCCCTGGTAGGTGTCATACAGGGCGTGCCACGTGCGGGAGCCTACGATCCCGTCTGTATCAAGCTGCATGGCCTTCTGGAAAGCAATGACCGACTGCCGGGTTTTGCTGCCGAATATCCCGTCTTGGACGGGAGCGGGGATCTCGGGATAGTATTCGGAGATGAGATCCAACAGGTATTGCAGGGTGATCACATCGGGACCTGAGGATCCGGTGCGAAGGGTACTGCCCGGCGGTACGGTGCCGATCCCCAGTGTCTCTCCCTCACTGTCTAATTCCGCCAGCCTGGCAATGGCTGTGTAGAGGCTTGAGATCTTATACCAGGTAGATCTCCCTACGATTCCGTCCGGCGCCAGGTTGAAGACATTCTGGAATTTGACGACTGCCGCCCTTGTGCTGTCTCCAAAGACACCGGCTTCGTCGGTGATGGCGGGGATCGCCGGATAGTTTCGGCGGATCCTGGCAAGATAGGTCTGGATGGTCTGCACGTCAAGTCCGGTGCTTCCTGTCCGGAGAGGGACGCCGGGATAGGAGTTCACGATCCCGGTGATGATATTAGTCTCGACGATCTCAATGTCATCGGGATAATAGGAGCGCAGAATCTGTATGGGCGTGAGCCCCTGATCTGCCAGGGTTACGGTCCCCCACTGGGATAAGCCCTGGCAGGTGGCGGTGGTGCCGTTGCAAAATGAGGTGAAGTACGGCGCGTTCTGCCCCTGCCGTCTGACATACTGGTTGAAGATCTGATCCACGATCCTGCTGATAGATTCGTAGATGGGGCGGCCGTATACAAAATATTGGTCATAGGCGGTGCTGTTTGTGATGTCAAATGAATATCCGCGCGCCTTATACCACTCCGTGTATACGCGGTTCAGCGCGAAGGTGATGATGGCGTAGATATTTGCGGTGAGGGCAGCGGCGGGCCAGGTAGGATAGATCTCACTGCTTGCCACATTCTTCACGTAATCGGGAAAGGACACCTGTACATTGGAAGCGGATGAACCCGGAGCGCCCAGGTGGACCGTGATGGGATCCGGGATCACTACCTGCCGCAGCACGTAGGGTTCTGTGTGCGGGTCGATCACGGTGCCTTTCTGTTCAACGGCATCATTCATTGCGGCTGCAGGCTTGCCTATGAAGATCTCTTTGGTGACAGGGGTCCTCTGCATCTGCTGCATCGGGGTCAGCGTCACAGGAAGAACGGCTGTCTCTCCATCGAACACAGGGATATCTGTGACGAACAGGGAGTCGAAGCCGGAGGCTTCGGCCAGTACATGATAGCTGGTAAACGGCGTTCCGTTGTAATAAGGATTCTGTGAGAAGCTTTTATCTATGGTTTCCAGGGATACGACGGGGGTATCCCCATTCTCATCTGTCCATAGATTGTAGAGCGTATTTCCGGCCGCGGCCTGTATCTGTATCTGTGCGTTATTCAGAGGGACGGCTTCGTGTGCGGTCCGTACCTGTATCTGCAAATAACCAATCGCCATTGGGGTCTCCTGTCTGTTTATTTTCTTATATCCATATATCATATGTGGGGCAGAAGGTTATCATGACAGGAAAACCTTGTCTGAAAATGATAGAATTTGTCGAATGAAAGAGGGGAAAAGAGGATGGAGGCAGGGATAAAAAGAATAGATAATAATCACATTGATAATTGACAAAAAGTTTAATAAGAGTATAATAGATTCAGCGTGAAAGTTTAGCAAAAATTTATTTTTAGTTTAGAAATATTGCGGAAGGAGCAGGGATAGTATGGAACTGGAATATGTGAACGAACATATCGGGAATAAGATCAAGGATCTGCGCAACCGGAACGGGCTGACGCAGCAGGAGCTTGCGGACAGGACAGAGCTTACCAAGGGATTCATATCCCAGTTGGAGAGAGGGCAGGTGTCTCCGTCCATCGTGACGCTTCTGGATCTGATCGAGTGTCTGGGAACCACTGCTTCTGAGTTCTTTAAGGAAGCAGAGGAAGAGCACGTGGTATTCTCGGAAGAGGGGTTCTTTGAGAAGGTGGATGAGGCGGGAAACAGTATCCAGTGGATTGTGCCCACGGCCCAGAAGTATCAGATGGAACCGCTTCTGGTAGTGCTTAAGCCTTATCAGGGGCTTGAGGAGGATAAGCCGCATGACGGGGAAGAATTCGGCTATCTGATCTCCGGGCGGCTTAAGCTCTATCTGGGAGACGAGGTCTATACGGTGAAGGCCGGGGAGAGCTTCTACTATCCGGCAAAGCGGCGGCATCGTATTGAGAATCCGGACGGCGGGCCGGCCAGGTTTATCTGGGTCAGTACACCGCCTACATTTTAAATGAATATTTGGGGGATGAAGATGGAACAGACGACGAATATCATTGAATTAAAGCATATTACGAAGACCTATGAGGACGGTTACAGTGCGGTGTCGGATTTCAACCTGGAGGTGAAGCAGGGGGAATTCATTACATTTCTGGGGCCTTCCGGCTGTGGGAAGACGACGACTCTTCGGATGATCGCCGGGTTTGATCTCCCAACGGAGGGAGAGATCCTGCTGAACGGCAGGCCGATCACCAGCCTTCCGCCCAATAAGCGGCCGATCAACACGGTATTTCAGAGATATGCATTGTTTCCGCATATGAATATCTATGAGAACATCGCTTTTGGCCTGCGGCAGAAGAAGACGCCGGAGAAGGTGATCGCCAAGAAGGTGAAGAAGGTGCTGGAGCTGGTGGATCTGGAAGGGTTCGAGAACCGGAGCATTGATACATTATCCGGCGGGCAGCAGCAGAGGGTCGCCATCGCGCGGGCGGTGGTCAATGAGCCGCAGATCCTTCTGCTTGACGAGCCTCTTGGAGCCCTGGACTTGAAGATGCGTAAGGAGATGCAGCTTGAGCTTAAGGAGATGCACCGGGAGCTTGGCATCACATTCATCTATGTGACCCATGACCAGGAGGAGGCTCTAACCATGTCGGATAAGATCGTGGTCATGTCGGAGGGGAAGATGCAGCAGATCGGCACGCCGGAGGATATCTATAATGAGCCGATCAATGCTTTCGTGGCGGACTTTATCGGAGACAGTAATATATTTAACGGGATCATGACCGGGAAGCTTAAGGCCCGCTTCTGCGGCGGGGAATTCGCCTGTGTGGACGATGTGGAAGAGGGAACCCATATCACGGCGGTCGTGCGCCCGGAGGATGTGACGCTTACAAGTCCGGAACGGGGAAATATCCGCGGTATCGTAACCTCCGTGATCTTCAAGGGGATACATTATGAGATCACGGTAGAGTCCGGGAAGAATGAGATCGTTGCCCAGTCCGTGCATTCTGCCAGAGTGGGAGACCGTGTCGGAGTGGAAGTGGAGCCGGATAATATCCATATTATGATTGCCGAGGATCATACCAATATCTTTGCGGCAGAGATCAATAAGAACTATGAACTGGAATATAACGGGACGGTTCTTCCGGTCGCCCTTACGGATGTGATCAAGGGAAGCTCGATACTGGAGGACGGGACGCTTGTGGATTCCAGAGGCCTGGAGATCGATCCGAAGAAGATCCGGGTCAAGATCTCCATCAAGCCTCAGGATATCGAACTGACTGACGATCAGGAGGAGGGGCTTGTGCAGGGCTGTATCAGCAACATGATCTATAAGGGAGATCATTACAGCTATGTGATACACACGGATCTGGAACAGGATTTCGTGGTAAATGACGAGTACCTGTGGAATATGGAAGATCAGGTCGGCCTTGTTATGCCGGTGGAGAAGATGATCTTCACAGTGAAGAAGTAGGAGGCGGATACATGCACAGACATACATTTTCCAGAAAATATCTGGGAATCCCGTATGCAGTTTTTTTGCTGCTTTTTGTTGTGGCTCCCTTAGTTGTACTGATTTATTATGCATTTACGAACGGGCAGGGAGAGTTTACGTTCCAGAATCTGACGGGATTCTTCTCTGACCCGAATACATTGGGGACTCTCTGCTACAGTTTTGGTATAGCGATGGTTACCACGGCGGTGTGCCTGCTTCTTGCATATCCCCTGGCATTCATCCTTGCCACCAGTAAGCTCAAAGGAAAATCCGTCATCGTGCTGATCTTCATTATGCCGATGTGGATCAATTTCTCTCTGCGGATCACGGCGCTTAAAGAGATCCTTACCTGGCTTGAGGGGAACCTTGCCTATCATCCGTTCCTGAATACGGTGCTTGGCATGAGCTATGATTTCCTGCCGTTTATGATCCTGCCGATCTATACCACCATCTCCAAGCTTGACGGGGCGCTTCTGGAGGCGGCGAGAGACTTGGGTGCGGGAGAGCTGCAGGCGTTCCTGCGGGTGACCCTGCCCTTATCCCTGCCGGGGATCATGAGCGGTGTATCCATGGTATTTCTGCCGGCGATGACGAACTATGTGGTGCTGGATATGCTGTACAACAGTACCTATATTATGGGAAGTCTGATCGGGAGCTATTTTGCGGCGTACAACTGGAACGGCGGATCCATGATCGCACTGATCCTTCTTGGGATCATCTGCCTGTTCACGCTTCTTACCGGCGGGGCAGAAGAAGAGAATACGAGGGGAGGGGCGCTGTTATGATAAGAAAAGTATGGAGATGGATGGTTATTATCTTCGTTCTCTTATTCCTGTATCTGCCGATTCTTGTCCTGGCGGTGTACAGCTTCACGGACGCCACGAATATCGGGGCGATCCGGGGCTTCTCTGTGCATAATTATGTGACGCTGTTTACGACGCCGGAGCTTCGCAGCATGATTGCGGGGACGGTAGCCCTGGCGCTTGGGTCGGCACTGATCGCGACGGTGCTTGGAACGATGGGCGCCATTGGTTCCTTCTATTCCAGGAAGGGGATGGCTTCGGCGATCACTACGATGAACCAGGTGCCGGTGGTGAATGCGGATGTGGTGACTGGATTCTCCATCTGTATTCTGCTGGTGGTAGTATTAGGGATCAGCAAGGACACGTATATCCCGCTTGTGGCGGGACATGTGACGCTGTGTGCGCCTTTCGTGTTCCTTGCCGTGATCCCTAAATTAAAACAGATGGATCCAAGCATCTATGAGGCGGCGCTGGATCTTGGGGCGACGCCTTTTACCGCGCTTATCCGGATCGTGATTCCGCAGATCTTTCCGGGGATTCTCTCGGGTTTTGCGATGGCAGTAACCCTGTCGCTGGACGATTATTTTGTGGCGACCTACACGAAGCCTGCGACCTTTGATACGATCAGTACCTATGTGGTGAATGCGACCAAGGGGGCGCAGACGACCATCAAGACGGCGCTGTGGGCGTTGTCCACAGTGATCTTCCTTCTGGTCGTGCTGTTCTCTGCGGTGATGAATATCAGGGCGAATAAGGAAGAGAGGAAGACTGTATGAGAATCGAGATATTTAACAGATATAGAAGCATTGCGGTCCTGTGTATTTGCAGCTTCCTGGTTTTAACATGCCCGGTGACGGCGGATGCAGCCAAGAGCGGCGGCAGGGAAGTAGAGAAGGAGGTTACCCTTAGGGTCTGCAACTGGGAAGAGTACATCGATCTGGGAGACTGGGATGAAGAGGAGACCATAGAACTTGACAGCGGTGATATCATCGGGGAGAATACCATGATAGAGGATTTTACGCAGTGGTATTATGAGACGTATGGGATTCGCGTCAGGGTGGAATATTCGACCTTTGGAACCAATGAAGACTTGTATAACATGCTGACTTTGGGGGATACCTATGATCTGGTCTGTCCGTCGGAATACATGATCATGAAGCTCATGACGGAGGATCAGCTTGTACCGTTATCGGAAGGATTCTTTGATGGTTCTGATCAGAATAATTATTACAGTAACGGCGTGTCGCCGTATATCAGAGAGATATTCGAGAAGAATGAGATCGGGGGCAGGCCGTGGGGGGATTACGCGGCAGGCTATATGTGGGGAATCACCGGGATCGTGTATAACCCCGGGCTTGTAAGCGAGGAGGATGCTTCCAGTTGGAAGATCCTCAACGATCCAGACTATAAGAGACAGGTCACGATTAAGGACAATGTAAGGGATTCGTATTTCGCGGCGGTGGGCGCCATCAAGTCGGAGCTTTTGAATTCCGAAGAATTCAAGAATGATCCGGATTATCAGAAGAGGCTGGAAGAAGAGATGAACGATACGTCGAGGGAGACGATCGCCGACGCGCAGGAGTATCTGCAGGATGTGAAGAACAATGCGTATTCTTTTGAGACGGATTCAGGGAAGGCGGATATGGTTACGGGGAAGGTGGCAGCGAATCTTCAATGGTCCGGGGATGCGGTCTATACCATGGACCAGGCGGATGAGGATGATTTCCCGCTGGCGTTTGCCGTGCCGTCGGAGTCGACCAATATCTATTTTGACGGATGGGTGATGTTAAAGAACGGAATCGGAGAGGATGCGGCGAAGCAGCATGCGGCGGAGGCATTCATTAATTTTAACTCCCGGCCTGACAATGTGATCCGGAACATGTACTATGTGGGGTATACTTCCGTGATCTCCGGCGGGGAGGATATGAGGATCTTCGAATATGCCGACTGGTGTTACGGCGCCGAAGAAGATGAGGAAGAGGTGTCAGAATATGACCTGGGATATTTCTTTTCCGAAGGAGGCGAAGAAGAGTATGTGATCACTGCGCCTTCGGATCAGGTCTACAGGCAGCTATTTGCCCAGTATCCCACACAGGAAGCGATCTCAAGGTCTTCGATCATGGTGTGCTTCGATGAAGATCAGACGAGGGAGATCAATCAGATGTGGATCAATGTCCGGTGCTGCAATATCTACGATATACCGGTATGGGTGTGGGTATTCGCAGGAGCTTCGGTCTGTGTGCTGGCTGTATTTGGCATAAGGAAGCTGAGACGGTAAGAAGGGTATAAAAAGAGGAGGTATTCGTGTATGTACAGAATGCCTCCTGTTTTTATGCCGGATTGTAACTAATTTTACTAATCCAGCTTGATTCCTTTAAACAGATCGCCCAGACTGGTTCCGATGCTCTCGGACTTGGGAATGTGTACCTTCTCAACAGGCTCTTCCTTCACTTCTTCCAGGGCTTTCATGCTGAGGCTGATCTTGCCGTCCTTAAGCCCGATGATCTTGACCTTGACCTCATCGCCTTCCTTCAGAACATCTTTGGGAGACTTCACACGCTTCTGACTGATCTGGGAAACATGAACCAGACCTGACAGTCCGTCTTCTAAACGAACGAATGCGCCGTAGTTCTGGAGACTCTCAACGGTTCCGTTCACAACGCTTCCAATCTTAACATTGGCGATTCTTTCTTCCATCGCCTTCTTCTCCTGCTCCTTAAGGATCTCGCGGGCGGACAGGATCAGACGCTCATTGGCCTGATCTACTTCGATGACCTTCACTTCGATATCCTTGAGCAGATATGTCTCCAGATCTTCAATGTAAGACAGGGATAACCTTGATGCCGGGATGAAGCCGCGCAATCCCTCTACCATGGCGATTGCTCCTCCGTTGACGATCCCTTCGACCTTGACGGGAAGGACGGTACCCTTTTCCTTGTAGGAGGCTACAAGATTCCATGGATTGGCATCATCAAAATGTTCTTCCAGATCTGCCATGGTCTCCGTTGTGCCGCCTTCGGCAGCTTCATTTGCTGCTGTTCCTTGTAATAATTCTTCACTCATAGTATATTCCCTTTCGTTTTCGAGACTCGTACGCTTCCACATACTTTTTTAATTATAACATAAAACAGGGGAAATGTTCAATTTATAGTTGACGAAAGTCGAAAAAAATGGCACTCTTATTAGTAAAGTATTCCGGCAGGTAGTTAAAACCAGTAATAATGGCCGGGAAATCTGGTTTGAGGATGTGATGATAATGGGAAAGAAGACGGGGAAAGTGTATGTGGTGGGGCACAAGAATCCGGATACGGACTCGATCTGTTCTGCGATCGCATATGCGAATCTGAAGAAACAACTGACCGGCAGCGAGTATGTTGCCAGGAGGGCGGGACAGATCAATGAGGAGACACATTATGTGCTGAACAGGTTCAAGGTAGACCCGCCGGATCTGCTGTCCAATGTGAAGCTGCAGGTGAAGGATATTGATATACATAAGATAGAGGGCGTGGAGCCGAATGTCTCTATCAAGGATACATGGGAGAAGATGAAGGAGCAGCATGTGAAGACGCTCCCGATCCTGAAGGAGGAAGAGCTGGTGGGAGTGATCTCCACGGGGGATATCGCGACTTCCTATATGGATGTCTATGACAACTGTATCCTTTCCACTGCCAAGACGCAGTACCGGAACATTGCCAAGACCCTGGACGGGACACTGATCTGCGGGAACGAGCATGGATATTTTACCAAAGGGAAGGTGACGATCGCGGCATCGAGCCCGGAGATGATGGAAGAATTCATTGAGAAGGATGATCTGGTAATCTTAGGGAATCGTTATGAGTCTCAGGCGTGCGCGGTGGATATCGACGCGGGCTGTCTGGTAGTGTGCCAGGGGGCAGAGGTGTCAAAAAGGCTGATCAAGAGAGCAGAGGAGCAGAGTATTGTGATCATCAGTACGCCTCACGATACCTATACGGTGGCGAGACTGATCAATCAGAGTATTCCGGTGAAGCATTTTATGACTCAGGCGCCGCTTACCGCGTTCCGCATGACGGATTATGTGGAGGACATCAAGGAGGAGATGACGAAGAAGAAGTTCAGGGATTTCCCGATTCTTGACAGGCATGGGCGGTTCAAAGGATTTATCTCCAGAAGGCGTTTCCTGGATGTCAGCAAGAAGAAGGTGATCCTGGTGGATCACAATGAGAAGTCTCAGGCGGTGGATGGGATAGATGAGGCAGAGATTGTTGAGATCATCGACCATCACAGGCTTGGCAATATCGAGACCATGGGACCGGTGTTCTTCCGCAATCAGCCGGTGGGCTGTACGGCGACAATCGTTTACCAGATGTATGAGGAGTCAGGGGTGAAGATTACCTCCACGATCGCCGGGTTATTATGCTCTGCGATCATCTCCGATACGCTGCTGTTCCGCTCTCCTACGTGTACGGCGGTGGATGAGAAGATCGCGAAGAAGCTGGCGAAGATTGCCGGGATCGACTTAGAGCAGATGGCAGGCGAGATGTTCAAAGCGGGAAGCAGCCTTGCGGGAAAGAGCGCGCAGGAGATCTGTTTCCAGGATTTCAAGCAGTTCACGGTCAATGATATCGTCTTTGGCGTGGGGCAGATCAATTCCATGAACAAGGAAGAGCTTAAGGAGATCAAGGAAGTGCTGCGCCCGCACCTTTCAGAGGTGCTTAAGGAGAACAGCCTCCAGATGATCTATTTCATGCTGACGGATATCCTGGATGAGTCCACGGAACTTCTGTGCGTGGGGAACAACGCGAAGGAATATATCGTAGATGCGTTTGACCTGAATGAGGATACCGATAAGATCGTGCTCAAGGGCGTAGTATCCAGGAAGAAGCAGCTGATTCCGACACTGGTGGGAGTGCTGCAGCAGGAGTAAAATGGACGCTGTTTTAACGTCGGCAGGCGGAATCTTGTAGATAGGAATCCTGTAGATAGAACGCGGCCCAGCAGAAAGAGAGGCAGGAGTTATGGAGAAGAGAAAAGAGAAAAGGAAAGTGGATATGGCGGCGGGAAGGCAGGTATGGCGGCCGGGGAATATGCTCTATCCGCTTCCGGCGGTGATGGTGAGCGCCGCGGATAAGGCAGGGAATGCGAATATCCTGACGGTGGCGTGGACGGGAACGGTCTGTTCGGACCCGGCGATGCTCTACATCTCTGTGAGGCCGGAGCGTTATACTTATCATATGATCCGGGAAACCGGGGAATTCGTGGTCAATCTTACGACGGAAAGACTTGCTTATGCTACGGATTGGTGCGGGGTGAGATCCGGCAGGGATGTGGATAAGTGGAAGGAGATGGCGCTTACGAAGGGGGCGGCAGATCAGCTTGCCTATGCACCTGTGATCCTGGAGAGTCCGGTCAATATCGAGTGCAGGGTGACGGAGGTTAAGGAGCTTGGCTCTCACCATATGTTCCTCGCCGAAGTGGCGGCGGTTCAGGTGGATGAGAGGTATATGAAGAAGGGCGGGAAGTTCGAATTGAATTCTACCGGGCTTCTGGCGTATTCCCATGGAGAATATCTTGGACTTGGGAAAGAGCTTGGGAAGTTTGGGTGGAGTGTGAAGAAGAGAAAATAAATAAAGATAGATACGATAGGGACATAGTAAAGTGGTAGTTTACTATGTCCCTATCTGTTTGAAGTTTATCCCAATAGAAGCAAATAGAAGATTTAGATTTTATATTGTAAATGTCACTTAACTATGTTATCCTTATCTGAAGCATAAAGATTCTAAAATTCTATTCAAGCAGATATACTTGTCATCATCATTTCAGAACATCTATGCTTATTCCAATTATTTATAACAGCATAGGGGCTGAAAGTTGAAAGTATGGCAGGCATGTTATGTTTTACTTTTCAAGCCCCTTAAAAGGAGGTTTGTTTATGGAAGAGAAACGGGTACATGTCAATGAGAAATATAAGGATAGTATATTCTGTATTTTATATCAGGATGATAAAGAACGGCAGTTAGAGCTCTATAATTCAGTCAGTGGAAAGAACTATACGAATGCAGATGATTTGCAAGTGGTCACATTGAAGCATGCGATATATATGGGAATGAAGAATGATCTTGCATTTCTTATAGCGGATGATCTGCATCTGTATGAGCATCAATCTACAGTCAATCCAAATATGTCGCTGCGGTTACTGCATTATATTTCGAAAGAGTATGAGGGACTTGTGGAGAGCCGTAAGTTGTATGGAAAAGAGGCAGTCGAGCTTCCAACGCCATATTTTGTAGTATTCTATAATGGAACTACGAAATACCCTGAGCGAAAGATTCTGAGACTGTCGGATTTGTACAAGGCTTCATATGAGGGTAAGGCGGAGTCTGACGGTAACGGGGTCAAAGTTGAAGATCAGAGCAGTGACAGTGAGAAGATTGGTGATATTTTAGAGAAAGAATCTCCGTTTTTGGAGTTAAAGGTTCTGGTAGTGAATATTAATCCTGGTCAGAATAAAGAATTTTTAAAAGAATGCACCACTTTGCAGGAATATATGGAATATGTTGTCCGTGTGCGGAGATACCGGGCAAAGATGGAACTTGAACAGGCAGTAAACCGTGCAGTGGATGAGTGTATTAAGGAAGGAATCTTAGAGGATTTCTTAAGGAAGAATAAGGCGGAGGTAGTGGCGATGAGTATCTTTGAATATAATGAAAAAGAAGTAATGGATTACATTCGTGAAGAAGAGAGAGAAATTATGAGGGATCAAGTAAACCACTTGTGTCGTTTATTGCTTAACGAGAAAAGATATGATGATCTGGAGCGTTCTACAAGGGACAGGGATTACCAGGAGCAGCTCTTTAAGGAATATGGTATAGATATTGTGTGTGAAGGAGAGGAAACATTCTAAAGTATGTTTCTTTGAACTGCTCGAATGGGGCTTGAATGGGGACGTAGTAAAATGGTAGTTTACTACGTCCCTAATTGTTTGATTTTAGTCTTATAGATGTGTCGAAGCAGCACGGTCGACATCACGACCGACGCGATCTCTGCAATCGGTATGGACCACCACACCATATGTAACCCGAATATCCTGGCGAACGCATAAGCCACCGGAAGGATTACGAAGAGCTGTCTTGCAGCAGATACGATCAGGCTGTAGACGGCGTTCCCAAGGGCCTGGAATACGGAGCCGACGATAATACAGTAGCCGGCGAACAGGAAGCTTAAGCTGATGATCCGAAGCGCCGGGACTCCGATCTTAAGCATATTCTCCGAGGCGTCGAACAGGTTCTTAAGAAGGAAGCCTGGAAGCGTCTGGAAGATGGCAAGTCCGAACATCATGATAGATACGGCGATAGCGACGCTCAGCTTGATAGTCTGAATGATGCGGTCTTTGTTCCTGGCGCCGTAGTTGAATGCGATGATCGGGATCATCCCGTTATTCAGCCCGAAGACCGGCATGAAGATGAAGCTCTGGAGCTTGAAGTACACGCCGAATACGGCGGCTGCGGTGGAAGAGAAGATCAGAAGGATCTTGTTCATTCCGAAGGTCATGACCGAGCCGATGGCCTGCATGATAATGGACGGGATTCCGACCTCGTAGATGACGGCGATCGTCCGCATATGCGGATGGAAGCCCCTAAGGCTGATATTGATCTCCTTGTTCCTGGTAAGATTGAAGTAGAATGACATCAGCACCGCGATCACCTGTCCGATGATGGTGGCTAAGGCCGCCCCCGCAACCTCCAGCTTTGGAAGGCCGAATAACCCGAAGATCAGGATCGGGTCCAGTATGATGTTGATGATCGCGCCGGTTCCCTGGGTGATCATGTTATAGATCGTCTTGCCTGTGGACTGCATCAATCGTTCTAATGTGATCTGCAGGAAGATACCGGCAGAGCACACGGTGATGATAGTCAGGTATTGTGTTCCGTATGTGACGATGGTCTGATTGTCTGTCTGTGCCGCGAAGAAAAAATGCGATCCCAGTCCGCCGATCACGGCAAAGATGATACAGCTTGCGATACCGAGGAACAGGCCGTTCTTGGCGGCCGAATCGGCTGCTTCATAATTCTTCTCTCCTAAGTTCCTTGAGAGCAGGGCGTTGATGCCGACTCCGGTACCGGAAGCGATCGCGATCATAAGCGTCTGGATAGGAAATGCAAGCGATACGGCTGTCAGCGCGTCTTCGTTCAACTGTGCAACGAACATGCTGTCTACGATATTGTAGAGAGCCTGTACCAACATAGAGATCATCATAGGCAGGGACATGCTGATCAGAAGCTTTGGGATCGGCATGGTTCCCATCTTGTTACCGCCTGCGGCGGCTTCTTTTGTATGTGGTTCTGACATAAGTATACCTCCGTTTTATAATGATTCTGCTAAAAGGCAGCAAGAATTATTATAGCATTATAATAATTATATTGCAATGGATTGATTTATGGATCTATATATTAAATAAATTCACAGTTCCTTACATATAAATGAAGGAGGGATATGTGAAAGTGAGGTAACATCGGTATGGAGAAAAGAGAATTTCGCAGAGTCAAAGTCCTGTGCGGACTATTCTATATGTTTTGTCTGTTTAATTTCCTGGGGATTTCGCTGAATCTGGCAGGCGGACGGCCCCAGGATGAGAAGGTCCAAAGGGAACAGTCCGTAAGAGAGCAGGGAATAAAAGAGACCGTGGATGAGAACGTTTTCTCCGTGACAGAAGAGGCGCCGAAGATCGCCATCACTTTCGACGACGGACCAAGCAGCCATTGCACCGGACGGCTTCTGGACGGCTTGAAGGAGAGAGGGGTGCGGGCGTCGTTCTTCCTGATCGGTAAGAATGTGAAGGAAAATCCTGACCTAGTCAAGCGGCTTTATGAGGAAGGGCATCTGATCGGCAACCACACATACAATCATGTAGAGATCACCCGAATATCGGACGAAGAGGCGAAAAAAGAGATCATGGATACAGACGAAGCCATCTACGCGATCACCGGGAAGCATGTGGAATATATGCGCCCGCCCTTTGGACTGTGGCAGGAGGAACTTGAGCAGGAGCTGAACGTGATGCCGGTCATGTGGAGTATCGACCCTCTGGACTGGACGACGAAGAATGTGGATGAAATTGTAAATAAGGTAGTGACGGAAGCCGGGGAAAATGATATTATTCTATTACACGACTGTTATGATTCCAGCGTGGATGCCGCCTTAAGGATCATTGATATCTTGAAGAAGAAGGGATTTGAATTCGTGACGGCGGATGAACTTCTTATGGATTAAGAATCTAAGATTGGAGAAAAAGTTGGAAAAACAATTGGAAAAACAGTTGCCAGAACAGAACCTGCCGGCAGAAGATCCGGAAGAGAGCGAATTTGCCAGGACAGAGCTGTTGCTAGGAGAAGCCGGACTTCGAAGACTTATGCAGTCGACCGTCATGGTGCTTGGTGTGGGCGGAGTAGGTTCGCACTGTATTGAAGCCCTGGCAAGAAGCGGGGTAGGACGGCTGATCCTGGTGGATAATGACCGGGTATCCATATCGAATATCAACCGGCAGTCGATTGCGCTGCACAGTACGATCGGCAGGTATAAGACGGAGGTCATGAAGGAGAAGATCGCGGATATCTGTCCGCAGACAGAGGTGATCACTTATGAATGTTTCATACTGCCTGAGAATATAGAGAGTATATTTGATCCGATGCCGGATTACGTCATCGACGCCGTCGATACAGTGACGGCGAAGCTTGCCGCGATCGAGAAGTCGATAGAATACGGAATCCCGATCATCAGCAGCATGGGGACAGGCAATAAGCTTCACGCCGAACTGTTCGAGATCACAGATATCAGCAAGACAAGTGTCTGCCCCTTAAGCAGAGTCATGCGAAGAGAACTCAGAAGCCGCGGGATCGAACACCTGAAAGTCCTGTATTCTGCAGAAAAGCCCATCGCGGCATCTAAGGACGATAAACCCCAGCACAGACAGCCAGAAGACAGCAGAAGACGGGCAGTTCCCGGCAGCATCTCCTTCGTTCCCCCCGCAGCCGGACTCCTCATAGCCGGAGAAGTAATAAGAGATCTGCTGCACAGTGAACAGAAGATTTAATAAAAAGGAGGCAATTCCCCATATGAACCTATTTGAATATGCACGTGAAAAGAACATGGACAAGGAAGCGCCCTTAGCTTCAAGACTCCGCCCCGTAACTCTGGACGAGGTGGTGGGCCAGCAGCACATCATCGGCAAGGACAAGCTTCTATACCGCGCCATCAAGGCGGACAAGCTTGGTTCGATCATATTCTACGGGCCGCCGGGAACGGGGAAGACGACGCTTGCCAAGGTGATCGCCAACACGACCAGTGCAGAATTCACCCAGATCAACGCCACGGTGGCGGGGAAGAAGGATATGGAGGCGGTGGTGCAGCAGGCGAAGGAGACGCTTGGCATGTATCAGAAGAAGACCATCCTGTTCGTGGATGAGATCCACAGATTCAATAAGGGGCAGCAGGATTATCTTCTGCCCTTCGTAGAAGACGGTACGGTCACCCTGATTGGAGCAACGACGGAGAACCCGTATTTTGAGGTGAACGGCGCGCTGATCTCCAGATCCAGTATCTTCGAGCTGCAGCCGCTTCACAAGGAGGATATCAAGAACTTGCTCAGGCGTGCGGTCTATGATACGGAGAAGGGGATGGGAAGCTATCAGGCGGTCATTGACGAGGAAGCGCTTGAGTTCTTAGCGGACATCTCGGGCGGAGATGCAAGGAATGCGCTGAATGCGGTGGAGCTTGGGATCCTGACCACGGAGCGGAGCGCGGACGGACAGATCCATATCACTCTCGATGTGGCGTCCGAGTGTATCCAGAAGAGGGTTGTGCGCTATGACAAGACGGGAGATAACCATTATGATACCATATCCGCATTTATCAAGAGCATGCGCGGGTCGGATGCGGACGCCGCAGTCTTCTATCTGGCGAAGATGCTGTATGCGGGCGAGGATATCAAGTTTATCGCGCGGCGGATCATGATCTGTGCGGCAGAGGATGTAGGCAACGCGGACCCGATGGCGCTTACCGTAGCGGTATCGGCGGCCCAGGCCGCAGAGCGGATCGGGATGCCGGAGGCGCAGATCATCTTATCGCAGGCTGTGCTTTATGTGGCGACTGCGCCCAAGAGCAATTCGGCGTGCAATGCCATTTTTAATGCTATGGAGTATGTGAAGAAGTATAAGACGACGGTTCCGGTTCATCTTCAGGACGCCCATTATAAGGGAGCGCAGAAGCTTGGACACGGAATCGGGTACAAATATGCCCATGATTATCCGAACCACTATGTGAAGCAGCAATATCTGCCGGAAGAGATCAGAGACGCCAGGTTCTATGAGCCGGGAGATAACGGGCATGAGAGGAAGATCCGGGAGTGGATGGAGTATATCCGCAAGGGTCTGCCGGACGAAAGAAAGAAGGAATAGATATGAGTTTTCGTGTGAGAGATATGTTGAAGATGGATATCTTCAGCGGGGCAAAGTTTCTGGGCGGAGATGCAGGATTAGACAATGAGATCCAGGGCGCTACGATCATAGAGGCCCCCGATATTGTGAAATTCATCAACGGCGGGGAGGTCCTGCTTACAAGATTTTATGCGTTCCAGGCCTGTACGATGGAGGAATTTGACGGTTATTTCCGGGAGCTGGCGGTAAAGAAGGTCAGCGCCATCATCATAAAGCGAGACCAGGAGGTGGAGGATATAGATGAGAAGGTCAGATATATTCTGGAATTTGCGGAAGAATTCGCGGTACCGATTCTGGAGGTTGTCTTTGAGCTGTCCTTCCGTGAGATCTTGAAGCCGATCCTGGAGCAGTTATTCAGCGAAGAGGTAAAGCAGCTTAAGTATTTTAAGACCACTCATGATAATTTCACGGCGTTGTCCTTCGCTTATGGATCGGCGGAGGATAATATACAGAAGATACTGGACGCGCTTGAGAAGCTGGTGGGCAATCCGGCGGCGCTCTTCAATCAGAATATGGAATATCTTGCGGGAACGCGGGGCAGTATGCCAGGGCTTGTACTGTCGGATCAGGCCAGGGAGTACCATCCGCAGTTCTATTCCAACTATACATATCTGAGACAGAAGGCAGTCCTTGCCGACGGTGGCAGGGCACATGACCAGTACATTGTAAAATGGCGTGTTATGTATAACAGGAGCGCCTATCTGGCGATTACGGAATCCAACAGACCGTTTGGCGATATGGACGATATTGCGGTTGAAAATGCGGTGACGGCGTTGAAGCAGGAGATGTTCCGCCAACATCTGGTGGAAGAACTGGAGGAAAAGTTCCAGAATGACATCATCACCCAGATTTTGAACGGGAAGGTATTCTCCGGGCAGGAATTGGAAAGAGAAGTCAAGCATCTGGGGATTCCTCTCAATGCCGATTACCGTGTGCTGATATTCAAGCTATGGAACGAGAGCACGGGAGAGTATGAAAAGCTCAATGAGCAGTTCCATTATGACAGCATTCTGCGGGACGCGGTCATCAATGAGTTCGAGGATGTAAGGGTGAGGAATGACCTGGATCAGGTGATCGTGATACAGCAGATCGAACAGGGACAGAAGCAGGAGGATTACAGGAAGGACTTAAAAGCTACGGCCTTACAGATCCAGAAGAGGATATCGCAGAGGAACAGGAATTTTAAGGTGCACGCAGGCGTGGGGAAAGAGGTAGAAGGAGTAGTGAGGCTCTCGGACAGCTTCAAAGAAGCAAGAGATTCTCTGGAGTTTATCGGCATTTTCAGAGGTCAGAACGAGACTCAGGGGCCTGATATTGCCTTTTTCTCGGATATGGGGATCTTCAAGCTCCTCTGCAAGGTGGATGATCCAAAGGAGCTTGGCGAATATATTCCGGAGAGTCTTCAGAAGCTGCTCTGCTATAAGAAGCAGCAGAGACAGGAGCTGCTTCTGACCTTGCGTATTTATCTGGACCGGAACCAGAATCTTACGAAGACGGCTCAGGAGCTTTTTGTGCATTACAAGACGGCGGCATACCGGATCGACCGGATCGCTGCGATCACCGGGATTGATTTTGATAATCCCAGCGAGGTGCTGGCGGTCAAGATCGGGCTGATCGTACATAAGATGATAGAAAATATGACGAAATAGACGCGAAAGAGAGGTTCTTTGTCTAATATAGATAAAGAACCTCTCTTTTTTTATCTTGTTTCTCCAATGTATATCGTTATTTATTTATCTATAATGTGAACTATAGATAATTTCTATGTATTATAATGCAAGTATTTGTATGATTTGACTATGGATGTATACGCGAAATTGTGTAAAATGCCCAATGGTCGATTAGAAAGGAGGAGATGGCGGAAACATGAAAGTGAATGGAAAAAGAGTTGTTTCCCGGTTAGAAGAGATCTATCAGTGCGGAAAGAAGGAAGACGGAACATTTACAAGAATGGCATTTTCCGCGGAGGATGTGAAGGGAAGGAAACTCTTTGCCTCCTGGGCAGAGAAACTGGGTATGGTATGCAGGATGGACGAGGCGGGGAACTTGATCGCCCGTATGGACGGACAGGATAACAGCCTTCCGGCGATCCTTATGGGTTCACATCTGGATACGGTGCCGGACGGAGGCAGGTATGACGGTGTTCTCGGATGCGTGGGTGCGCTTGAGGTCTGTGAGACGTTCAGGGAAGAAGGGTATGCTCCGAAGCATCCGGTAGAAGTGATCGTGTTCACCGATGAAGAGGGCTTCCGTTTCGGTAAGGGTCTTACCGGAAGCAGTGCGATCTGCGGACAGGACCCGGATGTCAGTGATTCGGAATTAGATATTTACGGAGAAGAGAGAGGGAAAGTCATGCAGTCTTACGGCATCACATGCGGGGATATGCTTAGGGCGGCGAAGGCTCCTTCTTCTGTTCATTGCTTTATAGAGCTTCATATAGAACAGGGAGCAAGATTATATAAGACCAATACTTCGGTGGGAGTCGTGTCTTCTATCGCGGGTGTGAACCGTTATGACGTTACTGTGACCGGCGAGGCGAACCATGCCGGAAGCACGGCCATGGCAGACCGCAGGGACGCGCTTGTGGCTGCGGCGGGATTCATCAATAAGATACCGGAGATCACGGCGGCGCACGGCAATGAATTTACCGTTGCGACCGTAGGTACCATCAAGGTAACCCCTCATTCTGTGAATGTGATCCCGGGAACGTGTACGTTCAGCCTGGAGATCAGGGACCAGGATGCTGCTCTGATGACACTGATCGAAGAGAAGCTTCGGGAAGAACTTAAGAGCATCTGTGACAGGTATGGAGTTACTTATACATTTGAGCCGACTTCATATCATGATCCGGCGCCGATGAGTGAGTGGGTGAAGGATAGTGTAGAGCAGGCGGTAAAGGAGCTTGGTATCGACTATACCACGATTCCAAGCGGCGCGTTCCACGATTCGCTGATCATGACAAGCGTATTCCCTACGGGGATGATCTTCGTGCCCAGCGAGAAGGGAATCAGTCATTCCAGGTATGAGTTTACGGAGGATGCCGATATTGAAAACGGCTGCAATGTATTGCTTGGAACTGTGTTAAATGTAGATAACATGACAGGTTCATGTTAAAAATAAAAGGAAGGAAGGTAAATACTATGGCAAAGAAAAAAATTGGTATCATCGGCGGAGGTATCTCCGGGGCGGCGCTGGCTTATCATTTGAGTCTCTATGACGGAGAAGCAGAGGTCGTCGTATTCGAGAAGGATACGATCGGAGGAGCCTCCACGGCGAAATCAGCAGGTACTGTGTGTCTGTTTGACGATTCCCTCAAGAACAGATATTGGGACGTCAGGCTCTACGGATTCGAATCCTATCTGAAGATGGAAGCGGAAGAGAAGGGAAGCGCGGGATTTGACAAGACCGGTACGCTGGTTGTGGCTACCAATGAAGAAGTTGAGAAGGTGATCAAGACCGGTATCGCTCTTGCCAAGGCGGCAGGCTACACAGGCGAGTACATCACAGATAAGGACCGCATCAAAGAGATCCTGCCTGACATTTCTACTGATAATATCCTTGGCGCAGGTTATACCGCAGACGACGGATATTTTGACGGAACGATGATTTCTAATACATATGCCAAGAAGGCTCAGAAGAACGGCGTCGTTGTTAAGACCGGCGTTAAGGTGACCGAGGTTGTCGTAGAGGACAAGAAGGTCAAGGGACTTAAGACGGACGACGGACAGGACTATGAATTCGACGTGGTTGTCGACTGTACAGGGCCATGGAGCAAATTCACCGGCGAGATGGTAGGTCTTGACGTACCGATCTGGCACACAAAGGCAGAAGCATTCTTCTTATGCCCTCCGGGAAAGAAGCTTGATTATATATTCCCGGTGCTGAAGTATCCAGAGTTCTACGGACTGCGTGCGGGAGACAATATCTTTATCTGTAAGTCTCACCTGTCTATGGATCTTAGCAATCCGATGCATGCGGGGCAGTGGGATCCGGACAAATTACCTGCAACAGGCGGAACGGACGATTACTTCATTGACTTCCTGCTTGACCAGTTAGAGGCGAAGGTTCCTGGAATCGTAGACAGCGGACTGGTATCCTCTTGGTTATCCTACCGTGCAGAGCCGAAGGATTTCTGGCCGATCCTGGGCGAAACACCGGTTGAGGGTTATATGCTGTCCACAGGTTACGGCGGAAACGGCGTGATCGAAGCGCCTGCGGCAACCCGTGACCTGGCGAAGCTGATCATGCGCGGCGAGAGCACACCGTTACTGGAAAACTGGGCATTTAAGCGTCTTCTGTAGGAGGAAATCATGAATATAGCAGTTCTTATTAAACAGGTTCCGGTTTCCAACGACGTATCCGTGGATCCGGAGACTCACGCACTTGTGCGGGCAAGTTCAGAAGGTATGGTAAATCCGGCGGACTTAAACGCCATCGAGGAGGCTATGCTTCTTAAGGAGCAGACCGGCGGAAAGGTTGTGGTATTTACCATGGGACCGCCGGACGCAGAGAAGGCTTTAAGAGATGCGATGGCGCTTGGATGCGATGAATCCTGTCTGGTAACGGACAGGGCTGTGGCAGGAGGAGATACGGTTGCGACCGCGAAGGTACTGGCGGCTGCAATCAGGAAATACGGCCAGTTCGATCTGATCCTGGGAGGGGCGCTGTCGGCAGACGGTGCGACCGGACAGGTAGGCGCTATGGTGGCAGAGTGTCTTGATATCCCGCATGTGGTGGAGGCACAGGGGATCAAGTATGATACGGACAAGGCGGATCGGATTGTGGCGGTAAAGAAGTTCCATGACAAGAAGCTGAGTATCCGGTGTGCGCTTCCTGCTATGATATCATTTAACTTTGGCTGCAATGAGCCGCGTCTTGCTACGCTTCGCACCAAACGTGCGGCAAAGTCGAAGCCGCTTGTGACTTACACCAATGCAGATCTCGGCCTTCCGCTTGACGAGGTTGGTATCGCAGGTTCACCTACAGCAGTTGTAGATTCCTTCTCACCAAAGGCGGGAAGAAGGGCGGCTATGCTCGAAGGAACAGCTGCGGAGCTTGCGAAGAAGTTATATGACCTGATTGAAGAGGAGAAAGGAAAGTAGACCTATGGCTAATGGAATTTGTGTTTATGCAGAAAGTTATAAGGGTAAATTAGAGCCGGTAGCTGCAGAACTGGTTTCAGCGGCAAAGGAGATACAGAAGACGACCGGTGAGAAGGTTCAGGCGATCGTGTTGGCAGAAGATCCGGACGGTATCGCGGCAGAGCTTGACAGGCTTGGTGTGGAGGAGATCTACGCCGTTAAGGCGGGGCGTGACTGTTCTCAGCAGGACGATGCCGTAAGCGAGGCGATCTCAGAGATGCTTAAGAAGATCGGCCCTTCAAGCGTTCTGATTCCGGCAACTCCCGAGGGGCGTTCCATCTTCTCCAGGGTGGCAATGAAGCTTGGATGCGGGCTGACGGCAGACTGTACAGAAGTCCTGGTAGGAACGAAGGAAGACGGTTCTTATTACATTAAGCAGAATAAGCCGTCCTTTGGTGAAAATGTATTCGTGACCATCATTACCAGAGATGGATATTATCCACAGATGATGACCGTAAGGCCGGGTGTGTATGTTCCGCAGGAAGAAGCGGCAGGCGGCCAGGCAAAGATTGAATATTTTGAGGACATCAAGGTTGGTGATTCTAAAATCGAAGTGATCGGGGAAGCAGAGGCGGAGAATGAGACGGGAAGCATCCTTGGAGCAGAGGTCGTAGTAGTCGGCGGAAGGGGTGTTCTTGAGGATGATAACTTTGCATTGCTTGAGAAATTCGCCGACAAGGTCGGCGGAGCTATCGGAGGAACAAGGCCGATGGTAGATTCTGAGATGATTCCGTTCAATCATCAGATTGGCCAGACCGGGCTTACGATCCGTCCGAAGATCTGTATATCCTTCGGCGTATCCGGTGCGATCCAGCATACGGAAGGTATCAAAGATACGAAGTTATTCGTGGCGGTGAACACGGATGAGGATGCGGCGATCTTCGGCGTTGCCGATTACGGAATCACGGCTGACCTTAAGGATATCCTGGAGAATTATCTGGCGATCTAAGGGGTTGTGTTTTGATGTGCGGAGGGGGAATTGTCGGGATTCCCCTTCTCGCTATTTTTGGAAATGTGTAAGACTCCAGAGAATGCCGCAGAGGGTGTCGGTGCCGGAGGAATGGCCGATCTCCTCGAAGGAGGCGAGGATCTCCTCGGCGGTTGGAAGCCGGCAGAGGTGGTTGACTGCCAGACTAAACTGCTGATCTAAGGCGCAGGATAAGAAAGCGGCGCTGATGTCGATGGTGTCGGACAGCCGGTTTGCCAGTTCTGATCTGAGCCGCTGTGTGAAGGGGTGGCTGTCATTCCCGGCCATATGAAGACCGGCCAGCACGCCGCACAGGAAATCATCCCCGCTGGGAGTGAGGCCGATGCCAAGGCCGAGAAGACGGGAGAGCCGGACGGCGGCTTCTGGATAATCCCCAAGGCGGCACAGTTCATCTGTGAGGTGGATATGCTTTTTGGCCGCAAGGAGCATCAGAGACAGGCCGTCTTCTGAAGCGTCCGCTCTGCCGAATAACAGGGCGAACCCGTTGGTGCCGGTCAAGGCTAATGCGTTCCTGATGCCGGAGACAAGAAGCGCGCGGGAGCGGGAATCAAGAGGCGTCTGCAGCTTAAGGTCATACCGCCTGGCATCTGTATAGGTGAAATGATAAGAGGCTTCGCCCCGAAGTTCAAGACTGCCTTCTTTAAATAGTACAGCGTCGCCGGGCGCGATGCCAAGTCCGCCCATCTCTTCGGCTGTGAGAGTAAGGATCAGGCTGATTGGGGAGAGGGGAGAATGATCTGCCTGTAAGGACAGGATCTGCTTCCCGTCTGTCAGATTGATGGTCCGGCGGTATACGGAATGGACGGTTCCGGATATAAGGTTCCTGAGGATCTGTTCGGTATAGCAGGATAGCTGTGTGATCTGATATTTCATGGGCGGGCACTCCTTTTTTATGTTTTATTTCGTTTTAATATATGGTATCAGAGAATGCAGAAAAATACAATGGCAGTTGATTAAAATCTGGTTTTAAATTTTAGTGCATAATGATAATAAATTAACGTTTATAATGGAAATATTTGTAAAAAGTGCACAAAAATAAGGAAGAATATTCTATGTTTTGTGCTATTGTGATTTGTCTCTTTTTGGATTAAAATAGTATACAGGTAGTTAAAATGTGGTTGACCGGTAAAATTTATTATTAGGAGGTATGTTATGTATGATTTAGTGATTCGAAACGGCAGACTTGTGACTCCGGACCGTATCTATGAGGCGGATATTGCGATCCAGGATGGTAAGTATGCTGCGTTTCTGGCAGCGGGAACGCCGGCAGAGGCGAAGGAGACGATCGATGCGGAGGGGAATTATGTATTCCCGGGTATCATCGACTGTCATGCGCATCTGAATGAGCCGGGGTTCGAGTACAGGGAAGATTTTGAGACGGGTTCCCGCGCAGCGGCGGTTGCAGGGTGTACGACATTGATCGATATGCCGCTCAACAACGATCCCTCTCTGATGAATAAAGAAATCTTTGACCTTAAGATGGGAAGGATCAGCAAGCATTCCGTAATCGATTATGCACTGTGGGGCGGACTTGTAGGCGATTATGACGATAAGCCGGATTCTGTTAAGAACAATATGAATGACCTTGTTGATCTGCACAACTGCGGCGTTGCGGCGTTCAAGGGATTCACCTGTCCCAACGGCAACCTGTTCCCGACTGTGAACATGGGTAATGTCCGTAAGGCGTTAGAGATCTTGAAGCCATACGGCGCTCTGTGCGGATTCCACTGTGAAGAGTTCGGCCAGGTATTGGAGAGAGAGAAGGAAGCGAAGGCAAAAGAAGGTCAGACCAACGAGCAGAAGATCCGGGATTTCCTGGATTCCCATGACGTATGGACCGAGTATGTTGCAACGAAGAATGTCATCGATATGGCAAGGGCAACGGGCGGACGCGTACACATCTGCCATGTAAGCCATCCGATGGTGGCTCAGGTAGTGAAGGACGCTATCCATGAGGGTCTGCCGATCACGGCGGAGACATGCCCGCATTATCTTGGATTTACAGAGGACTTCGTGTTCGAGAAAGGCGCTCCGGCGAAGTGTACGCCTCCGATGCGCAGGGCGGAGGATATGGAGAAGCTGTGGGACTATGTGCTTGACGGGACCTTGTCATGCGTGGGAAGCGATCATTCTCCGGCTGCAGACGAGGAGAAGGATAATGCGACCAAGGATATCTGGCATGCATGGGGCGGACTTAACGCGATTCAGTTCTTCCTCCCGATGATGTTCGATATGATCGTGAATAAGAAGGGGTTGAGTCCGACTCTGATCGCGAAGGTAATGGATTACAATCCGGCTAAGATCTTCGGGCTGTACGGACGCAAGGGCGCGTTCGAGGTTGGGTTTGACGGCGATATCGTAATCGTGGATCCTGACAAAGTATGGAAGGTTGACCAGACGAAGCTTCTGACCAAGGGGCATGTATCCTGTTTCGACGGACAGGAAGGCAAGGGCGCTCCGACCTGCACGATCATAAGGGGCAGGGTTGTAGCTTCTGACGGCATGTATAAGGAAGAAGCGGTAGGATACGGCGAGTATATCACACCGATTAAGTAGAGTAAAGGAGAAATACTATGGGTGACGTAAATAACGAGAAAAAAGAAGCGAGTTCATTAGCGCCGATCAAATCGAAGGACCGTATCATGAGCTGGGGTTCTAACACCATGCTCTGGCTTGGCGGATGTATATCCATCGGAACTCTGACCATGGGAAGCGCACAGCTTGAGAAGGGATTGAACCTGGTACAGTTGTTCTTGGCAGTATTTATCGGATCTCTGATCCTGATCATCGGCATTGCGGCCAATGACCAGTTCAGTTATAAGACGGGCGCTCCTTACGCGATACAGCTAAAGAGTGCGTTTGGTACGAAGGGAAGCTCTATTCCGGTATTGATCCGAGGACTTCCTGCGATCGTATGGTATGGTTTCCAGACCTGGCTTGGAGGGGCCGCGCTTAACAATATTTCTATCGTGTTCTTTGGGTTTGACAATATCTGGGTATTCTTCATCGCGTTCCAGCTGATCCAGATCCTCCTGTCCATCAAGGGCTTCCAGGGAGCGAAATGGGTAGGGAATATCGGCGGTGTTGTGATCTCCATCGCTATGATCTATCTGCTGTATATCTGTATCTCCCAGTACGGCGACGTGATCGGTGATAAGCTGATGAGCCACGGCGGGACATGGGGGATGCCGTTCATCGGCGCGGTGATCGCATTCTTCGGCAACAGCACGACGGTTATGCTGAACGCAGGTGACTATTCCCGTGAGGTGAAGGCAGGATATTCTTCCGTAGCCCGCGGAGCATCTTACTTCTGCGCGATGGTTCCGGCAACGGTATTGCTTGGCCTGATCGGCGCCATGGCTTCCACGGCGACAGGCATCGCCAACCCCATCAATGCATTTGCCCAGATGGTAGATAATAAGATCGTCCTTCTGGTAACGCTTGGCTTCATTATCTTTGCACAGTTGTCCACCAACCTTGCAAGTAATGTAATCCCGCCGGCATATGCGTTCATGGATGTATTCAAGATCAAGCACAGGACGGCCGTTATCATCGTTGGTATCCTTGCGGTAGCTACCTGTCCGTGGATCCTGACCAACGACAGCTCGGCGGCAGGGCTTGACTTATTCGTTAAGATCTATTCCGCGTTCTTCGCACCGATCTTCGCGGTATTGATCACAGACTTCTTCATTCTCCATAAGAGAAATGTAACAGAAGAGGTATTGAACGATCTGTATAATGACAATGGTAACCATGCAGGTATTAACTGGGCGGCGATCATCGCGATCGCTGTGGGAGCCGTGATCGGTCTGATCAATGTCAATGTGTCATTCTTTACGGCGACCATCCCGACAGGGCTTGTATTCTACTTCCTGATGAAGAAGATGCCGTCCTGCGAGCGTTTCAGAAGAGGTACAACGTTAGAGTAGAGACAATAGGAGGTGTTGTCCATGTATGATGTATTAATCAAGAATGGTAAGATCGTTACGGCAGATGCCGTAACGGAAGGTAATGTAGCGATCAAAGACGGCAAGATCGCCGCGGTGTTGGCTGCAGGTGTGGAACCAGAGGCGAAGGAAGTGATCGACGCTGCTGCAAAATATATATTCCCGGGAGCGATCGATACGCATGCGCATCTGAATGATCCGGGATTTGAATGGCGCGAGGATTACGAGCACGGAACGGCGGCAGCCGCCCTTGGCGGATATACTACCGTGATCGATATGCCGCTTCAGAATGATCCGTGTATGACCAATGCGGAGGCGTTTGATTTCAAAGAGAATAAGGTCTCCCCCAATGCATATGTTGACTTCTGCTTCTGGGGCGGACTTACGAGCTATAATTTTAATGATCTGAAGGAATTGGATGCTAAGGGCTGTGTGTCTTTTAAGTCCTTCATCGGACCGGTTTCCCCGGATTATGAGTCGCTGAACTACGGCCAGGCCATGGAGGCTATGGATATCATCAAGGAATTTGACGGACGCGCGGGCTTCCACTGTGAAGACTATGCGATCATCAAGAACCAGGAGAAGAGGATGAAGGAAGCCGGACGCAACGACTGGAAGGCATTCCTTGAGTCACGCCCGGTGGTTGCCGAGATCGTTGCCACCGACGCCATCATCGAGATCGCGAAAGCGACGGGCTGTAAGGCGCATATCTGCCATGTGTCCCATCCGGCAGTTGCGAAGAAGATCAAAGCGGCGCAAGATGAGGGATATGATATTACCGCAGAGACCTGTACCCATTATCTTACCTTCAGCAATGAGGATGTGATCGAGAAGGGTCCGTTATACAAATGTGCGCCGATCCTTCAGCCTAAGGAGGCGGTAGAGGAGATGTGGGAGTACGTGAAGGCGGGCGTATTCAGCGGAATCGCTTCGGATCATTCCCCGTGCTCTTATGATGAGAAATACAATGAGATCCTTGGCAATAAGATCGAGACGGTGTTCGATGTGTGGGGAGGCTGTTCCGGTATCCAGAGCGGGTTCCAGGCGGCGTTCAGTGAAGGCGTAGTAAAGCGCGGCATATGCCCGACGGTGCTTGCAGGCGCCATGTCTGTACTTCCGGCGAAGGCGTTCGGCATCTATGGCAAGAAGGGCGATATCAAGCCGGGATTCGACGCAGATCTTCTGATCGTCGACCCGGAAAAAGAATGGGAGATCACGGAAGATTCTCTCTTGTATGTGAACAAGATCTCCGCGTTCGTAGGACTTAAGGGCAAGGGGCTACCGGTCGCGACGCTTGTCCGCGGCAATGTGATCGCCAGGGACGGCCGGATCGTAGCCGAAAAGGGCGTAGGCGAACTGGTGAGGAAGCTCAGATAATGTACGGCTATTAATGAAAAGGAGAAAATTATAATATGAGTATTGTTGATAACAAAAACCTGAATCCGGAGCTGGTCAAGGATGTAGATCCGGATCTTCAGCCGACACAGAAGCGTATCATGGGTCCCCTGTCCTATGCGGCGAGTTTCATGGGAGGATGCGTTTCGATCGGTACATTTTCCATGGGTGCAGGCCTGATCGGCGCCCTGACGGTAACACAGGCGATCCTTGCAATGACGATCGGATGTCTGGTCATTGCGATCGCGCTGGCGATCATCGGCGAGTGCGGCCATACCTACGGCATTCCGTTTACCGTGCAGCTTAGAAGCAGCTTTGGTACGACGGGCGTTAAGATTCCGGGTGTCTTAAGAGGACTTCCTGCGATCGTATGGTTTGGCTTCCAGAGCTGGGTAGGGGCAGGAGCCATCAATAGCTGTATGAACATCCTGTTTGGCGTAAGCAATCTTCCGGTGGTATATGCGTTGTTCACCCTCCTGCAGGTAGCCCTTGCGATCAAGGGATTCGAGGGGATCAAGTGGCTTGAGAATATCTCCTGCGTATTCATCATTGCTATCCTGATCTACATGCTGTATGTGGTAAACACACAGTTCTCATCAGAGATCGGCGATGTATTCTCAGGGATCAAGGGAACATGGGGCATGCCGTTTTGGGCTGCGACAACATCCTTCCTTGGGATCTATTCTACCATGATCATCAATGCGTCCGATTACTCACGTAACGCGACGGACAACGTTAAGCCTGTGAAGGCTGCAAGCATCTATACAGTGGCGATCCTTCCTGTCACCCTGTTCATGGGGCTGATCGGACTCCTTGTAACGGCTGCAACAGGAAACAGCGACCCGGTAGTTGTATTCTCAACGACCATGGGAAGCAAGTTCCTTACTATCGTGACACTGCTCTTCATCGCGTTTGCGCAGGTTACGACGAATGTACTGAATAATATCGTGCCTCCGGCATATGTACTTATGGAGTCCTTCAAGATGAAATGGACTCACGCTACCGTACTCGTAGGTATTCTTTCCGCATGTGTTATGCCGTGGAAGCTGGTTACAGATGAGTCTGCGGCGGGCCTGAACCTGTTTACACAGTTCTACTCCGCATTCCTTGGACCGATCTTCGCGGTTATGGCGGTGGATTATTTCATCCTCCGCAAGAAGAAACTGGATATCAACGATATGTACGACAAGCAGGGATGCTTCAAGGGCATCAACTGGGCGGCAGTCATCGCGATCATCTTCGGGTCACTGTGCTCATTGTTGGTTATGAAACTGTCCTGGTATGTAAGCCTGATTCCGACGGGCGCTGCGTACTACCTGTTAATGAAGATGATGCCGTCATCCAAGTCATTCTGTAAAGGAACGATTTTTGAAAGATAAAGGTTATTAAGGGGACGGCAAATGCCGTCCCCTTTTGATAACAAGATCAGATCTTTGTGTTGGCCTGTATACGTTCAAGCTTTAAGTCCAGGAATTTTAAGGTCGATTCTAAGAGCCGCCGGGTGACAGGATTCTTCTCGTCCCGGTCAAAATCATGCATGCTGTGGGATGCGACGAACCGCTGGGCGTGGTATTTGCTGCACAGCTCCAGGAATTCAGAGTAGGGGACATCGGTGTCGCCGGTGCTGTGGGCGCAGAAGATCGGACAGGGCAGCTCGCTGCAGGTGCGTAAGGTATAGTCAAGATAGAAGAATTTCTGCCGTCCGTCGTAGATCAGATCCGCCCATTTCCCGGTCTGTCTTGCATAGACATAAACGCTGTAATGGGTGCCGAGCTCCCCGTCTGCGCAGAACCCGCCGGGAATAGCGTCAAGAGCTGATTCGCCTACGGCAGGAAGGGAGCAGTAATAATTACTGGGAGTCATGAACCAGCCGTCGCATAGGAATCCGTATCCATAATAGGAGAGGATTCCGGCAGGTTTCCTGTCAAATGCCCCGCGGGCGCCGGCAAGCAGGCAGAGGTATGCGCCGGCAGAACGTCCCCATAGAAAGTAAGGCAGTTCGGCGCCGTCTTCCAGATAAATGGCGGGATTCCCGATGTAATGGCTGACAGAGGAGCACACGTCCGCGAGGATCATCTCAAGCTTCGCGGCGGGCGCAAGGGGGTAGTCATAGGCGGCAATGCAGTATCCGGATGCCGTCAGGGATTCGAGGTGGAGCATGGGCAGGTCTGTCCTTGTCCCGAATAATAATCCTCCGCCGTGGAAATATAGAATATAGGCTTTTGGTTTTTGATCTGTATCGAAGTACAGGGTGGCGTGCTTGTCATAGTGATCATTGGGGATTGATATCTCTCTGGTCTGCAGCATGACTGGTCTCCTTTCGTTGTCCTATAATGAATTAAAAAGTGGTTGATAGCAATGCTTCCAATCCTAAGTGTTTGTTTAGTTTTTAACAATTGCCGGAAGGCTTTGCAGGCTTACCAGCAAATACCAGTATACCACAAAAACGACGGGGTTCAAGAGTAAAATGTGCTGAATATTACTGCTAAAATAGACAAAATAGAAGACCTAGATTTGTCTAAAATGTCAATTGAAATTTCTGGACAAAATTGCCATAATTAGATTATAAAAACCGGTTGACCACAAAGACCAAAGTAATTAAAATTTTATTAAACAAAGAAAGTGAGGAACTTAAAAATGAGTTATTTAAACAATCAGCTTGGATACCGTGACGATCTGTTGCAGACACGTTCTGTCATCAAGAAAGAGAACTGGGTGCTTCTTGAACCAGACGGACTTGTGAAGAATGCAATTCCGGGTTATGTGAACTGCGACGTGACGATCCTTGGCTCTCCTGCTATGGGAGCTTCTTTCGCAGATTATCTGGTAACCGCACATGCCGGCGGCAAGAAGGACGGGATCGGCGGAGACGGGATCGAGACTTTCCTCTATGTAGTAGAGGGTGAGATCGCCGTTAAGAATGCGGACAAAGATGAGGTTCTTGTTCAGGGCGGATACATCTATTCTCCGGAGGATAAGCCGGTATCCTTCGAGAATAAGGGTGAAGCGGACGCGAAGCTCTATCTGTACAGACGCAGATATGAGAAGGTTGAAGGCTATCATGCTTACACCGTAGTCGGCAATGCGAACGAGTTAGAGTGGATCGCTTATGAAGGGATGGAGAACTGTTACATCCAGAATTTCCTTCCTACAGATGATTTCGGCTTCGATATGAATATGCATATCCTGAAGTTTCACATCGGCGCTTCCCATGGTTATATAGAGACACATGTACAGGAGCACGGTATGTTATTCCTTACCGGTAAGGCGATGTACAGATTAGGAGAAGACTGGGTGCCGCTCAAGAAGGGCGACTATGTATTCATGGATGCATATACTCCGCAGGCATGTTATGCAGTCGGTGATGAAGGACGCGAAGAGGTCCTGACATATATCTATTCCAAAGACTGTAACAGAGACGTTGCATTATAAGAAGGAATGCGCCCGTCGGCAGGACGGTAAATATAATAAGGATGGTGGAATATTATGAAGCTTTCAAGAGATGAATTAAAGGGTTTGATGAAGAATAAGATGGTGCAGGCAGGCTTGAGAGAGGACCATGCAGAACAGACAGCAGAGATCCTCACATGGTCGCATGAGAGAGGATATGCGTCACACGGTGCGGTGCGTGTAGAGTATTACAGTGAGAGGATCGCCAAGGGCGGTATCACACACGAGCCGAACATCACATGGACACAGACAGGCCCGTGCTCAGGTATCATGGACGGAGACAACGGCATCGGTTACTGGGTAGCTACCAAGGCAACGGAGAAGGCTATCGAGATCGCGAAAGAGAACGGTGTTGCTATCGTTGGTATGGCGAACATCTCACATACAGGGTCCATCGGATACTATACGGAGATGTGTGCGAAGGAAGGTCTTGCTGCGATCACATTCTGCCAGTCCGACCCGATGGCGGTGCCGTACGGCGGAACGGAACCTTATTACGGAACCAACCCGATCTCTTTTGCGGCTCCAACGGCAGATGACCGTACAGTAGTATTCGATATGGCTACGACCGTTCAGGCTTGGGGCAAGATTCTTGACAAGCGTTCTCAGGGTGCAGAGATTCCGTCCGACTGGGCAGTGGATGTGAACGGGGAGCCTGTCACAGACCCGCATAAGGTGAATGCTCTGACTCCGATCGCCGGCGCGAAGGGATATGGACTTATGATGATGGTAGACGTATTCTCCGGCGTGCTCTTAGGAGTTCCGTTCGGCAAGCATGTAAGTTCTATGTATCATGACTGCTCGAAGGGCCGCGAGCTTGGACAGATGATCATCGTTATGGATCCTGAGAGATTCTGCGGCGCTGAACAGTTCAAGAAGAATATGTCCCAGACCTGTGATGAATTAGGCGAGATGAAGGCTGCTCCGGGATACGGCAAGGTATACTATCCGGGCGAGAGAGCCGTGATGAGAAGAGATAAGGCTTACGCGTCAGGCGGAATCGAGGTAGTGGATGAGCTGGTTGAATATCTCAGAGGAGATGCAGTTCATTTTGACAGGTATGACCATAAGAACAGATTTGCAGATTAAATCATTCGTATAGATTTGGAGAGGATAAAAACATGTTAAAGACAGTTGTTAAGAAGGGAAGTTATCAGGATTCAGTTGTACTGATGCTTTTGACAAATGAGATTTCTTCATTAGAGGGAGTGAACAAGATCCAGGTTATGATGGCTACTCCTGCGAATAAAGATATCTTCAAGACAAGCGGGCTTGATACGGAAGAATTGATGGCAGCCACCGCCAACGATATGGTAGTGGTAGCGGATGTACAGGAAGAGGCAGTTCTTGACGTGGTTCTTGAGAAGGTAGAGGAGTTCTTGAAGAAGCAGTCCACAGCAGCGGAAGGCAAGAAGGGCGCGGAGAGCGTGAAGTCATGGGATAAAGCGCTTAAGAAGGCTCCGGAGGCGAACCTTGCCGTGATCTCTATTCCGGGCGCGTATGCGGCTCTTGAGGCTGACCGTGCACTCGATGAGGGCTTGAATGTATTCATGTTCTCTGACAATGTAACGGTTGAAGACGAGAAGGCATTAAAAGAGAAGGCTCATGCGAAGGGACTGGCCGTTATGGGTCCTGACTGCGGTACAGGTATCATCCAGGGCGTTCCGATCGCATTTACGAACAAGGTGACAAAGGGTTCGATCGGTATCATCGGCGCATCGGGAACAGGTATCCAGGAGCTTACGACCATCATTGACAGATTGGGTGAAGGCGTTACGAATGCTATCGGTATCGGCGGACGTGACCTGAACGCTAAGATCGGCGGAATCACGATGATGGATATGATTGACGCCATGGAAGACGACGCTTCCGTGAAGGTGCTTGTGATCGTTTCCAAGCCGCCGGCAAAGGAAGTACGTGATATGATCTCCGCGAGACTTTCTAATTTCAGCAAACCGGTTGTTACACTGTTTGTAGGTGAGAAGCCAGAGTATCACGAGGAGAACTTCTATCACTGCTATACGCTGGATGAGGCTGCACGTAAGGCGGTAAGCCTTGTAAGAGGTACGGAAGTGGCAGAGGCGACCATCGATCTTGACGAGTCCACATTCTACAAGGCAGAAGACGGCAAGACCATCAAGGCTTATTACTCAGGCGGAACCCTTGCGAATGAAGCGGCTATGCTCATCAAGGACGCCATGAACTGTAAAGTACCGCCGGAGGATATCGAAGGCTATATGCTTCAGTTAGACGGCAACGTGGTAGTGGATCTTGGAGACGACGCTTATACACAGGGCAAACCGCATCCGATGATCGATCCTGCCAAGCGTATCGAGTGTATGCAGGAAGCAGTAGACGATCCGACGACAGGAGCAGTTCTCCTTGACATCATGCTCGGCTATGGTTCACACGCCGACATGGCAGGAGCTCTTCTTCCGTCCATCGTTGCACTGAAGGAGAAGGCAGAGTCACAGGGAAGGAAAGTATTCTTTATCGCTACGGTATGCGGTACGAGAAGCGACTTCCAAGGATATGACGAGGCAGTGAATAAATTAAAAGAAGCCGGTGTTATCGTATGCGAGAACAATAAGCTTGCATGCCGTACAGCGATCCGCGCTATCGGAAGAGACTTTGAGGAGCCGGTTAAGGAGATCCGTGCGAAGGAAGTGGCGCAGGTTGAGAAGAACGCACCTTCAGACAAGCTCCGTGCGCTGCTCTCCGACAAGCCGAATATCATCAATATCGGCCTTAAGAGCTTCGCAGAGGTAGTAGAGCAGTTCGGATGCGAAGTGGTGCAGTACGACTGGCAGCCGCCGGCAGGAGGCAATGTAGAGCTTATCAAGACACTGAACTTCCTGAGGAATTATGAAGGTATCGACGATCTGAACCGTGCCGTGATCGCGAAGGTGGTTGCAAGCCAGCCGATACTTAAGGACAATGTGCGCGCCAAAGAAGTGATCCCGCAGTTTGCAGAGAACGGCGGCAAGGTGATCCTTCACGCAGGCCCGCCGGTAGCATACGAGAATATGCCGGATCCGATGCAGGGTTCATGCGTCGGCGCGGTCATGTTCGAAGAATGGGCGTCCACTGAGGAAGAAGCAAGGAAGATGTTAGAGGGCGGCGAGATCAAGTTCATCCCATGCCACCACTGCAATGCGGTAGGACCGATGGGCGGCATCACATCTCCGAATATGGCAGTATTTGTAGTAGAGAATGAGACGGGCGGCAACAAAGCATATTGTACCATGAATGAAGGTATCGGCAAGGTTCTCCGTTTCGGCGCATATGATGAAGAGGTTGTAAACAGGCTTCGCTGGATGAGAGACGTTCTCGGTCCGACGCTTGGCAAGGCGCTCCGCTCTATGGAGAACGGACTTGCGATCAATCCGTTGATCGCGAAAGCGGTTGCCATGGGCGATGAATTCCATCAGAGAAATATCGCCGCGTCTCTTGCATTCCTGAAAGAGGTTGCGCCGATCATCACAGCTATGGATATGGACGAGAAGGATCGTTACGATGTGATCAAGTTCCTGGCCGACACGGATCAGTTCTTCCTGAATATCATGATGGCGACAGGCAAGGCTGTTATGGACGATGCGAGAAAGGATACGGACGGAACCATCGTTACCGCTATGTGCAGGAACGGATATGAATTCGGTATCCGTATCGCAGGTATGGGCGACGAGTGGTTTACCGGTCCGGTCAATACACCGCAGGGACTTTATTTCACAGGTTACGACGCAGAAGACGCATGTCCGGATATGGGCGACAGCGCGATCACAGAGACCTTCGGCGTGGGCGGTATGGCTATGATCGCTGCCCCGGCGGTTACAAGGTTCGTAGGCGCGGGCGGTTATGAGGATGCGCTCCGCACCAGCAACGAGATGACAGAGATCTGTATCGACAGGAACCCGAACTTCACAGTTCCTACATGGAACTTCCAGGGAATCTGCCTTGGTATTGACGCAAGACTGGTTGTAGAGAAGGGGATCACCCCGGTGATCAATACCGGTATCGCCAACAAGGTGGCAGGAAGAGGGCAGATCGGTGCGGGTACGGTACATCCGCCGATCGAGTGCTTCGAGAAGGCCGTGAAGGCTTACGCTAAGAAGCTTGGTTTCGAGGCATAAGCAGAATAGGAGATATCTTATGGATAAGAAGAAAGTTGTCATT
>CANTDX010000027.1 GCA_947652615.1 uncultured Dorea sp. | reverse complement strand
CATACAGACTGAGCGGCCGCCACACTAACACCGCAACCGCCGCCGCAGAAAGCGCTGTCGGCGCATCATAATGCCGTCCCGCCATATCCGCCCCTACCCGGAACAGGAACATCACCAATGCACGCACCACAGACACAGTAAACCCGATCATAAGAATATACAGCATCAGAAATAAGATACCAAATACTCCGCCAACCGGATAAGACCCTGTAAGTCTTCTTATAATCTTATACATCCCAATCCCGATAAAAGACAGATGCAATCCCGATATTGCGATAATATGGGAGATCCCTGCCGCTTTGAGCAACGATTGAAGTTCCTGATCCATCTCTGCTCTCTCTCCCAGCATCATTGCCCCCATAGCCGTCCCGTCCTCTTCTCCCAGAGCCGATACGAGCGCCTCCTGCCACCGCCTGCGGAATTCAGCCAGCTTCGAACGCCATCTCCACACACCGGCATCCAGCAGAGTAATCTCCTCTGCCCATACCATCCCGTGGATATCCCTGATCTGATAATAACGCTTCTGGTCAAAGTTCCCCGGATTCCTCGCATTTTCGAAGAAAGAGACCTCTCCCCTGACCCTTATCTTATTCCCCATATGAATCTGTAAGTTGGAATCTGTATAGATGATCATCCTTGATTCTCGAACTGTCTGTTCCTGATATTGAATAGAATTGTCTGTTAGATATAATCTCTGATAATCTGATCTTTGTTCTGTCTGGTACACCTGGCCCTGCAGCAGGACCGAACTGCCCTGCGGCACCGCCGACTCAAGCGGCGAAGGACGAAGCTCCCTGACGAGCTTCTCCTTCCCGCATGTGACCGCCAGCATTATCAACACCGATATGACCAGACAGGTATACATAAGCGGCCTGTCTTTCATTTTCACTCTCCTACCAGATCCAAGTCCCTCGACAGAGGCTTACTTAGATCCACACTTCCCATATATTTGATATTAGAATCCCCGTTCACCGAGATCTGCACCTGGCTGGATGCCCCTCCATCAACGATCGAATTCACGATCGCATAGACCGTGATCCTTGGATCTGTGACATACGTGTTGTTCAAGAATCCTTCATCCAGATTCACATAACAGACGCTATCCTTCACCGACACTCCGATCACCTTCGTCTCCGGCGGCATCACCGGCCCGATGCCTTCTGCGGAAGGCCCCTTGATCAACTGATCCACGATCAGTCTCTCGATGGACATATTGCTGTTGTAACGGATACTCACTTCCCTCTGTACCAGCCTGTCACCCTTGTCATTCGCGAAATACAGCTTCAGATTCCCCAGTTGGTACAGATGTAACGAGGAGCCTTTGTACTGAAGGAAATTCTCCGCGTTCATATATCCGATTGCCTCCCCCACACTGTCCACGAGCGGCTCATCCTCTATATAGAAATCTATATAATCCACCCCATGGATCTGTGCCAGCGATTGTACGACTCCTGCCCGAAGAAGCAGCTCCTCCTCCGGCTTCATGCTGGCATACTTATCGTTAAAATGAATATCCAGAATAGATTCCTCGGTCAGCACCCAGCTCTGAACCCGGATCCCTTTCGGAAATACACTCTTATAATCGATCGAATCCGGCTCCTTCTGCATCGTTTTCAGCATATCTCCAATGGATTTCTCTATCGCAGCATCTTCTATCTGATAACTCTTCTTCACCAGATCCGTTCCTTCTGTATTCACATAATAAACGAATGTGCCGCCCTTCCCCGGGCCGGAACCCTTGCCTCTCCCGCATCCGCCGATGAGCAGCAGACACATAAGCAGACACGCGCCCCAAGCCGCCAGGCGATATCTCCGATTAAGAATACTTCGCATTTGCCTTCCCCCAGTCCTGTAAAGTCCCCTCTATGAAACGTATATCAGCGGAATACGCACGGTAAATGTGGTCCCTGCCCCGACCTGGCTGTATACCCTGATCGCCCCGCGGTGCATGACCACCGCACTCCTTGCAATGGCAAGGCCAAGCCCGGTCCCGCCGATCTCCCTGGAATGTGACTTGTCCACACGATAGAACCTCTCAAACACATGCTCCACCGCTTCCTGCGGAATTCCGATCCCGGAATCTGCCACCTCAATATGGCAGTTCTTATGATCTGCATTCAAGGACACATGGACCCATCCATTCTCCTTATTATACTTGATAGCATTCTCTACCAGATTCGTGATGGCAAGAGACAGCTTCATCTCATCCACCTCCGCAGTTACCGGGCGGAAACTCTCGAACACCAGCTCGATATTACGTGTCGCCGCAATCGGACGGAGCCTTTTTAAGATCTTCTCGATCAGCGTGTTCATATTCTCGGACTTGATATTCAGCGTGTTCGCTGTCTTGTCCATCTTGACCAGAGACAGAAGATCATTGATAATCTTATTCTCCCGCTCTATCTCCTCCGACAGATCTCCCATGAATTCCTTATATAGCTCAGCCGGCACATCCTCCTGGATCAACAGCGAATCCGCCAGCACCTTCATAGAAGTCAGCGGCGTCTTAAGCTCATGGGACACGTTGGATACGAACTCATTACGCGAATCATTCAGCACCTTCATCCTGCCCAGCATCTTGTTAAATGCATCCGATATCAGCATGGTCTCTGTATAGGCCTTCTCATGAAGGTAATCGTCCTCATAGCCTTCCGTCACGGCCGCTATAGAATCACTGATCCTGCGGAACGGCCTCGTCATAATGAATCCCGCGGAGAACGCCAGTATCACAGCCACCATCCCGATGGTAAGGCACACGGCGATCACCCTGTCGTCCAGGACCTCCACACTGTCAGAGATCATATCCGTAGATACGCTGATCAGCATCACACCTACCGCTTTCTCTGTTCCCTTGTCATAGATTGGAGAAGTAACCTCGATATAACGATTCTTTGCATCATAATTACTGGTGCCTTTACCCTTAAAGCACCGGATCACATCTTCGGATACGATCGTCTTACCCTTATCCATATCATACGTATCTTCCTGAATGCGAAAATCATGATCAATAACCAGAACCCGTCCGTTGTAGATATTAGACATCTGGACCAGCTCTGACCTTAACACTTCAGACATATCGCCAGTAAGATAATTCACATCACTTAACTGGTTACATAGAATTGTACATTGATTCTGTATCTCTGCAGTCCGAACCTCCACTTCTCTTTTCTCGAAGCTGCTTAAGACTACTCCCCTTAATACAAGCGCCGGAATCGTCCCCGCCAATATGACCAGGAGGACGATCCGGGCGCGGAGGCTCTTCCATATGCCCCATTTCAGATATTTCTTAACCCCTGAAATAATAACCAACTCCCCATTTTGTATAGACGTATTTCGGATCGCTTGGATTCGTCTCAACCTTTTCTCTCAGCCTTCGGATATGTACGTCTACCGTTCTCGCGTCGCCGGGATATTCATACCCCCACACAATATTCAGCAGATTCTCACGGCTGTACACCTTATTCGGATTCATGGCAAGAAGCTCTAAGAGATCGAATTCTTTCGCCGTAAGATTCACCTCTTTGTCATCTATCACGACCCGCCTGCTCTCACAGTCGATCCGCATGCTGCCTTTGATGATCATCTTATCGTTGACCTGATTCTGATCCCGCTTGCCGGTACGCCGCATGATCGCCTTGATCCGCGCCTTTACCTCCAGGATGTTGAAAGGCTTCGTTATGTAATCATCCGCGCCGTATTCCAGACCAAGGATCTTATCCATATCATCATTCCTTGCCGTCAGCATCACGATCGGTACGTCGGAGAATTCCCGTATCTGCTGACACACCTCAAAGCCGTCATTCTTGGGAAGCATAATATCTAACAAGATCAGATCATAGGCATTCTCTTTCGCCAGCTTCAGCGCCTCTTCTCCGTCATAAGCACAGTCAACCTTCATCCCATCCTGTTCCAGGCTGAAACGAATTCCTTTCACGATTAGTTTTTCATCATCTACAACCAATACCCTTCTGCTCATCTACTCTCTCCCTCAATATCTGCCTTGATTACGAAACTTTTATCTGATCCTTTACTTTGTTAAATACGCCTTCCTTAATTCCGTCAACTTCCATCAGTTCTTCAATCTTCCGAAAGCCGCCGTGTACTTCTCTGTAAGCGATGATCGAATCTGCCTTGGCTTCTCCGATACCGCTGAGTGTCATCAATTGTTCTCTGGTTGCCCTGTTAAGGTCGATCTTCCCGTCATCAGAAGGACCGGACGTTCCGGGAGCCGACACATTCTGACCTGCCTCTCCCATATTCGACACGCTTGGGCCCGCTTGAAGCTGCGCCGCTTCTTCTCTGGACGGTACATAGATCTGCTGCCCGTCCTCTATCTGCGCCGCCTGATTCAGCAGCTCGCCCGCCCCATTCTCCGACAGGCCTCCCGCCGCCTCGATCGCTTCATACAGACGGCTGCCCGCAGGGAGCAGATAGACTCCCGGACATGCAACCTGTCCGCACACATGGACATAGACCTCTTGGCTGTCATCCGTACACTGCATCTCATCCTGCAAGGGTTCCTCAAGTTCTTCTTCCTCCGTCACCCCGGCAATGGTCTTATCTTCCTGTACCTCTTCTGACTCTGTATCTGTCAGCTCTTTAAGTTCTTCTCCCTGCCCTGTCCGGACACCGGAACATCCTGACAACAGGACCAGGCTCATCACAAATGCTGCTGTAACCCTATAAACAATTCTTCTATGCATACAAACTCCTTTACAGTCTGCCGAAACTGCAAATACCCCGTATATGCATTACCTATTTATTGTACTATTTCCATTGGAAAATTGCAACTCCAATCAGCGCAATTCCCATCCCGATTATCTTCCTCCACTCCAATGGCTCCTTATCCACTCCAAAAAGCCCCAGAAGCTCTATCACATATGCGATGATGAGCTGGGCGATCACAATAAGGAGCGCGGCCTTCGCCGGTCCAAGCTGTTCCATACTCTTGATCACAGTCAGAGTGATCCCCGCGCCGATTACGCCGCCAAGCAGCACGTACTTAGGCTCCACCTTGGTAAGCGTCATGACATTATCACGCCCTGCGATCAGCCATGCTGCAAAACACACCGCAAATGCGGTCAGCTGCACCCAGGCATTGCTGACCCACATTCCCGTCGTCTTCGTCACCTGTGTGTTGAACACACCCTGCACACTCATCAGCGCGCCCGAGAGCAATGCAATAAAAAAACCAATCATTGAATATACCTCCGTTTCTGTCCGTGAAATTTCAGACTCTCTCCTTCGAAATAGTATATCCAATGATTGATTTCCTATGCCTCTATGGCGCGTTTAAGCTTCTCAAGCATCTCATCAACATGTTTTCTCTCAATGATAAGCGGCGGAACAAGACGGATCACATTATCCCTCGCGCTGATCACGATAAGTCCGTCCTCAAGCGCGCGGCTGATCACTTCGCCTGCCGGCTTCTCCAACTTGATTCCCTGGATCAGGCCGACGCCTCTTCGTTCCAGCACCGTATCGTACCCGGATACAAGCTCGTCAAGCTTCCCTGCCAGATAACCGCCGATCTCCCGTACATACGATACGATATCCTCCCGCTCGAAGATCTCGACCGTCTTAGCCACGGCCGCGCACGCCAGCGGATTGCCGCCATAGGTCGTCCCGTGATCTCCCGGCTCCAGAGAATACTCTGCCACCTTCTCCGTCATGGCAAATGCTCCTACCGGAATCCCATTCCCGATCGCTTTCGCCATAGCCATGATATCCGGCTTCGTGCCGTAAGACTGCCAGGCGAACATCTCGCCGGTCCTGCCCATGCCGCACTGGATCTCGTCACAGATCATCAGGATCCCCTCCTCGTCGCAGAGCCTACGGATCCCTTCCATGAATTCCCTGTCTGCCCGGTTGATGCCGCCTTCTCCCTGCAGAGGCTCCAGGATAATGGCACAGGTACGGTCCGTAACCCTGGCCTTCACACTGTCAAGATCGTTGAACTTCGCAAAACTCACCCCCGGAAGCATCGGTTCAAAAGGTGTGCGGTACGCCTCGCTTCCTGTCACGGACACCGCCCCGATACTGCGTCCGTGAAAGGAATGGTCCATCGCGATAAATTCATACCTCCCGGTTCCCTTCTTCCAGGCATATTTCCTCGCCGACTTGAGCGCTCCTTCGATGGCCTCCGTCCCGCTGTTGGTGAAGAATACCCTGTCCATCTCCGAAACTCGCTTAAGCGCCGCCGCCGCTTTCCCGCAGCTCGTATTATAATAGAGGTTGGAGGTGTGCAGAAGACGGTCCACCTGGTCTCTAAGCGTCCGGTTCAGTTCTTGATTCCCATAGCCAAGGCCGCATACCGCGATCCCCGCCGCGAAGTCAAGATATTTCTTCCCGTCCGTATCATAGAGATACACACCCTCGCCCCGGTCAAGAACCACCGGGAAACGGTTATAAGTATGCACAAGTCCGTTATTTGTCTCTTCTATGTATTGGTTCATTTCTCTTCTCCATGATAGTATTTTTCTTCTGTGTCATTCAAGATCGCCGTTCCGATCCCCTTATTCGTGAAGATCTCAAGAAGCAGGCAGTGCGGGATCCGACCGTCTAAGATATGCACCCTGGATACGCCGTTCTCAATGGCGTCCATGCAATTCTGAAGCTTCGGCAGCATACCGCCCTCGATGTAGCCTTCCTCCATCAATGCCCGTCCATCCGAGACACGAAGCTCGGAGATCAGTGTGTCCGGGTCAGACGGATCCTTGTACACACCTTCGATATCCGTCAGGAACGCAAGCTTCTCCGCATTCACAGCCCTTGCGATCGCACATGCGGCATCATCCGCATTGATATTATATGTATGAAAGTCCTCATCCATTCCTACCGGACATACGATTGGGAGAAAATCTTTCTCCAACAGGTCAAACAGAATATCCGCATTGACCTCCCTGACCTCTCCTACGAATCCGATATCCTCCCCGTCCGCATACTTCTTCTCCACCTTGAGCAGCGCGCCGTCCTTGCCGCTGATCCCGATGGCGCGGACGCCTAAGCTCTCCACCAACTGAACCAGTCCCTTGTTCACCTTCCCAAGGACCATCTCGGCAAGCTCCATGGTCGCCTCGTCCGTTACCCGAAGACCGTTGACGAATTCCGGCTCCATCCCCACCTTGCCGACCCATTTACTGATCTCCTTGCCGCCGCCGTGGACGATAATGGGCTTGAATCCTACCAGTTTCAGAAGTGTCACATCCTGGATGACCTGCTCCTTCAGCTGGTCGTCCACCATGGCGCTCCCGCCGTATTTTACCACGATGATCTTCCGGTTGAACCGCTGGATATACGGAAGCGCCTCGATCAGGACCTCCGCCTTATCCAGATATTTCTGCATTGATTTATTCATGACTCGTCATCTCCTGCTATCTGCTTCTATTATTATACATTACCCTCAATATCACCGGCTATCAGCTTCTATAATCCGCGTTGATCTCGATATAGCCATGCGTCAGGTCGCATCCCCATGCCGTCGCTTCCCTGTCGCCCATCTTGACATCCGCGATCGCCGTCACCTCCGGTTCCGACAGGATCTTCGTCGCCTCTTCCTCGCTGTAATCCACAGCCGTTCCATTCTCGATGATCTGGATCTTCCCCGCCTTGCTCACGAAGAACAGATCTACTTTCTCCGGGTCGAACTGCGCGCCGGAATATCCCATGGCACACAGGATCCTCCCCCAGTTGGCGTCATGCCCGGCGATGGCCGTCTTCGTAAGGTTCGAACATACGATAGACTTGGCAAGCGTTCTTGCCTGCTCTACGCTCTCGCATCCCACTGCCTGTACCTCGAACAGCGCGGTCGCGCCCTCTCCGTCACCGGCGATCTTCTTCGCCAGATATTCATTGACCGCGTGGAGAGCCTCTTTAAACTTCCGGTAATCCTCCGTTCCCTTCGCGATCTCTTCATTCTCCGCCAGGCCATTTGCCAGCAGGATTACCGTATCATTGGTAGAAGTATCTCCATCCACCGAGATCATATTATAAGTGTCCTTGATATCCTCGCTGAGGGCCTTCTGCAGCGTCTCTTTGGCAATCACCGCATCCGTCGTGATAAATGCAAGCATGGTGCACATATTGGGATGGATCATTCCTGAACCCTTCGCCATGCCGCCGATGGTCACCGTCCTGCCGCCGGCCTCGATGGTCACCGCCAGCTCCTTCTCGAAGGTATCCGTAGTCATGATCGCCTTCGCCGCTTCGGTGCCGTTTGCGATGGTATCGTTCTTCTTCTCTGCCAGCGCCTTGATTCCCGCAGTCAGCTTATCGATGGGGATCTGCTTCCCGATCACGCCCGTAGAACCGATCAGCACACCGTCTTCTGATATCCCAAGCGCTTCGGCAGCCGCCTTCGCCGTATCCTTACAGTACCCAAAACCCTCTGCGCCCGTACACGCATTGGCGATCCCGGAATTCACGATCACAGCCTGAACGGATGCGCCGCCCGCTATCACCTGCTGATCCCATCTGACCGGAGCCGCCTTCACCACATTCGTTGTAAATGTTCCCGCCGCCGCGCACGGCGCCTGGCTGTAGATCATCGCCATATCTGTCCTGTCTGTATACTTGATCCCTGCTGCCGTTGATGCAGCCTCATATCCCTTTGCCGCGGTCACGCCGCCCTTGATAATCTCCATTCTTCGTATCTCCTTTTCTTCTATGTCACTGAATCCTCCGGATACTTGTCACTGCTCATTAAATGCCGTGATATTCTTCTCATTTAACACAAAATCATAATAATTCAGATCCAGCCGCTTCGTCCATCCTATGGTATTCCAGAATGCATTGCCGATATCATTCTTCGTAAATGCAATCAGGCAGACCTTGTTGATCTCTTCCTTCTTAAGCTCCTCCATGGCCTTCACCACCATGGCCTTGCCGATCCCGCGCCTTCTGTATTCCTCATCCACGCACACATGATACAGGCATCCCCGCCTCCCGTCATGGCCGCACAGGATACTTCCTACTACCTTCCCGTCCTCGACTGCCACGACGCTGGTAACAGGATTCCTCCTAAGGAAACGCTCGATCCCTTCCCTTGAGTCATCCACGCTCCTTAAGCCAAATCCCCGGATCTTCGTCCAGAGCGCATAGACCCCGTCATAATCTTCCATTGTCATCGTTCGAATCATAATCTGCCTCTTTCTAAGCTCACTCTCCGGCTCTTACGGGAATATCGGAACCAGTTCCAGTCCTTCACTCTCCGGCAGCCCGAACATCAGGTTCATATTCTGTACCGCCTGCCCGGCCGCTCCCTTTACCAGATTGTCGATCGCTCCCATCATAATGATGCGGTTAGTCCTTGGATCGATCTTGAAATTAATATCCACATAGTTGCTGCCTTCCACCCATTTCGTCTCCGGGCAGATGCCCTCCCCAAGCACACGGACAAATCTCTCGTCCTGATAATATTTGTCATAGACTGCTTTCACTTCTTTATATGTAACGTCTTTCTTCAGGGATGCATATTCTGTCGCCAGGATCCCCCGGTTCATGGGAACCAGATGCGGGGTAAAATTGATCACGACCGGTTCATTTGCCGCATAACCTAGCTGCTCCTCGATCTCCGGCGTATGTCTGTGGGACGCGACACTGTAAGCCTTGATATTCTCATTGACCTCACAGAAGAGGTTCGGCAATTTGGCTCCCCTGCCTGCGCCGGAAGTCCCGGACTTGGCGTCGATGATCAATGTATTCATATCGATCAGTCCTTCCTTCGCCAGCGGATATGCCGTCAGGATCGAACAGGTAGTGTAGCATCCCGGATTCGCAACCAATCTCGCCTTCTTCACAGCCTCCCGGTTCACCTCGCACAGCCCGTAGACCGCCTCCTCGATAAACTGAGGACTCTTGTGTTCGATGCCGTACCATTTCTCATATACCGCCACATCCTTGATCCGGTAATCCGCGCTTAAGTCAATGATCTTCGTCTTGCTTAAGATCTCCTCATTCATCATGGATGCGCAGAAGCCCTGGGGGGTAGCCGTGAAGATTACGTCCGCCTGCCCGGCCAGTTCTTCCATATTATCATCCAGGCACTCGTCGTCTACGATCTGAAACATATTCTGGTATACCTCGGCATATTTCTTATCTATATAGCTTCTCGAACCATACCATACGATCTTCACATCTTTATGGCCTGTCAATATACGCACCAGTTCATTGCCGGCATAGCCGGTCGCTCCGATAATTCCTACATTAATCATCTGTTCTGCATCCTTTCTATGTAATAACCTCAATCAATATAAACCAAATTGAGGGTTTTGTCCAGTGGGAGATATGCATTAGTTATTTTTCATGTATTGGGCAGGGGGACGCGGGGCGGATCAGGCGGATACCTCACGTCTGATCCGCTCCGCTGTTCGCAGGCTAATGTGTAGAATAATATCTAATGCGTATGGTTAATTATTATTTGCATAATTATACATCCATTATGAATATTATTCAATAGTTTTTTTGATTTCTTGCATCTTGCCGGTTTTCTATAAGATTTATATGGCATATTTAGTTATTATGCATTATAATTACATTGATAATTTATTCAAAAATTGGAGGGATGAGAGATGAAATTAGAAGAGATGTCATGTATTGACTGTGCGGTGAAGAACTGTGATAAGATGGACAAGACTTATCCGGAGTTCTGCCTGACTACGAATATGGATCCGGATGTTTATCAGGATGCCATGGACTGTTACAAGGAAGAGGAGAACCATAATATCATGGTTGCGGCGGCGGAGGTGGAATGTGACCATTACTGCCAGTATACACGGGTTGAGGAGATCATGGCTTTCGCGGAGAAGATCGGGGCGAAGAAGATCGGGATCGCTACCTGCGTGGGTCTCTTGAAGGAGAGCCGGACTCTGGCGGCGATCCTTCGCAAGCGCGGCTTTACGGTCTACGGGATTACCTGTAAGGCAGGTTCCACGCCCAAATCGGACGTTGGGATTCCTGAGCGGTGCAACAAGATCGGAATCAATATGTGCAATCCGATCCTTCAGGCGAAGATGCTGAATCATGCGAAGACAGACCTGAATGTTGTCGTGGGATTGTGTGTGGGACACGACAGCCTGTTCTATAAATATTCCGAAGCGATCACCACTACGATGATAACGAAGGACCGGGTTCTCGGACATAATCCGGCGGCAGCGCTTTATACTGCCGATACTTATTATAAGAAACTGCAGGATTAAGCGGGCAGACTGCCGTCCGGTAAGTTATGTTTTTATTCAACTTTCCTGTATAACACGCATATTTTATGTATATTTTGTGCATAAATCGCATATTTAATCTTTTTCACAAATTATTCTTGCATAATTATAAAAAATGCGCTATAGTATTCCTTGCAATTGAAGATTACATATTTTCATATACAGATACCCGTGAAGCGTCCAGAGATGAAAGATGCAGGGTAACGATACAAAAAGGAGGATATTCTATCATGAAAGAAAAAGTTGTACTGGCATATTCCGGCGGTCTTGACACCACAGCCATCATTCCGTGGCTTAAGGAGAATTTCGACTATGAAGTAATCTGCTGCTGCATTAACTGCGGGCAGGGGGAAGAGTTAGACGGCTTAGAAGAGAGGGCGAAACTGTCCGGTGCTTCCAAGCTCTATATCGAGGATATCATTGATGATTTCTGTGATCACTACATCGTACCATGTGTACAGGCACACGCCATTTATGAAAATAAATATCTGCTCGGAACCTCTATGGCACGCCCGGCGATCGCCAAGACATTGGTTGAGGTTGCAAGGAAGGAAGGCGCTTCTGCAATCTGCCACGGCGCAACCGGCAAGGGTAACGACCAGATCCGTTTCGAGCTTGGCATTAAGGCGCTGGCGCCGGATCTTAAGATCATCGCTCCATGGAGAATGACGGATGTATGGACCATGAATTCCCGCGAAGAAGAGATCGAATACTGCAAGCAGCACGGCATCGATCTTCCATTCGACGCAAGCCACAGCTACAGCCGCGACCGCAACCTCTGGCATATCAGCCACGAAGGCCTGGAGCTTGAGGATCCTGCCAACGAGCCAAACTATGACCATCTGCTGGTTCTTGGAGTAACACCGGAGAAGGCGCCGGATGAAGGCGAATATGTGACGATGACATTTGAAAAGGGTGTTCCAAAGAGCATCAACGGCGAAGAGATGAAGGTATCCGACATTATCCGCAAGCTCAACGAGCTTGGCGGCAAGCATGGAATCGGCATCTGTGATATCGTGGAGAACCGTGTGGTAGGCATGAAGTCCCGCGGTGTATATGAGACTCCCGGCGGAACCATCCTCTACGAGGCACATCAGCAGTTGGAGGAGCTGGTATTAGACCGCGCCACTTACGAAGTAAAAGAAGAGATGGGCAACAAGCTGTCCCAGATCGTATATGAGGGCAAATGGTTCACACCGCTTCGCGAGGCTGTTCAGGCATTTGTAGAGAGCACGCAGGAGTATGTGACCGGTGAAGTGAAGTTCAAGCTCTACAAGGGCAATATCATCAAGGCCGGAACGACTTCCCCGTATTCTCTGTACAGCGAATCCCTTGCAAGCTTCACCACCGGTGATCTGTATGACCATCATGATGCGGATGGGTTCATTAATCTGTTCGGGTTGCCGCTTAAGGTTCGTGCGATGAAGATGCAGGAAGTGAATAAGGCATAAAGACCTTTTGCGATTGGCACAATAGAAAAGCAGGACAGGATGTAAATAGACTTATTTTACATCCTGTCAATTCTTTTCTCCAATTCATTAATAAAATATTGATAACTGGGAGATATATTCTCATGTAATTGCATACAACTGCCTATTTTATCTGCCCATTCACATTTTGCCCTTCCAATCTCAAGATAACTTCCACCCGCTTTTTTCCTAAGTCTGGACAGACCATGCGGATAGACAACATCTGCTAATACTTCCCACGTTTCACAAATCGCGTCCTGCTCATACCTTTTTATGTATTGCATCTTTGCATCAGGATAGGCTCTTTTAATCTCCCCTATATCTCCTAACAGCCAAGCTTCCATCTCTTTAATTGCTATACAAAATGTATAGTCGCACAATACCATGTTCGAAACAGCCATGTTCTCTAATTCTTGCCTAAACTTTTCTACATCCCTTTTATCATTATCTAAAACGATGATTAATACAGCATATTCCATATTCTGCAACACTTTACCAAATGCTTTAAATGCCCTATGCCGCCAAAGGATTTTATATCCCAGATAATTTCTTTTTTCGTATATCGGTTAGCCATTTTTTCCATCATATGATTTACTAATATATTCGTTGATTTATCTTCTATCAGGAATTGAAAATACATCTAATCCTCCATGTTTTCAAAATATTTACTATACCACATATCGCCAACCGCAACACCTTCTTCAGCTAATTCCTCAACGAAAGCGTAGTCGGAAGCACGTTTTATTTTTGAATAACCATCTCTGTCCTTTTCTAAGACCCATACATCATCCGGACCTAATGAGTTCACAAAAAATGGACTATGCGTAGTAACAAATAGTTGTTTTGAAAACCCATTACCAACATTTCTCTTCATTTCTTCCGCAAGTTCTCCCAAATAGTGATGATATAACCCATTTTCCGGCTCTTCTATAAACACCAATTGACGCGGATTTTTTTCATGAAGCAATAGATAATACGCAAAAAGCTTTAAAGTCCCGTCAGACATCCTCTGAGAGTAAAATGGAGTTTCAAAGCCTTTTTCATAAAAACGAAGCATCATTTGTCCATTTTCAAACTTCTGAGGCTCTATCTTCTCAATCCCGGGAAGCTTGGATTGAATTTCCTGTAATACTTTTTCAAATTCCTTCTTATTCTCTCGATACATGTATTGCGCAACGTTATTAATATTGCTTCCGATTCTATCCAAATATGCCTGTGGCGCTGCCGTTTGCAATCTTCTGGCCGCATCAGGAGAAAAATAACAAAGATACCAGCTTTTTAAAAAACCCAAAAACTTCTCAATACGCTCATACTGTTTCATTGCTCCCAGAGTAACAATTCCGGGACGTCTGATATCTGCAAGCTGTACCTCTACTTTTTTTCCGATGATACTCCCGTCATCATCCTGACCGCCTTCATCATTTCCCTCAAACGCATATCCTGTACCTTCTTGAAGATACATAAAAGATCTTGGCCAACCATAACTCTTTACACGCTGACGCAGCCGCTCTCTTTTGACATAAGGACGTCCCATTTTATCCAAATCAATTTCCAATTCATAGGTAATCGGCCGTGTATTGCTAGATTCCCGATAGTATAATTCAAATAAAATCGGTTCTGCAGCCCCCTGGGAAATCAAATTCTCAAACCCTCCGCGATTATTTGCATCACAGGCAGCCTCTACCCCCATTTCCAGACAATCTGCTATGAATCCAAAAGCATCCGCCAATGTACTTTTTCCATTGCCGCTTGGGCCAATCACGGCAACCAGATTCCCTAAGGCCCGAACATCTTGATTCGTTCTTGTCTTTCCAAGTACAATATCTTTTAAGGCTCCATAATTCTGGATTTTTATACCTTCTATTTTGCCCATATAACTTTCCTTTTCAAAACACTACCTACGGCATTTCCTTATGGATCTATTCCTAAACTCTTTTAACAGTCTATCATTTTTCAGGAATTAACTCAATCGTATTTATTATCTTTTTTTCATCCTTTTTTCGACATGTTATCCATCTACAAACAGCACACTAGCGTTCCCATCCTTCTATATTCAACACCTCTATATAACCTGAGAGCTCCTCTGCCATTTCTTCTGCTTCTGGTATCCGCAAGTGCCCGGGAGTCCCCTTTCCATTCCTTTTAAAAATATATTGTGTGATCTTCTCATCTTCCAATTCCCGTACTACCTGCCCAATAGACCGATCCCATGCCTCGTCGTGATACAAAAGCGTCGTGCAGCATACGATATGGGCTTTGGGATAAATACCTCTTATATTCTTTAAGAATCTTTTATAGTGCTGTCTCCATCTTTCTGCCTTTTCTCCATGAACGTCGTCCTTCATATAATCTTCCGGATTACTGTCATTCTGACCGATCGCAACGATGACAAGCTGCGGAATATAATGATTGAAATCCCACTTAAGCATCTCCCCCAGCTCTGGATTATATCGAATCTTGTCCCAGATCGTCTCCATCCCTATGTAATCCGGGGCATGAAACCATCCGGTCTGATCCAGGAGCGCTGCCCCGCCCTGTGCGACATCATGAATCTGAGCATTTAATCTTCTGGCAGTAATCCACGCATAAGAATACCAACCATTTGAATACTCTCCGTTATGCTCAGGATCTTCACATCCTATATAATCCACTGCTTCCACTACATCTCCCGCCGATACCGAATCGCCGTACACCTCTATCCTTCTGGATGGCCTTTGGGTCACTTCAAGAAGAGATCCCCCGTCTTCAATCTCAATATCAAGGAATTTCACTTCATGGCAGGCATCCTGTCTCTTGAAAATCAAGGCCTCATGCTCTGCTTTCTCCGTCTGCTTTACCGGAATTTCCAGGACAGTGACTCCCTCTTCCAAAAGCGGAAACACTAACTGCTCTCCATCCAGTATACAGCCCAGAGAATTGTTCCAATACGCTCGGCGATTCTCGACACAGATCTTCAATTTATCTCCTGTAAACCGCATAGCTACCGACGTACACGGATATATAAAAATCGGTGTCTCCGGATCACTCCAGTCAATTCTTCCGCTATAAAACAATCTCTCATCATTTGGCTTAATCCTCATAATCCATCTCCAGTCTTCACGCCTCCCATCCCACTCCCCCCCCTATTTTCATTTCTATTTGTCTTTAGTCTATCATTTTTCAATAGTTAACTCAATCGCATTTATTATCCTTTTCCGACATTCCCTGATCACGAGTCAAATCATCCGATCAGAACCTTCTTCCCTTCAAATGCAAATCCATACTTCCTGATCCGCCCCGGCGCGATCCCCTTTGCCTCCAGGACCGCAGCATACCGCATATTATCAATCTGCTTCAATGCCGATCTCACCGTATCTTTCATCGACTCCTCTTCCTTAGGGTCATACACTTTAAATTCCATAATGATCGCGTCATCTTCTTCATGGCACGGCTCAAGCATCACATCATAGCGTCCAAAACCGCTTTCCCGGTTCGATGTCACCGTATACTGATCAGCCAGATCCACAATCAGGCCAAGGACGAATCCATGGTAAAATTTTTCGGGTTCTGCCGCTTCCGATGGTTTCTTCCCCGTATCAAAATAGCTGAATGTCTCAAGCGCCACCTTATTCATATAGGCATTCATACTCTTCACATCCCCACAGAGCAATGCGCGGATAAAATCATTGTAGGCAGGCGTATAATCTGCAAACCAGTCCTCGATCATCTGTTCAAACATCATGCGCACTTCTCTGTTTGTCAGCACAAGGTCATACCCATGCTTCCCTCTTTTCTCATTCGGGAAGAAATCCTCCACCCGAAGATAACCACTGGCCAGCAAAAGGCTCCAAACTGCACTTTCCCGGTTGTTCAGCTGACTAAACACGATCTGCTCGTCAAGATATGTGTGAATCTTCCCGCCTTTCAGAAGATCTTCCATAACCATCTTCACATCCCGGCTTCCCTCCCGGATCAGCTTCCCTACCAGGTTATTGCTGCTGGTGTTCGCCCAATAAGGTGCAAACTTCTGTTCACCCAAAAAATTAATGATAGACCATGGATTATATATATCTTTCCTGCTGCCAAATGTAAATCCATCATACCAGGCTCTTACATCCTCTTCCTTCTTAAGCAGCCCGTATTCCTTTAATGCCTCCGAAACCTCCTGCTGTGTAAATCCAAAGCAATCCTGATATTTTTCAGAAGTAACCGTTACTACTGTCAGATTATTCAAATCAGAAAAAATAGATTCTTTACTCACTCTGGTGATTCCCGTCATAACCGCACGTTCGAGGTAAGAGTTTGTCTTGAACGCCGAATTGAACATGCTCCTGGTAAACTCCACCATTTCTTTCCAATATCCATATACATATGCCTCCTGCATCGGCGTATCATATTCATCCAACAGGATGACTGCCTTCTTCCCATAATACCGGCATAGATATTTTGACAGTTCATGGAGTGCCAGGGTAGCCTCCGCATCTCCCATATTTGCAGAAATACTTTCAAAAAAAACTTTTTCAGATGGAGTTAAGATTCCGCTTTCTATCAAAAAATGATTATCAGAATACAGGCTTGTCAAAAGATAACATATTTTCCTGCGTGCATTGTAAAAACAGTTTTCTTTGATAGACGCGAAAGACAGGCTGATAACCGGATATGTTCCCTGAAGTCTTTGGTATTCTTCCGACTGCCATATGGCAAGCCCTTCGAACAGATCCCCGCGCTCTGCATACTTGATAGAAAAAAACTTCTCCACCATATCTAGCGTGAGCGTCTTGCCAAAACGGCGGGGACGGGCAATCACAGTCACATCATCCTTATTCTCCCACCATTCTTTAATAAATAACGTCTTATCCACATAAAAGACATTTTCTTTGATCACTTTCTCAAAATCCTGTTTTCCAATACCGACTGGCCTCGCCATACGCCCACACTCCTTTCAGGAAGCATCCAACTATTACGTTTAGTCTATCATTTTTCAGCAGTTAACTCAATCGCATTTATTCATCTTTTTTCGATACGCTATCCATCCGCAAACCACATAAAACTTCAGCAAACCTGTTGCCACAATTGAAAATAACGGAAGATTCCTCAACGAAACCCTCCGCCTTTCAGAAAATCTTCTATAACCAGCTTCACATCCCGGCTTCCCTCCCGAATCAGCTTCCCTACCAGACTGTTGCTGCCGGTGTTCGCCCAATAAGACGCAAACTTGTGTTCACTCAGAAAATTAATGATAGACCATGGATTATAGATACCTTTCCTACTGCCAAATGTAAATCCATCATACCATCTGACATGTTACTTTATGTATTGCAAATCTCCATTCCGCAACATCTGAAACTTTTCATCATATATTTCATTAAATACTTGCTTAATCGGCACACCATCTCGTTGATGACCAGATATAGACCAAATCTTATATTCCGTCTGGTTCTTCAAAAACGCAGCTAAATGATCGTAATATTCCTGCATTTCAGATTTTTTCTTTCCCATCCTCATCAGCTTATAAAAGACACCTAATATACTGATACAATGAACCGGCGTTTCTAAACTTGCGATACTCTGTCTCGCTTTAAAATCATCCGAACAGAATATATACACCCGATTACCATACATAATCTCCATCACCTGAATTAGGACATAGGTTTTTTTCTCACCCAGACCCATTTTATGTGGAACATTATCATCACATTCCTTTAATGCCACCAAAAATGCCTCAACATCATTCTGGTTCTCCATCTCATTCAAAGAACCGTAGTACTGTTTATAAAAATCGGCATTAAAAGTATCGCAACTCGTTTCCAGTAATTCTAAATATACGTTTGTTGCTTCTTCTCCGTATAACTTTCCTAATTCACCTACAATTTCTCGATCCGTATAAAGTTTCACTTTTCCAGCTTTAACTTTATCTTCAAGCCATGGATTCGGATCCGGATTCAATTCATGTCTGCTCAGTTCTTTCTTTATCATTTCATGACAGAAAAACTCATACTCCGCAAATTCAATGACAAAATCTGTCAGTGTATGATTTTTTGCGTTTCTTGCCAAATGTGATTTATACAAAAAGTCAGTATCCAGCAAGGCGTATTTTTTGTCCATTCCCATAGGCATTACCTCACTGTTTTCTCAAACTTCTCATAATTTCACTCAATCTGCTCCTATCACTCGTTAATCGTTCGTCACGAACTGCATCCAACTGTTCAACGTCATACATCAATTCTGATAAACTTCCAAATCTAATGAAATCCTTATATATTTCCTGCCAACGTGCAGCTCTACCTGTGAGTTCTATTTGTTTGCTAATCTCTTCTTCGGTAACCTGCAAAAGATTCTTTGCAGCTTTTGCATCAATCTTATCTTCCTCCAAAAGGCGAAGTACTATCGCTTTATATGGAATTGCAAAAATGTCCATTACCTTAAGAACAGTTTGCACTGAAATATTTTTATATGATAAATTATACACATCTGTCTGTTCCTCAAGTCGCTCCTTTGGAGCTAATAAAATAGCCGCAAAAGCATTTGCTTCCATATCTTCAATCTCTTTTGCTTCTTCATCTATAATACCAGATGCCAAAATTGATCCCGATTGTAATAATTCAGAATCATGTTCTTCAAAATAACAATAAATATGATACAGCTCATGTGCTGCTGCAAATATCTGCTTTGATAATGGCAATGCAGAATTAATCATAACAAACATACGCCCTTTTCGAATGAAAGTACATGCACATAAATCCGTATCCTCAATAGGATATCTTAGCATATCAAATGGCATATCATGGCGTGCCACATAATTCTCCAACACATTGAAGATATCATCTTGAATAATATTATTTTTATTATAAAGTGAATTGAAACTTGTTGCACATTCACTTATTTTTGTATATTTCTTTCTGTCTTTAACAAAAAGGCTGTTATCCAAAACTCGGCACATAATTCTAAACCTCCCACGGTTTCATCATTTCCCCTGCATTTTCACGGGTACGTGCATAAAAGCAAATAAGATTTGCAATCTCATCTGCAATTCCAAGTCCATCTTTTGCTTCTTGAGTTTCCATCTTACCCATAAATGCCTTTATGGCATTAGTTTCTTGACGTACTTCTGGCCGCTTAACCAACTTCTCCATGGAAGTACCAAGAAACTCTGAAATCTTCTGCAGTTCAATTGCATTAATCATCCTGCCACCGGTAAGCATCTTGCTTATAACCTGCTTAGACACACCAAGATAGTCAGCAAGATCAATCTGCTTTTTTCCATTCTGTTTCATAATGTTCATGATATTGTTACTAATAATCTCACTTGCCTTTACCATCACCGTTACCTCCAACATAATTCAGAGCATTCGTCTCCTTATACACTTTCATTATATTTTTAGCATTGCAAAAAGTCAATATTTTCTTAACATGATTTGTTTGTTTTCCTTTTTTGTCCTTGTTTCGGCAACTCTTTTTATCTTATAACACTGCACAAATTTCGATCTTTTACAAAAATGTCCTTTTCAATGATAGTATTAGTTTTGGAACGATGTTCTGAAAAATATCCAAAGAAATAAAAGAGAATACTCAGGGAAATAGATGCGATAAAGAGACGGAAGAAACCACTAGCATCGGAATATGGCAACGTTGTATTTACCTTCTGACTATTGTTCTCCACAATGGTAAAACAGATATTTCCGTCTCCGTTTCTCGCCAATTGCGCAAAATTCTGTCCTGAATCATCAGACACCCTGAGAATTGCCCCGCCTGTTGCATCCGAGGAAAACTCACTCCATTGAGTCTCAACGGAGAGATCCTGATCACCGGCATTCTTCTTCACCGTAGCAATCCCGTCTCCGTTATTCGATAATATAAGCTTTCCATTTTCACTGTCATAGCTTACTCCTTCCCTTCCATACCAATCGTCTCCAAGCGCAGGAGCCGTGAAATCTACCTTCTCTGATTACTTGTACTGCGTCTCCTTGACGAAGGTACTGTTGAGCTGGTTGATATCGACTGATATCGTATCTCTCCATGCCTGCGCCCGCAATTCCACTACATGCTTTCCCACAAAGTCAGATACAACCGTACCGTCGCCAGTCATTGCCGCATAGCCTTCCATATCAGAAGTCTTATACTGCGCTGAGATTTGCTGGGTTGCACTGTCATAACCGATTTTGAACCAACCGTCTGCCGCATTAAAATCTGTCTTAGTAGTCTTGTTCACTATTTCCTTATCATTCGCTTTCACAAGCAGACTTAACTGTCCATTGCTAAATCGCTGGATTTCAACCAGATTATTCTCCGTCCCGTCGCAGACACGGAACAGCATCGTTGAATTGTTTCCATCCGTATTCGCCTGGAAATTACTCCAATGAATCTCTGCCGCAAAATCACCATTCCCCACATTCCGCTTCACAGAAGCCGCCGAATTATTGTTATCAGACAGATTCAGCCTGCCATCCTCACATATGATCCCGTCGTTCGCATCGAACCACTCTGATCCCAGGCCTTCCACAAAGGTGTCTTCAACAGTCACATCCGTCCTCTTCGTTACTATATTCTCCGTCGCCTCCCCCGCATTCTCTGCTTCACCTTCCGCTGACACATTCAGCATCCCGGCGGGGAGACCTGAGCACAGCACTGCCATACCCAGAAGCATTGCACATATTTTCCGTCCTCTCATTATCTACTATTCCTTTCTGGCACGAAAGCCCGCCTGACATTTATCACACACGCCAGCCAGGCAGGCTTTGCACAATCCATTCCTATATCAATTCCTTCATCCACACGGACATCTCCCCCATGCCCCTGTTGTTCCAATATGCATACGGAACCGCCTTCAAGGTCACATCCTTAAGGCACAGCGGATACTCCCCGTATAGCTCTCCGCCATCCCATGCAGCTTCATCGATCCTCTTTCCCTTAAGAACCAGCTCCGTAATGCCTCCGAATAATTCCGAATCCACCTCTTCTATCTTCTGCCTCGTATCCACATACAGTTCAGACAGGTTCTTCCCATTGTCAATCTCCTCTAAGCAGTACACGAGCGGCCCTTTCGTAACCGCTGTTTTGCCGCAGTCCGCCCTGACATTCGGATTGGCACGGACGAATCTCGCCGGTGCGTCAAAGGATACGGTAAGTCCCGCGTCTTCATTCAGCATGAGTACCGCATATCCCTTCTCTTCCTTATAAGCCGCCTCACTGTCCGCCGATACGATCTTATATCCCCGTGCATAGTCCGGTATTCTGACAGCCAGCTTCATGCCCTCTGCAGGAACCCCGTCAACCGTTATATGAATCTCATTTTCAAATGGGAATCTCGTCTCTAAGGACACCTTTACCGTCTCCTTCCCAAGGCTGATCTCCGCCTGGTTGGAGATAAACAGGTTCACATACAGCTCACCTTCCCCTGCCGAATAGATATACTGCCCCATCGATGCCAACGTCCTTGCAATATTCGGAGGACAGCACGCCACACCGAACCATTTCTGCCGGATAGGCTTCACATGCTCCTTCGAAGTACGCTCCATACAATTATCCGGCCACACTTCTAACGGATTCACATAGAAGAAGCTCTTGCCGTCAAGCGCGATCCCCGCAAGCACCGTATTATAAAGCGCCCGTTCCACCGTATCGATATAGGACGCATCCTTCGTGATATTCGCCATCCGGATCCCGAACATGGCAAGCCCGATAGACGCACAGGTCTCTGCATAATTGCAATCATTCGGCAGATCATAGTCCGTAGTAAACCGCTCCAGGATACCTGACGCACCGATCCCGCCGGTGATATACATCTGCTTCTTCACGATATTGTTCCAGAGCCTAACGCAAGCCTCCTTAAGCTCCTGATCCTGATACTCATAAGCCAGATCCGCCATGGCAGAATACATATATACCGCTCTGACCGCATGCCCTTCTGCCGCGTCCTGCTCCCTTACCGGCCGGTCCGACTGAGAATACGCCGGCTGGTATCCTGCGAACTCAGGGAAGATATTCTTATAACCAGGTCTCTGCATCTCTTTCAGGAAATAATTCTCTCCCACACCCCTAACATCGATAAAATACTTCGCCAGATCCAAATATTCCTTCTTGCCCGTCACGCGGTACAGCTTGATCAGCCCAACTTCCACCTCCTGGTGGCCCGGATAGCCATGGATCTTCCCCTCTTCCGTTCCGAAGGTCTCACAGAGCAGATCTGCTAACTTCTGAACTACATCCAGGAATCTGGTCTTGCCGGTTCCCTGATAGTAGGCGACAGCCGCCTCCATCATATGGCCTGCCGTATAGAGCTCATGCCCCTCGCAGAGGTTCTGCCATCTGCGGTCGGGCTCCTTGATGATAAAATATGTATCAAGGTATCCATTCTCCTGCTGCGCTTCCGCGATCAGCTCGATCACTTCATCGGCTTTCTTCTCAAGCTTCTCGTCTTTCTCTGCCGCCAGAGAGAATCCAACCGCTTCCAGCCATTTGGCGATATCCGTATCCTGGAAAACCGCGCCGTAGAATTCTCCATGCTTCCTGCCTGCCGCAATCTCGAAATTCTCCAGACACTGAGAGGCTTCCGCATCCGGAATCAGATCGTTCATAGCATCCCACTGATAAGGGATGATCGCCTCCTTGACCAGATTCACATGTTTCGACCAAAACCGGTCGTGAATCTTTATCTTTCTTAAATCAATAGCATGTAAAGCCATTCCCATATTCCTCCTTCACTAACACAAGAACTGCACAGCATTTACGCTTTGACCGCGCCGTTTGTCAGACCGCTGACAATGTATTTCTGCATGAATATGAAGATCAGCACAACCGGCATGATCGCAATAATACCGAACGCCATCGTCGCATTCCACAAAGTCTGGTACTGCTGCACGTAATTATAGATACTGGAAGTGATCGGCCGCATATTCGGATCTGTGATAAATGTAATACCATAGATCAGATCGCCCCACGCATATACGAATGAGAACACTGCCGCTACCACGATACCGGGCTTTGCGATCGGCAGCATAACCTTCGTAAATGAAGTGATGCTGTTACAGCCGTCTATCTTCGCCGCCTCATCCAATTCCTTTGGAATGGACAGGAAATACGTTCTCAGAATAATGATACTGAACGGAATCCCAAGGGTTGCATCCGCCAGGATCGGCGCTATATAAGAATTCAGCAGCCCCATTTTCGAGAACATAATGTATAAAGATGTCAGAATCAATGTGGACGGAAGCATCTGTGTCATCAGGAAATACAGGATCAGGATCTTCCTGCCGCTAAACTTGAATCTCGCAAGTCCATAAGCCGCCGGGATTGACAATATCGTAGAGATCACAGTTGCTCCTGCTCCGATGATCAGACTGTTCTTGAAGCCGCGCAGCGTATCGCTGGAAGATGACAATTGATCTGCAAAGGAGTCAAAGGTCAGATCTTTGGGCCACAGCGGTGTAGGGATCTGGAAGATCTCAACCTGGGTTTTCAGCGCTGTAACGATCATCCAGTACAGCGGGAAGATAAAGATTACAAACACAATCATCCCAATGATAAAAAATTTCCAATTTCCTCTCTCGTTCTTCATCTTACATCACCTCTTCCTCGTCATTGATCAGTTTAATATAGAAGATACCAACTACAAACAATATCAGGAACAAAATATTCGCTGCCGCCGCGCCTTTGCTGAACTGGAACTGCTCAAAGGACAGCTTATATGCATAAGTGGATACCAGCTCCGTCGCATTGATCGGTCCGCCCTTGGTCATAACCCACACAAGGTCGAACACCTTAAATGTATAGATAAATCCCAATGTCAGCACTGACATGATCGCAGGCCGGATCATAGGGATCGTGATCTGGAACAAGGTCTGAAGCTTATTCGCCCCGTCAAGCTTCGAGCTCTCATAGATCTCTTCCGGTATCGTAGTAAGACCTGTGATCAGAAGCATCATGTTGAATGGAATTCCAATCCAGATATTGGCAACAACGATCGCAGCCATGGCAAGCTTCGGTTCCAGCAGCCACTCAAGAGGCGCGTCGATCAGGTGCAGGGACATGAATAACTGGTTAATGATACCGCCCTTGCTCGCGAACATGAACTTGAACAACAAACCTGCAACCGTAACCGGGAGCAGCCAGGAGATCATCGTAACGCCCCTGAAGAATGCGCTTCCCTTGAACTTCTTATTGAACAGGAGCGCTAATCCAAATCCGATAAAGAACTGGAAGAAGATTGATACAACAGTAAAGATCAATGTGTTGATAATAGCCGTTGACAGAATCGCATCCTCTCCCGCGAACAGTTCTGTATAATTCGAAAGTCCCACGAATGTCTGCTTCGTACTGTCAGCGAATGTATATACATCTACATTTTTGAAACTTAAGATAAAGTTCTGTATCATCGGATAGCCGACAAAAACCAGCATATAGATGGCAGCCGGAAGCGCGAACAGGAACCCTGCTTTTGTGCTTATATGGTTCTTTTTCTTCATCTCATTCCATCCTTTCTAATATGTTTTAAAAAAGGGGACAGGGTGCACCTGTCCCTCATGTATTCTATGTTCTATTTTTCTCCTTCTTTTACCTTATCAACTGCAGCCTGTGTATCTGTTGCAGCCTTATCCGGTGTCTTCGCGGAAGTCATTACCTCCTGGAAGCCTGTCTGGATCGCATCTGAATATGCCGGCCAGGATGCGCTTGGTCCTCTTGGGATCGAGGTGTCAAGCTGTTGGATGAATGCTTTCTGGATCGGATCGTCTGTCCAGTAAGAATCCTGAGCCGCCTCTGTCTTTGGAGGGAAGGAGCCATACTGCTTCATGCACTCTACCATAACGTCTGTCTGGTCATAATACTCCATGAATGCAATCGCACCGCTCATATCATCCTGCTTAACCGCGCCCATATTCTCACCGCCAAGGATGGAAGTCGCCTGCCCGGAATCTGCATCCTTCTTCGGAAGAACTGTCACACCATAGTTGAGGTCCGGAGCATCCTTCTCGATTCCAGGAATCTGCCATGGTCCGTTCTGCTGCATTGCCAGGTTGCCGGCAACAAAGTTATTGTTGGCGTCTGACAGCGTCCAGTTTACACAATCCTTAGACCAGGAACCCTCTGCAACCATCTCCTGCATCAGGTTATACGCATCTACGCCGTCTCCGATATTCTGGTAGTCGCCGCCCGCCGTATATAACCACTGTAGACACTGGAAGGTACCTTCATCCGTTCCTGTAGCCGCATTGCCAAATCCTGTCACGCCGTCTTTCGTCAATGCCTTTGCCATCTTACGGAAGTCTTCCCAAGTCGTGTTCTCATCTGGGTATTCCATCTGTGCCGCGTCAAAGATGTCTTTGTTGTAGAACAACGCCGTACAGTTGGTTGCAAATGGGATGCCGTAGTGCTTGCCGTCTGCCATCGTAGAGGACATTGGCCCTTCCATGTATTCATCCCAGCTGATATTCGCGTCAGATACATCTCCAAACAGATCCATCTCTATAAAGGAAGCCATCCCGCATCCGTCCAGGATCACCAGGTCCGGAAGCTCGCCGGAAGCCATACCAAGCGTTAACTGCTTCTCATAATCAGCAAACGGCACATATACATGGGATGCTTCATACTTATCTTGTGATTCATTGAATCCGTCAATCATATCCTGCATCATGTTCTTCTGGGCGTCTGTCTCGAAATAATCCCAGATCACAACGGATTCTTTGCCGCCTGCTGACTCACCGCCGCCTGATGACGAGGAACCGCCGGAACTATTTCCGCTGTCTTTGCTGCTGCATCCTGCTGCCAGTCCTGCTGCCATTGTCAGGCACAGGAGTGTACTTACCATTCTTCTTTTCATAATTTTCCTGCCTTTCTTGAATCACCTTTGATTTGTTTGATGTGTTTCATTTGATAGGTCAAGTATAAGAAAATATCCTCCTGCTTTGTACTCTAAAAAATTAAACAGGGTGGAGATTCTTTAACTGAATTCTCCACCCTGTTCATTCTTACTGATATTTTCTTAAGAACCGCCGCCTTCCGCCATGTTCTTCTTCATTTCCCGTATCTCTTGGCACACCTCTTCCGGTGTACTCTCCCCTGTAATAACACGGTATTGCCCGTCGGCAAGCTTCGCGGACAATTCCGTCCAATACTCACAGTCTGTCCTGGATATACAGTTCTCCATCTGTGTTAAGACCTCCCTGTATCTCGGATTGACCTTCAAAGACAATTCTGCCACATCCTTCCTTGGCGGAAGGGAATTCGCCATCAGATTGACATTCAGCATCACGAATATCTGGCTGTAATATTTCAGAAATGCAACACTTCCCTGCACATTCTTCCCCTTAAGCACCGCGATGTCCTCTCCGCCAAGCAGTCCCATATTCTGCTCTCCGGCGGGAAATGCAGCCACGCCATAATTGATTCCCGATTCCTCCAATGCCGGGAACACCCACGGTCCGTTCTCCATCATGGCGCATTCTCCATTGATAAATGTCCTTGCCACATCATTCTGAGACCAGTTCACGCAATCCCGGGACATCCAGCCATGCTCCGCCATATCCCGGATAAACCGGAATGCACCAAGCGTCCCCTCGCCTCCTGCCTCATTAAGACCATCCCCCGCCGACAGCATGAAAGCTCCGAACTGGAATGCCCCCTGCTCTCCGTCTATGGCCGACATAGCGAATCCATATCTGCCGGGAACCGACAGCTCTCTCGCCGCACCTTGAAGCTCCTCCCATGTCTTGGGCACATGGACTCCCTCTTCCTTAAGGATATCTCTATTGTAGATCAGCACCACGTTGTTACAGCAAAACGGCAGTCCGTAATACCTTCCTCCAGACGTCACCGGCCTCATTGCACTGGCAAAATACTGGTCAAGATCCTCTATCTCCTTCACTTCTTCCGTAATGTCCTCAAGCTTATCCATCTCGATATAAGACAACATATCCGGATTATCCAGGATCACCATATCTGGAAGCTGATTCTGCGTAATGGCGATCGCCAGCCTCTTGTTGAACTCTGTAACCGGGCCGTGATACTCCCAGGTCAGATGATAGTCCTCCTGCGCCTCATTAAACCCGGCGACAAGCTCATCCATAGACGCCTTCTGCATCTTGGTCTCATAATATGTCCACAGAACGATCTCTTCCCTCTCCTTGGCCTTACCGCTCATTTCCTCATCCTCTGCCGGCCTGCACCCCGGCAAAGCCAGCGCGCTAAGCAGCACGCCAAGCAGTATCCTTCTGACACAAACCTTCATCTTCTCCACCTACTTCATCTGCCGGTATTCTCCTGGAGACACGCCGACTTCTTCCTTAAACACTCTCTGAAAATACTTCGAATCACTGTAGCCCACCGCATCAGCGATCTCATACACCTTCATATCCGTTCCCTTCAGCATCCGCTTCGCATGGCTGATACGGAACTGTTTCAGAAATACAGAGAAATTAATCCCCATCTCTCTGTTGAACAGCGTACTTAAATACTCTGGGGTAATCTGAAGGACAGCCGCCACTTCTTCCTGCGTAAGCCCCTCCTGGTAATGCTCTCTGATGTGATTGATCGCGCGCTTTATCACATAATTGCTGATATCCTCACGCTTCGTCTGCGCCCCTGCGATCGCCTGAACCACATCTCTGTAGGCGCTCTCCAGTTCATGCCAGGTTACCGCGCTCTCGATATTGCGCAGCAGATTCTTACCTCTGAAATGCTGATATCTGGTACGGTCGATCTCCTGGAGCGTATCACTGATCAGATAGTAATTCTTGATAAAGGCTTTGCGGATCTCCCCGATCTCGAAATGTCCTTCCGCCATATAGGCAAGGAAATCTGCCGCTCCCTTCTCAAGCTTCGGAATATCCTCCCGGCAGACGGCAACCACCCCTCCGGCTCCAATACCAGAGCATAACTCAGCAGGAGATCAAGCTCTCTTGCCGCATCCCGGATCTGTTCCGGGCATTCGAACTGCTTCCGGGTCCAGATCGCCTTCGCCGGCCTGTCCCGATATCTCAGGATTAATCTGTTATAGAATGACTTCTCCAACGCGGCAAGCTTTCCTTCTCCTGTCTCACCGCACCCCAGCAGATATCCCTTCTGCACATTCTCCACATAGACATAGTGAATCTTAAGGCCGCTGTATTTCTCCCTGAGTTCTTCTGCGGCGCGCTCCGCCTCTTCTCTGTAAGACGGCTCCGCCGACCCGATATAGCCCGCCAGAAGCACATACTCCCCCACTGCCGGGAAGTCACAGATGTCCTTCAAGATACCGCAGTTCTTCTCCAGATCCTTCTCCTCTCCGGTGATCAGATTCTTAAGATGCTGTTCCGGCGTCCCGTTCGTCATCTGCTCCCTCCTTATCTTCTTCTCCACCTTATCTAACATCGTCTTGATGTCATCGATATCCAGCGGTTTCAGAAGATACTCGTCCACCCCGTACCGGATCGCCCTCTGGACATATTCGAATTCCGAATATCCGCTTAAGATCACCGCATGGAGGGGCACCTTGCACTCATAGAGCCTCTTCACCATCTCCAGGCCGTCCATCTTAGGCATCCGGACATCCGTAATCACCAGATCCGGCTTAAACCTTAAGACCATCTCAAGCCCTTCCTCCCCATTCACGGCCTCTCCCTGGACCACGTGGTCTGTCTGTGACTCTATCATCTTCGCGATTCCTTCCCTGATCTTGACCTCATCTTCAACAATCACGATTCTCATCTGCCCGTTTCTCCTCTCTCTTCCACCGGAATCTTAAGTGTAATAACCGTACCTACCTCCGGGATACTGCTTACATTCCATGAAGCGCTGCTTCCGTAGTACATACGCATTCTGGAAAATGCATTGTTAAGCCCGATACTTCCTCTGTCATCCGGATCAACGTTGTCCGGATGATTGAATCTCTCGGCAATCTCACACGGAATTCCCCGTCCGTTATCCTCTATGATAATATCCAGCTTATCCTGCGACTCCGAAAGCATCACATCAACCCGCAGGATCCCTCCGTATTCGATCTCTTTAAATCCGTGGATGATAGCATTTTCCACAAAGGGCTGCAGCAGAAGCTTATATACACGCAGCTTCTCCGTCTCCGGCTGAATATGGATCTCACAGACAAATGCATCGTTAAAACGCATCCGCTGAAGGCTCACGTACTTCTCAAGCCAGTCCGCCATCTCTGCCACCGTCGCCTTCTTATTGCTCTTATCCACGCTGTACCTTAAGATCACGCCCAGATTCCTCACCATCCGGCTGATCTCATACTCTTCCCTTTCGATCGCCATCCAATTGATGGAATCCAGAGTATTATACAGAAAATGCGGATTGATCTGAGCTTCCAGCGCACGGATCTCCGCCTCCTTCTGCTTCACTGTCACCGCCTTCACGTCTTCAATCAAGCCCTGAACCTTCCCCGTCATCGTATTGAAGTTATCGGCGATCTGCCCCATCTCATCCCGGCTCTCCACGCTCACCTGTACATCCAGATTCCCCCGCTGTACCTCCACGATTCCTGCTACGATACTTCGCGTAGACCTCTCTATCAGCCTTACGGTAAATCGTATCAGGAAGAGCGAGATCAGGAGAAGCAGCACGCCTATGGCAATCGTCATATACTGTATATGCCTGACATCCTGCAAGATATAGTCTTCATCATAAGCATTATAGAAATACCATCCCAGATTCTCATTCTCATATTGGTTAACGGCAACCGTCCTTCCTTCCAGCATTCCCGTCTTCTCTACAAATTCCTTCACGGACCGCCCTTTAGACAGTAGGATCCCGGAATAGAAGGAATTCGGATAGGTCAGGATGTTGCCGTCTTTATCGGCGATAAAATTAACGGTATACAATTCCCCGTCTTCCTGTGCCGTACTGCATACGGCATTCAGCACAGATTCATCGATACTCATGATCACCGTTCCGATCGGCCCCTTCTGGATATCTGCAAAGTCATACATCTGTTTGGATATGTGGAAGATCCGCGTCTCCTCTCCTTCCCGCAAAATGCGTTCCGTAGGCGAGATGACCATATCGGTATCTCCCTCCTGCGCCATCCTGTATGGTACAATGCTCTTCTTATCTGCGTATCCTTCCCACAGATTATCCACCGCAGACGCCATGCCAAAATCATAAGTGATGTCCTGCCCGTCTTCAAGGACGATACTGATACACTCAATCCCGCCGGTCGATAATCCATATCTCTTAAGCTTGCCGCATATCTCTCTGTATGCACGGGCTCGTATCTTTGAAGACGCATTCTGACAGTCGGCCATACATTGGATGATCTCATCATCCGCATAGATCTGATAGACCAGATTCGTGTAGACATCAACGGTCAGATCCGCCCGTTCCGATATCTGTACAAGCTGATTGACCATGATCTCGTCCACTTTCGATTTCATATTATTGGAGATCACATACAGCATTAGGACCTGCAGTACCAACAGAGGGATGACCGTTGTGATAACGAATGTATACATAATCTTCTTCCCCACTCTCTGGTCCGCGAACCACCGTAGGAATCCCTTTTCGCTGTTCATATGCCCCACCCCTCCCTGCTGCATGTATGGTTTCTGATTTATTTTATATCACTTTATCGGTGCTTCGTCAAATCTATTCTGATTCCGTTATTCTTCTCATATTTCTTACTCCCCTCTCATATCTTGTGTTACAGTTCACGGCCTGACTGTCCGTGAACTGTAATGCATCCAGACCAGAAGGAGGAACCTATGGAACCAGTAATCGGAATCGTATCCTGCGGATTCACGAACCAGCGCCAATTCGTGACGCAGACATATATCCAGGCGGTCGAAGATGCCGGCGGCATCCCCGTTGTACTCCCTTGTACCCAGGACGAAAGCGTCTATCCCCGCTACGGAAGGCTGTGCGACGGCTTCTTATTCTGCGGCGGCGATGACGTAACCCCCCTGCTGTTCGGGGAAGAACTGATGACAGACCGCGGACATACCGACTTTCGTACCGATCAATTTCACATTTCCTTTATGAGATATACCCTGTCCTTAAAGCTCCCGATCCTCGCCGTCTGCCGCGGTATGCAGATCCTCAACATTGCCCTTGGAGGAAATATCTATCAGGATCTCTCTCTTCGCTGGCCTGCTTCTCTGAATCATATGCAGCTCTCGGCCGACCGCTCGGACCCGTGCCACAAGCTTACCGTCTTAGAAGATAGCATACTATCTAATATTCTCAATAGAAATGAGTATGTCAACAGCTTCCATCACCAGTGCATCCGCGATCTGGGAAGGGAGCTTAAGACCGCCGCCGTCGCTTCCGACGGCATCATAGAAGCGATCGAGTCCGACTCTCATGCGTTCGTCATCGGCGTACAGTGGCATCCGGAATGTATGTACCATACCTTCCCCACCATGCAGAATCTCTTCTATGAATTTATCGAAAAATCAAAAAATGCTAAAAATATACAGTATATTTCTCCCAGACAGCGGACACAATAATCCCGAAATTAGTTAAAGGAGGAAACAGATATGTCCGAATTATCAGTACTCGATTTACAAAACCTGCGCCACCTGATCGGTGGATATGACACCTGCCACTGCAAGATGCAGGACTATGCCTCCCAGGCACAGGACCCTGAGGTAAAGAAACTTTTCCAGGATGCCGCAAATTCTGCAATGAAGAACAAGCAGGACTTAATGAAATTCTTATAGGAGGGAAGCAGATATGTTAGACGAGAAAACAATGGTAAGCGACGCCCTGACAGGCGTCAACGGTGAACTGACCCGTTTTGGAGAGATGATCCCGCAGACAGAGAACAAGGAACTGAAGCAATGCCTGAAACAGATGCGCAACGAGTGTGAGATGTCCCAGGAGAAGCTCTATCAGGTTGCAAGAGAGAAGAGCTATTATGTGCCTGCAGCAAAGGCTTCCCAGCAGGAGATCGATCATGTGAAATCCGTATTGACAGGGAATTCTATGAGATAACTTCCTGTGACAGCTTCAATGCCGCAAACAGGACCGGGAATATCCCGGTCCTGTTTTTCTTGCCAATATTACATAACATGCTATGCATTTTCCTACGTTCTGCTTTGGTCCGCCAGAGCACTACGCACTTCTCTCAAACTGCGAATTATAGAGATCCGCATAGAAGCCCTTCTGTGCCAGCAGTTCTTCATGGCTGCCCTGCTCCACGATATCTCCATCCTTCATCACCAGGATCAGGTCCGCATCCCGGATGGTAGACAGACGGTGTGCGATGATGAAGCTGGTCCTTCCGCGCATCAGGTTATCCATGGCTTTCTGGATCCTCACCTCCGTACGCGTATCTACCGAGCTGGTCGCCTCATCCAGGATCAGAATCTTCGGATCTGCCAGGATCGCCCTCGCGATCGTAAGAAGCTGCTTCTGCCCCTGGGATACATTGCTCGCCTCCTCATTCAGCTCCATATCATAACCACCCGGCAGCGTCTGCACGAACCGATGGACATAAGCCGCTTTGGCAGCCTCCACCACCTCTTCCCTGGTCGCGTCTAATTTGCCGTAACGGATATTCTCTTCGATACTGCCCTTAAAAAGCCAAGTATCCTGCAGTACCATCCCGAACATTTCCCGAAGCTCGCTCCGGTTGAAATTCCGGATATCATGCCCGTCCACCCGAATGGAACCGCTGTTCACATCATAGAACCGCAGGACCAGCTTCACCATGGTGGTCTTGCCCGCTCCTGTAGGCCCTACGATGGCAATCTTCTGTCCCGGCTCTACCTTCGCGCTGAAATCATGGATAATCGTGTGGTCCGCATGATAGCCGAACTTCACGTGATCAAACTCCACACGTCCTTCCAGTCCTTCTATGGATACCGGATGCTCCGCTGTCTGATCCTCCTCATCCTCCGCCAGGAATTCAAACACCCGCTCAGAGGCCGCAGCCGTAGACTGTAGCATATTCGCTACCTGCGCCGCCTGCTGGATCGGCTGTGTGAAGTTCCTTACATACTGGATAAACGACTGGATATCACCAACCTCGATCGCATCCCTCATGGCAAGCCATCCGCCAAGTATCACAACCGCAACATATCCCAGATTCCCCACGAACTGCATGATCGGCATCATCATTCCCGACAGGAACTGGGATTTCCATGCAGATTCGTACAGGATATCATTATCCCGGTCAAATGACGCAATCACATCCTCTTCTTTGTTAAATGCCTTCACAATAATGTGACCGCCGTAGATCTCTTCCACCTGACCGTTCACATGCCCCAGATATTCCTGCTGGCTCTTGAAGTATCTCTGAGAATTCTTCACGATCACCGAGATCATACCCACAGAGACCGGCAGTATCAGAAGTGCGATCAGCGTCATCAGCGGGCTGATACTGAGCATCATGACCAGCACACCGATGATGGTGGCAACAGACGTAATCATCTGCGTCGCGCTCTGGTTCAGACTCTGGCTTAAGGTGTCCACATCATTGGTGATCCTTGAAAGGATCTCTCCATGGGGCATCTTGTCAAAGTAATTCATAGGCAGGCGGTTGATCTTCTCTGATATCTCCTTGCGCATCCGGTACGTCAGCTTCTGGGATACGCCGGTCATGATATACCCCTGGACAAATGAGAACAGAGCGCTGCATGCATACAAGGCTAACAGCAGCAGCAATATCCTGCCGATCTTCCCGAAATCAATCCCCGCTCCGCCGGAAATCTTACCGACCAGCCCGTTGAATATCTCCGTCGTCGCCCTTCCAAGGATCTTAGGACCTACGATATTGAAAATGGTACTCCCGATCGCAAATATTCCCACCAGGAGTAGTTGGAACTTATAGGCGCCGAGATACACCATTAATTTCTTCATAGTGCCTCTGAAATCCTTCGCCTTCTCTCCCGGCATCCCATGTCCTCCGTGACCCATAGGCCCGCGTCTTCTTCCGCTCATATTATCCCACCTCCTTCATATCGTCTTCCAGTTCCTTCTCTGACAGCTGAGAAGACGCAATCTGATAATATTCCTCACAGTTCTTAAGCAATTCCTTATGCGTTCCCTTGCCCACGATCTTCCCGTCATCCAGCACGATGATCTGCTCCGCATGAAGGATCGTGCTGATCCTCTGCGCAACGATCATCACCGTGCTGTCCTTCGTCTTGGTCTTCAGGGCATTACGAAGCTTCACATCCGTCTTATAATCCAGCGCCGAAAAGCTGTCGTCGAAGATATAGATATCCGGATGCTTCGCAACCGCCCTTGCAATAGACAGTCTCTGCTTCTGCCCGCCCGACACATTCGAGCCTCCCTGGGCGATCGGACTGTGATAGCCCTTTTGCTTTTGTTCGATGAATTCCTCCGCCTGGGCGATATTGGCCGCCTGGGTCATCTCCTCTTCGCTGCCGTCAGGATTGCCGTACAGAATATTCGAAGCAATATCGCCGGAGAACAGGACTCCTTTCTGCGGTACATACCCAAGCCTGTCACGCAGATCATGCTGAGAAACCTCCCTGATATCCATACCGTCAATCGTGATCCTTCCGTCCGTTACATCATAGAACCGCGGGATCAGGTTCACCAGCGTCGACTTGCCGCTTCCCGTACTTCCGATGAATGCGGTCGTCTCCCCCGGCCTTGCGGTAAACGACAGATCCTGCAGCACATCCTCCTCGGCGCCCGGATAACGAAAGGATACATGGTCAAACACCACCTCGCCGGTTCCATTTCCCGCAAAATCCTTCGGATTCTCAGGGTCATGGATCAGCGTACTGCTTGTGAGGATCTCATCTACACGATCCGCGGAAACTGCCGCCCTTGGCAGCATGACCGAAATCATACAGATCATAAGGAAGGACATAATGATCTGCATCGTGTACTGGATGAATGCCATCATATCCCCGACCTGCATACTGCCGTCGTTGATGCTGTGCCCTCCGATCCACACGATCAGCACGGCGATCCCGTTCATGATCAGCATCATCATCGGCATCATGAAGGTCATCGCACGGTTCACGAACAGATTCGTCTTCGTCAGATCCCTGTTGGCGCCGTCAAAACGCTTCTCCTCATACCGTTCCGTGCTGAATGCCCTGATCACCTGCAGTCCCGTCAGAATCTCACGGCTCACCAGGTTCAGCCTGTCCACCATACTCTGAACCACCTTGAACTTCGGCATCACTACGATAAAGAGCACCGCAACCACCATCACAATCAATGCGACCGCTAACGCTATGATCCATGACATATCCACATTCGTACGGAATACCTTGAAGATCCCGCCTGCCGCCATGATCGGCGCATACATTACCATACGAAGGATCATCACCGTAAGAAGCTGAATCTGCTGGATATCATTCGTACTCCTGGTGATCAGAGACGCTGACGAGAACTTATCGAACTCACCGTTAGAGAAACCAACCACCTTGCGGAATACATCTTTCCTGAGTGTCTGACCGATCCTTGCTCCCACGCGGGATGCCAGAAGCCCTACCAGAATACTTGCCAACATACCAAGGGCTGCCAGCGCCAGCATCTTAGCCCCGGTCACAAGAATATATCTCGTCTCCCGGCGGTCCAGGTCAACTCCAAGCTTCTCATAGGCGCCGGCGATATAGACTGCGGCGGACTGCTCCACCATGGTCTCCGGCATCGCGGCAAACTGCTCCTCGATCGACTCTATGGCCGCGTCCCGCTGAGACTCCTCCATCATCCCGAATATCTCGTAGATCGTCATCTGGCTGACATCCGGCATCTGAGTTTCTGTCCGTTCACGCAGCTCTTCCGGCTGACCGTCCGGTGCCTGCCCGCTCGCTGACATTTCTTGCAGCTGCCGGTCAGCCTGCTCCTTCATCTGCTCTTCCATCTGCTGCTTCATCTGCTTCTCCATCTCAACCGCAGAATCACTGCCAGAGTCGAACCCGCTGCACAGAAGCATTGGTCTGCCAAGGATCTCCGATAGTTCCTCTACCCTGTCCTTATCTTCCTTCACATCCTCCGCAAGCTCCAGCACGTTCCCTTCATAGTTCTCAGAAACCGCTTCTTTGGCAACATAAGCTTCCTTTACTGTCTCCTGCTTTTCAGCCGGTACAAACAACAGGAGATGATCCAGATCTTCCTCACCGATCATCTCCGGTACCTTCTCATCAATCCCCTTCTGCTGCAGCCCTACATTGACGATATCTGATGTGTAGGTCGGCAGAGACAAGTCGCAGTAGGCCTGTACAACCAATACACACAGGATTGCAAGGACCGCACCTCCATATGGTTTTAAGAACTTGAATAATTTTATCATATCTCACCTTTCCCTTCTGTCGTCTTCTCTATTATATCTTTGAAATCCATTCCCTTAAAATCTTTGGAATTCAGCAGATTCTCCCTCATCTCAAGAATCAGTCTCCGTAACAGCATTCTCTCCTCGGGTGTAATCCCCTGATACAGCATTTCCTCCATATCCTTCATGACACCCTCCAGCTCTTCGATACACTCCTTCCCCCGCCTGGACAGCTCTATACGGATGATCCGCTGATCCTTCGCATCCGGTTCCTTCCTGATATAGCCTTGCTCTTCTAATTTCCTGAGCGCTACCGTCATCGACGAAGGCCTGATCCCGATCTTATCCGCCAACTGCCGCTGAGAGATCCCTCCCTCACAGTTCAGTATAAAAAGTATCCCCGCCTGGCTCGGCTTTAATCCTAATGTCTCCATCCGCTTCATCGCCTGATATTTACTCAGATGCAGCAAATGATGCAGTACGATAAATATAGACGCTTCTTCTATATTCTTCACTTTCCCGTCTTCCTTCCTGTCTTTTCGAAGCACACGCTTCAATATTAATTAGATATCTAACGGTTATACTAGATATTTTTACCAGAAATGTCAATGTATTTCTGGTAATTTATAAATTATTGTGGAAATATTTATAGAAAATTAATTAGATAACAAAACGATAGAAAACACTGTCTCACTCTTCTTATTTACAAATCCGTTTTTTAGGATTACTATATTCATATATGATGAAAATATTGAACGAAAAGGAGATGAAAAAGCAAATGGGAGTTACAGGAAAGGACAAAGCATTTGTCCACCCTTATATGCCGAACAGTGTTCCCGAGATCAAGCAGCAGATGTTGGATGAGCTGGGCGTAGGGAGTATTGATGAGATCTACAAAAGCCTGATCCCGGACGACCTGCTGTACAAGGAGCGGCTGGATCTTCCGGAGCCGATCGTTAACGAATACGAATTGAAGCGGCATGTGATGGGAATCTTGAACCGAAACATTACCACAGAGGACTATGTAAGCTTTCTCGGGGCAGGATGTTACCGTCATCAGGTCCCTGCCATCTGCGACGAGTTGAACATGCGCGGGGAATTTCTGACCGCTTATTGCGGGGATACATACTCCGATCACGGAAAGATGCAGGCCATATTCGAATACACCAGCATGATGGGTGAACTTCTGGATGCGGATATCGTAAGCTATACGACTTACGACGCAGGGCAGTCGGTATCTTCTGCCTTTTGCATCGCACTTCGGGCGCAGGCGGCGAAGGGGCACGATAACCGACGGATCCTGGTTCCGTCTACCATGAACCCGGAGATCAGATCACAGGCTCTCGCATACTGCAGGAATGCAGGTGAGATTATCACGGTTGGCAGCGATCCCCAGACAGGCCTTATGGACTTGCAAGATCTGGAAGAGAAGTTAAAGGACGGCGGTGCGGCGGCTGTATTCTATGAGAATCCGTCTTATCTGGGATTCTTCGAGACACAGGCAGAACAGATCGCCGCACTTGCACATCGTTACCAGGCTCTTTGCATCGCGCAGCCGGAGGCTGCATCACTTGGCATCGTAGAGAGCCCGCTGAACCTGGGTGCGGATCTGGTATGCGGGGATATCCAGCCGCTTGGGATGCACATGCAGTTTGGCGGCGGGCAGGCCGGATTCATTGCGTGCAATCAGGATCTTGGCCTTGCCGAACAATTCCCCACCTATATGTACGGCATTACCAAGACCGGGCAAGACGGACGTTACGGATGGGGCCGCGCGATGAACTACCGCTGTTCCCACGGAAGCCGCGAGAATGCCAATGAGTATTTCGGGACAGAGACAGGCCTCTGGGGAATCACCGCCGGCATCTATCTTGCAAGCATGGGACCTCAAGGGATGTATGAGCTGGGCGAGACCATCCTGCAGAAGACAAGCTATGCCATCCGCAGACTATCTGAAATCAAGAACATCACGGTGAATCTGTTCGGCGGAGCGAATTTCCAGGAATTCGTGATCAATTTTGATCAGACAAGAAAGACGGTCAAGGAGATCAACCAGGAACTTCTTGCCCGCAGGATCTTCGGCGGCAAGGACGTAAGCCGGGATTTCCCGCAATACGGACAGAGCGCGCTGTACTGTATCTCAGAGCTGACAACAGAAGAAGAGATCGAGAATCTAAGAACCGCGTTGACGGCGATCACAGAAGGGAGGCAGTGATATGGGATATATAAGAACAGACCGTGATTTCCACGAAGCGAGATGGGACGAACCAATTATCATGGAACTGGGGAATCCGGGGGAACGGGGCGTGATGATCCCCCTTGCATCCGAGCATATCACCGAATGTGTGGGCAGCGGAGAATCCTTAGTCCCCCAGGGACTTCTAAGGAAGAAGATGCCGGCGCTGCCGGAGATGTCCCAGATGCAGGTGCTGCGGCATTATATGCGTCTCTCCCAGGAGACCATCGGAACGGATATCAATATTGACATCGGTCTTGGAACCTGCACCATGAAGTACAGCCCCAAGATCAACGAGCAAATGGTTCGATCCCCCAAGCTTACTGAACTTCATCCTTACCAGGATGAAAGCACCCTTCAGGGAATCCTTGAGATCATGTACCGTGACCAGGAATACCTGAAGGCAATATCCGGGATGGACTGCGTAAGCCTCCAGCCGTCCGGAGGTTCCCAGGCGATCTTCGCCAATGTGCAGACCATCCGGGCCTATCATGAAGCCAACGGCGAAGGAGAACAGCGCAATGAGATCATAACCACTATCCTCTCACATCCCGCCAACCCCGGCACGGCTGCAACCTTAGGCTATAAACTGATCACGCTCTACCCGGACAAGGACGGGCTGCCGGACCTGGAAGCTCTGAAGGCATCGGTATCTGAGCATACGGCGGCTCTGATGATCACCAATCCTGAAGACACGGGAATCTACAACGACCGTATCCGCCAGTTTGTAGATACCGTGCATGAAGCAGGCGGTCTCTGTGTCTATGATCAGGCCAACCTAAACGGCGTATTCGGGATTACCCGGGCAAGAGACGCAGGATTCGACATGTGCCACTATAACCTGCACAAATCCTTCTCCTCACCTCACGGCTGCCAGGGACCGGCGGCAGGCGCCCAGTGCGTCTCCGATAAGCTTAGAAGATTTACGGCAGTTCCGACGGTAGAATTTGACGGAGAAAAATATTACTTCGACTACGACCATCCGGACAGTATCGGGAAATTAAGAAAGTTCTACGGCGTGCCTGCGGTTCTGGTACGCGCCTACGCTTATATCCGCTCTCTTGGTCCGGATGGAATGAAGCAGATCGCCGAACTGTCTATCCTGAACAATAACTATATGCTGAAAAAGCTGCTGACAATCTCAGGACTTAGCATGCCTATGGCGGAAGGAAGATTCCGTATGGAACAGGCCAGGCTTAGCTGGGAGCAGCTCACAGAGGATACGGGAGTCACGACCGACGACATCTGCAGGCGGATCGTCGATTATGGATTCCAGGATTATTTTGCCAGCCACCATCCAAGGGTGATTCCGGAGCCATTTACACCAGAACCGGTGGAAACCTATTCCAAAGACGACATTGATGAATTCGTGGAAGCGTTCCGTTCCATCGCAAAGGAAGCATACGAGAACCCGGAACTGGTTAAGAGCGCCCCGCACAAGGCAGCGCTGGCATCTCAGATCGACGAGTCCGGTCTGACAGACTGGGATAAGTTCGCAACTACATGGCGTGCCTATAAGAAACTGAACCAGAACGCATAGTAGAAAGGAGACAAAAAATGTTAGCAGTAGTTAAAGAACATACAGGACCAGGCTTTGCGATCAAGGATGTGCCAATGCCAGTATGCCGGGAGGATGATGTCATAGTGAAGGTGAAATCCGTCGGCTTCTGCGGCTCTGACGGACCGATCCTTGCAGGAACCAGGGAAGTTCCTTATCCCTTGATCCCAGGACACGAATTCGCGGGCGATATCGTGGAAATCGGGACAAAGGTAAGGGACTGGAAGGTGGGCGACCGTGTCAGCGCATGCATCGTGATCGGCTGCGGTAATTGTAAATACTGTATCGAGGGAAATGAGCCGCTCTGCGACAACCTGATCGAGACCGGTATCCACGTAGACGGCGCTTTTGCAGAGTATGTCCGCGTTCCGGCGAAGGTACTGGTGAAGCTTCGCGATACCACAAGCTACGACTTCGGGGCGGCAGCAGACCCGGTGGCTTCCGCGTACCGCACGGTCAAGCGTATGCCCCTCACATCCAAGGACACCGTCATGGTCTTAGGCCCCGGTCCCATCGGCCTGTATGCTACACAGCTTCTAAAGCTTCGCGGCGCACGCAAGATTATCGTTCTTGGAGCTGACTGCGACAGAGACCGTCTTGAACTGGCCAAGACTCTTGGGGCTGATGATGTGATCAATAATTCCATCGAAGACCCCATCAAGCGGATACGCGAGATCACGGACGGCGAGATGCTGGATTTCGTTCATGACTGCGCGGGAGCCGTTCCGTTAGTGGAGATTGCCATGAATTCCCTGAAGAAAACGGGCCACTACTATATCACAGGCCTGTTCCATCAGTTGGCGCCTACGGACCTTGGCAAGGTTGTGCGCAGCGAAATTGACATACACGGCACCATCTGCTATACTCGTGAAGAGTTCAAGGAATGCCTGCAGCTGATCGAAGACGGACGCATAGACGTAACGCCGATGATCACACATCATTATGCGCTTTCAGATATGGAAAAAGCTTTCAAAGTATTCATGTCCAGACAGGCCGTCAAGATCATGCTCCACCCGGAAGGAATGTAGAACGGCATGAAGAGAATCGGTTTTCTCGTTAATCCGATTGCCGGGCTCGGCGGTCAGGCGGGAATGAAAGGAAGCGACAGCCTGGACGGACGCATGGCCGCCCTGGGGCTTGGTTATAGTAAAACGGCCGGAGCAAGGGCATACGAGTGCATAGCCAGAATCAGAGAAGACGCAGGCTTTCATATGATTGCCCCCGAAGGGGAAATGGGCGGAAATATATTAGAAAAAGCTCAGATTCCATATGAAAGTCTCGGGAAACATGGGGAGATCAATAACTTCTCGGAATCTCAATGAATGAGATTCCAGCCGAAGATTGACAACTG
>CANTDX010000026.1 GCA_947652615.1 uncultured Dorea sp. | reverse complement strand
GTAAGAAACGAAAAGGTTTTATGGATAAAATGAAAGAAGCCTTTGATGATTAAGCTCATCAAGGGCTTTTTGCCTGTCTGCCTGTATTGACTTTTAATCTCAAAATGATATAATTTTATATGTGATAAAAAGTTATTAAAGAGCGGTGAGGATATGGTTGTATTATTGATAGGCGGCGGCAGCGTGCTGATGAATGCGATGATCGACAAACTGAATAAGAACGGTCATCGGGTATATTTACTGACAGGCCAGAGGGACAGCCGCTATTCTTATAAGCGAGTATTTGAAAAGTATCAGTTCCCGTATGAGAGTGAGAGTATCAAGGATATCTTCGAGAGCATCCGGCCGGACGTGACGGTATTTATGGGGGCTTATGATACGAATTTTGACTGGGAGGATAAGGCGAGGCAGGAGTCGGTGCGCTATGCGGCAGGCGTCATGAATATTCTGTCTGCATTCAGCATGGTCAAGACGGGGCGGCTTATTTATTTCTCCTCCGAGGAGGTGTTCGGCGACGCGTATATCGACAATATCGCGGAGGACGAGCCGGTATCGCCCAAGGGATTTAAGGCGCTGGCGCTGACTCAGGGCGAGGAGATCTGTACGAATTATTATAAGACTCAGAATATGGATACGAGGATCTTAAGATTCGACCATCTCTACTGGACGCCGGAGAAGGGAGAGCTGGAGAATGCGCCTTGTTTCCGTATGATCCTTGAGGGACTTAAGACTGGGCGGATCTCGGCCAATGACCGGAGGGCGTTCTCCATGATCTATCTGAATGATGCGGTGGAGCTTTCCTATCGGGTGATCTGTAAGGAGGAGCTTAAGTTCCCGATCTATCACATCTCCTCCATGGAAGAGGTGGGAGAGCTTACGCTTGCAGAGAAGATCCGCGAAGAGATGGGTTCCGGCGTGGAGGTTGTCGACAATACGGTAGGGATGAGCAATCGTCTGGTGCTGGACTGCAGCAGATATAGAGAAGAGTTCTCTTATGAGATCTTCAATGGATATGAGAAGGGGATCAAACCGGTTGTCCGTTTTATGAAGCGGCACAGTGCTTCTTTTATCACGGATGAGGACGACGGCGGCGGGCTGGCTGTGAAGACGTGGAATCATACCCGGAGGATTGTGAAGGCTCTGATTCCGTTTGCCGAAGCGCTGATCTGTTTTATCCCGGTATATCTGTTAAGCGCTCAGGCAGCGGACAGTGCATTTCTGGCAAGGCTTGACCTGTTCCTGCTGTATGTATTGCTTTTTGCGGTGGTCTATGGACAGCAGCAGGCTGTCTTTACCGCGTTTCTGTCGATCGTGGGGTATTGTCTTACCAGGATGCGCGCAGAGAGCGGGTTTGAGGTGCTGTTGGATTATAATACATATGTGTGGATGGCGCAGCTCTTCATCGTCGGTCTGGTCGTTGGATATATGAGGGATCAGCTTCGGTTCGTGAAGGGTGAGAATGCATCCAGGGTCCAGTATTTGAACGGACAGATCAGGGATATTGAGGATATTAACGACAGCAATGTCAGGATGAAGCATAATTTCGAGGCGCAGATCGTCAATCACAAGGAGAGCCTTGGCAAGATCTATGATGTATCGTCAAGCCTTGAACAGTATGGACAGGAGGAGGTTCTGTTCTATGCCGCGCAGGTGCTTGCAAGGCTGATGGATTGCGAGGATGTGGCGGTGTACACGGTGGCGAACGGGGATTATGCCAGGCTTTTTTCCGCGACTTCGCCGGAAGCGCGTAAGCTTGGGAATTCCATCAGATACACGGATATGGATGCGATGTACGGCGACCTTAAGGAACGCCGTGTCTACATCAACCGGGATATGGCCGAGAAGATGCCGATGATGGCGAGCGCCGTCTATTCGGAGGATGATATGCAGCTCATCCTGATGCTTTGGGGAATACCGTGGGAGCGCATGACATTGGGAGAGGCGAACCGCCTCACGATCGTAGGTTATCTGATCCAGAATGCGGTGGTGCGTGCGAACCGGTACCTGGAAGCGCTGCACAACCAGCGCTATGTGGAGGGTACGAATGTGCTGGATGAGGAAGCATTCACACATCTTGCGAAGGCCTACTCTGATGCGAAGAATAAGGGATTGACAGAGTATATACTGCTTGAGATTCTTGCCGGGACAGAGGATTATGAGAGCGTGGGAAGGTCGCTTGGGCAGGCAATACGGCAGTCGGATTATCTGGGTATCTTAAGGGGAGGCAGGCTGTATGTGCTTCTTGCCAATACGGATAAGGAGAGCGCGGGCGGAGTGATCGAGCGATTCGGGAACCTGGGATATGAGTGCCGGATTGATGAGGAGGCAGTATTATGACGAGGGATGAATATATTTTCCTGATCGTCCTGATCGTGAATCTGGTTGTATCCGTCATCTATCTGCTGGCGGGCGTATTTCTTATGGTGCCTGCACGTTCGGTGACCGCCGAGAAGGAGGGCGGGATTCTCTATGATAACAGGAGGACATACCTGATCCGTTTTATCGTGATGCTGCTGTGTCCGGTGATCGCGCCGCTGTTCTTTGGAATCAGCCATCTGATCTATCTAATCGTGTTCTTTAGAGGGACGGATCTTGCGGACGTCATCTTCAGTAAGGAGCGTGTGAAGACCAATGTCCGGGCAGACGAAGAGGTGGAACGGGATATCATCCCGCTGGAGGAAGCGATCCTGGTCAATGAGAAGAAGAACCTGCGTATGGTAATGATGAATATCATGCGCAAGGATATCAAGGATTCTCTGTCTTCTATCACGCTGGCGCTTGACAGTGAGGATTCGGAGACTGCCCACTATGCGGCGGCTGTCCTGTCGGACGAGCTGAACAAGTTCCGGCTCTATGTGCAGAAGATGCGGCGCCAGATCAGGGAGGAAGAGACAGATCAGACGGAGTGCGAGGAACTTCTCCTTGAATATATGGACCATATCTTGAAGCAGCATGTGTTCTCACAGCACGAACAGCGCAAGTTCGTGGAGACCATGGATGAGACGGCGGAGTCTCTCTATGGGAAGGATCCTGCGCGGCTTAGCCTTGATGGGTATGAGGCCGTCTTCCTGCGTATCCTGGAGATGAAGGATTATGGGACGGCAGAGAAATGGTGCCGGCGGATAGAGGAACAGTATCCGGATGAAATGAAGGCGTATGTCTGCAAACTGAAGCTTTATTTTGCCAGACAGGACCGGGAAGCCTTCTTTGAGACGATGGAGGCATTGAAAAAATCCGATGTGGTGATCAACAACGAGACGTTAGAGTTGATCCGAATCTTTAGCACAAGGAGGCAATAACCATGTCAATGACTATGCTTACTGTATTGCAGGCCACAGGGGTATCGGCGGCCTATCTGGCCGTGACATTGCTGCTGCCTTTTCTGTTCCTGCACAAGAAGCTTCATGGCTTTGCGAATGTCCCCATAAGGTTTATGATCTATTTTATGGCGGGTAATTTCTATGTGATGAATCTGGTGTTTCTGCTGGAGCTTCTGCATCTGTCTTTTCGCCTGACGCTGATACTTGGAACTCTTGCGCCCTTTATCGCGGAGTTTGTAAGGAAGCATAAGGGGTCATTCCGTCTGTATCTGGAGAGAGGGATTGAGAAACTAAGCCTTCTTGCCGGTAAAGAGATGGGGAGGAAGACATTTCTTATGAAGCTTGGCGTGAAGCTTAAGAAGATGTCTTCCGGCAGGATGGGGATGAGGATGAGCGGACATTGGATGGATGTGCTTCTTACCTGTGCGGTCATTGTACTGGTATTATATATGTATGGGCTCAACACCGTTCATGTCTACGGCTATTGTGCGTCTGACCTTGTGCTGCATAATCACTGGATCAATGAGATGAACAGCAATCATATATTCGCGGACGGTGTCTATCCCTTCGGATTTCACTGTGTGGTCTATTATCTGCACGCGGTATTTGCGATTCCGGTCTATGTGGTGCTTAGGGTCTTCTACCTGGTGCAGACGGTGATGATCCATCTGATGCTGCTGGCGTTCTTAAAGACGGTGTGCAGGGCCAGGTATACGCCTTATATCGGAACCGTGGTCTATATACTGTCTGATGTGTTCTATCAGTATGCCTATTACAGATATTATGCGTCACTGCCGCAGGAATTCGGGATGCTCTTTATCCTGCCCGCCGCCTGTTTTGCCATTGCATTCCTAAGGGAGCGGGACTTTACGGCGGCAGTGGGCCGGGAAGAGAAGGGACTTAAGGTGGTGAACCTGTATCTTATCCTGTTTGCTGTCAGCATCTCTATGACTCTGGCGGCGCATTTCTATGATACGATCATTGCAGGACTGCTCTGTGTAGGGATCGGTGCAGGCTTCTGTTTCCGATGCTTCCGCTGGCGTTATCTGAAGCGGATCGTGGCGGCGGGGATCGCGGGGCTTATGATCGCTGTCCTTCCAATGGCGGCTGCCTATGTGACGGGGACGCCTCTTCAGGGGTCACTGAACTGGGGGATGGCGATGCTGTCTTCCGGGAGTCAGGATTCGGGCGGTACCAACGGCAAGGATGCAGACGACGGCGGGAAGGAAGCTGAGAAAGCGGACAAGGAGAACTCTTCGAAGGGCATTTTAGCCAGGGCGGCGGGAATGTTTACGCCCAAGAAGACCGCGCGTATCCTTGAGAGGATCGACTATTATGTAATGAATGACAATATCATGGCAGTCAAGATCCTGCTTGGAAGCATCGCCGTGGCATTTCTTATGGGGCTTTTGTGGATGCTGTTTCGGAAGGCGGAGTATGGGGCAGTGCTGATATCCTTAAGTATATTTACAGGGCTGCTTGCCATGCTGCAGGTGTCGGAAGTGCTTGGGCTTCCCCAGCTTATAGAGGTTACGAGATACCCGGTCTATCTGGTGTACGGGATCGCGGCGGTGTGGAGCCTCTGTCTGGATGCGGTGATATTAAGCTTATGCAGATGGCCGAAGGCTATGAATGTGCTCTCCATGGCCGGGCTTATAGCGGCGTGCGTGATCGTGGCAGAGACGGGTATCCGCTCGCCCCGCTATATTACCGCGTATGAGACCAATGAAGCGGTCACCTGTCTGACAGATATCCTCCACGATAACCGGGGCAATGTCTCATGGACGATCTGTTCTGCCAATGATGAACGGCAGATGATCGGGGATAAGGGATATCACTATGAGATGATCACATTCTTAAGGAAGATGCAGTCCGTCAACAAGAATACGGAGGTCACCATACCGACAGATACGGTGTATTTCTTCATAGAGAAGGTGCCGCTCTACTACAGGGATTATATTAACTCCGAGATACCGGACCGGAAGGTCTCTCCTGCAGGAGCTAGGAAACCGTTGTCTGACAAGGGCGGGATCCTGCCGTATATCGAGGATGCCAGATGGGTGACCATGTCCCATATGTATTACTGGGCGCAGGCATTTAAGGAGCTGTATCCCAATGAGATGGAAGTATATATGGAGACGGATCGTTTCGTCTGCTACCGTCTGCGGCAGAACGGCTACAGTCTGTATAATTTTGCGATTGATTATGGGTACAACGGAAATGATTAGGAGATGATGATATGGTGTCACGCCGGAATTATTTCACAATTATGATATTGATGGTTGTCGTATTCTTCTTATGCATGACGATCAACACGCTTAAGGACACCTGGAATGATTATGAGGTGAATCCCTATTCAGAGACGGCGGAGAACTATCCTTCCAAGGTAAATATATATATACCGGAGAGTATCCGGCTTGGTAAGGCGGTTGGAAGGAAAGCGGCCGGGAAGACGGCAGAGGACGGCGAAGTGAGGATCGGAGCAGCCACACGCAGGAGGGTGATCGGCATCGGCGATACGGAAGGAACGCTTATGCAGACGGCCGTGCAGTGGGTCACCTACAGCAAACGGGATATCGGTATCTATGAATCTCTGGCGGCGTATCAGAAGAAGGAGAAGGGCGGGGAGCAGCCGGAGCTGCTTCTGATCGATTCGGAAAGCGTGGACTGGAAGAAGGCGGGGGAGATTACGTTCCTTAGGGACTGTGTGGATCAGGGAACGCATCTGATCTTCTGCAACCTTCCCGATGTGTCTGTTATCAGGAAGAACCGGCAGGTAAGGGAGCTCTTAGGCATCCGGGAGGTAAGGGAAGAGGATTATACCGTGGACGGCATTCATCTCTACGCCGGATTCCTGCTGGGCGGAGAGACATATTATCAGGCGGTGGAGGAAGAGGATAGAGGCTATCAGGATATGGAGCTTCGGTTTCCCTGGTATCAGCTTGCTTCCGGGACCAAGGTATATATGAAGGGAATTCCGGAGGATGAATCCATAGACACGGAGGATTATCCGGTGGTGATCTGGCGCAAGAGCTTTGGCTCTGCCTATGTATTTGCCGTGAATGGCGGATACATGGAAGGGGTAACGGGGCTTGGGCTTCTGTCGGCGATGTCGGCGGAGATATACCCTTATGAGATCTATCCCGCCGTGAATGCGCAGAGTATGGTGTTCGAGGGATTCCCGGGGCTTGCGGATGAGAACCGTAAGAAGATGGATGAACTCTACAGCCGTTCTGTAAAGCAGGTATTCCAAGAGATCGTATGGCCTTACGTGGGAATGTCGCTGCAGGATTATCCGCATGGGATCACCTGTATGATGGCGCCTCAGTATGATTATCGGGATAAGAATGAACCGGATGAAGAACAGCTCCGGTATTATCTGAAGATGTTCCATGAGCAGGCGGTGGAGACAGGGCTTTCAGCTGCGAATGTATCGGAGCTTGCCATGAGTGAGAAGCTTGCGTTGGACCAGGCGTTCATGCAGGAGGCCGCGGGCGCTTATGATTTTACATCCTTTTATGCGGGCGGGATGACGGAAAAGGAGATGGAAGAGGCCTTAAGGATGAGGATTCTTGGCTCTGTCATGACGGTGGTCGCGGATTATGAGGAAGAAGACGCAGAGGTCATAAAGTTCCTGACGGAGGATGTGACGAAGCAGAGCACGTTGGGGGAGGGCCTTGCCTATACCTATAAGGGGGATCTCCTGATGAAGAGCGCGGCAACGGCGCTTGGGTATTCGAACATATCCTTTGATATGACAAGAGTCGCATATCCTGACAGTCTTGAGGATTCCTGGGAGAATCTGTCCAGGGACTATGCGAAGACAGTGGATTCCTTTGGTCCGGCTTTTGACGGATTCGACGGAACGACCGCGACGGAATGTGATGTGCGTATCCGCCGTTTTTTGGCGCTGGATTATACGGACAGCCGGACCGGCAACGTGATCCGGCTTGAGACAGAAGGCGGCGGCGGGACCGTATGGTTTATCTTGAGGACTCACAACGAATCGGTAGAATCAGTGGAGGGAGGAAGCTTCAAGAAGCTGGAGGACGGCGCCTATCTGATCGAGGTTAGTGACCGGGAGGCTGTCATCTGGATGGAGCCGGCCGACGAGAGGTATTATGTTATGCCGCCGGGAACCGTGAGATAGTAGCGTATCAGAGTCTAAGGAGAGGAGAAGTCAAGTGAGAGTCTGTATTGTGGTGGAAGGCTGTTATCCTTATATGGCGGGCGGTGTATCAAGCTGGGTGCACGGCCTGATCAAGTCATTTCCCAACCTGGAATTCGTGATCCTGGCGATCATCAGCAACCGCTCCATGAGCGGGAAATTCACCTACGAACTGCCTGAGAATGTGACAGAGGTCCACGAGCTGTATCTGGAGGACGTGGACTGGAACCGCAAAGGCCGCCGTAAGCATACGCTGAATAAGGATGAATACAGGGCGCTTCGCAGCCTGGTGCTGAATCAGCGGGTGGAGTGGGAGGTGCTGTTCCGCATGTTCCAGGAGAAGGGCATTTCCCTGGATAGATTGCTGATGGGACCGGATTTCATGAAGATCGTGAGAGAATACTATGATCTGAATTACAGTCAGCTTGTGTTCGCGGATTTCCTGTGGACCATGCGTTCGGTGTATCTTCCCATGTTCTTTGCGCTTAAGATGAAGCTTCCTAAGGCAGACCTGTATCACTGTGTCGCCACCGGATACGCCGGACTCTTAGGGAGTATGGCGAAGGCTCTCTATGGCTGCCGGATGATGATCTCGGAGCATGGGATCTACACCAGAGAGCGGGAAGAAGAGCTGCTTCGGGCGGAATGGGTCAAGGGAGTCTACAAGAATGTGTGGATCGAGCAGTTCCGGAAGATGTCGAAGCTTGCGTATGACAGGGCGGATCTGGTCACGAGCCTGTATGAATATGCCAGGGAGCTTCAGATCGAGCTTGGATGTCCGCCGGAGAAGACCATGGTGACGCCAAACGGCGTATCCGTGGAACGTCTGTTGAATCTTCCGGGGAAGACGGAAGAGGACGAGGGGAAGATCAATATCGGGGCCATCTTACGTGTCACGCCGATCAAGGATGTGAAGACGATGATCCAGGCATTCGGCTTCGCGAAGGAGAGAGAGCCAAGGCTTAAGCTGTGGATCATGGGGCCTTGCGACGAGGATGCGCAGTATGCCGGGGAATGTCAGGAACAGGTGGAGGCTATGGGGCTTACGGATGTGGTGTTCACCGGGAGGATTGATATCAGAGATTACCTGGGCCGGATGGATATGACGATCCTGACCAGTATCAGCGAGGGGCAGCCGCTTACGATCCTTGAAGGCTATGCGGCCCATAAGCCTGTGATCGCCACGGATGTGGGGAACTGCAGCGGGCTGATCTTCGGAGAGAATGACGATTACGGCGCAGCAGGGATCCTTACCCATATCATGAATGTGGAGGAGATTGCCCAGGCTATGATAGATATGGCGAGGAACGAGCCGATGCGCCTTCAGATGGGGGAGAGCGGCTATCAGAGAGTGATGTCGGGCTATCGGATCGAGCATATGAGGGAGACATATCGTAAGATATATCAGGATTTTGCGGGCAGTATGGGACTGTCCCTGGAAGAGGAGAGGACGGAGTAATGGCTGGCATAGGAGAGAAATTAAATCATATATTTGAGAAGAATACCCTGTCAACCTTCGTGGTAGGATTTGGATACAGTGCGGTATCGACGGTGACGCCCATGTGCGTGGTGATCCTGAATGTGGTTCTGATGCAGTATTTCCTGAAGTTCAGCGAGCTTGGCTTCGTGGAGAGGGAGCTGTTCTCCTGTACGATGCTCTACATATTCATCTTCGCGCTGCTGACGGCGGCTCCGTTCAACTCTGTGCTGTCCAAATATGTGTCGGACGTGATCTTTGAGGAACGTTATGAGGACATCCGTGCCTGCTATAACGTGGGACTTTTGATGAACATTACCCTTAGCTGCCTGGTGGGGATCCCGTTCTGCCTGTGGGAGCATTTCGTGGGGAAGGTGGATGTATTCTATGTGTTCACCGGGTACTGCGGTTACATTGCCCTGGTGCTGGTGTTCTATTCCATGATCTATCTGTCCATCGCGAAGGCGTATGAGAAGATCGCATTGTTCTTCTCGGCGGGGATGGTGACGGCATTCCTGTTCTCTCTCTTCCTTAGATATGTCCTGCACTGGGGAATCAGGGAGAGCATGCTGTTCGCCCTGATGACGGGCTTCTTCCTGACGGCAGTCCTGGAGATGTCCACCGTGAAGCGGTACTTTTCGAAGAACAGCAACCGCTATAAGTCGGTGCTTCGGTATTTCCGGAAATACTGGAAGCTGGTGATCGCGAATTTCTTCTATATCCTGGGGCTGTATGTCCATAATTTCGTGTTCTGGACGGGGAAAGAACGGATGGTGCTGGTGAAGACCTTCGTCTGTAATCAGCCCTATGATATGGCGACCTGTCTTGCCATGTTTACCAATATCTCCGCCACGGTGATCTTTATCGCGAGGGTGGAGATGCATTTCCATGACAAATACAAGAATTACTCGGAGGCGGTCATCGGCGGGAAAGGGTCTGATATCGACCTTGCCAAGAAAGAGATGTTCCGGCAGCTTGCCAATGAGCTGATGAGCCTGGTGCGGATCCAGTTCATCATCACAACCATCCTGTATCTGCTGTGTATGGTATTTCTGCCAAGGTTCGGCTTCTCAAGGCTTACCATCAGGATCTACCCTTGTCTGGTGGCGGGGTATTTCATCTTGTTCCTGATGTATTCCGCGATCATCTTCCTGTATTACTATGATGATCTGACCGGGGCTGCGCTGACCTCACTTAGCTTCTGCCTGGTGACGTTCGCAGGCAGTATGATAGCGAAGAATCTGCCGGAGCTGTGGTACGGGATCGGAGTAGTGGCCGGAGCATTCACGGGCTGGACGGTGGCGTATCTGCGGCTGCGCTATATGGAGCGGAATCTGGATATCCACATATTCTGCAAGGGTTCTATATTGAAGCCTGGAATGGGGACACAGCCGCCGGGGCAGGTCTATGACCGGCGGGCAAATGCAAATGCAAATGAGGAGGCTTAAGGATGATAAGTACATTTATAAGGATCGGGTTCGTCCTGATCGGGATTGTGCTGATGGCGGTCAGCTTCTGGATGAATTCGCATAAGAAGATCACCGTGAATTTTGCTGTGGTATGGGAGCTCCTGGGACTTGTGCTGATCTGTATCGGAGCATTTCCGGGATTCTCCGAGTGGACGAAATGGGTCGGTTCGGGAACGAGTCTGGGACTGTTCTGCGTGGGCGCCATCTTCCTGTTCGAGGAAGTGCGCACCAGCGTGATCCTCTCGCAGCTCATGCTTAAGAACCGGGAACTGGCCATGCAGGTGGCCTTGCTGAACCAGGAGAATGAGTTTATCGTAAAGGAGCTTGAGAAGGTGACGAAGACTCTGGAGGAAACCAATGAAGAAGATACTGTTCGTCGTTAATACAATGGGACGTGCCGGGGCAGAGACGGCGCTTCTGGAGCTTATGAGGATTCTTGACGGCCCGGAGTATGAAGTTTCCCTCTATGTGATCCTGGCCCAGGGAGAGATGATCGGGCAGCTGCCGCCCCATGTGAAGCTTATGAACCAGAGAGTGAGCAGCCGGTCCGTGATGACGGGAAGAGGGAAGCTTGCCATGGCGGGCACCATCTGTTCGGCATTCTTCCGAAACGGCGGATATCTGGGCAAGATCCACTGTATCATCCGTAATTTCGCGGAGATGAGGAAAGCGGGGAAGCTGCAGATGGATAAGCTTCTGTGGCGGATGATATCTGACGGCGCGGTGCGTACGGAAGAGGTCTTCGATCTGGCGGTGGCGTATCTGGAGGGTGCGTCTGCCTACTATGTGGCGGACCATGTGAAGGCCAGGCATAAGGCGGGCTTCATCCATATTGATTACAGGAGCGCCGGATATACCAGGAGGATGGACCGGAACTGCTGGGGGCGGTTTGACCGGATCTTTGGGGTGTCGGACGAGGTGAGAGAGCATTTCTTAGCGGTCTATCCGGAATACGGGAAGAAGACGAAGGTCTTCCACAATATCATCAATCAGGATCAGATCAGAAGCCGTGCGAAGGAAGAGGGCGGTTTCCCGGATGATTATGCGGGCGCACGCCTGTTGACGGTCGGAAGGCTTACGTATCAGAAGGCGTATGATATTGCCATAGAGGCGATGAAGCTTGTGAAGGACGCAGGATTCGCTGCCCGGTGGTATGTGCTGGGGGAAGGCAGCGAGAGACGGCAGCTTGAGAAGAAGATCGCGGCGCTTAAGCTTAAGGAGGATTTCGTTCTCTTAGGAGCCGTGACGAATCCGTATCCTTACTATGTGCAGGCGGATCTCTATGTCCATGCCACCAGATTCGAAGGGAAGAGCATAGCCATCCAGGAGGCACAGACCTTGGGGTGCGCGGTGATCGCTTCGGACCGCAACGGGAACAGGGAGCAGATCGAGAACGGGCATGACGGAATCCTCTGTGATCTTGACCCGCAGGCGATCGCAGAGAGCATTATAGAGTTATTAGAAGATAAGGAGAAGAGAAAGGCGCTTGGGGGAGCAGCAGCGAAGAAAGATATGACACAGGCACAGGAGCTTAGGATGCTGTTAGAGCTTTTATAAGAGGTAATAGCATGAAGAGAAAAGAATTACTGATTATTATACCGGCCTACAATGAAGGAAGCAATATCCGAAAGGTGCTGACAGACCTTAATCAGTTCAGCGATTGGGCGGATATCCTGGTGATCAATGACGCTTCCACGGATTCTACGAACTGGATCGTGAAGGAGATGCAGTATCCCATGATCTCCCAGCTCTTCAATATGGGATACGGATGTGCACTCCAGACCGGCTATAAGTGGGCGATCCGCAGGAATTATCAGTATGTGATCCAGATGGATGGAGACGGGCAGCATGATGTAAGCAATATTCCCCGCCTCTTTGAGAAGCTTAAGGAGAAGGATGAGGACGGACGATGCCCGGACATTGTGCTTGGCGCAAGGTTCATGAAGGGCAGCGCGGATTTCCCGGTTTCCTTCCTTAAGAAGATTGTGTATTCTATGTTCCGGTTCGTGATCCGTAAGCTTACGGGCAATCAGATCTCGGATCCGACCACCGGGCTGCAGGGACTTAACAGGAAGGCATTTCTCTATTATTCGAAATACAATCATTTTGACGATAAGTATCCGGATGCGAATATGCTGACCCTGATGATGCTGATCAAGTTCCGGGTGGTGGAGATCCCGGCGGTGATGCATCTGCGGCAGGAAGGGAAGAGTATGCATTCCGGGCTTAGGCCGCTCTGGTATATGCTCAGGGTGTGCTACAGTATCCTGATCGTATTGTTCCAGGCCAAGGTGCTGAAGATGGATATGGGGGTCGGACTTAAGAGTGCGGATAAGATATAGGGTCGGCGGAAGATTTGTCAGGGCAGAATATAAGGAGAGCAGTGAACCGCTATCGAATCCCGGATGCGGATGGTATCATGTCTATACGTTTACGGCAAAGCCTCCGGCGGACGGGCGTCCGGTAGAAGAAGAGACGTGGCTTGATGAAGAATGCCGCAGGGAACAGCTTGCATTGGTGCTGATCGATATCGGCGCTTACCGGGCAAAGGAGTTACCTTTAGAGGCGCTGGCTCATATCGGGGAGATCTTCCGCTTCTTCAGGCGGGAAGGGAAACAGATGATCCTGCGGTTTGCCTATGATATCAGAGGAGAGGCGCGGGTCAGGGAGCCTTCGGATTTCACACTGGTGAGACGGCATATGGAACAACTCGGCGGTATCATCTGCAGATATGCGGCGGATATCCTGGTCGTACAGGGGATCCTGGTCGGTAACTGGGGGGAAATGCACGGATCCCGGTTTCTTGACGAGGTGTCGCTGTGTACGCTTACCCGTATCTGGTATCGTTCAACCAGGGGACAATGCCATCTCGCGGTGCGCACCCCGGCCCAGCGGCGTCAGATCATGGGAAAGGAAGCGGAAGGGAGCGGGATGGGAGACCGGCTGGCTCTCTTCAATGACGGGATCTTTGGTTCGCCCTCAGATCTGGGTACCTATGGTGAGGGTGCGTTTGAGGGTGAGGACGCGGCCGGCAGACGGACGCCTAAGGAGGAGCTTCGATGGCAGGAGCGGCAGATGGACGGCGTGCCTAACGGCGGGGAAGCGCTTCCAGGCCCGGAGAAGATCGGATACCGTCTGGCGGCAGAGACAATGAGAAGGATGCATCTGTCTTATCTGAACAGTATCTATCATCAGGAACGGTTGAATGTGTGGAAGAATGAGACGGTGGAGGAGCCCGGTTGCTGGCACGGTGTAAGCGGCTATGATTATATCGGACGCCATCTTGGATACCGGTTCGTCGTCCGTGATGTAAAGAGGAAGGGTGAACAGCTTAAGATCACGGTGGAGAACTGCGGATTCGCCAGTCTGTGCGAGGAAGCGGACTGCTGCCTGGTGATACAGGCAGACGGCAGGGAGATCGGCTGCAAGGCGATCCTTACAGACGCAAGACAATGGAGGAGCGGGCAGACGGTTATCTTACGAGCCGGACTTCCTCCGGGAAAGAACCTGGGGAGGCGCCTTCGATTCTTCCTTCGATTGAGCAGGAGGTCGGACGGGAGGATCATCAGGTTCGCCAATCAAGGCGCGGAAGAACAGGTGTTACTTGGAGAATTCAGGGAGGATACTAAGGTCCAGGGTTCCAAGGGGACAGCCGTATTCTTCGTGGAATAGGGCGTCGTTGGCAAGGAGGACTTCGCAGCCGGTGACCGGATCGCTAAGCTTCAGATACAGGTTATAAGTTCCGGCGATGTAATCATGGACATTCAGCGGGATCTCAAGGAGATTCACGGTTCCGGATGTGAAGAAGCGTGTGTCAGTCTCGACCGGTATCTTGTATGTCCATTGTGTACCGGTATGTCTCATGAACAGAGAGACGTTAAAAGGACGGTAGCAGCCTGAGAAGCCTGTGTTCTCCAGGGTCACAGTCAGGCGGGCGTCCTCCTCAAAGGGGCCGGCGTGGGAGAAATCAGAATCTCTGACAACATAACGGTATCCCAGATGCGCGGAGATATAGTCAAGGCCGCTCATCCCGTTATAGGGGGAATCTTCCGTGCATGTACTGGCCTTCCATTTGTCCAGTACATTCTGGTCATAGCTTCCGTTCAGATAGGAAACGTGGGAGGCGCTTAAGTCCGCTACGGCAGCTTCAAAGTCGTTGTAAGGATTGTCGATGACTACTTCGCCGCCGTTGGGTACATAGTTACACAGCTGATTCTGGAAGGCGATCTCTTCTTCGCGGGTGAGCTTCCCGGTGAGCGGGGCAGAGCCGGGGTCATTCGGATCCCAGTAGGTATCAAGATCTGTACTTGATCCAAGCATCCCGTCGTTGAAGAGTCCAAGCCGCGACGGCAGGGAACCGTCGAAGGCCTGGTCTTGCGCGGGCGGTTCGGACGAGCCGGAAAGTGTACGCCATTGCTTTGGCGTACGGACAGACAGGAAGATGTCTTCGGAGACGACCGACTCAAGATGATTGATGAGGGTGAGCATCTGCTCATACCCTTCATAGTTGGAGCCGTGCATCTCCCCCCAGGAGCCTATGAAGAGTCCCTGGAGGATATAGACGCAGTCGGTGTACTGGTTCACCACCTCCGCGGTCTGTGACATGTGTGTGAGGATCTGGTCCAGGCTTCCTGGTTCCCGTTCCCTGGCATTCCCCTCCCAGTCGTAGAGGAAACGCACGATCAACTGTCTTCCGGTGGAGTGCCATGCCGCAAGCAGTTCATTTAGAGACTGAAGGGCGGCGTCGCTTAGAGGAACGGCGGCGTAATTCTGCAGGTTGAATTCCAGAAGCTCAAGGCCCGGCTTATATGGCATGCTGCGGATCGCGGACAGTTCAGAGGGAGCGGTATCGGAAAGCGTATAGTGATGGATCTCATACCATCCGATATAAGGATTGGAGATCCCGGCAGTAGATTCTGTATAAGTATCTGCCTGATAGTCGGTAAATCGTAGATTCTTGTATAGAAACCAGGCTCCTGCGGCCAGAACGGCGCAGAAAACCAGAAGGATAGCTGCAAGTAGTTTTTTCTTTCTCATATAACGTGATTCCCCATCTTTGTAATAATAATTCGGGCATCCCGTGATGCATGCCCCTGGCGGGGCGGGCGGACTGCCGTCCGGTAAAGTATACCATATGAAAAGGGTTTCTGCCAAGAGAAATAGGAAGGAAGTATTCGATGAAAAATATATCAGTAATTATCCCTATGTATCATGCGGAGGCATTCATCCGGCAGTGCGTCCGTTCCGTACAGGATCAGAGCGAACAGAGCTGGGAGCTGATCATAATAGATGACGGTTCGACGGACCTGGGACCGGCGATCTGTGAGGAGCTTGGAAGGGAGGATGACAGGATCCGCCTGTACAGGCAGGAGAATCGGGGAGTCTCGCATGCGCGCAATAGGGGAATTGATCTTGCGGAAGGGAAATATGTCTTCTTCTTGGACAGTGACGACATGATCCACCCCCGGCTGCTTGAGGAGATGCTTGAGCAGGCAGAGGAATATGACTGCAAGCTGGTGTTCTGTGGGTATACTTTATCGGACGGCAGTCCGCCCGGCGGGGGAGTCAATGCGCACCTGCAGTGGCAGACCGCAGAGGGGCGGGAAGTGCAGGGATGGTTTCATAAGAAATATATCAATGAGATGTCGGGGATCGGCGGGAAGCTGATCAACAGGGAAGCGATCGGCGCGCTGCGGTTTGACGAGGGATTGGCCAATGGCGAGGACACGTATTTTCTGTATCAGCTGGTCTGCAAGGGGATACGTTCGGCCTACACTTCCAACGGATGGTATTATTACCGGATGCATCAGGAGAGCGTGACGCATTCTGAGAATACAAGAAAGGCTGACAGATATTATGAATGCAGCAGACGGATCCGGGACAGTGAGTACAGGAAGGGGAATCTTGACTATGCCCTGACCTGGGAGATCCTTCTTACCGGGCAGATTGAGAAGAATCATGCTGCACAGAGAAGGACGCCGAAACCCGGTTCTTGCGGTCAGCGCAGCAAATGTGAAGATCCGTCAAAACAGTTATGCAAGATTGCGGCTGCGGAGAGAAGGCATCCCATGTTCAGAAGAATGTACCTGAGTAATAAGGTCTTGTTTTACAGTTGTTTCTATTGTTATCCGTTGTATGTGATCCTGAAACGGGTCATGGCAATCCTGCAGAATGATCTTCATATCTATTCTATGAAGGATGTGAAAGAAGCCTTCTGCCGGATCTCGGGGAGGAAAGGAGAATCAAGGATGAAGAGGAAGAATGCAGATGTAGGGATCCTGACATTCCACTGCTCGAATAACTATGGAGCCATGCTGCAGGCTTATGGGCTTAAGCGGTATCTGCAAAGCAGGCGGATCCGGACAGATATTGTCCGCTATGAACCGATATATATGACAGGGCGGCACTGGTGGATCCCCTATTCGCCGATCCGGGGGCTTAAGGGAAGGATCTGGGGAGTGATGAATATGTGGAACGGATTCCTGGCCCATATGCGCATGAGAGAGGATTTCTCAAGGCAGCGCAGGAATATGAACCGTTTCCGTTTCCGGTATCTGGTCGATAAGAGGAAGCATCGGGTGCTGTTTGAGAGAGGGCTTACAGGGCTGCCTTACCGGTACTATGTGGTGGGAAGCGATCAGATCTGGAATCCGCATATTACCTGCGGATTCCGCAGAGCATATTTCGGTGCATTCGAGAATAAGCAGAAGAAAAGGGTGATCTCCTATGCTGCAAGCTTCGGCAGTTCAAAGCTGGATTCTAAATACGACAGGGAATTCTCGGAACTGATCGGGCATGTGGACGCGGTCTCGGTCCGGGAAGAAGCGGCGGTCCCTTATGTGGAGAGGCTTAGCGGCAGGGAGGTTACCGCAGTCTTAGATCCGGTGTTCTTCCTTGGGAAAGAAGACTGGCAGAAGGTGGAGACGGATCCGGAGAGGGAAGGATTCATCTTCCTGTATATTACGGAGAAGAATGAGGCGATGGCGGAATACGCCAGACGGCTGTCCCATGAGACCGGACTGCCGGTGGTAGAGGTGCGGGCGACGATGATCGGGGCAGATGCGGACTTTGAGGTAGATCACGGGGCAGGACCTTCGGAATTCTTAGGCTATATAGATAAAGCGGACTATGTGGTGTCCAATTCCTTCCACGCGGTAGCGTTCTGTATCATTTACCGGAAGCGGTTCCTGGCATTTGCCCACAGTAATCTGGGAGCGAGGGTCAGAAATATCCTTAAGATCCACGGGCTATTGGAGAAGCTATATGAACTTAACGGTAACAGCGCGGTCGATTGGCAGAGAGCGAGGGAGCAGATGGACGCGCCTGTGGACTGGGATGCGGTAGGCTGGAAGACGAAGGAGCAGACGAAGCTTGCGGGAGATTTCCTGATGAAGAATATCGGCGGTATTGCCAGATGACTGGGAGGAGAGGAATGGAACTATATACGAACAAAGAGGAATGCTGCGGCTGCAGCGCCTGTGCGGCTGCCTGCCCTGCGGCAGCCATCCATATGGCATGGGACCGGGAGGGATTCTTATATCCCAGAGTAGATCAGGAGAAATGTATTGACTGTAAGCGGTGCGAGAAGGTCTGCCCGCTGAAAAAGGAGGAACGGGCGGAGCAAGAGCGGTTATATCTTGGCGTGCAGGCCAGGGATGACAGGGTCCGGCATGCAAGCTCGTCCGGCGGGATGTTCCCGCTGCTGGCGGACTATGTATTCAGGCGTCAGGGCGTCGTCTTCGGCGCGGCGTATACCAAGGATATGAGGGTGCTGCACAGAGAAGCCCGCAATCCGGCGGAGCTTGAACGGCTTAAGAGGACGAAATATGTCCAGAGTAACTTAAGAGGCGTATACCGGAAGATTGAAGCATATCTTAAGAAGGAGCGGTGGGTGTTGTTCTGCGGAACGCCTTGTCAGGTGCAGGCATTAATGCTGTATCTCGGTCAATCTTACGATAAGCTTCTGACGGCGGATCTGGTCTGCTATGGAGTGCCGTCTCCGGGTGTCTGGAGATCCTATGTGAGATACCTGGAGCGAAAGAAGAAGGGGAAGATGACGGATTTTTCGTTCCGGGATAAGCGGAACCAGGACAATGGCCATGTCTGTTCTTATGTGATAGACGGAACCGAATACGCGGAGAAGCTGAACAGTAATCTCTACTGTCGGATGTATTTTGCTGATGACACGGTGCGTCCGTCCTGTTATAATTGTAAGTATTGTACGCCAAAGAGGAACGGTGATCTTACGATCGGTGATTTCTGGGGGCTTGACAAGGTGAAGCCGGAGATGGACGACGGGATGGGGACATCCATGGTAATCGTCCATACAGAGAAGGGAAGAGCCATGTGGGAGGACATAAAGGAAGAAACAGTCTGGTTTGCCTGTGAGGAGGAGGATGTTCTTCAGCCGCGCCTGGTCAGCCCGACACTTATGCCAAAGGGCAGGAAAGGGTTTATGGCATTCTACAGAATGCTGCCGTTTCCTGTGTTTGCGGTGTTATTCTCGGCGGTATTGTTCGCCAGGGACGTACGAAGGAGGATAAAGGGATGTTAGAGATGTTCAGGTATTTGACGGGAGTGTTGGAGAAGAAGGAGCAGCGGACGTGGAAAATGCTTCTGTTCGCCGGACTGTTAAGTCCTGTGGTGGATGTATTCAGCTTCTCAGTGATCATCTATGTGATCAATATCGTGGTACGGGCGAATCAGGCTTCCCCCCGGCTGATCTCATTTACACTCTTTATGGTGATCCTGTCGCTTCTGAAAGCCTTCTTTGAATTGTATAAATGTAAGATATCTAACCGGTTCATTTACAACGGCGCGCAGAGATTGTCGCTTAAGATCTATGAGCAGCTGATCAAGGAGGACTTAAGCGAGCATAACAAGAAGAGTGCGATGCAGGCGCTTACAATGGTGCGCAACGATACCACGAGCTGTATCCAGATCATCGTGGACTGTATCGGGATCTGGGTTAATGGCATCACCATGGCAGGCTATGGGGTGGTACTGATCTATGTGTCCAAGTGGATCGGCGTTGTAAGCAGTCTGATACTGGTGGCGCTTATGGCACTTGTGTTCCTTAGGACGCGGGCACAGATGATCGCCTATGGAGAGAAGAGCAGGGCCTATGCCATCAAGGCGAATTCACAGATCACGATCGCATTTGGGTCTTTTAAGGAGATGAAGATGGATGACCGCTCGGCGTTTGTCCTGTCCAAATATCAGGACGCCAGCAGCGGTTATGCAAAGGTGCAGGGAGAATACAGGTATAAGATTGACAGTATCAGCGTCATCATGCAGAATTCCATTATGGCGGCGATGTTCACCGTGCTTGCCATCATTCTGCTGGTGGGATCTAATCTGGCGGCGATCCTTGCGCCTATGGTCGTGTATATCACGGCTCTGGTTCGGATGCTTCCCATGGCATACAGTGTGTTAAGTGGACTGAATAATGTAGAATTCGCCAAGAAGCCCTATGCATCTTTGAGAGAAAGTATTGCCGGTTATGAGAGGATCAAGGAGGAAGAGAGAAGATCCGAAGGGATCCGCAAGAAGAAGCTGACCTTCGAGGAAGGGTTATCGGTGAGGGATCTGACCTTCGGTTATGTGGAGGGAAGGAAGATCTTCGAGGATGCTTCCATAGATATCCCGGTTGGGTGTTCCATTGCCGTTATCGGAGCTTCGGGTGCGGGGAAGACCACATTCTTGGATCTGATCCTGGGGTTATTGAAGCCTCAGGGAGGGCATGTATTCTATGATGATTATGATATTGTGGCTCATAGGGATTCGGAAGGCCCCTGCAAGGCCAGTATGGGCGATCTGGTATGTTATATCCCCCAGACGGTCTATCTAAACGGCGAGACGATCCGGAACAATGTGGCGTTCTTCGAGGATGAGAACCAGATCGATGATGCGAGAGTGGAGGAATGCCTAAGGTGCGCCCAGATCTGGGAGGATGTTGCCCGGATGCCGGACGGAGTCCATACGCTGATCGGGGAGAACGGGACGGCGATCTCAGGGGGACAGCGGCAGAGGGTTGCCCTCGCAAGGGCGTTATACAAGGACTTCGAGCTTCTGGTCATGGATGAGGCGACGGCGGCCCTTGATATGGAGACGGAGAGAGCTGTGATCGACTCGATCCGCCAGGTGAAGGGGAATAAGACGCTTCTGATGGTGACGCATCATATGAGCCTTGCAAATGAGTGTGATGTGGTCTATAAGATCGAGAACCAGAAGATCGTGCAGGTGAAATAATCGGCGGCGAAAAGAATGAATGGAAAGGATGCTCACAGATGAAAAGTTCATGGATTGTTAAGATTGCCTGTTCTGTACTGGTAATCGGTATGGTATGCCTGTTGTACATACAGGCGGGAAAGGTTGTGATAGAAGAGAAGGTATTGACGAAGAGAGAGATAGACCAGGAACTCAGGGGAGTCTGGGTGTCTACAGTGGTGAACTTAGATTACCCTGTCACTGCGACCACTTCTGCGGAACAGTTGAAATACCAGGCGGATACGATACTTGAGGATGTGGATGAGAGCGGATTTAACGCGGTATTCCTGCAGGTACGTCCCTGTTCGGATGCGTTTTACAAGTCGGCCTTCTATCCATGGAGCAGTTTCCTGACCGGACAGCAGGGGGCGGCGCCTGATTCTGAATTCGATCCGCTGGCTTACTGGGTGGAGAAGGCGCATGAGAGGAATATAGAGCTGCATGCATGGCTTAATCCCTACCGGATCGCCAGGAATCAGAACGAGTGGGACGGCCTGGCTGAAGCATCTCCAGCAAGACAGCATCCCGACTGGGTGATCCAGTACGGGGCCGGTTATTATTTTGACCCGGCGCTTCCGGAGGTGCGCCAGCTCGTGATCGACGGTGCGCTGGAGATCGTTCAGAATTATGAGGTTGACGGGATCCATCTGGATGATTATTTTTATCCGGGGTCGAATTTTAACGATATCAATTCTTATAATAAGTATGGGAAGGATTTCCCGGATATCGGTGACTGGCGGAGAGACAACGTGAATACTCTGGTGAAGAGCCTGGATGAACAGCTTCATGAAGCCGATCCGGAGATTGAATTCGGTATCAGCCCTGCGGGAGTGTGGGCCAGCGATTACATGGACCCGGAGGGAAGCGCTACGACCAGTGATTATTCTTCTTATTATGTGTTATTTGCAGATACCAGAGAATGGGTGAGAGAAGGCTGGGTAGATTATCTTGCGCCGCAGCTCTACTGGGCGAGTGGAGATGAGTGGGCGGATTTCACGGTGCTGCTTGACTGGTGGACGGAAGTGTTCAAGGAAGCGGACCGGGACGATGTGGAGCTATTTATCGGACTTGCGGATTATAAGACGGTAGAGGAAGGAAGTGAGGCCGGCAGCCCGTGGTACGGCGGACGGGAGCTTGCGGCTCAGATGGAGGCCGGCAAGGAGAACGCGAAGGTTGGCGGGACGATACATTTCCGTTATCGGTTTACTGCTGACAGCCCGGATATTCAGCGGGTGCTGAAGGATGCGTATCCGGATAGAGAGCAGGAGGAGAGTGTGGAATGAAAGACACGGAGTTCTGTGGAGAGAAAGGCAGGGTATCAATAGTTACACCTGTATATAACGGAGAAACGCATCTTGCGAAGATGTTGGATTCGGTGTTGGCACAGGATTATCCCCAGATCGAGATGATCCTGGTAGATGATGGCTCTGAGGACAGAACCATCCAGATTGCCAGGGACTATCGGGAGAAATTCGCCGGCAGGGGATACGAATACCGGATCGTACAGGCGGAGCATAAGAATGCTTCCGCGGCTATCAACCAGGGATTACCGTACGTGACCGGAGAATACCTGATCTGGCCGGACAGTGATGATGTGCTGAAGCCGGAGTCAGTGAGCAGACGGGCAGCATATCTGTGTGCGCATCCGGAGATTCAGTGTGTGCGGTCCTTGTCCTATTATTATGATGCCGTTACCGGCGAGCGCAGCGAGAAGGCAGATGAGCAGAGAGGGGATCTTGCGAAGACGGATCTGTTCTGGGACATCCTGGAATCGAAGACCTTCGTCTGCTGCGGGTGCTATATGCTGCGGACGGCAGAGTTCTTCGATATTTATCCGGACCGCCGGATTCCGGAGTATGGCGTGGGACAGAATTTCCAGATGCTTCTGCCCTTCATGTACCGGCATGCCTGCCCGACGATCCGGGAGGAGTTATACGGAGTTTCTATCCGAAGCGGCAGCCACTCAAGGACTGCGCTTACCCGGGCGCAGGAGGAGAAGAAGTACAGTGATTATGAGAAGCTGGTGGATGAGATCGCGAAGATCTGCGGGATCAGGGACCAGCAGTCCCTTAAGCGGATCGCCTGCTGGAAGGCAGGACGCAGATATAAAATCGCGCTGAAATACGGGCGTAAGAAACAGGCGCTCCGTGCGCTGCGCCTGCTGCGTAAGTACGGGGGATTCCATCTTACGGAAGCCTTGAAGGAGATTATCTGGCTGTATTTTGTGAATGAGTGGGTGGAGGAGAAGGTCTATCCGGTCTATCGGCGGCTCGTCTCCTTATTTTCAAGATAGATATAACTGATCCGGCTGATCATATGTACGGCCGGATAACACCGAAACCGGAAGAAGCATACAAGAATCTTCCTTGGCAGGATCCCGTTTCTCAGATTGTATTTCATAGCTTCTCGATAGATCTTGTTCTTCTGCATCCTGGCGCATAATCTGCAGTTCTCACGGTATGATCTGGTACTGTGAGGGCTGAAGATTCCATGGATCAGGACATAGGTCAGGTTCTCCAGTGAATAGGAGTAATAGGCATTCTCAAAGCATGAAAAAGCAGAACATTTCTCAAGGAGTTCCTTCACCTGTCTCTGTAATCTTATATGGTTTTCCCAAAGCTTGGGGTTGAAGCTTCGTGATGAGGAGCCCTGATGCATGTCATAATGATAGACGGGCTTGGGGATGTACACACAGGAATCGGCTCTTAACTGGTATGCCAGATTAAAGAGCAGATCTTCCCCGATGGTGATATTCCGGGAGAATCGGATTGAATATTGTTCTATGATGGATTTTCTGTATGCTCTTGCACAGGGGGTGCGGAAATCTGTGTTACCGTCTTTTATCAGTTTCTCTGGTACGAGAATCCTTCGGATCAGTTCGTGCATATCTTCCTTCCCATAATATATAACGGAAAAGTCTGAATCTTCTGTAACAGCATCTTCTGCAGCATTTTCCCCAGAACCTTCAAAATCAAACAGCAGCAGATCCTTGTCCTGGTACTTGGCGCATGCAGTCATCTCCAGGAAATCACTGGAAATATAGTCGTCGGAATCAATGAAGATGATCCAGTCGCCCCTGCATACACGAAGACCTAAGTTCCGTGCGGCGCAGACGCCCTGGTTCTTCTGGCTGATCAGTGTGATGCGGCTGTCCTGTTCCTTATACTTGCGGCAGATATCGAGACTTTGGTCAGTGGAACCATCATTGATCAGCAGGAGTTCGAAATCCGTATATGTAGAACTTAAGACAGAATCAATACAGCGGTCTAAGTATTTTTCAGCATTGTATACAGGAATGATAACAGAGATCATGGAGTTTGTCCTTTCTATTATTTATAGTGATAAGTGTTTTCTATCATAATAGTATAAATAAAGGAAATGTGCAACAATTTCAGATGTGTATGCTTGAATGAGAGGGAATCCTTATGATATACTTGGGATATAGTTGATAAGGGGGCAGGAATATGTTTACATTCATAGTGACATGTTATAATCAGGCGGATGTGATCTTATATGCGTTGGAGAGCATCCGATATCAGATCGAGAGCTTTGGAGGGGATCAGAAGTTCCAACTGATCGTAACGGACGATGCCTCGACGGACGGAAGCCAGGAAGTGATCAGGCAGTGGATCAGCAGGAACCGGGGATTATTTGCGAAGACAGGCAAGATCTTCCGGGAGAATAATCTGGGTATATGCCAGAACTATGTGGACGCCTTGAAGCATGTGGCGGGGAAACGGTTCGTCGTGCTGAACGGGGACGATCTGCTAGCCCCTGACAATCTGTTCGAGATTACGGAGAAGCTTAAGGATCATGATATCGTATGTACGGCCTTTATCAAATTCACCGGGGCCGGAGAGATGATCCGGTCCCACAATACTTATCTGGAGGTGGTGCTGCAGGAGATCATCGGGCGGAAATGCCTGCACCGGGCGATCAAGCTTGGATGTCCCATCATGGGAACGGCGGTGTACAGGAAGTCTCTGCTGACAGAAGAGGTCTATGACTTCATTCTGCGGTACCGGACGGCCAATGACCGGGCATGCTTCCAGAAAATCTTAGAGGAACGTGCGGACATCCGCGTCTGCTATGTGAACCGCCCCATGGTCCTGTACCGGATCTCGGAGCATTCCATCTCGAATTTCCACAGTCCGACCAGGCTGCTGCACAACAGAGAGATTGCCAAGCTGTGCAGGGCCGCGAAGGCATCGGAACCCTCGGCCTGGCATCGGATGATGCTCTCCTGGCAGGAGAAGTCGGCGTATGTGAGGATGAGTTCGAATTATTTCGTAAGGCTCTTAAGATTCCTGTCGCCTTATTATTTCATCATGCTGTGGCTGTATGTGCGCAACTACGGCGAGATCAAGAAGATGGAACGGCAGTTGATCGATCCAAACTGGGTCAACTGCCGGGACCATTATAAGAAGATCAGGACGAATGTGAAGAAGTATCTGAACTGGCAGGACTAGTGTGCTGTCTGCCGAATTAAGCCGTCCGCCGGTTCCGTGAGATCACCAGGGCAACCCCAAGGATCGCGGCGGCGAACAATAGCTGCATACCATAGTCAGTGAGGAGTGAGACGGTCTGTGCGCGGCTTAGGCTCTGATTGCCCGCCAGAAGGTTATTCGCCAGTTCGTACCAGTATACAGGGAGGAACTGGGCGAAGGTCCGGACTCCTTTGCCAAGGATATCGAGGTCGACGAACACGCCGCATAAGAAGGACATTCCAAGGGAGATGACGTTGACGACGGCGCTGATCAGTTCGTCGCGGCTGATCAGAGTGCTCACCAGGAAGGCAAGGGACAGGGATACCAGCGTCATCAGGAAACTGTTGAGCAGGTAATACGGCATATTCGGATCATTTACAAAGTCCTTCCCATATAACAGGAACGGCATGAGGGTGCAGATGATCCAGACGATGATGCCTACCAGGATATATCCAAGCACCAACTGGTGATTCTGTCTGCGGACGGGGATTGCCGAGCACATCATCCGTCTCTTCACATCCGGGTTGTGGAACGCGATCATGATCGCTCCTAAGGAGTAGCAGAGGATGGAGATCAGGATGTAGGGGATGAACTGGAACATGACTGCATGCAGAGGTTGTTCCCCGCCGAAGCCATTCTTGTCAAGCATCGTCACCTGTGCGGTATCCTTACTGTTGTCGATCACCTCTGCGACGGCGTCTGCAAGAGAGAATCCGCTGGCTGCCATGACCCGGACATCATTTAGAAATGTATTGATCTGCTGGTCCACGTAGAATCCGCTGTTGCTGCCCGGAACCTTGGTGACCGGCAGCAGTTCGTCTCCGTACAGGCATCTGTCTTCAAAATCCTCCGGAATGGTTACGATATAATAAACCTCCCGATAGAACATGCGGTCCTGGATCACGGATGGATCGTCAGGAAGGTCTACCAGCGTGTGGTACTGCGCAAGATAATCGGCAAGTCCTCTGGCAAGCTTACCGCCGTCCCGGTCGATCACGGCGATATTAAGGCTCTCCTGTTTGAAGCCGCTCTGGTTGCCTCCCGTCATCTTCTGCGCTGCGATGGCAATGGTCAGAAAGATCGCGATATACAGGAACATCATATGGATATTCCGTTTGGTGATGAGTAGAAATCCTTTAAATACTGTCATAGCGTTCCCTCCTTATACCTAAGAATGCGACAGTCAGCAGACATATGCACATCAGGGCAAGAATCAGCAGGCATCTGGTGAACCGTTCGGTATCGTTGTAGATACCCATGCAGTAGAATGCGTCGCTTAGGACGGCGGCCGGGTTGATGCGGTTGATGATGGGGCAGTGGAGTTCAATGATATTCTTCATATTTCCCAACATCAGACCGGCGAGGAATCCGGGAAACAGGGTGAATAAGACGGATATGCCCATCTTCATCCTAAGAGACATCCGGGTCAGGCAGCCGATGGCGATCCCCATGCAGACTCCGATCATGCTTCCCATAAAATCCACAAGCAGAAGGGCGCCGATGTCATCCCCAAGGCTGATACCAAGTACCCTGGTAATATACAGGCACAGGATCAGGATATTGAAGAAATGGATTACAAAGAGTACACTCATATCTATGAGGATCAGCGTAAGCTTGTGGGTCGGCGTGATACTGCGTCTTGCGCCAAGCGCGGTTAAGTTCGCCTGACCGTCGAGGCTTGATTTGACGCCCAGGAAAGTGCCGGAGAGACAGGCATAGGCTACCAGCGCGAAGAAATACTGGACGTTCGGATTCAGATCCTTGCCTGCAAGCGACACCTCTTCGGTAGCCTGACGATAATCTTCTAAAGCGGCAACGGCATTCGGAAGATTCTCCGGGTGTGTCATGGCAATCTTCCTGAACATGGCGGCATTCTGATTATAGCTCTCAAGCAGAGAGGTCAGGATGCTTTCATTGAGCCCGTTCTTGGCAACGGTAAGGGAAGGTTCTTCTCTGATATAGTAGATTCCTGCAATCTCTTCTTCATTCAGGGCGTCTAAGGCCTCTGTCTCTTTGGAAATGTCCTGGATATCAAGCATCTCTTCTTCCATCATTGCGAGGTAGGATTCAAAGGCACGGGCGTTTTCCGAGGAAGTATCTTCCCGGAGCACGGCAACCTTGATCACATCCCACGCAGAATCACCGGTGGCCTCAAGCCCGACGTGGCCGAACGATAGGTAGAAGAGAGTACCAAGTATGATGGGAAAAGCCAGCGCCCAGAACATAGCGGAGTAATCTCGTATGATCTGCAGGAAACGATATTTGAACAAATGTAACATCTTATCTTCCCTCCTTAATCTCTTAATTCCTTGCCGGTGATCTCAAGGAAGACATCATTGAGTGTCGGCAGTTCTGAGAAGACGCGGCCGAAGCTTATGTCATGCTCCTTGAGGAAATTCAAGATGCGCACCAGATTGTGTCTGGCGGTGCTAAGCCGGATCTTCAATATTCTGTCTTCATAAGTTAAGTCAAAGACGTGGGGGAGGCCGCGGACCGCGGCAAGCAGCGTGTCGTCCAATTCTATGGCTTCAATGGTAATGGTCTCTCCGGTCTTGATCATCTGTTTCAGTTCCTCGGTGGTTCCTGTCGCCAGCACGCGTCCATGGTCGATGATAGCGATCCTGGAACAGATCTGCTCCACCTCATCCATATAGTGGGAAGTGTAGATAATGGTAGAACCCTGCCGGTTAAGCTCGACGATCCCTTCTAAGATCTTGTTGCGGCTCTGGGGGTCGACGGCAACGGTAGGCTCATCCATGATGATCAGCCTTGGTTTGTGGACGATGCCGCAGGCAATGTTAAGCCGCCGAAGCAGACCGCCTGAGAGCTTCTTGGGGCGCATCTTCCGGTAATCCGTAAGTCCGGTAAATGCGATGGCCTCTTCCACAAGGCTCTGGCGCTTCGCCTTGTCCCTGATGTAGAGTCCGCAGAAGTAGTCGATATTTTCCTGGACGGACATCTGTTCAAATACGGCGACATTCTGCATGACTACGCCGATCTGTTTCTTGATATCATAGCTGTCAGGCTGCATGTTCCTGCCAAAAACGGTGATGCTGCCTTTGTCGTATTTTAACAGGGCAAGCATGCAGTTGATCGCCGTCGTCTTGCCGGAGCCGTTAGGCCCTAAGAGCCCGAAGATCTCGCCCTCCTGTATGGAAAGTGTCAGATGGTCAAGTGCCACTAAATCCTGGTATCTCTTCACCAGATTCTCTATTCGTATCATATCAGATGAACTCATAAAATTGCCTCCTTTCAGGTTCATACTTGTAGTATAAAGAATTGAAGTATATAATGGTAGTGCCAAGTGTCAGAAGATGATGTGACATTTGTAATAGATGTGAGAATGCGATAGTAATATCGTGAAGGAAATGGTGCGTATATGAAAACGGAGGAGGAAAGAGGCATGAAACGCGTGGTGGATCAGGCCGTGTTATGGATCTACTGTCTGATGGCGGCAATCCTTGTGACGGTGGATATTCCCTTTGTGGCCGCGGCGCTTGGGGCGCTTCTGTATGCCTGCGCCGATTGTCTCATGAAACCGGCGCTTCATCCGGTCAGGATCCGCAGATGCCTGGCCTGGTTTCTGCTTGGGTCTGCGTTGGTGTGTCCGAAGCTGTTTCTTTTTACCCCGCTGGTATTATATGGCATACTGGAAGAACGCCGTTATCTGATGGCAGTGCTCTTGGGAGCGGGGAGTCTCTTTTCCTTTGCTTCGAATCCGGAAGCCGTCTGCTTTGCCGGAGTGGGCTGCCTGATCGCGGGAATTATGCAGTATCAGACGAGGGAGTATATTCTGATAGAGGAGAGATACAGGAGGACCAGGGATGACGGTGTGGAGAAGAATCTGCTGCTTCGGGAGAAGAATCAGAGTATCCTTAAGAACCAGGATTATGAGATCTATACGGCGACGCTTCGAGAGCGGAACCGGATCGCCCGTGAGATCCACGACAATGTAGGCCATATGCTGTCCCGCGCGATCCTGATGGTGGGCGCTATGAAGGCGGTACATGGGGAAGGAGATCTTAAGGGGCCGCTGGGGCAGCTTAATGAGACCTTGAATGCGGCGATGACCAGTGTGCGGGAGAGTGTTCATGACCTTCACGACGAATCGATCAATCTTCGGGAGGTCTTAGAGAGTCTGGTGAAGGATTTCACCTTCTGCCGGGCGCAGCTTGCGTATGATATGGGCTATGATGTGCCCAGGGAGATCCGGTATGGATTCATCGCCATAGTGAAGGAAGCCCTGCACAATGTGGCAAAACACAGCGATGCCACATGGGTGCGGGTCACGGCAAGGGAGCATCCGGGGCTGTATCAGCTGATCGTGGAGGATAACGGATCGGCGGCACCGGACAGACTTCGTTCAACCAATCAAGGGATGGCGGATCTGGAAGCGGATAGGGGCTGGAAGGCAGAGTCGGACAGAGGGATCGGGCTTTGTAACATGCAGGACCGGGTGGATGCCTTCGGCGGGCATCTTGAGATCCGTTCGGACCGGGGATGGAGGATCTATATTACGGTACCCAAAGAAGAAAGGAGAATTCAGTGAAGATAGTAGTTGTGGATGATGATGTGCTGGTTGCCAGTGCTTTGAAGACGATCTTGGAAGCCGGGGAGGATGTCAAGGTTGCCGCGACGGGTCAGGATGGCAGCGAGGCATTGGAGCTGTATCGGCAATATAAGCCGGATGTGCTGCTGATGGACATTCGGATGCAGGAGGTAAGCGGGCTTGATGCTGCGAAGGAGATCCTCTCGGAATATCCAGAGGCGAGGATTCTGCTTCTGACCACATTTTCCGATGATGAATATATCGTGAAGGCATTAAAATACGGTGTAAAGGGCTATCTGCTTAAACAGGATTATACCAGTATCCTCCCGGCGCTTAAGGCAGTCTGCACTGGTCAGACGGTATTCGGTACAGAGATCATATCCCGGATTCCGGGGCTTTTTAAGGAGGAGAAGGGAGTCGACTGGAAGGAATATGAGATCAGCGAGAAAGAACTTAAGGTCATATCTCTGGTGGCGGAGGGGCTAAGCAATAAGGAGATTGCAGGGGAGCTGTTCTTAAGCGAGGGGACGGTGCGCAATTATATCAGTAATATCCTGGATAAGACGGGGCTTCGGGACCGTACCCAGTTAGCGGTCCATTACCTGAATGCGGCAAGGTGACATTGCCTGTTACGGCTGATTACAGATTTGGAAAAAGGTATTGATTATACTATGGTTCAGGTAGTACAATAATAATAGAAAATAATAAAGAAGGAGATAAGTTTATGAAAGTAGTTGCAACAGAAAAAGCGCCTAAGGCGTTGGGACCATATTCACAGGGGTATGTACACAATGGGATCTTTTATTCGGCAGGACAGATTCCGATCAATCCGGCAACGGATGCGATCGAGGCAGAGACCATCGAGGAACAGGCAGACCAGGTGTGCAGGAACTTGGGCGCAGTGTTAGAGGCAGCAGGCACTTCCTATGAGAATGTGCTTAAGACCACCTGTTTCCTGGCGGATATGGGGGATTTTGCGGCGTTCAATGAAGTGTATGCAAAGTATTTCACATCCAAGCCGGCGAGAAGCTGCGTGGCGGTAAAGACTCTGCCGAAGAATGTGAAGTGTGAGATTGAATTGATTGCGGCGGTGAACGAGTAAGATCAAAGGAGGCAGGAATTATGGCAGAAGAACAGCAGCAGAACGGCTGCACATCATCGGACTGCGCCGGATGTGCCCATGCAGGGACATGCAGCAGCAAGCCGGAGGATATGAGGCAGCCGGCGAATGCATTTTCACATATTAAGAAGGTGATCGCCGTTGTCAGCGGCAAGGGCGGAGTAGGCAAGTCTATGGTGACGGCGTCACTTGCACGTATGATGCGGGAGCAGGGATTCGCGGTCGGTATTCTGGATGCGGATGTGACAGGACCGTCCGTTCCGAAGATGTACGGGATCCACGATAAGGCTAAGGGAGACGAGGCCGGGATCTTCCCATGTGAGGCGAAGGACGGCACGAAGATCATGTCGGTGAACCTCCTTCTTGAGAATGAGTCCGACCCGGTAATCTGGAGAGGCCCGGTGATCGCAGGGGTCGTTACTCAGTTCTGGACGGATGTTATGTGGGGAGACCTGGATTATCTATTTGTGGACATGCCGCCCGGAACCGGGGATGTGCCGCTTACGGTGTTCCAGTCTCTTCCGGTGGACGGTGTAGTGATCGTGACATCTCCGCAGGATCTGGTTCAGATGATCGTGAAGAAGGCTTATCATATGGCGAAGGCCATGAATATTCCGGTGCTTGGGATCGTTGAGAATTATAGTTATCTGGTATGTCCGGACTGCGGTAAGAAGATCTCTGTGTTCGGGGAGAGTCATATCGACCAGGCTGCAGAGGAACTTGGGATTCCGGTGTTAGGCAAGATGCCGATCGATGCGGGGCTTGCCAGGGCTGTGGAAGAAGAGCGGTTCCATGAGATCAGCAACGAGTATCTGAGTGCGGCGGTGAATAAGATATAGGGATAGGAGAGGGCTGTTCTGCTTAGGGACAGCCTTCTTATATGGTGGAGGATGTATAAAATGGGTGATGGAATGAAAGCACCAAAGATCAGTCACTGGATACAGGTGCTTCGTGGCGGTAATTATATTTTTGATAAGGAGGCAACAGATGCTATTAATAAGGTGTTTGAGCAGCTTCATAAAATTGCGCCCTGTGGAGATGATGAAAGAAGGGAACTCTGGCTGAAGGCAGAAAGAGGCGTGGCCAGGGATTATGATGATTTCGAGTATCTCAGAGACGAGGAGATTGTAGAAACATATGAAGATTTTACAAAGATGTGGCTGGAGGAATACTCGGATGAAGTAAACTGGTTTCATCTGGTAACCCTGGAACGGGAGGACTACCGGGCACTTTTTCTTGGAAGAGAATTGATCTATCAGTCAAGGGTGTTTGAAGAACGTGGGGGATATGAGTACGGGGCGAAAGAATTATTTGTCTGGATAGAAGAAACGGTAAAGAAAGCGGTTGAAGAGTTGGCAGATGGAACTTATAATGAGGATGTGAATACCAACCTGTCGGCAAGACAGAGGACAGGAACGATTTCAAGAAAGGATTACTGGGAACTGTTCCCGGATCGGAAGGATTCCTATCTGAAAGATATGTCAGATGAAGAGATAGAACTTTTTATGTCAAATATCAAAGAGCAGACGGACAGACAGCCGGTAGGAGAATATATTTCGAAAATGACGGCATCCAGGTTCTATGAATATTGTTCTATAGGCTATAAAGCTAATAAGTATGAAAATCTGGAAGGACTTTCTGCAAAGGAGCAGTATTATAAGTATGCTGATGGCAGAGATGAAGGACTTTCAAAAATTGACCCTGATTCAGATACAGAATTTGAAGTCTGGTACAATGACAGACAGCGGGGCGGAGGACATCCATGGGAAGTATGCCGCGGTGGTAATTCAACGCATATAGATCTGTATGTAAGGTATAATGAGCATGGTTACTTTTTGTGTGTAAGAGGGAAAGCATGGACACGCTCTATAGAAGCAATAAAGTTTTATAATGCACTGAGGGAAGAAGGCATCGCAGTTTATCTGCATGATGCAAAGGGGATGACAGAGAGGCTTCTTGGAAAAGACAGAATCGGTATTGTTCCGGAACATGTGATACCGGTATACTGTGAATCATGGTTTCCGGATATGGAGATCCTGGATTTTATGAACCTGCCATACGAACAGGACGAATATGAGAAGATGCTGCCTAAAATTATCTGGCTTGAAGAAACGAAGCAGGAACTTAATGAGCAATTAAGATAATTCAGAAGAATGCTTGACAATTAATAAAGACTTTACACCGCAATCACTGATTGATATAATAAGTAAACGGCTAATTTATATAGGTCGTACTTTATTTTGAATTCAGATAATCGGTGGAAAAATATATGATTGAGTTAAATGTATTAAAACAAAGATATCCATGTAGAACAAAGGATTGCCTGTGGTACAAGGAGATTCACAAAACTATGGTAATGTTGTTAGATGAACAGAGAACATTGACGGATATCAAGCAACTTAGTGAAGAAGAAAATATATATAATGCAATAAGTCCTTCAAGAGCGAATGAGATTCGTACAGTTGTAGCAAGACGGATCCAGAGTGTAGACAAGAGATTTTTAGATGTTTTTCTGAATCAGGATACTCAGACACAGAAGATACTCAGTGTTGTTATGGTAATGCTCACCGACCGGATGTTTTTTGAATTTATGGATCAGGTATACCGTGAAAAATTAATTGCAAAATGTCTGAATCTTAACGACAGTGACATTATAGGTTTCATTCATTCTGTACAGAATCAAGAAACGAATGCATCAAAATGGACGGATGCAGGCGTACGGAAAGTACGGGATAATTACAAATCAATATTAAAGGAAGCAGGTTTGATTTCGGACGACGGTACAAAGCGTAAAATCATAAGGCCGATAATAAAGCCAGAAGTGAGAGATTTCCTCATTTCAGAAGGGATTGGCCGAATCGTAAAAATCTTGGCAGGTGAACGGGCATGAAGTCGATAGAAGAACGGTTGGATATTCTTGAAGAGAAAATAAGAGCAGTATCATTCAGAAAGAATACCGGACTTGGAAATGAAGTGGGGTATTATGTGTTTGATTATGAGCCGCAGCAGGAGTTGATTGTCCGCAACAGGATAAAAAATCTGGCAGATAGTAATACTGTTTTGAAATTCGGATATCGGTTGATTATTTATGACTTGTATGAATTGATTTTGCAGTTATTGGCTGAGGAAGAGATTTTAGACGATTTATATGACCTGGAAGAAGAGGAAGGTACGGATTATGTATTTGCAGCGATAGCGGATGCGCTGTGTTTTGATAGTGAAGACAGTTTCATTGTCAGATATATCATGGAACATACATCGGAAGAATCTGTAGTATTTCTTACGGGTGTTGGAAAATGTTTCCCGATTTTAAGAAGCCATAAGATTCTGAATAACCTACATCAGGTGATGGATTATTGCCCGGTTGTATTGTTTTATCCAGGAAGATACAATGGGAATGCATTGAATATCTTCCATGAACTGAAAGAAGATAATTATTACCGGGCATTTCCAATCGTGGAACGATGACTATGTGTGAATCAAACGAAAGAAAAGGTGAAGTATGAAGATACAAAAGATGTTTGCGAAACAGATCGACCGTCCGATTACCGGAGTAATCAAGGTTGGGCAGATTGCAGAAAATGATAAAAAGCAGGAACTTTCGGAGTATGTTATTACACGAGAGCTGACAAAGCATTTTCGTGAGTTTTTTCATAATTATACACGGAGTATTACGATGCCGACAGATGAGATGGGAGTGTGGATCTCAGGATTTTTTGGCAGTGGTAAATCTCATTTTCTAAAAATATTATCCTATCTTTTAGATAATACGGTTGTGGATGGAAGAGAGGCAGCCGCCTATTTTTCTGATAAGGATAATCTGCAGGCAGATCCAGAAATTCTTGCGAATATGCAACGTGCATCCCAGACTCCGACGAAAGCAATTCTGTTCAATATAGATTCCAAAAGTTCCGTATCGGCAAAATCAAACAGTAACGCAATTGTTATGGTATTTAACCGTGTATTCAACGAAAAACTTGGATATGACGGGGCCAATCCTGCGCTTGCCGATCTGGAACGGGCATTGGATGAAGAGGGAAATTATAAGAAGTTTCAGGATACGTTTCGGGAGCAGACAGGAAAAGAATGGATAAGCGAGAGAAACAAATTCCGCGTAATCCGGGGAAAAGTGGCAAAAGCATTAAGCAGTATGGGACGTATGACCGAGCAGGAGGCAATGGACTTTACAAAAGCTGCTACGACCTCAGAGTATGAGATCGCGATTGAAGATTTTGCGAAGAGGGTTCAGCAATATGTTGAGAAGACAGGCAACCGCGTGGTGTTCCTTGTGGATGAGATCGGGCAGTTTATCAGTACGAATTCTAATCTGATGCTGAATCTGCAGTCATTGACAGAGGAACTCGGAGTCCGTTGCCGCGGCAAGGTGTGGATTATCGTTACCGCTCAGGAAGATATTGATTCTATGATGGAAAATCTGGAAGAATCCGAAGAGAAAAAAATGATTTTTCCAAGATTCAAGGACGTTTTGACACACGGCTTTCACTTTCTTCTGTAAATGCAGATGAAGTAATCCGAGAAAGAATATTGAAGAAAAATGAGACAGGAAGCGCTACCTTGAGAGCATTCTATGAATCAGATGAAACCCGGATTCAGAATGCGGTCGGCTTTAAAGGGAATGGTTATGAGATGAAGAAATATCAAAGCGCAGAGGAATTTGCAGCGTTATATCCATTCCACCCATATCAGTTTAACCTGCTTGCAGATGTATTAAATAAGATTCGTCTGAATAGTTCTACAGGAAAGCATTTGTCAGAAGGGGAACGTTCTATGCTGGGAGCCTGTCAGCAGGCGGCGATCAGTATTATGGAAAAAGAAGAAGGGGCATTGATCCCATTTTATCGTTTCTATGATGATTTGTTGAAATTTCTTGATCATACACATGCGTCGGTGATACAGCGTGCAGAGGACAGCGAGCGGATTAATCCGCTGCATGAAACAGATTGTTTTGCGGTAAATGTATTGAAGACATTATTTTTACTAAAATATATTGATGGAATTCCAATGACGGTAGATAATATCCTCAATTTTATGGTAACGGATATTCATGAAGATAAAGCAGTATTAAGAAATAAAGTGGAAGAGGCTCTTCAAGTCCTGACCAGAAGCCTGTTGGTTTCTCAGATTCAGAATACCTATGAATTTTTAACGGATGAGGAGCAGGATATCAACCGGGCAATCCGCGACCGCAATATTTCGTCGGCAGATGTGATTACGGCCATTACGAGGATGACCTTTGATACGGTCTATGCCCATAATCGTTACCGTGTTGGGAAGTTTAACGGTCGGTATACCTTTGCGTATAATCAGGCTGTAGATAACAGACCGTATAAGAATAATCAGAATCATGCAATTGGACTTCGGATCATCACACCGAAATATGTAGGAAACAGCGGAGACGGGAATATTGATGATACCATATTGACTATGATGTCTGCACGGAATCATGAAGTTGTATTAAAGCTTCCAACAGAGCAGATTTCTTATTACACTGATATGATGAATGCGTTGAAGATTGATGATTATATTCGTGATGTGGCAGACCCGCAGAAGGGAAAGTCAACCCTTATCCGGGCTACAAAGATGCAGGAGGCAGAGAGGAGCAGGGCGTCTGCAGTGCTGTCATTGAAAGATGCGATTGGAAATGCCAGAATCTTCATTAACGGGCAGTCGGTGACAGATATCAATTCCCATGATGCAGTGAATCGAATCAACGATGCATTGGGACGGTTGATTGAAAATATTTATTATAAACTGTCCTATATTGACTCACCGAAAGATGAGCAGGATATTAAGAAGTTATTTAAGAAAGACAATCAAGTAACTTTATCACTGGGAGAGACCGCAGAGCCGAATATGAACGCGTTAAAAGAAGTCATGGAATATGTAAGCTTTACAACATCACATTCTATGATATCCATGAAAAATCTACTGGATCATTTTGGGCAGGCTCCTTATGGATATACAGATCATGACACGAAGTGGCTGGCAGCAAAGTTGTTCAAAGAAGGAAAAATCAGCGCTATGATTGACAAGGAGCCGATTTCACCTTTTAACAGGGAAGCTGATGAACGGGGTAATTATTTCACGTCCAGACGTTTTGATGAGAAGATTCTTGTTAAGGCAAAAGAAACGATACATCCGAAAAAATTAAATGCCTGCCGTGAAGTTATGAAAGAACTGTTCCATCGGTCGGAGACAGGAAATGCTCCGGACAAGATGATGGATTCCTTCCAGACAAAAGCAAAAGAACTTGCCGCAGATGTAAAGGAGATGATGGCAGAACAGAAGCGAGAGCCAGATTTCCCCGGAAAACAGGTGATGACAGAGGCAATACGGGAAATTGCAAATGGAACGGCATGGAATGAAGAAAGCGCATTCTATGACTGGATATCAAGAGAAAAAGAGAATCTGTTAGATCTGGCTGAAGATCTTGCGCCGGTAAAAACTTTTTATTCGGAAGAGAATAATCAAAGAAAGATATTCAAGGAAAATGGGCTTGATGCGCTCCGCTTATATGAGAGCAGTAAAGAACACATTAACGATTCGGAACTTGGAAAAGTCGTAGAGAATATTCAGCGGATTGTAAAGGATAAGGCGCCTTATGAACGAATTCGTAAATTGCCGGAATTATACAGACAGTTTATGGAGTTATATAGCAGAATATTGGACGAAAAACTGGAACCAGTGAAGCAGACAATTGAGGAGGATGAGAAGTCTGTATTGAAATTCATCAGTGGTCAGCCGTATGAAGAAGAGGTAAAGAGTGGTGTTCGCAAGGCATTTGACGATCTTGGAAGACGTGCGTCAGAGGAAAAGGATATTTCTAATCTGCTTGGGTTTGAGGATAAGGCGGATAGTCTTTGTAAGAGATATCTGGATCAGTTTTCCAATATGGAGATAAGACCTCAATCGACCAAAATCTCATATCCGACAGAGGCAAGACAAAGGGGAGCGGATATTGTCAGGGAGACATCTGAGGAATGGAATGCGCCGATACAGAAGAGGACAAAGAATCTGATGGCAAGAGACGTGGCATCAGGCCATTGGGTGATACGGGATAAGGAGGATCTGAACCGCTATCTGGAACAGATCCGTGAACGGGTAGAAGCAGAATTGGAGGAGGATGTTGTGGTGAGGATTCAATTCTGATTTTAAAGTATCCGGATAAATTTTAATGCATATTAGAAGAAATTATGTTACTATAGTTTTGGAAAGAAGGTGGCAGACATGGCAACAATTGAACAGGTGAAAGCTCTTATGAGAATGCACTTTGAGGATAATGATGAGAGATTCAGGACAATCGCTTTACAGATAGCCGCACATGAAGCGAAGATTGGCCATGCTGCCAGTGCGCGGGAGATTAAAGATTTAGTATTAAGTTCAAAACAGACTGCCAGACGGAAAGTTATAAAGTATTCTGGTAAATATGATATGATAGAACAGAGACCTGCGGACGCGGCAATGTCTGATTTGATTTTATCAGAAAATCTGGAAGATAGAATAAAGCGAATTGTGACAGAATATCGGAAGAAGGAGCTGCTGCGGAAGAATGGTTTGAAGAACAGAAGCAAGATTATGCTGACAGGAGCGCCAGGAACAGGGAAGACTATGACAGCATCTGTGTTAGCGAACGAGTTGGGACTGCCATTGAATGTAATACAGATTGAAAAGCTTGTAACAAAGTATATGGGAGAGACGAGTGTAAAGCTTCGTCAGGTGTTTGATTGCATTGAAGAGATACAAGGGGTGTATTTGTTCGATGAATTCGATGCAATTGGTTCAGACCGCTCTCTGGACAATGATGTGGGGGAGATGCGGCGCATCCTGAATTCTTTTCTTCAGTTTCTTGAGAATGATGATTCCTATAGTGTTATCATTGCGGCAACAAACAATCCGCAAATATTGGATAAAGCATTATTTCGGAGATTTGATGATGTGTTGGATTATGCAATTCCGGATGAACAGCAGATACAACGTATCATGATTGCTAAGTTAGATGGTCTGGTTGCGGAAGATATCTTTAAGAAACAGATGTACCAATATATGGTTGGATTAAGTCATGCAGATATAGTAAGGGCGTGTGAAGAAGCTGTCAAGTATTCCTTGATTTATGAGGAAAAGATTACAAGAAAACTTTTGCAGATATGTATTCAGGATAGGAAAAGCTTGTATCAGTTTAGGGAGGCATGATTAACCGGATGAGAATTCATTTAAGCAATATTATTTTACAGGACAAGGGCGAGAGTCTGGAATATAAACCAATGACCGGAGGAGCAGGACGAACGAACTATCCGTTTCGAGACAGCAGAAAAGAACATGGAGAGCGTCTTAAAAGCCAATTTGAACTTGCATGGAAGAAGTCAAAAGAAGCATGCGAGGACAGGTTGGCTGTTTCTGCATCTGTAAGAGAAGGGGTATATCTGCAGATTAAAGGAAAAGCAGGATATGATTTGATTACAAAAAGCCTTGAAGATACCCGGCAAGGAGTCAGGCTCGTGAATATTCAGATAAATGATGATGAAGAGATTTGCGCTACTGTGTATATTCCAAATGCAAAACATGATTTCTTTATCAAAAAAATCAATCAATATTGTACAAATGACAAAGGCAATGAGGTAGTCGGAACAATAGAAAGTATCCAGATAGCTCTTATTGAGGCAATGTGGATTGGGGACAAATCTTATATTCCCAAAGATGAGCCGATCTGGATTGAGACGTGGCTTAGATATGACAAAAAGAAAAAGGCACATACGGTGAAAGCTGAATTTATGGAACTTTGCAATCATATGCAGATTACCGTCAAGAGTCAGCATATCATTTTCCCTGAGAGAGTGGTGGTTGGTATACAGGCAGATCACAGGCAATTGTCAGCGTTATTGGAAAGGTGTTCTTATCTGGCCGAGTTTCGGAAAATGGTATCACCGACATCCTTTTTTATGCAGCTTCCGGCTCATGAGCAGCGTGAATGGAGTGTGGAGCTTGCAAAGCGTATTGTCGCAGAGGATTCGGACGAAGTATCTGTGTGTCTGTTGGATACCGGTGTCAATAACGGGCATCCGATTCTTGAGAAAGTATTAAAAGATCGGAATTTACATACTATCGAGCTGTCCAGAGGTGTAGAGGATAGGGCAGGACACGGAACGAATATGGCAGGGATAGCTGCTTTCTGTACGTTGGAAGATAAATTAGAATCCATGGATACAATCCCTGTATATCATTTCCTTGAGTCTGTAAAAATGTTAGACAGACCAACGGACAATCCGGAAGAATTGTATGGAGAGCTTACTTCAGAGGCGATCAGCCTTGCGGAGATTGAGAATCCGGACACAAAAAGAGTGATTTGTATGGCGATTACAGCGAAGACAGATACCACGCTGGATGGCAGACCCTCTTCGTGGTCTGGCGCGGTTGATTCTATTATTTCCGGAGTGGGAGAGGAAGGGAATCTGGATCATCATAGATTAATGTTCATCTCAGCGGGGAATACCACTTTGGAAGAGATTCAGGAAAGTGCGGATTATAAAACGGCGATTATTAACCATTCTGTTGAGAATCCAGGACAAGCATGGAACGCTGTGACGGTAGGCGCATATACACAGTTGGATCAGATAGATGGCTTGGATTATCGAGGATATCACGCACTTGCAGATGCGGGAGAACTTTCGCCTTATACATCCACTTCTTTATCATGGGATTATAAAAAGTGGCCGATCAAACCGGAAATAGTTCTGGAAGGCGGTAATGTGGCGTACAGTGAAAAGGATCATTTTTTTACGGAGGCAGATGATTTGTCACTGCTTACTACCGGTCATAAATATCTGCAAGGTCATCCCTTTGATGTTATTCGGATGACAAGTTCTGCTACGGCGCAGGCTTCCTGGATTGCAGCACAGATATGGAAGAAATATCCTGAGCTGTGGCCGGAGACGGTGCGTGCATTAATGATTCATTCGGCTGAATGGACACCTCAGATGATAAACGATATGGAGAAGAATGGGAAACTGGCAAAAGCAGACTACAGGAAGTTGCTGCGCACATGCGGATATGGAGTTCCCAATTTATCAAGGGCATTATGGAGTGCGTCTAATAGTGTCAATCTGCTGATTCAGGATGAATTACAGCCCTATCTGAAAAAGAATGGAAGCGTTTTACAGAATGAGATGCATGTCCATACATTGCCATGGCCGAAAAAGCTGCTGTTAGAGTATGAGGAAACGACAGTAAGGATGAAAGTGACGCTTTCTTATTATATTGAGCCAGGACCAGGTGAGATTGGTTGGAAAGATAAATATAGATATCCATCTTGTGGCTTACTTTTTGACGTCAATAATCCCATGGAAGACAGGATTAATTTTATGAAACGGATTAGCAAAGCCGTGTGGGAAGATGAGAATGACAGAGCAAAAGTGAAGAATGACAGTGAGCGTTGGCTATTGGGGGCAAATAACCGAAATGTAGGTTCGATTCATTCTGATACCTGGGAAGGGACGGCCAGCCAACTGGCTGAGAGCAATATGATTGTTATCTATCCCAAGGCGGGGTGGTGGAAATCAAGAGCATATTTGAATAAATATCACTCAAAAGTCCGGTATTCTCTGGTTGTTACATTGGAGATGCCAGAGGTAAATGTTGATCTGTATACACCTATCATGACTGAGATTAAGAGAAAGGATATCGTAAAAACAGAGATAGAAGCTTTAAAAAAGAAACCAAAGAGTAAGGATCATACGAATGAATAAAACAGCAATTAAGAACTTTTCAATATGGGCGCGTATAAAGTTAAGAGAAGAGATGGTTACACGGGCAGGATTTCTTGGTATTACTGAAAATGGTATTCAAGAACCGCTGGAAGCTTCAACAAGAGAGATTCAATATTTTGAGATTGGCGCGGATAAACCGGTTTCTATCCGGGGAATAGAGATATTCCAACGAGAGAAACTGGTTCGCAGACTCCTTAACGAAGCTGAAATGATCGGTTATGTGCGAGCCTATGAGAATGTGATTGAAACAAGTGCATCGGATTGGTTCAACCGTCTGATTGCGATTCGATTTATGGAAATAAATGAATACGCACCGTTAGAAACCCGCCTTTTATCATCCGTAGAGGAAGGGAAACAAGATCCGGATCTGGTATCGGACCCCTTTGTATCAGATTTGGATTTTTCCGATACAGAATATCATCAGATTATGGAATGGAAGAATGAGAACAGGACGGAGAATTTATTCCGTTTTCTTCTCCTTAGGATGTGTAATGAACTGCATAAGATTCTTCCAGGGATGTTTGAAGAAAAAGATGACTATTCGGAATTGTTTATGCGGCTGTCTTTTATTGACCGGAAAGGGCTCATTTATCGGCTTGTGCATGATATTGATGAGGATGACTGGAGGGATCAGGTACAGATTATCGGATGGATCTATCAGTATTATAATTCTCAGTTAAAGGATGAAACCTTTGCACTTTTGAAGAAAAATATTAAGATTACAAGAGAGCGTATTCCATCGGCGACGCAGCTATTTACACCAGAGTGGATTGTCCGCTATATGGTGGAGAACAGTCTGGGACGCTTGTGGGTCGAAGGACATCCGGACGAAGAATTAAAGCAAAGCTGGAAGTATTATCTGGAGGAAGCAAAACAAGAGCCGGAGGTGGAAGCGCAGCTTGCAGATATACGGAAAGAGTATGCCATGATACAGCCGGAAGAGATACTCTGTGTGGATTGCTGTATGGGAAGCGGGCATATCCTGGTCTGTATGTTTGATGTGCTGATGCAGATCTACGAGTCAGTAGGATATTCTTCCCGTGAAGCGGTGCGCAGTATCATAGAGCATAATCTGTACGGTCTGGACATTGATGAAAGAGCATATCAGCTTGCTTATTTTGCTGTGATGATGAAGGCGCGTCAGTATGACCGGAGATTTCTTACGAGAAAAGATGAAGATGGGAATCCTGCGATTCCAGCGCCGCATGTCTATGCGATTCATGAGAGTAATGGATTGAGCAGGAATCAGTTGAAATACTTTGGTGCGGGCCTGAGTGAGACAGAGAAAGAGAACGCTGTGACGCAGGTGAATGGTCTTTTGGAACAGTTGATGGATGCAAAAGAGTATGGCTCGATATTGAATGTGGATTCATGTGATTGGGAATTGCTGCGCCGGTTTGCCGAGAAGACGGATGATGACGGGCAGATGGATTTGGAGACAAGCGGGATTGAAGAGACGCAGGAGAGATTGAAGCAGTTAATTGACATTGGCAAGGTGTTGGCGCAGAAATACCATGTGGTGTGTACGAATCCGCCTTATATGGGTGGAAGAAGTATAAGTTCTAAACTTGGAGAAAAGATTCAAGAATTATATCCTGACGGGCGGCAAGATTTATTTGCTGTGTTTATTGAACGGTGCTTAGATTTTGCATATAGACAAGGTTTTATCTCTATGATTACCATGCATTCGTTTATGTTTTTAGCTAGTTATGAGAAAATGAGATATAAGATCCTTGTCTAAAGGGACAAACTTTGATACAAAATAAGCCTTCCATTTCGGAGGGCTGT
>CANTDX010000025.1 GCA_947652615.1 uncultured Dorea sp. | reverse complement strand
TGAAAAAGTATTAAAAAAGCATAAAAAATTGTTAGTCCTTACTTGACAGCACCATTCGGGGAGAAGGTGAAGGCATATTTTAGGCGAGGGGCGAGACCATTGCCGGGATTTGACGTGTATCCCAATCCGCAGGTGGGGTATGGGGCGCTTTGTGTGAGGGATAGTCTGCCAGTGTAAGGGGTGAATAAGGGCAATGTTATAGGGGGTTAAGTCTGGATTTTTGCCGATAATTATGATAGAATACATGCAATTATAGCAGTGCGCGCGAGTCTGACGGGGATTTGTGCGTGTTAAGCGGGGCGAAAGGAATGATGAAAAACATGGTACAAAAGACAGGACAAGAAGCAGAACAAAAGAAGGGGGTATCTGCACTTGATTTTTTCTGTATTGGTTTTGGCGCGATTGTAGGTGTCGGATGGGCAGTATCCATCAATAGCTGGATGAGCGGCAGCGGCGGGCCTCTGCCTGCGGCAGCAGGCTACATGGTTGCGATGGTCCTTATGGTGCCGATTGCGCTTTGCTATTGTGAATTATGTACGATGCTCCCGGTATCGGGCGGAGGTATGGCTTATGCATTCCGTGCGTTTGGAGACCGTATCGCTTTTCTTTCCGGCTGGGCGGCTTTCGGAGCATTTATCACGATTATTCCGTGGGAAGCAATTTATGTTGTGGACATTCTGAGTATTGTGTTCCCGGTACTAAAGGCCGGAGCGCCTCTTTATTCCCTGGCCGGAGCGGATATCTATGTGGGGCATATCATCCTTGGAACGGTGATTTCTGTTCTGCTCTACTTTATCAACAGAAAGGGAGTCGCGTCGTCGGCGTCACTGCAGAAGATTCTCTGCATGGCGCTTGTGGGCGCGGGTATCCTGGCGATGATCTGTGCCGGTGTTAAGTTTGATATCGGGAATCTCCAGCCGTTTTATGAGAATACGGGGACGGGTACGCATAATACTTTTCTTGGCGGCATGGCCTCCATCCTTGCGTCGGTGCCGTTCTTTCTGGCCGGGTTTGAGACGATTCCCCAGGGAATTGAGAGTGCAGGCGGCGATACGAAAGGAGTGGGTAAGACGGTAGTGGTGACGGTGGTTTTATCCTGCCTGTTCTATGCGCTGTTACTGTTTACTCTGGGCGGCGCCCTTCCGTGGAAAGATTTTATCAAGTTTTCAAATCCATCAGCGGCGCTTATGTTCCGGGAGCTTTACCCGGGCGGGCTTGGCATGGTTTTGTATTCGCTGATTCTGCTTGGGGCGGTCTGCGGCCTTCTGACGACCTGGAATGGTTTCATGATGGCATCGTCCCAGATTCTTATGGCGATGGCGAGGGTAAGTATCGTGCCTTTCAGCCTGTCAAAGCAACATCCCGTCTATAAGACGCCGGTGAATGCCCTGAAGGTCAGCCTGGCTGCATCACTTGTCGGACCGTTTCTGGGGAGCGGCCTGATTGGCGCCCTTACCAGCTTTTCGGCTGCCGGTTATGTTGCAAGCTGGATGATAACGGCATTTTCCCTGATTATTCTCAGGAAGAAAGAGCCGGCGCTGAAACGGCCGTATAAGATCCCGGGGGGCCTGCCTACGGCATGGTTTGCCGCGGTCTGTATGACAGGGCTGTTTATTCTTTTATTTATTCCGGGGCAGCCGGTTTTCATGGGCGCTGCGGCAACTTTGATCTTCGCGGCATGGATGCTTGCGGGAGTGACGCTTTATCTGATGGATTACCGCGCCAGAAAGCAATACTCCACTCTTACCAGGGCAACGTTTCTTTTTGCAAGTATGTCTGAATCGAATGCGACGATCAGTATGCCGGGATTTGTGGACAGCTTTGAAGACGATTATAAAGTCATGTCCTTTGTTGTCCCAGGAGACGCCGATTATGCGGGCAAGACACTTCTGGAGCTTTACTGGGGGCGCAGACAGAATGTATTTATTATCAAGATTGAGAGAAAGACTGAGATCATCCTTGTGCCGGGAGGAAATACGCATATATTTGCCGGTGACCATGTATTTGCGGTCGGTGTTGCGAAAGCGCTTGACCGTTTCCGTGATTATCAGAATGTGGGAGGGAAGTATTCCGTAGGGTCGCTGAAGGATTTCTTAGGCTACGGAGATACGGAGAAGCAGTCGCCGCTCAGTTGTATCGAATATCAGGTGCTCCCTACAGATTCGTTCTGTGACAAACTGATCAGAGAGTCGCGGATCCAGGATCGTTATCATTGTCTGATCGTAGGCTTAAAAACCCCTTACAGCAAGATACTCGAACTCCCGACAGCGGGCACGGTCATCGAGGCGGGGGATACGCTCTGGATGATGGGTTCAGAGGACGCCATCCATAATTTCGAAGAACTTTGCAGACAGGAAGCCCAGGAAAAGTCAGCGCAGTGATTGGCGTGGGTGCGAAGAAGGAGGGAATATGCCGTGGGTATGTATTTGAATCCGGGGAACAGTGGATTTACCAGAATCAGAAATGACATATATGTAGATAAGAGCGGATTGATCAGCCTGATTAACGAAACGATAGAGACTCCGAGATTTCTGACGTGTGTCAGCAGGCCGCGCCGCTTTGGAAAATCATTTGCGGCGAAAATGTTATGTGCATATTATGATAAAACCTGCAATTCTTCGGCATTGTTTGATGATCTTGCGATTGCGCGGGATGAAAAGATCAACCAGACATACAGGCATCATCTGAATCAATACGACGTCATCTATCTTGACATGACGAACGTCCTTGGAAAGACGGAGCCGCATGATATTGTGCCCTTCATTCAGAACAGTGTGACAGAGGAGCTTCTGGCGGCGTATCCGGATCTGAAAGCGGGGAATTTTTTTGATGAGACGCTGCTTAATGCGGTGGAATTGACAGACAATAAGTTCATTATGATTATTGACGAATGGGATGCGCCGATCAGGGAGACGCCAGAGGTTCAGAAGATCTATCTGGAATTTTTGCGTACGTTATTTAAAAGCAGCGGTACAACCGATCAGATCTTTGCGGCCGCTTATATGACAGGAATCCTCCCGATAAAAAAGGACGGCTCGCAGTCGGCAATTTCAGATTTTAAAGAATTTACAGTGATCAAACCCAGAAAATTCGGCGGTTATGTTGGATTTACGGAGGCAGAGGTGAAGAAACTCTGTATGGAATTTCACTGTGATTTTGAGAAGATGAAGAGATGGTATGACGGGTATTCATTCCGTGATACAGGTTCGGTATACAATCCTAATTCGGTGATGGAAGCAATCCGCAACAATGATTTTGATTCTTATTGGACACAGACTTCAGCGACCGGCAGCCTGACGGGATATATCAGCATGGATTTTGACGGTCTCTCTAAAACGGTAGCAGAATTAATCGGCGGCGGGGAAGTCAAGGTAGATACAAGGGGATTTTCCAATGATCTGGTTACATTTCAAAATCGGGACGACGTACTGACGGTTTTGACCCACCTCGGATATTTGGCCTACAATGAGACCACAGGAACGGTTCGTATACCAAATGAAGAGATTCATATGGAATTCACAAGAATCGTGCGTGAAGTAAGAAGGGATGATACGCTTAGAAGGGTTAGAGAGAGTGAGCAGCTTATTTACGACACGATTCATGGGAATGCAGAAGCCGTGGCAAAACAGATTGAGAAGATTCATTTGGAAGAAGCGCCTCTTCATTATAATAACGAACAAGCGCTGCGAAGTGTGATCAAACGGGCATATTTCAGTTTTGGGGATGAATTTATTTTGTTTGAAGAATTACCGGCAGGCAGCGGATATGCAGATGTCGTGTATCTTCCAAAGAAAGATTCCATGATGCCGACGCTGGTCGTTGAATTGAAGTGGAATAAAGCGGCAGAAGGCGCAATCCGGCAGATTAAGGACCGGCAGTATCCTTCTGTAATTCAGGAGTATGGCGGAGAAATATTATTGATTGGAATCAGTTACAGTAAAAAATCACCGGACGGGAAGCGGAAACATAGCTGCATTATAGAAAAATATCAGATGATATAAAATACTGTCAGAATTTGAAGAAGCAAAGACAATGCTGTACTAGCTTGACGGGCGGAAAGAAGGAAAGAAAATCACTATGGATAAAAATTATAAAAAGACACTGTTCGCCTGTTATCTGGGGTTTATCACACAGGCGATCGCGGCCAATTTTGCCCCGTTACTATTTCTGAAATTCCATAAAGACTATGCGATTCCGTTAGGGAAGATCGCGCTTATTTCAACGATGTTTTTCCTTACTCAGTTGATCGTGGATATCCTGTGTGCGCGGTTTGTAGACCGCATAGGTTACCGCAGGTGTGTAGTGGCATCAGAATTATGTTCTGCGGCAGGACTGATCGGACTCGCATTTCTGCCGGAATTATTCCGAGATCCGTTTACAGGCATTATCATCAGCGTTATCGTCTATGCGGTCGGAAGCGGACTGATCGAGGTATTATGCAGCCCGATCGTGGAAGCGTGTCCGTTTGAGCATAAGGAGGCGGTTATGAGCCTTCTGCATTCGTTCTACTGCTGGGGTTCGGTCGGCGTAGTATTGTTATCGACCCTGTTTTTCGCAGTATTTGGGATTAGCAGATGGAAATGGCTTGCCTGTGCATGGTCGCTGGTACCATTGTATAATATCTATAACTTTGCCACATGCCCGATCGAACATCTGGTGGAGGATGGGGAAGGGATGAAGATCGGCAGTCTGTTTCGGGTTCCGGTCTTCTGGGTAGCCATTATCCTGATGGTCTGTGCCGGCGCGTCTGAGTTATCCATGGCTCAGTGGGCGTCTGCGTATGCCGAATCTGCGATCGGGCTGTCGAAGGCGGCAGGGGATTTGGCAGGTCCTTGTATGTTTGCCGTGACTATGGGTATCAGTCGTGTGATTTACGGGAAATACGGGGATAGGATGAATCTGATGAGTTTCATGTTCGGTTCCGGAAGCCTGTGCTTGCTTTGCTACGTGATGGCTTCGGTGTCGTCGAATCCTCTTATAGGGCTGATCGGCTGTATTGTCTGTGGTTTTTCCGTTGGTATCATGTGGCCCGGGACCATCAGTATATCTTCCAGGCAGCTTCCCGCCGGCGGGACAGCCATGTTTGCCCTGCTTGCTATGGCAGGGGATCTGGGAGGTGCGTTCGGCCCGGGTCTGGTGGGAAATATTACACAGCATGCGGATGATAATCTGCAGAAGGGGATGCTTGCAGGCTGTGTGTTTCCGCTGGTGCTGGTGATCTCTCTGCTGGTGATGCGAAGGTTCCAGAAGAAGCCGCGTCAATTAGAATAATCAATGTAGATATTAGAATATGCATTTTCTATTGTTCATTTTCCCGGAAGAGATATGATAACCCTATCAGATGCAACCGGCAATGAAGGAGGAAATGCTATGACGATATTGAATGCATCCAATTTGAGAAAATATTACGGCGAGAACGAGAGCCTTGTGAAAGCGCTGGACGATGTGAACGTAGCGATCGAGGAAGGGCAGTTTGCGGCTGTGATCGGTACGTCGGGCAGCGGCAAATCCACCCTGCTGAACATGCTGGGCGGGTTGGATACTCCCACTTCAGGCGGCGTCCGGGTGGAGGAGCAGAGCCTTGAGAAGATGACGGAGGAGCAACTCACGGTATTTCGCCGTCAGCGGATCGGATTTATCTTCCAGAATTATAATCTTATTCCCTATCTTACCGCATATGAGAATATTGTGCTGCCTGTCCGCCTGGACGGGAGGGAAGAGGATAAGGAATTCCTTGATACGATCGTAGATTTCCTGGAGCTTGGCGGGAAGCTTCAGAATTATCCAAGCCATCTCTCGGGCGGGCAGCAGCAGCGGGTGGCGATCGCCCGTGCGCTGGTATCCAAGCCTGCGATCATTCTTGCTGACGAGCCGACAGGGAATCTTGACAGCCGCACAAGCGATAAGGTTATCGACCTCTTAAAGATGACAAGTGAGAGATTCAATCAGACGATCGTTATGATCACTCATAATCCGGAGATTGCCAAGAAGGCGGATGTGAGGATCCGTATCGAGGACGGCAGGATTCACGCGTAAGGAGGTCTAAGAGATGAACGGTAAGAAAGTAGCAGCAAGAATGATCTCTCAGATGTCCGGACAGAGCTTGAGAGCAAGCCGTATGCGTAATATCTTCGTGATGGTTACGATCGTCCTTGCGTCTGCCCTGCTGACCGCGATATTGATGTTCGCGGCGGGACGGAAGCAGCAGGAGAAGAATGCACTTCTACACCGGCAGCAGGTCACCTACTATGATCTGACTGCCGAACAGGCAGAACGGCTTTGGGGGGATGGGCGGATCGCCTGCCAGATAACGGGGAAGACGGGTATCCTCTCTGAGATGGACGGATTCGATGTGATGCCCTGCTATGTGAGTGAATTGTCGGAGCAGATTCAGCTCGGAGAGCTGGAAAGCGGCAGATTACCGGAAGCCGAAGATGAGATCGCGGTACAGTCTGTGATGCTTAAGAAGATGGGGATCAGACCGGAGACCGGCAGCAGCGTAACCTTACATTTCTTCGATGGAAATGCAGAAAACTTCACGGTATCGGGGCTGCTGAAGGGAAATGAGACGGCAAAGCAGTTCCCGGTATTCTTTTCCGAAGAGTATGCGAAGAATGGAAGCCAGTTGAGGAATGAACCTTATGAAGTGTATGCGAAGCTCTGCGGCGCGGCCCAGATGCGTCCGGAGGAATGCAGGGAACTTATGTATCTGGTTGGAAGCGATGCAGGGATTGAGCGGAAATGTGTCAATCCGTCGAAGGCATTTCTGGACTCATTATCGATAGATACGCAGGCTGCCGTGATCTATGGACTGGCCGGTATGGTGATCTTGCTTGCATGTATTCTGGTGATCTACGGCGTGTTTTATCTGTCCGTGATCGGCAGGATCCATCAATTTGGGCAGCTTCGGACCATCGGCATGACGAGAAAGCAGATGAAGAAGTTCGTTTCCCGCGAGGGGCGCGCGCTGTTCTTCCGTGCGGCGCCGGCAGGGATCGCCGTCGGCGGAATCGCGGGGTATTTTATGCTTCCGGATGGATTCGATGTATGGAATACATTTTGGATCATAGCGGTTGTGTTCGCAGCCGTGTATATGATCACCATGCTCTCGGTCCATAAGCCGGCGCGCCTTGCCGCGGCGGTGTCCCCGATGGAGGCGCTTCGCTACGTGCCGCAGGATACCATGAGAAAGGCAGCAGGCAGGAGACTCTGCCGGAAGCTTACGCCGCTTGGATTGGGTATGATGAATTTCTCCAAGAACAGGAAGAAAGCGGCGGTCACCATGCTCTCCCTGGCTCTTGGCGGGATCCTCTTTATGACGGCGGCTGCCTATATATCTTCGTTTGACAGGGAGAACTTCGCTAGACAGGGACTTTTCAAAGACGCAGAATTCAATCTCCAGTATTCCCTTGCGGCGATCGAACTGGATAAAAACGGTCTGAGCGGCTTACAGGCAGAAGGACTTCTTGGCAGCGGCATGGTGCGGGAGATCCTGCGCTTGGACGGTGTGAAAAATGTCAAAGAGATCAAAGGACTTGGGATCAAGTATGATTATCCGAAAAGAGATGAATACGAAACGAACGATAATATCAATCCTCTGACCGAAGAGGAGACGAAGGATATCCAGAGATATCTGGAGGACGGAGACGCCGATTATGAGAAGCTGATGAGCGGAGATTATATCCTTGTGGCGGGGAATGACACCATAGAAGAGATATATGGTTGGAAATTTGCCGTTGGCGACAGTGTTACGCTGCACTACTATGACGGAAATAAAATAGCGAAGAAGGATGTTGCCATACTGGGGATTTTGGAAGATCAGTTCGTCCGTGATTATATTAATTTTGAGGGATGGTTTGTCATGCCGGAGCAGGTCATTCTCAAAATGGTGTCTTATGACAGCCTGAATTGTCATCTGTTGGTATCGACAGAGACCGATAAAGAGGCGCAGATCGGAGAGGCTCTGGCAGAGATTACAGCGGATCGGCCCCAATTAAGCCTTGAGACGCTTGCGGAGCGCAGAGCTTACGATGAACAGACGATGAATCAGATATTCGGGACGGTCAGCGGCCTGTCCATATTCATTATGATGTTCAGTATCTTAAGCATGATGAATACGCTGATCACCAATATCGTGACCCGCAAGCAGGAGCTTGCGATGCTTGAATCCATCGGTATGGGCAAAGGGCAGATCCGTAAGATGCTTCTTGGGGAGAGTATGTTCCTGGTGCTTGTAACCGTATGCGTGACCATGACGGCAGGAACGGTGTGCGGTTATGCATTGAGTGAGTTCCTCTGTCAGCGCGGCGCGTTTTATATGGAGTTCCGGTTCCCGGCTGTATTCGCACTTGCCTATGTAGGTGTGCTTGCGGTTGTGCCGCTTGCCATCACCCTGATATCTATGCGTAGCTTTTCGAAGGAAGCGCTGGTGGAGCGGCTGAGAGGGGCAGAGAACTGACAAAGGATTTGTATTTTTATATTCTGCATGTTATTATTTTCTCAAAGGGGGAGATTACATGCAGAATATTTTGATTGTAGAAGATGACGCCCGGAACAACCAGATGCTCAAGGAGTATCTGGAGGGGCATGGATATATGTGTACACAGGCTTATTCCGGCAGCGAGGCGAAATTGTTATTCTCTATGGAAGCATATGATCTGGTTCTTCTGGATCTGATGCTTCCTGGAATCTCAGGGGAGGAACTTGTATCCGTATTCTCTAAGAAGGCTCCTGTGATCGTGTTGTCTGCAAAGAGCGGGCTTGAAAGCAAGGTGGAGGTATTGTCTGCCGGGGCAGAGGATTATCTGTGCAAGCCCTTTGACTTGCCGGAGCTGTTGGTGAGGATACAGGTACAGTTCCGCCGTCGTGAGAGAGAAGAGGAGGAGACAGAAGCCAGACAGAGCCGCTGTGTAAACGGGGGAGAGAGTTCCGGAGGGATACCGGCATGGCAGACGTATTCTTACCGCGAATGGACCTTGAATCCGGATACTCAGGAGATGACGGCGAAGGGAGAGCTTATAGAATTGACAAAGCATGAATTCCTGATCATGGAGCTTCTGATCCGCAATCCCAGGCGTGTATTCACGAAGCAGATGATCTATGAGTATGCCTGGGGAGAAGAATATCTGGCTGAGGATAAAACCATCAACGTGCACATCAGCAACATTCGTTCCAAGCTTAAGAGAAGCAGAACGGATACGTATATTCAGACAGTGTGGGGAATGGGCTTTAAACTTTCTTAAACTTTTCTGAGCACTTTTTGAAAACTCTTGTACTAGAATGTTTTCTGTAAGGAAGAATAAGAATCAAACGAAAGAAGGAGACAACATGGTGAGTACAGAGAGACGGGATCAGTTAGCCATAGAGACCATGGCCCTTACAAAGATGTACAGAGACAAGGCGGCAGTAAAGAATGTGACGCTTAAGGTTCGAGAGGGAGAGATCTATGGATTTATCGGCAGAAACGGAGCGGGCAAATCGACGGCCCTTAAGATGGTCAGCGGTTTGGCAAGCCCGACAGAAGGAGAGATCCGGTTATTCGGGAAGCCGGTCAGCGATCCGGCCGTGCGGAGGAGACTGGGAGTTCTGATTGAAGCGGCAGGCCTGTATCCCAATATGACGGCAAGGCAGAATGCGGTAATGAAAGCGAAATGCATGGGACTTGCAGATGAACGCAGTGTGGATACGGTACTTAAGGTCACAGGGCTTGCGGATACGGGCAGGAAGAAGGTGAAGCATTTCTCCATGGGGATGAAGCAGCGGCTAGGGGTTGCGCTGGCGCTTCTTGGCAACCCGGACCTGCTGCTTATGGACGAACCGATCAATGGCCTGGACCCGGAAGGAATCCGGGAACTTAGGCAGTTGATCTTAGAGCTTCACGCGGAGGGGAAGACCATCTTGATAAGTTCTCATATCCTGGGGGAACTGAGCAAGATCGCTACCAGCTACGGAATCATCAAGGATGGGGAGTTGATTGAGCAGATCAGCAGGGAAGAACTGGAAGAAAAATGCCAGGACTATTTCAGAATTGAAGTGCAGGATGTGCAGCGTGCGCTTGTTATGATACAGGAGACGTTCCCGGATGTGCAGGCAGAAGTGTCCGATGCCCGGTCGATCCGGCTGTATGGGGTGCGGGATGGGTCGGAGGTGAATCAGATGCTGATAGAGAACCGGGTCTCCGTGTATGAATCAGGATTCCATCATATGGACTTGGAAGAATATTTCTTAGAACGCATGGGTAAGGAAGGGGGGTGTTGATATGTTTAACCTGTTAAGTATGGATCTGTATCGGGTGAAGAGAAGTAAGTCTGTGTATGTATGCCTCTTGTTGCTGGCGGCGGCGACGGTACTGGTTTATGGAATAATGTGGCTGCTTGAGACGCCGCAGGGACAGGAGATCGCGCTGCGGATCGGGCTGCTTGTCCCGCAGGAACTAACAGAAGCAGAGAGTATACTGGACGGTATAGACTCGTTGGGATTCTTCCGGCAGATCTGTCTGGACGGAGGGATGTATAACGTTGTATTCGGTATCTGGGTGATGTTGTTCATATGTGCGGATTTTCAGAGTGGTTTTATCAAAAATATTATGGCGCTGCATCAGAACCGGTGGAATTATATCGGAAGTAAGATTATGACAGCGTGGATCGTGGATGGCTGTTATCTGGTGCTGCATCTGTTGTTTGCGCTGCTGATGAACCGGCTGTTCGATGATCTGGTGCCGTATGCGGGGTGGAAGGATATCCTGTTTTATCTGTCATGGGTGTGGTTTGTGACGGCGGCATTTGCCGCGTTGATCATTTTCATCTGCGTGCTGACCCGAAGTGTGGCGGCAGGTTCACTGGCGGCAGTATTCTTGGGCGGCGGTCTGGTAGTGACGACGCTGTATGGGGTATTGAATATGTTCAACATAGGAGACTGGCTGAAATATTCGATCTATTTGACTTGTGCGATGGGACCTCAGAAATATACTTCCGTGAAGAATCTCTATGTTTATGTGGTAGGATTTGGATTCCTGATCTTGTATACTCTGATTGCAGGAATCGTCTTGAAGAAGAAAGATATTTAGCAGATAAGATTGTGCGGGAGGCAGATATGGTGATTGTACTTGGGGTAATGGGCGTTGTCTGTGTCGTATTGGCAATACGGTTCGTCCGCGTCATCTTTGCGGTACGCTCCTTAAGCAGGCAGATAGAGGAACTTGGGCGGGGCAGCCATATGGAGATTGGCGTGCAATACCGTCAGAGAGATATACTGACATTATGCAGGCGGCTGAATCAGCTTGTAGAGTATTGGTTCCAGAGACAGAAGCGGCAGGAGAATGCGCAGAGGATGATGAAGCAGAATATCACCAGCCTGGCCCATGATATCCGGACGCCCCTTACAGGAGCGGCGGGCTATATCCAGCTTGCACAGGAATGTGACGACGCTGTTAAGCAGGACCGGTATCTGCAGACGGCAGACGACCGCCTGAAAGAACTGGGAGATATGTTGGAAGAACTGTTCCTGTATACCAAGCTGACCAGCGAGGAATTCAAATTGAATATGTCTGAGGTACAGGTATTGCCGCTGCTTGGGGATTGTCTGATTGGATTTTACCGTCAGTTCGAGGAGAGAGGGATTGAACCTGAGGTAGAATTCCAATCAGAGGGACTGAGGGTTCTGGCCGATGAAGAATGTCTTGGCAGGATCTTTTGCAACTTGATCCAGAATGCATTGCTGCATGGCAGGGGAGGAATTGTGATCAGGCAGAAGGGAGAGTGTCTGATCTTCGAGAATCTGGTGTCAGAGACCAGCAGGCCGGATACAGACCAGATCTTTGAACGGTTCTACAAGGCGGATTCAGCCCGGAGGAAAGGCTCCTCCGGGCTTGGGCTGTTTATAGTAAAAGAACTGGCGGAGAAGATGGGAGGAAGCGTGCGGGCAGAGATTCATGGGGAGAGACTATGGATTATGTTATTCTTGAAAGGGCCTAAAGTATGTGCTAAGATAAATTCATCGCAGGAGGATATGTATTGCAGGAGGGAGTATGGGGATTTATGAGTAAAACATTTAATACGGATGGATACTGTGATCCGGAATTACATTATATGGTTGATTTGTCTGGGAGGCTTGCCGAGATAAAATCTATGATAGATGCTGGAAAATATTTTACCATCAATAGAGCCAGACAGTATGGAAAGACAACGATATTAGCTGCGATTGCTGAATATTTGAAAGATGATTATGAAGTAATCAGCATGGATTTTCAGGTGTTCAGTTATGCTGATTTTGAGTCTGAGAGAAGTTTCGTTGCGGCGTTTTCTGCTGAGATATTGGAATGCACAAGACACATTCCGGAAGAAATAAAAGAAACTTTAAAGAGTTATTCAACAGATCCCCTTCAAAGAGCAACTCTTTCCAGATTATTTCGTTCGTTGATGGAATTATGCAGGAATTCAAAGAAAAAAATTGTATTGCTGATAGATGAAACTGATTCTGCATCAAATAATCAAGTGTTCATAGATTTTCTGGCACAGCTTCGGGCTTATTATTTAAAAAGAAGGAGGACTCCGGTCTTTTGGTCTGTTATATTAGCAGGTGTCTATGATGTAAGAAGTATGAGAAGTAAGATCCGGCAGGAAACGGAACACAAGGAAAACAGTCCTTGGAACATAGCGGCGGATTTCCTTGTAGATATGAGTTTTTCCAGTGTAGACATTGAAGGGATGTTATATGATTATGAATCAGACCATCATACGGGAATGGATATTGGGCGAATAGCTGCGTTGCTGTATGATTATACATCAGGATATCCCTATCTGGTGTCGCGTCTTTGTATGTTTATGGATGAGCGCATAACGACTGATGCATGGACGGAAGAAGGTCTTTTGCTTTCTGTAAAAATGTTGTTAGAAGACAATAATCCATTGTTTCAATCCTTGGCGAATAAGCTGAATGATTTTCATGAACTGAATTCTGTCATTATGCGTTTGCTGTTCCAGGGCCAGAGTATTGCTTATAATGCGGATGATATTGCGGTTCAGGATGCGAAGATGTTTGGATTTGTGAAAGTAAGGAATTCTACAGTCTTATTGGCAAACAGAATATTTGAAATGCGTTTGTATAATAAATATTTGTTAGATTATAAAGAACAGGATAGTAAGATTTATGATGAAGGTTCACGGCAGAAAAATCAATTTATTATAAACGGACATTTAAATGTAAGAAGGATACTTGAAAAATTTGTAGAAACTTTCGATTTCCTATATGGAGATCAGGACGAAACTTTTCTGGAAGATACCGGTAGAAAATATTTTATGCTGTTCTTACGTCCTATTATTAACGGTATTGGTAATTGCTATGTTGAAGCAGAGACGAGAAATCGTGAGCGCATGGATCTGGTAATTGATTATCTGGGAGAACAAAATATTATCGAATTGAAAATTTGGCATGGAAATGCTTATAATGAACGTGGAGAAAATCAGCTTTGTGATTATCTGGATTATTTTCGATTAAAAAAGGGTTATATGCTTAGTTTTAATTTCAATAAGAAGAAAGAAATCGGCATAAAGGAAATGATTCTAGGTGACAGACTTTTAATAGAAGCAGTTGTATAGGAGATAGTATAAAAGAGTAATCTCAGAGGTCAGGCTGATGATCGAACCTCTTCTTGCGAAGGAGGCGGCAGAGCATGCTTTGGAGGGTGCAGCCATGAAATTATTGGAATTATATGATCTGATCGGTTTACAGCCGGAGATGATAAAGACACTAATATCGGTCAGTGATCAGATTGATTTAGATCAGATTGAACCATATTTGCAGGAATTGACGGATATTGAGACAGCGCCCCAGGCTTATCGATATTTGAAGGATTTATTCGGAGCAGACAAAGATAACATGGCAATGTTATACTGTCAATTGGAATGTGCCAGAAGGACATATGACAGATATCAGGAAAAGCATATTGCAAGAACCGTATACGCAGATACGATGAGATGCTTTACGAGGTTTATAGAGGAATGCAGGAAGAAAAACGGCAGGATGTTTTTCGATCGGGGATGGTGGACTTACAGGCAGATCAGTATGAATCTGTTCCGTATCGGAGAATTGGAATATCAGTTTAAGGAGTATGACGGTGAGAGCGTGATTGCGCTCCATATACCGTCAGATGCAGATCTGTCAGAAGAGGCAGTTGATGAATCTATGAGACAGGCGGCAATATTTTTTCAGACTTATTACGAAGAGTACAAGTATAAAATGTATACCTGTAATTCATGGCTGATGTCGCCTGCATTGCGGCCGTTGTTGCCGGAAGGATCGAATATATTATCTTTTCAAAGGCGTTTTGAGATTGTACGGGAAGACAGAGAGGATGAGGAATATATTGAGTGGCTGTTTCAGGTTCCGGTTAATACGGATCGTAGAGAATTACCGGCGGACAGCAGCTTGCAGAAGAAGGTCAAGGAGCTGCTTCTCAGCGGGGGAACAATCGGCTCGGCATATGGAATTATGGAGATTTAGAGATTATAATTGACAAACCGACCGACGGTATGATAATATGTAAAACATACCGATGGTATGTTAAGAAAAGGGAGAAGCCATGGCGAGAAATAAGCATCCGGAGGAGACTGTTAATTTAATATTGGATGTTGCCTACCGCCTGTTCATGGAGAAGGGCTATGAGCATACGTCTATCCAGAATATCATTCATAACCTGGGCGGACTTAGCAAGGGTGCGATCTATCATCATTTCAAGTCGAAGGAGGATATTCTGTATGCAGTTATGGACAGGATGATGGCTGAATCCAATAAGATGCTTGCCGATATCCGGGACCGCATGGACCTTAACGGCAAGGAGAAGCTTAAGGCGATCTTCAAAGCGTCATTGAACCGGCCGGTTCAGGATGAGATATTTACGGTAGCGCCCAATCTGCGCAGCAATTCGAAGCTTCTGCTCAGTCTTCTTAAGGAGACCATGGAAGATGCGGCGCCCAATTATATTCTGCCGATTATTCAGCAGGGGATCGCGGACGGCTCTATTGAGGCGGACTACCCTAAGGAGCTTTCTGAGCTTATCATACTCGTGGGAAATATCTGGACGAATCCGATGATCTTCGACAGTTCAGAAGAAGAGATCTATCGCAAATTCAGGGTATATGGTCAGATGCTTAAGGGATTAGGCGTGGACATCGTAGATAGTGAGATGTCAGAGAGAGCGTGCAGGCTGGCAGCGATCTATCAGCAGAACAAGTAACATTCTGCCCTGGTATACGAAATACAGGGCAGATTATTTTGGATCAATACATACCGTCGTGCGGTATGAAAATTGCAAGGAGGTATTATATGGATCAGAAGCTTTTTTCTAAGGATTTTACATTGGTTGTCATCGGGCAGATCATCTCCCTGTTCGGCAATGCTACATTGAGATTTGCGTTGCCCTTATATTTGCTGAATCTGACAGGATCATCAGCGCTGTACGGGACTGTGATGGCGTGCGCGTTCATTCCGTCGATCCTGCTGTCGCCGGTGGGCGGTATCGTGGCAGACCGGGTGAATAAGAGAAATGTCATGGTGATATTGGATTTCTTCACGGCGGCGGTAATATTGGTGTTCTTCCTGCTTATGGATGGGGGGAATATCGTTGTCCTGCTGACGGCAACGCTGATGCTTCTGTATGGTATCGCGGGAGCCTATCAGCCGTCCGTGCAGGCGAGTATTCCGGCGTTGGTGGCTCCGGGCAATATTATGGCGGCGAATTCTATGATCAATACGATCAGCTCCTTTTCTTCTCTGACAGGTCCGGTGCTTGGGGGTATCCTATACAGTGCTTATGGGATAAAGCCTGTCTTATGGGTCTGTATGGTCTGCTTTGTCTTATCGGCAGTCATGGAGATCTTCATACAGATACCGTTCCAGAAGCCGGCCTCGGAAGGGAGTATCTGGAAGATCGTCAAGGCTGATATGACAGAAAGCATCCGCTTTATCCGCAGAGAGAAACCTGTAATAGGGAAGACGCTTCTGGTCGTATGCGGGATCAATCTGTTTCTGTCGGCCATGATCATTGTCGCACTGCCGTATCTGGTAACGGAGGTATTTGCTCTGGAAGCGTCACAGGCGAACAGGCTCTACGGTTATGCCCAGGGCGCCCTGGCGGCAGGAGGGCTGGCGGGAGGAATCGGTGCGGGCATATTTGCCAGGAAGTTGTCGGTTCAGAAGGCGGGCAGTCTCATTACTGCCAGCGCCTTATGTGTATTCCCCATAGCTGCCGTGCTGATCTTGTTTCCATCCGGAATGGTTAATTATCTTGTACTTACCGTATGCTGTTTTATTATTATGATACTCTCGACGGTTTTTACGGTGCAGATGATGTCTTTCATGCAGGCGGAGACGCCCCGGAACCTGATCGGGAAGGTGATCGCGCTCGCTCTTACGATCGCCATGTGTGCACAGCCGTTGGGCAATGCGCTGTATGGTGTGCTGTTTGAAATCTGTGAGGGACGCGAATACGCGGTGGTTCTGTTTTCCGGCGCGGTGTCGCTTGTGATCGCAGTGAGGGCGGGAAGTGCTTTTCGGAAATAAAAAATTATTATTGTGAAAAATATACAAAATAATAATAAATTTTTCGTAAATAATGTGCATAGATTATAATTGGATTTGCGTATATAATAAGAGCAATTAAAAAGGGATTTATAAATTATGTATATACTGGGGATTGGCCCAGAGTTTCTACCAACTGCCGTAAGAGTTGACTACATAGCCACTGGTTTTGTAGTCGGCTCTTTTTTGTTGCTACAAAATATAAGTGGTCACTTAAGATAAATCCAGTTCCGATGAAACGGTTCAAAAACAATCTTAGGAGGACAATGTATATGAAAGAAAAATTGGAAAAGATGTTTCATCTCAAAGAAAACGGAACAACAGTAAAGACAGAAGTCCTGGCAGGAGTCACGACATTCATCACGATCGCCTATATTCTGATCCTGAATCCACAGATCTTATCGGATCCTTACGTGATCATGGGAGATGCGGTGATGGCGGGAAGGATCGCGAACGGCGTATTCATCGGTACCTGTATCGGGGCATTTATCGGTACTGCCCTGTGTGCCTTGTACGCGAAGGTACCCTTCGCACAAGCACCGGGCATGGGATTGAACGCATTCTTCGCCTACACGGTGGTGCTGGGGATGGGGTATACCTATGGTCAGGCGTTGGTGATCGTATTCCTGTCCGGTATCTTCTTTATCATCATCACTGCTGTGGGGCTTCGAGAAGCGATCATCCGTTCCATCCCGGAGGCGGTCAAATCAGCAATCACCCCGGGGGTGGGGTTATTTATCACGATCATCGGACTTAAGAATGCGGGGCTTGTGGTCGCGAATTCGGCAACCCTGGTGAGTATGGTGGACTTTTCGCAGTGGAGGTCGAAGGATGCGGATCTGACAGTGATCGGCGGCGCACTGACGGCACTGATTGGCCTGATCATTATGGGAGTGCTGTATGCCAAGAGGGTAAAGGGTTCTATCTTCATCGGGATCATTGCTGCAACGCTGATCGGAATTCCGCTGGGTGTGACTCATGTGTCCAACTTTGATATGAATATCGGGATGAAATTCAGGGATTTTGCGGAGGTTTCATTCTTGAAGATGGATTTTGCCGGGTTGTTTGCAGGAGGAAAATTCGTGGAAAGCCTGTTTACCGTGACTATGTTGGTGATCAGCTTCTCTCTGGTAAATATGTTTGATTCTATCGGGACCCTTCTTGGCGCAGCGAAGCAGTCGGGAATGATCGATGAGAATGGCGAAGTGATCCGTATGAAGCAGGCGTTGATGTCCGATGCAGTTTCTACGGCTGCAGGTGCAATGGTAGGAACGTCTACCGTAACAACGGTTGTGGAATCAAGCTCCGGAATCGCAGAAGGAGGAAGGACAGGGCTTACCAGTATGGTGACGGCGTTATTGTTCCTGGGTGCGATCCTGTTTGCACCTATCGTCAATGTGGTTCCGTCGGCGGCAACGGCTCCAGCGCTGATATTTGTGGGAATCCTGATGCTTTCTAATATAAAGGATGTTAATTTTGATGATATGAGCGAAGCGCTGTCTGCATTCTGTACGATTATCTTCATGCCGTTTACATATTCCATTGCCAACGGAGTTGCGCTTGGGCTGATTACATACTGTCTGGTGAAGCTGTTGATCGGAAGGCGGCAGGAGGTAAAGGTGCTGACATTTGTGATTGCATTTATATTCGTAATACGGTATGCATTTATGACGCTGGGATAGTATAATTATAATCAAAGAAGAGAAAAGAGGGATCGTAATGAGAGAGGATGCATTTGTATTAAAAGGAAATATCTGTTATGCGGATACGAAGGACCATCTGACGGTTATGGATCAGGGATACCTGGTGTGCTGCCAGGGGATTATCAGAGGCGTATATCCCGTGCTGCCAGAGGAATATAAGAGCCTGCCGGTCACAGATTATCAGGATCTTCTGATTGTTCCAGGGATGACTGATCTTCATATCCATGCGCCCCAGTACCCCTTTCGGGGGCTGGGGATGGGTCTGGAGCTTCTGGAGTGGCTCAATACTCACACATTTCCGGAGGAGAGCAGGTATAAGGAGCTTGACTATGCAAGGGAGGCTTATAGGATCTTCGCGGAGGATCTTAAGAAGAGCGCCACTACAAGGGCGGTCGTATTTGGCACGGTCCATGTTCCGGCAACCAGGTATCTGATGGAGGAGTTGGAGAGGACAGGGGTGATTACCTATGTGGGCAAGGTGAATATGGATCAGAACAGTACGGATGAGCTGAGGGAGAAGGATGCGGAGACATCCCTTGCCGATACGGCGGCGTGGCTTGCCGATACGGCGGGAAGATATCAGAATACCCGCCCGATCCTTACGCCGCGCTTTGCTCCGACGTGCAGCGGACCGTTGATGGAAGGATTAGGGAAGCTTCAGAGGGAATATCAGCTCCCGGTTCAGTCCCATCTGTCGGAGAATTTGTCGGAGATCGCGTGGGTGAAAGAATTGTTCCCATGGTCTTCCTGCTATGGGGATGTGTACGGGCATTACGGTCTGTTCGGCGGACAGGCGAGGACGGTCATGGCCCATTGTGTCCATTCGTCAGACCTGGAGGTGGAGTTGATGAAGAAGAACGGCGTGTATGTGGCGCATTGCCCGCAGTCGAATATCAACCTGTCTTCCGGGATCGCGCCGATCCGCAGGTATCTGGAGGAAGGGCTTCGGGTCGGGCTTGGAACGGATATGGCAGGCGGAGCGAATCTGTCCATGTTCCGATGCATGGCGGATGCCATCGGTGTCTCCAAGCTATACTGGAGACTTGCGGACCAGACCAGGAAGCCTCTTGCGATGGAAGAGGCCTTCTATCTGGCGACGAAGGGCGGCGGGTCCTTCTTTGGTAAGGCCGGAAGCTTCGAAGAGGGATATGAGATGGATGCACTGGTGCTTGACGACAGCGGAATCAGGAGCACGAGAGCACTTGGAACGAAGGAGAGACTGGAGAGATATATTTATCTGGCAGAGGAAGGGGGAAGGCTTGCCGGGAAGTATGCGGCGGGGAGGAAAGTGATCTGAAGTGAGAAGTTTTATGTCAAACGTGGATTAGCGATACAGTAAAAGCAGCCGGGAGAGATGGATGATTTCAACCTTCCCGGCTGCTTTTTAGATGACAAGATAGAACTTACTGTATACGGAATTGGCTGATCAGACGGTTCAGAGTCTTTGCCTGATCGGATAGTTCATTGGAAATTGCCGCGCTCTCTTCGGCTGCATCGGAATTCTCCTCTGTCACCTTAGAGACTTCTTTGATCCTGTTCTCTATAGAAGCGATCATCTCAGACTGCTGGACGCTGGCAAGTGCGATATCATCCATCAATGTCTTGATAGACTGGATGCAGTCGCCGATCACCTTCATCGCAGAGATAGCATGGTTAGTGGATTCCGTGCCTGTCTTCACATCCTGAAGCGAACGGCCGATCAGCGTGCTCGTGCTGCCGGCTGCATCGGCAGATTTGCCGGCCAGGCTTCTGACCTCGTCGGCTACGACCGAGAAGCCCTTACCCGCGGTGCCGGCCCGGGCAGCTTCGACAGCGGCATTCAGCGCAAGGATATTCGTCTGAAAAGCGATATCTTCGATCGTCTTTATAATGCTGCCGATCTGGGATGAGGACTGGTCGATATTCCTCGTGGCGGTGATTAACTGCTCCATCTTCGTATCGGCTTCGGCCGCATAGCCGGTAGCCCGGTTAACCAGATCGGTAGCGTCGTTGCAGCGGACGGTACTGTTCTGGATCTGTGCGGTGATATCTGTGACATTGGACACCAGTCCGTTGATAGAATCCTTCTGCTGCATGGTGCCCTGTGATAAGGCCTGCGCTTCGGCAGACACCTGGTTGGCACTGCTATTGACCTGATTAGCGATATGCGTGATATCGCGCATTACATCTGTAAGATGGGTCCGTATGCTCTTAAGGCTCTCGGCAAGGACTTTAAAATCACCGATATAATAAGACTCGTTCTTTACGACATCCACCGCGATATTGCCATTGGCCATCTCACCTAAGATCCGTCCGATATCCTCGATGGTCTTCCTGAGGCAGTTGCAGACATTATGGATGGTCTGTGCGATCATGCCGATCTCGTCTGCCCTTCCATAGAAGGACTCTAGTACAGCATTGCGTAATTAGCAGTGAATTCTGCACTCGCTATCTGTGCCAGCTGCACGCCTCCAATCCTAGACGTAGCCCGCTACGCCGTCGGCTTGTAGACGCACATCTGACGCAGATATCAAGCACATTATCCACTGTTAATTATGCAATGCTGTACTAGTTCCTGATCGGCGGAAAGCTCCAGATTACCCAGATGACGGATGGAATGCTCCATAACCATGAGTTCCCGTCCTACACGGTGCAGGATCACTATCGTGACAAATATAATGACTGCCGCTACGGCTGCACACAGAATACCTACGGTAAAACGTACAGTACCGACCTCTCCGTAGACTTCCGACGTATTATCGTGTACCATGAATACCCAATCCCGGTCCTTTAGATACTTGTAGACAACTAACTGATCTACGCCGTTTTCATCCTGATAAGAATAGGTGCCCGCCTGCGTGCTGCCGTCTGATTGAATCTTCTCAAGGATCTTGAGATAACCCTTATCGGTTGTCTCGGTATTCAATAGCTCTTCGTCTTCATGGTACAGGTACATGCCGGTCGTGGCATTCAAGAATACATACTCGCTGTTGGGAAGACCTTCGATGTCCAGATCCAGCAGAGCATCCATCAGCCGGCTGGCGTAGACGCCTGCACCTACATAACCAATACACCTGTCATTGTCAAAGAGCGGGTAATACATGGAGATGATCATGCTTCCGGTTCCCGGAGACTCCATGATCCCCAGGTTGGTGAGCTGCGGCTTGGACAGTATGGTATCGCGGAATACGTCCAGAGAATCACCCTTCCGGGTGGTCATACCGATCGCGCCCTGAGAGGTATGAGTTAGGATATATGTATCAGGAGTGCCGATATAAAGTCCTTCGAACACACCTTTGACTGCTGCAAAATCCTCGGTATATTGCTGCCCTTTCTGCTGCAGGGCAGGGTCGTCAGGATTCATGAGAAGGTCGTGAACTTCGCTGCTCAAGGAAAAGGCCGTAAGATATTCTTCTGCGGAAGCAACATAGTCGTTGATAATGGCGGCCCTGGATTCCACAGCGTCGGTCATCTGGTTCGTGATATTATTTTTTACCATGGAAGCGACGCGGCTGGAGACGACAAACCATAGAAGAAGCATCCCTGCAAAGATGATTGCTGTCGTAATGATACTGATACGTGTAGCAAGCTTGCGATTTACAAGAAATTTCATAAGATTCCCCCTGAATAAATAGATTTTAGAATGAATAATACTCAAATTCCTTCAGGATTCTTGGAGTATAACTATATTTATTGATAATTTTATCACTCTTTTTTTGATTTTCAAGCTTGATTTTTTCATCTGCAAAGCTTATCATAATAAACTGTACCCATAGGATACTTGATGATGGATGGATGCCTGCGGGCGGCTTTGTCCGGCAAGATTTGATATCAGAGAGGAAGGCAGAATGGAGAATAAACAAAGAGAATATCTTTTTGACAATTATAAGGTGCTTTTGATCGTGCTGGTTGTGATCGGTCATTTTATTGAGCCCTGCTATGACCAGAACCCGTTCTTGTATGAGCTGAAATGGGGAATCGTGGCGTTTCATATGCCGGCGTTTATCTTCATATCGGGATATTTCTCGAAGAAGATTCCTTCGGTGAAGAAGCTGATTGGCGGGCTTGTGATCCCGTATTTTGTATATGAAGTGATCTATTACTTATTATATACGTTTGTTCTTGACAAAGAGACGGAGTTGTATTTTACCAGGCCCAAATTCACCTTATGGTATCTGATGGCGTTATGTGTGTGGAGACTGGCGGCGCCCGTTGTCAGGAGGATTCCTTATCATATGCCGATCACTCTGGCGGCAGGGCTGGCAGTCGGATTGGTCGGGATCGGGAATTTCCTCTCGATTCCGCGGATCCTGTTCTTCTTCCCGTTTTTCCTGGCGGGAATGGAGTTTGACAGTGTGTGGCTTGCAAGATTCCGTAATCGGCAGGGGTATATGGGCGCTCTGGGGATCCTGGGGATTCTGGCGGTATCCTTATTTGCCGACGACTATCATCACCGGTTATCGGTTAAGGTGTTCTACGGACGGTATTCCTATGAGGAGCTTGGCTTATCCCCGGCAGAGGGGATATTGGTCCGAGTGGTGTGCTACGCCATCTCGTTTTTGATGATCTATCTGTTCATGCTGGTGCTTCCGTCGAAGAAGAAGTCCTATTCCTATCTGGGGGAGCGGACGATGGCAGTCTATATCTTCCACGGATTGATCTATAGCTGTTTCAAGTACCGGTCGACCATCCTGGGGTCGGTGCGCAGCAACGGGGAGAGCATCTTGCTAATCCTGTTTTGCATAGCGCTGGTGTGGGCGGTATCCCGCAAGCCGTTTGTACGGCTTACGGAGAAGATCGCACATTTGGTATAGTTTCATATTAGTGTGATGCACTTCGGTACCTGCGGTATCCGAGCAGGATCCCTCCGGTCCCGGCTGCCAGAGCGATACACAGGTGCAGTATGAGCTGCCCCCTGGAAAATGAGAATCCGGGATTCTGCGGGAGATACACCGGCATGGATGCCATGAAGTGGGTTACGAGCTTCGTGAGTCTTGGGCCAAGGATCCATGTAGGGGCAAATACCTTGATCCAGAAGACTGGCAGCAGGAATCCGGAGACAGAGATGACCAGCGCAAGGAAGGGGCTTTGGCAGAATGCGGAGACTCCCGCCGTAAGCCCGGTCAGGAGAATCGCCCCCGCAAGCCCAAGGAAGAAGAGGAATACCAGGAATCCTGCGGCTGTTTCCGGGTAATATCCATAAGCGAAGCTTAAGAGAGCGGACGAAGCGTCTAGTCCCTGAGTGCCGTAGACGTCAAGGTAGATTCCCCACAGATAGGCGGTCACTGCCAAGACTAGGACAACAGAGAAGAATAAGGCCGCCAGTATCTTCATCCAGATTCCGCTCTGTCTTCCTCTCCGCGTGGTTCTTAAGATATCCGCGGTTTTCAATTGGTATTCTTCTGAGAAGAGAGGAGTCAGCCCTATGATCAGCAGGATAAATAATACGATAATGGTCATGAGATATATTTCCGCAAGATCGCTCCAGCCGTAGATATAGTCGAACCGGATTCCGCCATGAAGAAGAGGTTCGGCATTGAATTCCCAGTCTTGCCCTGTGTAGAAATGGACCTGTCCCGGATCATACCCGTCGGTCTGCATAAAATTCGTGAATTCCTTCGATATAAACCAGTTGCAGTAATTCCCCAGCCGTGTCTTATCATCCTTATCATAAAAGAAAAATCCATATTCTTCATAGATCTGTTTCACCTTATCAAGAGTCAGGGTTCCGGCATAGAGCCGGGTCAGTTCCTGATCCTTCTTGATCGCTTCTGCGCCCCGGTAGGTCTTCCCGTCGATCGTCGAGGAGTAGGTGTTCTGCTCCGAATACAGACGGAAGGTGACGAACGCCAACAGAAGGGATACCCCCAGCCAGACGAGTTTGCGGGATGCGATCTTATAGAGCTCTTCTTTCCAGATTGTCCACATGTTCTGATACCTCCTCGAAATGATATAAATATACGTCCTCCAGGCCGGGATGTACCGGCACGGCGCCTTCGCGGGGACAGGCGTCCGAGACGATTCGGAGACGGACCTTCTCTCCCTCGTTCTTCAGATTGCTGACAGCGAAGATATCGTTCATACGCAGCGCTTCTTCCTGATCTGCCAGATATTCCCATACCCTGCCTTCTATATCCCTGGTGATTTCCCCAACGGCGCCCTGGCTTTCGATCCTGCCCTGCTTCATGAGAAGGATCTTATCCGCGATAAATTCCACATCGGAGACGATATGAGTGGACAGGATGATGATCCGTCCTTTGGACAGAGAACTGATGATATTGCGGAAGCGGATCCGTTCTTTGGGATCAAGCCCTGAGGTGGGTTCATCCAGGATCAGGATCTCCGGATCGTTAAGGAGGGCCTGAGCGATCCCCAGGCGTCTTATCATTCCGCCGGAAAATGTCTTGATCTTCGCACGCTGGTCTGCTTCAAGCCCTGTCAGGCGGAGCATTTCCTGCACCTTATCGCGGGAAAGATCTCTTGGGATCGCCTTGCATGCCGCCAGATATTCCAGGTATCTTCGGGCGGAAAAGTCAGGATAATAGCCAAAGTCCTGAGGCAGATATCCCAGCATACAGCGATAATCACCGTCTAATCTGCCGATCTCGGCGCCGTCATAGCGGATCTCTCCGGCGGTGGGCTTAAGTACGCCGCAGATCATGCGGAGCAAAGTGGTCTTCCCTGCACCGTTTGCGCCAAGGAAACCGTAGATTCCTTCTTTTAGACAGAGCGAGACATTGTCTACGGCAATCTTATTCTTGAAATGTTTGGTAATGCGGTCTAATGTCAGTTCAGGCATATATGATCCCCTCTTTCTATTTTCGTAAGTATAGAATATATTTCTGCGATCAGCACAGACAGGCCGGCGAAGGCCAGTATCTGCCATATGATCAGGTTTTCCGGCTCATATGCCGGTGCCCACAGTACCGGGAACAGTGCGAGGATACCGCAGAGCAGTCCAAGGGCGAAGGAGCGGAAGCCGTAGGAGGTGCTTCTTATGTGTACCAGCATGTGCAGGTACAGCGTATCTGACCACAGAAACGGAACCAGCATATAGAGCAAGGTTACTCCGATCCCCATGGTATTGTTATGGCCGGTAATTCCAAGAAACAGCGCCAGTATGATCAGATCGGCGATTCCTGCTTCTAGCATCCGGATACAGATCAGTTGTTTCAGGTTCAGGTAAAGTGTCTGCTCAAGCTCTGCCATATGCCAGGAAAACAGGCGTGCCGCATGATTTAAACAGATATTCCCGGCAAATACAAGGAACACGGAGCAGGCGGTAACTGAATTAAGGCTCCCGGTGTTCTCACGGCGAAGCCAAAGCGCCAGCAGCATGGCGGCTATGAGGACGCCTCCCTGGGTGAGCCATTGATCTAAGGGTCTGAAACGAAGCTGGTTCCATATGTGTTCCGGAAATGCCGGATAATGCCGGATTCGTTTCTTTAAAGCTTCCCGGCGGATGACGGCAAGGCTCTGGACTTTCCTTCGTTCGTCCAATGGAAATCGCCATTCATCGTCCTTTGGTATATGTGATGTCATAATAATCTCTCCTCTCTTTATAGATGTTCTCTGAAATCATCAGGATCCAGAAGTTTGCCGAGCTTCTGGAGTCCTTGTCGGATGCGGGATTTGACAGCATCATAAGAAGCGCCTGTCATCCGTGCGATCTCACGGTTCTTATATCCGTAGAAATGGTGGAGAAGTACGGCTTCACGCTGTGTCTGCGGGAGTGCAAGGAGCGCTTCGGCAAGTAAGACCGCGTTTTCAGAGGTTCTCGTACGGCTGTCTGCATGCGGCGTTTCTGAACTTGTCAGAATACCGTGCCAGGCCGCGGAGTCAGGTATTTTCTCCTGCGAATGTGTCTTCGCGGCTGCCCGCATATATTCCCGGCATAGGTTCATGGCGATGGTCAGAAGATATCCTTTCAGGTTACGGTACCGATAATGGTCTACATATCTTATGAAGCGCAGGAATGTTTCCTGTGCCAGATCGTAGGCATCTTCCCGGCTGCCGGTCTGATAGCGGCAGAAATAGTATATGTCGTCATAGTATTTTTCGGCGATCTTGTTCAGATATTCTGTTTGTCCGTTTTGGATCCGCCGGATCAGTTCCTTATCTTCCAACACGAGGCTCATCTCCCTTTTGTAAAACGTCTTACAATTAATATAACCTTTTTAACTGTAAAAAGGAGTTTATTTTGGAAAAATATTTTTAACGGCATGGGAGAGAACCGCAAATGCGTCGAAAACACGGGTATCTCCGTATTGACAGCGAATTATACAATTGTTACAATATATATGTGAAAGAATGCTTACTATTTATATGTATATATGAGGAGAGGACAGAGATGTACCATTGCCATATTCATTTCTATTTAACAGGTCATACATGCGGTACTTTTGATATTGTGAAGGAGATACGTCCTTTTGAGAATTTTACCCATGAGTTTATGGAGAGTGAGAGACCAGAAGAAGAGCTGTCGTCCGGGGCAGACGTAATACTGGCGAATCTACAGGGTATGGATAGCGTGAGTACAATGAAGACACTGGTTTCCGGGAAGAGACCGGATGCCAGTCTTATTGTGCTTGCAGATAAGGAACAGATTCTGTTATTGGAAGAATATATGGAGGAGATCCATGATATATGGACTATGCCGATGACAGATGCCGAGAGCAGATTTCATATTCTCAGGTGGCTTAGGGCGTGTAAGACAGAGAAGGACTACTGGCAGACTAGCCATTTCTTTGAAGCAACTATCAATCATATTCCGAATCTGATCTGGTATAAGGATAAGAACGGGATACATGAGAAGGTCAACGACAGCTTCTGCAAGACGGTCAATAAGACGAAGAAGCAGGTAGAAGGACGCGGGCATGCGTATATCTGGGATGTGGAGTTCGACGATCCGGCCTGTATCGAGTCGGAGCGGGAGGTCATGAGCAAGAAGAAGACGTTCGTATCTGAGGAGACGGTGATGACCGGTGATGGAACCAAGCTTTTGACGACTTATAAGTCTCCGCTGTATGATCTGGACGGGAGTGTGATGGGTACAGTCGGGGTCGCGATTGACGTGACTCAGGAGCGTGCCTATGAACAGGAGATCGTCAGGAAGAATCATACGCTGGAGACGGTTTTCACCAGTATGGACTGCGGAATCCTCTGCCATTCTCTGGACGGAACACGTATCATCAGGGTTAACAGAGCGGCGCTCAATATCCTGGGATACGAATCTCATGAGGAGATGCTCGCGGAAGGATTTAACATGGTTGCGGATTCTGTCGTGGCTGAGGATAAGGAGAGGCTCAGGGAGTGTATCACGAGGCTTAAGAAAGAAGGGGACAGCGTCAGTGTAGAATACAGCGTCCAGCATAAGGATGGGGAGCTTCTGCATGTGATGGGTAATATTAAGCTCCTTAAGGAGGACGGAGAACTGTTCTATCAGCGGTTCCTTCTGGACTGTACCCGTCAAAAGCAGCAGGAGAAAGAGAAGGAGAAGCATAATAAGGATCTGCTTCAGGCATTGAGTGTGGATTATAACATGGTCTGCTTCTTTGATCTTGACACAGGGAAAGGCAGACATCTGCAGGTCGCGGACGACCATATGCATATGTTTGATTCGATCTTCCATGGTGATCTGGTGTTGGAAGAGTGCATGGAAACTTACATACAGAAGTTCGTGTATGAGGAAGACAGGGAGATGCTTAGATTAGCAGCTTCTGTAGACGGCCTTAAGAACGAATTGTCGGACAAGAAACTCTGTATCGTGAATTACCGGACTTTGTGGAATGATGAGATGAGATATTTCCAGATGAAGGTCGTCCGGACCGGAGCATGGGAGAAGATCCAGGGAGTTGTCATGGGTTTCCGCAGTGTGGATGTGGAGATGCGCGAGGAGATGGAGAAGAAGAGTCTGCTTGAGGATGCCCTCATGCAGGCGAACAGAGCGAGCAAGGCGAAGAGCGTATTCCTGTCCAATATGTCTCATGATATCCGAACTCCGATGAATGCGATCGTTGGATTTACAGCTCTGGCGATCACGCATATCGAGCATAAGGAGAGGGTAGAAGAGTATCTGAAGAAGATCATGACATCAGGAAATCATCTGCTGAGTCTGATCAATGATGTGCTGGATATGAGCCGGATCGAGAGCGGCAAGATGCATCTGGATGAGAAGGAGTGCAGCCTGCCGGAGATTCTGCATGGGCTTAAGAATATTCTGCAGGCGGACGTCCACGCCAAGCAGTTGGAGTTATATATAGATACGGTGGATGTCTTCGATGAGGAGATCTATTGCGATAAGCTTCGGCTGAATCAGGTGTTGCTGAATCTGCTCAGCAATGCGGTAAAATATACAGGAGCAGGCGGCATCATCAGTCTTCGGATCACGGAGAAGCCGGGGGCGCCTGCCGGCAGCGCCAATTATGAATTTAATATCAAGGATACCGGTATCGGTATGAGTCAGGAGTTCGTTGACCATATCTTTGAACCCTTTGAAAGAGAACGGAATTCGACGATCAGCGGAATCCAGGGAACTGGACTTGGGATGGCGATCACAAGGAATATTGTTGATATGATGAACGGTTCTATTGTGGTGAAGAGTGAGCAGAACGTGGGAACAGAGGTTACGGTCTCATTTACGTTCCGTCTGCATTCCGGGGAAAAGATTCCTCAGGATATCCCGCAGCTTAAGGGTTGCAGGGCGTTGGTCGTAGATGACGATTTCAATAGCTGTGACAGTGTTACTTATATGCTGGGGCAGATCGGAATGCGCGCAGAGTGGACCTTGTCAGGAAAAGAAGCGGTCTTACGCACCCGTCAGGCAGTCATGCGCGACAATATTTACAGTGTATACATTATTGACTGGCTGCTGCCGGATATGAACGGGGTAGAAGTTACACGAAGGATCCGCAAGGAGATGGGAGAAGATGTTCCGATCATTATTCTGACAGCATATGACTGGACGGATATTGAGGATGAGGCAAGAGAAGCCGGAGTGACTGCATTCTGCAGTAAGCCGATGTTCTTATCAGAACTTAGGAGCTGTCTGCATTCGATCGTCAATGCAGAGGAAGAGGAACGTAAGGGCGGGATTCTGGAGCAGAAATCATTCCGCGCAGGCCGTATTCTTCTGGCAGAGGATAATGAATTGAATCAGGAGATTGCGGAAGCGATCCTTGAGGAGGCGGGATTCACGCTGGAGGTCGCGAAAGACGGTCAGGAGGCGGTTGATATGCTGAAGGACTCTGAACCGGGGTATTACCAACTGGTGCTTATGGATGTGCAGATGCCGGTCATGGACGGGTATGAGGCGACCAGAACGATCCGTAAGCTTGAGGATCAGCGGCTTGCGTCCATACCGATCATAGCGATGACTGCCAATGCTTTTGAGGAGGACCGGCAGGAGGCGATAAAGAGCGGTATGAACGGGCATATTGCGAAGCCCATTGATATGGAAGCTTTGTTTGATATTCTGGAGAAGGTGCTGACGTAGTGTGCAGAATGGTTGCAGAGGTGATAGAAGGGAAGCTTAAGGTGAGCTCGTCACTGATGGAAGCCCTGTCTCTTGAACGGCAGGGAAAACCAAGGATAGCGGCGGTCGGCGGAGGCGGGAAGACGACGCTGTTGAAACGGCTGGCGAAGGAATACCAGGCATCCGGTGCGAAGCCGGCTGTGATCACAACGACACATATGAAGGCAGAGGATTTCCCGGGATTTCTGATCGGCCCGTCTGTAGAAGAGATTCTGGAGACCCGGGAGCGTGTGGGGTGTGTATTTGCCGGAGCCGGAGCCGGGGAGGGGAAGATCAAGATCCTTCCTAAGGCTGTTCTTGAGCGTGTGCTTGAGCTTCCCGGTCCCGTATTGATCGAGGCGGACGGGGCCAGACGGCTTCCGGTTAAGATCCCGGCAGAGCATGAGCCGGTGCTTCTGCCCCAGGTGACCTGTGTCCTGTCGGTATATGGACTGGATGCGGTGGGAAGACGGATCAGTGAGGTCTGTTTCCGGGCGGAGATGGCGGCAGATTTCCTGCAAAAGGATGCGGGGGATATACTTGAGCCGAAGGATATTGCTATGCTTGCTGTGAGTGACCGGGCGGGAAGAAAAGGAATTGCCGGATCTATGGAATATATGGTTGTACTGAATAAGGCAGATACGGACAGAAGGCAGGAGACGGCAGTAGATATCTGGCGGGAGATTAAGAATAGGAAATGCGGGAATACGAAGGTGCTTGTGACTTCGATGCAGGAAGCGCTTCCGGAGGAATATAAGAATGTATAGTTTTGACAAGAAGAACAAGAAGCCCCTGGGTGCACAGATCGAGGATGAATTGATGAAATATATCCTGCAGGAGCCGGTTGAGCCGGGACAGAAGATCCCGAATGAATTCGAGCTTGCAGAGCGGTTCGGCGTGGGGCGCAGCACGATCCGGGAAGCGGTAAAAGGGCTGGTATCCCGGGGAATACTGGAAGTGCGCAGAGGTTCCGGGACCTATGTGATCAGCACGAACACTCTGGATGAGGATCCTCTGGGATTTGGGAAGATGGAGGATAAGTATAAGATGGCGCTGGATCTGTTCGAGGTGCGGCTTATGATCGAACCGGAGATCGCGGCGATTGCCTGCAGGAATGCGGACGAGGACGAGCTGGTCACGCTGAAGCGTCTGTGTGACGAGACGGAGCAGCTATATCAGGGCGGGCATAATCATATCAGCAAGGACATCGAATTTCATACCTGCATAGCGCGGTGCAGCAAGAATCAGGTGGTGGAGACACTGGTTCCGGTAATCAATACGGCTGTCTATACATTCGCCAATCTGACGCATCGTTTATTAAAAGAAGAAACGCTGCAGACCCACAGGGCTATCACGGAGGCAATATGTAAGAGGGATTCTGTAGGCGCCAAATGCGCTATGATGATGCATCTGACTTTTAATCGTCAGACGATTATGAGGCTTCTTGAAGAAAGAGATAGTAAATCATGAATTGTAATGGATATGTGGTAAGATAACACGTCAGATGTATTTGACTTTTTTCAAATGACTCAAAAAACAGAATAGACATAATGCACAAAATGGAAGCTTTTCGTGTGACGAAAAGTTTCTTTTTTTGTGCAAAAGATAGAATGAAGAATACATACATCAGATGTATTGCGTGAAGATAAGTAAAATATTATAATGAAACCACAATAACATAAGACGTCAGATGTTGCAATGCTGTATTGCTTTTAGAGAAAGGAGAAGAGAGATTATGGAATTGAGAAGTCAGGAAATACGCAAAATTGCACCGGAATTGGATCCGCTGCGTATCGGAACTGGATGGAGAACTGAGGATCTGTCAAAGCCCCAGGTGATGATCGAGAGCACCTATGGCGACAGTCATCCGGGAAGCGGCCATCTGAATATTCTGGTAGAAGCGGTCCGTGTGGGAATTGAAGAAGCGGGAGGATATGGTGCGCGTTACTATTGTACGGATATCTGTGACGGGGAGAGCCAGGGAACAGACGGGATCAATTACAGCCTGGCAAGCCGCGAGATGATCGCGAATATGATCGAGATCCATGCCAATGCAACGCCTTTTGACGCGGGGGTATACCTGGCAAGCTGTGACAAAGGGATGCCTGGTAATCTGATGGGGCTGGCTAGAGTGGATATCCCTTCCGTGGTAGTGCCGGGAGGGACGATGAACGCAGGACCTGATATGCTTACCCTGGAGCAGTTAGGGATGTACAGCGCCAGATATCAGAGGGGAGAGATCGATGAGAAGACGCTTGAATGGGCAAAATGCAATGCCTGCCCGAGCTGCGGCGCGTGTTCCTTCATCGGTACGGCTTCGACGATGCAGATCATGGCAGAGACCTTAGGCCTTGCGCTTCCCGGAAGTGCATTGATGCCTGCGACGAGCCCGGATCTTCTGGCTTTTGCCAGGGAGGCGGGGAAGCAGGCGGTGAAGCTTGCATCCATACCGCATATGTGTCCGAGTGATATCGTTACCATGGATAGTTTTGAAAATGCGATCCTTGTGCATGCAGCTGTCTCAGGGAGCACCAATTGCCTTCTGCATATCCCGGCGATTGCCCATGAATTTGACATAGAGATTACCGGGGATACTTTCGACCGTCTGCATCGGAATGCCCGATATCTTCTGGATGTCCGTCCGGCAGGACGCTGGCCGGCAGAATGCTTCTATTATGCGGGCGGAGTACCGGCGATCATGGAGGAGATCCGGGATTATCTGCATCTGGATGTTATGACGGTAACCGGCAAGACACTGGGGGAGAATCTGGATAAACTGAGACGCAGCGGTTTTTATGAGAGATGTCAGAAATGGCTGCAGGAATTTAATCAGCGTTATCAGGTTTTGCTCTCCAGAGAGGATATCATCCGTCCTTATGAGAATGCGATCGGTACAGACGGAAGTATTGCTGTATTAAGAGGTAATCTGGCACCGGAAGGAGCTGTTATCAAGCATACGGCATGTCCGAAGGAGATGTTCAGGGCGGTCTTAAGGGCGAGACCGTTTGACAGTGAGGAGGAATGTCTGGATGCAGTGCTTAAGCATAAGGTCCAGAAAGGCGATGCGGTATTTATCCGCTACGAAGGGCCTAAGGGGAGCGGGATGCCGGAGATGTTCTATACCTCCGAGGCGATCAGCAGTGATAAAGAACTTGGGAAAAGCATCGCGCTGATCACGGACGGTCGTTTCTCAGGAGCTTCCACAGGCCCCGTGATCGGCCATTGCAGCCCGGAAGCAGTGGATGGCGGCCCGATCGCGCTTGTGGAAGAAGGTGATCTGATCGAGATCGATGTAGAAGAGCGGAAGCTGAATATCATCGGGATTGCGGGAGAGCGAAAGACCATGGAAGAAGTGGAAGCGATACTTGATGAGAGACGTAAGAACTGGAAGCCGCGCAAGCCAAAATACAAAAAGGGGGTTCTGCGTCTGTTCAGTGAACATGCGGTAAGCCCGATGAAGGGAGCGTATCTGGAATAGGTTCTCTTTGGGGCTGTTGAATTAGGAGGTAAGGAAGATATGAATACAATTGCGGAACAATTCAGTAAATATGGGGTAGTGCCGGTAGTGGTGCTAGAGGATGCGAAGGATGCGCTCCCGTTAGCGAAAGCTCTTACAGAAGGAGGACTTCCCTGTGCCGAGGTGACCTTCCGGACAGAGGCGGCAGAAGAATCCATACGTTTGATGAGCAGGGAATATCCGGATATGCTCGTTGGGGCAGGCACGGTGCTGACGGTTGAACAGGCGGACCGTGCTGTGGCAGCAGGAGCCAGATTCATCGTGAGTCCGGGTTTTGATCCGGAGATCGTGGATGATTGCCTGGAAAAGGGGATTCCCGTATTCCCTGGATGTATCACTCCTTCCGAGTTGGCGCAGGCGGCAAAGCGCGGTCTGGAAGTAGTCAAGTTCTTTCCGGCAGAGCAGGCGGGCGGCGTTGCCATGATCAAGGCAATGGCGGCTCCGTATACGATGATGAAGTTCATGCCGACAGGCGGAATCAGCGCTAAGAATCTGAAGGATTACCTTAGCTGTGACAAGATTGTCTGCTGCGGCGGAAGCTGGATGGTCAAAGGGGATCTGGTTAAGAACAGAGAATTTGACAAGATCCGCGAGCTTACGAAGGAAGCAGTGGAGTTAGCATCATCTATCCGTAATTAAAGAGTTGAAATAAGAAGGGAGATAACAGGCAATGGAATTGAATTTGAGACCGGCAAAGGAATGCAGGTATGACGCGGTATCGTTGGGGGAAGTGATGCTGAGGCTGGACCCGGGAGAAGGACGGATCCGGACGGCAAGGAGCTTTAGGGCATGGGAAGGCGGCGGAGAGTATAATGTGGTCCGCGGGCTTCGAAGATGCTTCGGGATGAAAACGGGTGTGATCACTGCATTTGCAGAGAATGAAGTAGGGCTTCTGATGGAAGATTTTATCCTGCAGGGCGGTGTAGATGCATCTCTGATCAAATGGATGAAGACCGACGGAATCGGAAGGGTCTGCCGAAACGGACTGAACTTTACAGAGAGGGGATTCGGCATCCGGGGAGCAGTGGGATGCTCAGACCGTGCCAATACGGCGATCTCCAAGGCGGCGCCGGAGGATTTCGATTTTGAGTACATCTTTGGAGAATTGGGGGTACGCTGGCTGCATACGGGCGGTATCTATGCAGCGTTGTCCGAGCAGGCAAGCGAGACGGCGCTTGCGGCGATCAGGACGGCGAAGAAGTACAAAACGGTGATCTCCTATGACCTGAATTACAGGCCGTCTATGTGGAGCGCCATCGGAGGGCAGGAGAAGGCACAGGAAGTGAACAAAGAGATCGCGAAATATGTAGATGTCATGATCGGAAATGAGGAGGACTTCACGGCCTGCCTTGGTTTCGAGATCGAAGGAAATGACGAGAACCTGAAACAACTGAACCTTGACGGATACAAGAAGATGATCAATCATGCGGCTGAGGTGTATCCGAATTTTAAGGTGGTCGCGACGACTCTGCGGGAAGTGAAGACCGCGACGGTCAATGACTGGAGCGCCATCTGCTGGGCGGATGGCCAGATCTATAAGGCGAAGGATTATAAGGGCCTGGAGATCATGGACCGTGTCGGCGGCGGGGATTCCTTCGCGTCCGGCCTGATCTATGGATTGATGACCACAGGCGATGCCCAGACGGCGGTCAATTACGGGGCAGCGCATGGTGCGCTTGCTATGACGACGCCGGGGGATACCACCATGGCGAGCAAGAAGGAAGTAGAAGCCATCATGGGAGGCGCCGGGGCAAGGGTGCAAAGATAAGAATGATGTGTTGATATTGCATTTGCGGATGCTTTCTCTTATAATGAATATACATAAGAGGAAGGAGCAGAGTGATGTGTGATGCGGTAGAACTGACCCGTGAACTGGTACGGATTGAGAGTACGAATCCGGGAGCGGGTGAGAGTGGAATAGAAGCATTCGTCAGGCAATATCTTGCGGATCTGAGTATCGACCTGGCAGTTGATGAGGTACTGCCGGGTCGTAATAATATAGTGGCTACGATTCCGGTAAGCTGCAGGGATGAGCTTTCCGGCAGGCTGTCTGGAGATCGGGGACCGATGCTGGTGCTTGCCTGCCATATGGATACGGTGGTAGCGGGAAAGGATTGGACGAGGGATCCTTTTGGAGGAGAGCTTAAGGACGGCAGGATCTATGGCCGGGGCGCCTGCGATATGAAGGCGGGGCTTGCCTGCGCCTTGAACGTGTTCCGCAAGACGGCAGAAGCGGCGGCCAAAGGAATTCTTCATCTCCGTTATCCCTTGCGTCTTCTGTGTACGATAGATGAGGAAGCGGATATGCGGGGTGTTGAACATGCGATAGAAAGAGGTCTGGTAGGAAGGGATGACTGGGTGCTTGACTTGGAACCCACAGACGGAGAGATCCAGATGGCCCATAAGGGCAGATTTTGGCTTAAGGTGAATGTGCATGGGATCACGGCGCATGCCAGCAAGCCGGAACAGGGGGCAGACGCGGTGGCTGCCGCGGCAGAGATGATCACACGTATCAGAGCGGCATTCGGACAACTTCCGGTGCATGATGAGATGGGTCCTTCAACGGTGACCTTCGGACAGATCGCAGGAGGATATCAGCCTTATGTGGTTCCGGATGAATGTGAGCTCTGGATGGACTTTCGGCTGTCGCCGCCGATCGATGATAAGGAAGTGCTTAGAATCGTAGAAATAGCGGTCGATGAAGCGAAGAAGATGGTTCTGGGAATTAGGGCAGATTATCAGGTGACAGGTAACCGGCCTTATATTGAGAAGAATGAGGATTCCGTATTGCTTGAAGGGCTTAAGAAGTCGGTTAAAAAGGTGACGGAGGAAGAATGTAAGGTGCGTGTATTCCCAGGATATACGGACACGGCCGTGATCGCCGGGAAGCTTGGGAACCGGGAGTGCATGTCTTATGGACCCGGGAGTTTAAGGTATGCCCACAAGCCGGATGAGTTCGTAGAAACTGCAGATATACGGCGCTGTGAGGCAGTGTTGGAGGCGTTGGTGGAGGAGATGAATGATTGAAGGAGGAACAAAAAGATGGCATTGATGCATGTAGATTTTTTCTCGGATGTCCTGGGGATGAGTATGAATATGGATGTGATCCTGCCGCAGAAGACCAGCAGGCAGATCGGCATGGAAGGAAGGGCGGAGAACGGGCAGTATAAGACGATGTATTTGTTGCATGGCATGAGTGACGACCAGACGACCTGGCAGCGCAGGACTTCCATCGAGCGTTATGTGAGCCGTCTTGGGATCGCGGTGGTGATGCCAACGACCCATCTGGGCTTCTATACGGATACTACTTACGGGATGAGGTACTGGACATTTATTTCGGAGGAGCTGCCGCGTATCTGCCGTGAATTTTTCCCAAGGATGTCCCAGAAGAGAGAGGATATGCTGGCGGCAGGACTGTCTATGGGCGGTTACGGCGCATGGAAGCTGGGACTTCGGGCGGGTGATACCTTTGGCGCTGCGGCATCACTGTCCGGTGCGTTGGATATTGTGGAAGATTATAAGCGTAATATAACGGAGCAGTCAGACGTATTGCCGCTGTTTCAGGGAATATTCGGGAGTGCTGAAAAGCTTGCGGGTTCGGATAATGATCTTCTTGCCCTGGCGGATAAGCTCGCGGCTTCTGATAAGGAGCGGCCGCGCCTGTATGCGTGGTGCGGCACGGAAGATTTCTTATATCAGGGGAATCTAAAGGCCTGGGAACATGTGAGGAAGCTTGGATATGACTTAAGCAGCAGTGAATCTGCAGGAGATCATCAGTGGAAATACTGGGATGAGAGGATCAAGGATGTGTTGTGCTGGTGGCTTGGGATAGATGCGGATCTTGGAGTGGATTAGTTCAGATCTTTGGCATTAAAAGTGAAAGGCACTGTTTTCGCGGTTAATAGACAGCGGCAGCAGTGCCTTTACTTGTCTTTATCTGGGCTGCCCGGTTATGTTTTTAGCTTTGCAAATAAGCTGTGTCATTGTTCCCATGGGGCAGTATACGCACCAGGAGCGAGGTTTGAATAGGACCATGGTAAGGAATCCTAATATGGTGGAGGTAAGCATCACACTGTAGAAGCCGAAAGCAAACTGGGCTACACCGTCGGAGAACAGGGCGCCGTGGTAAGCCCAATGCCAGGGCAGTTTGAATGTCCACAGCAGTGTTACCGCAGTGCCAAGATTCTTAGCTCCGGCGAAGACCAGCCAGGTGTTCCATAGCATGAGAAAGAACATTACAAAGAAGAATATCAAAAATCCATACCGGAAACAGCCTGATCTCATCCAGCCGGGGATGTCTTTTTTTCGTGACAGTCCGAACCTGCCGCCGATCAGGGAAAATAGCTGGCCTCTGCCGCAATATTTGTTGCAGTATGCCTTATTGCCCTTTATGACCGCTATGGCAAGAGGGATAAAAAAGCACAAAAGACCCAGCCATGCACAGAGGATATTAAAAAATCCAAGGATCAAGTAAGTAAGAGAGGCAATCCAAAGATAATCGTACCATTTCTTTTTTCTTTTCATTCTTCTGTCACCTCCAATGAGATAATGCTTGCAGGGCATTCTTTCGCGCATTTCCCGCATCCGATACATAACTCTCTGTCAATGACCGCATGGATGCCGTGGGGAACGGTGATCGCATTTCGCGGACAGACTTTTATGCAGCATCCGCAGGCAACACATTCCCGGATACTGACAGACGCTTTCCTTTTTGCCATGGTAAAACTCCTTTTGTTTTTTCTTTATTATACAGGGAGAAAAAGATTGAGTCTGTGACGAAGTCACTCACAGACAATTCCTGAAAAGGAATAGACTTTATGCCGCAGGCATGATATAATACTTTTTATCAGGACGAGGTTGCATTGCATAAAGGAGTGATCGTATGGCATTGACAAGCGAAGATTTATTGGCAATTTCTCAATTACTTGACACAAAGCTGGACGCAAGATTGAAGCCGATGGAGAACGATATCAGGTTTATTCGGGACGAACAGATACTAATGAGAGATGAACAGAGCAGACTCCGGGATGAGCAAGCACTAATGAGGAAAGAACAAGCGCTAATGAGAGAAGAACAGGCGCTAATGAAAGAAGAACAAGCGAGAATTAACTTAATCATTGAGAATGATATTTTACATGCGATTAATATTCTGGTCGAGAATTATCTGCCGGCGGCAAAGCGATATGAGAATACTACTGAGAAGATAGAGTCCATGCAGACCGATATTGATATCATGAAGAAAGTTATCGCTGATCATAGTGAGAAGTTTAAGAAGATTTCATAGATGGAATTTTGACAAGAAGAAATGATTTCCCCCTGCTCCGGCAGTAAGCCAGGGCAGGGGGAAATTGGTATATTTGTTTGTCAGCAGCTCTCTAAAATTACTGCTTTGCTTTTTTCACAACAGGTATCCATACTTCATATTGTGCATTTTGCGGATCCGGGTTCAAGTAGACTTCGACATCGGGAGCATTGCCGTATTCGTATCCTGAGGTTGGAAGCCATTCGGTTACAATGCGCTGTTCCAATTCTTGGATCGACTGATTCGTGCCCTGCCCGGGAAAGATTGCCCAGGTAGCCGCCGGTACGGTATATTCTTCCAGGTCTCCCTGTGCCTGTGAAGTAGATACGGCAATATAGTACCTCCACTGTTCTGTATCATTACAAGTGCTGACGCCGAGCACACCCATAGGCGGGGTGTCCATCATGCCGATCAATCTCTGTAAGGTCCCATTCTGAGATATCTCCTGCCACTTTGGCGGTATGATTGCAAAGTTTTTCTCAATCTCCTTATACAGAGGGACCGATACGCCGACGATACGGAATGCCTCTTTTGTTTCAATTCGATAATTCATCTCTTCCGCTCCTTTTATTGTGATTTTGAATGTAATAGGCGGGAAGGATTTTACAGATATACCCTCATTTTTAACGGCTGACGGGGCAACCCCATGAACAGACTGAAAAGCCCTGTTGAATGAAGTGGGGGAACTGTAGCCATATTTACCTGCAACGTCAAGGATCTTCATATCCCTTCCCTGCAGATCCACAGCGGCAAGTGACATTCTCCTTCTGCGGATGTATTCGGACAAGGGGATGCCGGCCATATAGGCAAACATTCTCTGAAAATGATAGGAGGAACAACAGGCGATGCGCCCAAGTTGTTCATAATCAATTTCATCTGTCAAATGCTCTTCAATATAATTGATCGTGTCATTTAATCTGTCTATCCATTCCATGATATCAATCCTCCCGGTAAAGTTCAGTATATAGTATCGTTTTGATTTTTTCCTCTTAATTTATGCACGATAAAGAGAGGTTGTTTTACAGCATAGTATAAAGTATTTTTTGGTGTAATGTCAACTTTACAAAACAGTATAGTTTAGAGTATGATTGTAGAAGAATATAAGATAATCATAGAATTCGGGAGGATAGTGTGAAGAAATTATATCTGATCGGAGGCACTATGGGGGTGGGGAAGACTGCCGTGTGCCAGAAGATGAAACGTAAATTACATAATAGTGTATTTCTCGACGGTGACTGGTGCTGGGATTCCGATCCATTTCAAGTGACAGAAGAGACTAAGGAGATGGTTATGCAGAATATCTGTTTTCTGCTTAATCAGTTTCTTCATTGTTCGGCATATGATCATATTATATTCTGTTGGGTAATGCATGAGCAGAATATCATTGATACTATCCTTGAGAGGATTGATAAGACGGATTGTAATAGAACAGTGGTTTCTTTGACTTGCGATCCGGATACGCTTTGCCGTCGTCTTGAGGGAGATATTTCGAGAGGTGTGAGGGGAAAGGATATTATTAAGCGGAGTATAGAGAGGCTTCCGCTGTATAATGAGTTGAATACCGTTAAAATTCATACGGAGAATAGGAGTTTGGATGATGTTGCGGACAGTATCATCAGAATCCGGAGAGAAGAGGTGACATAGTGGCTAAGATATTCAATGTGACAGGACCTTGTATACCTGCAAAGCATTATATGACGGATGTGACAGAGCGTATAGGGCAGATCAGGGAAATGGTCGATGCCGGGTATTATTTTACGATCAACCGTGCAAGGCAGTATGGAAAGACAACGACTTTGGTTATGTTAGATGAGGAGCTTGGAAGGGATTATCTTGTGATAAGGCTTGATTTCCAGTCTCTTGGAAGCGCATCATTCAGAGATGAGAATGTATTTTCATTGGCGTTCTTAAGAATCGTTCTGAGGGAATTGAGATGGCGCGTAAAAGAAGATGCAAAGATAGCGGGGCTTATAGATCAGATGCAGGTGATTTCAAGAGAAAAGAACCGGGATTTTGATTTTATGGAATTATTCGAGTATCTTATGGAGCTCTGCAAAAGCAGTATAAGACCCGTTGTCCTGATTATTGATGAGGTGGACTGCGCGTCGAATAACCAGGTATTTCTTGATTTCCTCGCGCAGCTTCGAAGCTGTTATCTGGAGCGGGAAACAAAGGGAGCACCTGCATTTCAGGCAGTGATCCTGGCTGGGGTATATGACATTAAAAACCTGAGAAGAAAGCTGCGTCCGGAAGAAGAGTATAAAACGAATAGTCCGTGGAATATTGCGGCAGATTTTAATATAGAGATGGGATTGCCAAAAAATGGGATTGAAGGGATGCTTAAAGACTATGAGGCAGATCACCGGATCAGAATGGATATAGATGAGATAGCAGGATTGCTCTATGATTATACCTCCGGATATCCATATCTGGTATCGCGTCTATGCAAGCTGATGGATGAAAAGGCAAGTAATACAAGCGCAGCAGAAGAGGAGAGTGTATGGACGAAGGAGGGATTTCTGGAGGTAGTGCGTATACTGCTTTTGGACAATAATACATTGTTTGAGTCATTGACCAATAAGCTGACAGATTATCCTGAGCTTGGGCAGATGTTGAAGGAGCTTTTATTTTCAGGAAAATCAATCACTTATAATCCGACCAATCCAGTCATTCATCTGGCACTTATGTTTGGATTTGTGAAAAATGATGAAGGGAAAGTGATACCTGCAAACCGGATTTTCGATACGTTTCTGTATAATCATTTTCTTTCTCTCGATGAGATGGGAAAATCGGACATTTATAAAGCATCCCTTCAGGATAAAAATCAGTTTATCTGTGATGGGAAGCTTGATATGCGCAGGGTACTGGAGAAGTTTGTCTGGCATTTTCATGAGTTGTACGGTGGGTGTGAGGAGAGATTCTTAGAAGAAGAAGGTAGGCGGTATTTTCTTCTCTATCTGCGTCCGATCATTAATGGGATGGGAAACTATTATATTGAAGCCCGTACGCGCAGCCTTGGAAGGACAGATATTATAGTGGATTACGGCAATGAGCAATTCGTGATAGAGACCAAAATCTGGCGGGGAAATGAATATCACTCCCGCGGTGAGCGCCAATTAGAAGGATATCTGGATGATTATAATCTTCAGACAGGGTATATGCTTAATTTTAATCGTAGGAAGCAGATCGGTGTCCACGAGATCAGAGTGGGAGATAAGGTACTGATTGAGGCAATTGTGTAAAAAGGTACAGGGCAAAACGCAATTTGGTACAGGGCAAAACGCAAATAGGGACGTAGTAAAATTGAATTTTACTACGTCCCTATTTGAATGTCTGCGACTAAGATATACAGCTTATTAAGCATGGAACATGGTTCCGGTCTTGCCCTGTACAGCGTCCCTTGATTTCTCAAGGAGTGTGATCAGTGCGGTGCGTCCTTTCTTGGAGGAAGCGAAGTCGACTGCGGCCTGTACCTTCGGAAGCATAGAGCCGGGAGCGAAATGTCCTTCGCTGATATACTGGTTCGCTTCTTCTACAGAGATATCGCCAAGCCACTTCTCATCCGGTTTACCGAAGTTTAACGCGACCTTCTCTACCGCGGTGAGGATGATCAGGTAGTCCGCGTCCAGTTCCTTCGCAAGCAGGCAGCTTGCGAAGTCCTTGTCGATCACGGCGCTTGCGCCTTTTAAGTGATTGCCCTGTCTGGTAACCGGGATTCCGCCGCCGCCTCCGGCGATGACCAGGTTTCCTGCATTCACCATGGTGCGGATGGTCTCGATCTCGATGATCTCCACCGGTTTCGGAGAAGCTACCACACGGCGGTAGCCTCTTCCGGAGTCTTCCTTCATAATATAGTGGAAGCTTTCTTCCATCTTCTTCGCCTGCTCGGCGTCCACGAATTTGCCGATCGGTTTGGATGGATTCTGGAAGGCAGGGTCATTCTCATCTACGCGGACCTGGGTGATCATGGTTGCCACCGGTACGTTAGAGATATTGCGGTTCAAAAGCTCCTCGCGTAGCGCGTTCTGAAGATCATATCCGATATAGGCCTGACTCATGGCGACGCATACGGAGAGAGGAGTGTTGGGCTGCGCCGCGTCCTCGTGGGTGAGGGCGATCATGGCGTTGTTCACCATGCCGACCTGGGGTCCGTTCCCATGGGATACCACAACCTCGCAGCCGTCTTCAATCAAGTCTACGATTGCTTTGGCGGTGATCTTGACGGCTGCCATCTGCTCAGGCAGAGTGTTGCCAAGGGCATTGCCGCCAAGGGCGATCACGACTCTTTTTTTCTTTTCCATAATAGATCCTCCTGTCAAATCCTACTTAAATACTCTGGGAGTGCTTTTCTCTTCCAGTCTCTTAAGAACATCGGCCGGGTCAGCGAATTTCGCAAGGAAGATCATAGCGGCGATGATGTATGGCTTGAAGCTGGCTTCCTTGTATAACGGATCTCTGTAGCGGTCGAATACGGAAGCGTCAACCTCGCCTGTCTCACAGCTTACGCCGGTGATGTCGGCCGGCAGACAGTGCATATAGAGTGCCTTGCCGTCCTTCGTCGTAGCCATCAGCTCTTCCGTACAAGCCCAATCCTTGTATTCCGCGTTCTGTGCGAGCAGTTCTTTCTCCAGAGCCTTGATTCCTTCGGTATCTCCGTTGCCGTAGAGTTCTGTACGCTTCTCCATGGCAGCGAACGGCGCCCAGCTCTTAGGATATACGATGTCGGCATCCTTGAATGCCTCTGCCATGTTGTTGGTCTTGGTAAATGTACCGCCGGATTTCTCGGCGTTCTTGGCAGCAACCTCTTCTACCTCCGGGAAGATCTCGTATCCTTCCGGGTGAGCCAGAACAACGTCCATGCCGAAACGTGTCATCAGTCCGATGATTCCCTGCGGAACGGACAGCGGCTTGCCGTAGGAAGGAGAGTAAGCCCATGTCATGGCAAGCTTCTTACCTTTTAAGTTCTCGACACCGCCGAACTCGTGGATGATGTGAAGCATATCGGCCATAGCCTGTGTCGGGTGGTCGATATCGCACTGCAGGTTCACGAGCGTAGGCTTCTGCTCAAGGATTCCGTCCTTGTTGCCCTGCGTTACGGCGTCAACAACCTCGTGCATGTAAGCATTTCCCTTGCCGATATACATATCGTCGCGGATACCGATCACGTCAGCCATGAAGGAGATCATGTTCGCCGTCTCGCGGACGGTCTCACCGTGAGCAACCTGAGACTTGCCTTCGTCAAGGTCCTGAACTTCCAGGCCAAGCAGGTTACAAGCGGAAGCAAAGGAGAAGCGTGTACGGGTAGAATTGTCACGGAATAAGGAGATGCCAAGCCCGCTCTCGAATACTTTGGTGGAAATGTTGTTCTCTCTCATGAAACGAAGCGCGTCAGCGATTGTAAATACCGCCTCGATCTCATCATCCGTCTTCTCCCATGTTAAGAAGAAATCTCCATTGTACATCTCTTTAAAGTTCAACGCATTTAACTTATCAATATAATCCTGTAATGTTTTCATAATCATAATCCTCCGAATTTTAATAATTTATGGTTGTATATATGGATACAGTATACGGGTATGGCATGATACCCGGATGGGTAAGAAAATATATAGTTAGCTATGAATTATTTGCAATATTCTGTAGGGAGAACAGCATATACAGCCGCACATGTCACAAGGTCCTGCTTCCAGGTCTTCTCGTTTGGCGCGTGAGCCTGAGCCTCTGCGCCGGGTCCGAATCCGATACATGGAATTCCGTTTCTTCCCATGATAGATACACCGTTGGTAGAGAAGGTCCATTTGTCAACCAGCGGACGGGCCTTTCTCATCTCAAGTGTCTCGGCGGCGCCGATACGGTCGTCGCCGTAGAGATTCTTGTAGGAAGCTTCCAGAGCCTTGGTTACCTTGTGATCCTTCGGGATCGCCCAGGTCGGGAAGTAGCACTCGATCTCATAGACACATCCTGTGTAGGACGGACGGTCGTAGTTGTACATAGATACCGTTACATCATCACCATACTTCTGAACGCTTGGCAGGGCGCGGATCTCGTCGAGGCAGCTCTCCCAGGTCTCGCCGAATGTCATGCGGCGGTCAAGAGAGATCGCACAGGAATCAGCAACCGCGCAGCGGCTGGGTGAGGTGTAGAAGATCTGGGATACAGTTACGGTACCGCGTCCAAGGAAACGAGCCTCTTCCCA
>CANTDX010000024.1 GCA_947652615.1 uncultured Dorea sp. | reverse complement strand
TATCCAGGTATTTTGCAGGCGCAGGGATTTCATGTGTCTCTGTTACGGCATGGAGCTTCCTGCGGTGTCCGGCATGTCCTGGCTGTCCGCCTGGTTTCCGGTCAGTTTTTACCCGGCTGTTCGGGATTTTTTTCCTGCCGGGTTTCTGCTGGGAAGAGGGGATGGATGAATTCTCAAAATCCATATTGACCTGCGCAGTCAGTTTTTGGTTCAGGCCTTTTTCTTCTTCCAGTTCCGCCCCTACCCGGTAGAATTCCCGTCTCATATCACGGTATTTATCTAATGCTTCATCTCTCTGGCGAACAACTTCCAGATTCTCTTTTTTGAGCTTTGCAATGAGACGGTCTTTCCTGTCAAGTTCTTTCTGACATTCGTGGTAAAGATCATCATTTGCTTCCATCCATTGCTTCCGGACAGACCGGATCTCCTTACGTGCCTGTGCTAATTCTTGTTTTAATTCCCGGATATTTTTTTCAAGTTTCCGAATAATACTCTTATATTCTTCTTCTAATTTCCGGTATCTCTCGCCGGATTTAAATTCGGCGATCTGCTGTGCCAGTGATTTCACTTTGTACTGTAATGCGCTTGTATATTCAAATGGATTCATCTGTAATCTCCTTTGATGAATTAGGGGCGGGAATCTAATACCTGTGCCATCGTTCTGCTTAATTCTATTGTCTCTTCCAGTTGTAATGTCAGCATGGAAATATATTCTTCTTTCTGTTCAAGAAGCTCTTCCGAAGTCCGAATACATTTTTCCTGGATTCGGATTACATTTTCTGCTTCTTTAAGAGCATTCTCCAATTTAGAAATCTGTAATTCATATTTCTTAATAAGTGATGTTTCTTTGCTCATTGCTGCCTCCGCACTTGTAATAAAAAAAGTATAGCAGAAACCTGGAAAAAAAGCGAATGAATGAAATCAGGCATTCGTCATTTTGCCAGGGATAAATCGTTGATTGTTCAAGACAAATGGATATCAAACCACGCAGAAAGAGATGTAAGGAGGGGGGTTTTAAGACGAAAAACAAAAAAGAGGAAATGTTATCCACAAGAAATACCTGAGGACAAAATGTTAATAACATTTTTTCCTCAAATGTATCATTTACTGTGGATAAAATTTTTTTTAATTTCAGCACATTTACCAACACTTTCTAAAAAGCCTATTACTGGCGTGGGTGTGAAAAGTAACGAAAACGCCGAACCCCTTGAAAATACTGGATTAAAACGGCGTCCCCACCATATCATACGGCGTCGCCTGGTACACATAATAATTGAGCCAATTCGTATACAGATTATTTGCCGTAGCCCTCCAGGTGAGCAGCGGTTTGTTCGCCGGGTTATCACCAGTATAGTAATTCTTCGGCAGTTCTATAGGCAGTCCCTTTGACAGATCCCGCTTATACTCACCGTCCAATGTCACCCGGTCATACTCAGGGTGTCCCATAACGAAGATCTGCCGGCCGTCTTCTGCCATAGCAAGGAAGAGCCCCGCTTCATCGGATTCGGCAAGTACCATCAGCTTTTTCTCCGCACGGATACGTTCCATCGGAACTTCTGTATGCCGGGAATGGGGAGCAAGGAATACATCGTCAAACCCGCGGACAAGAGGGATCTTGCGGTTCATCACCTTATGCCAGAATACGCCGAATACCTTCTGATCTACCGGAACCTTATCGATTCCGTAATGATAGTAGATTCCTGCCTGGGCGCCCCAGCACAGATGCAGGGTGGAAGTTACATGGGTCTTGCTCCACTCCATGATCTCCTTCAATTCTTCCCAGTAATCAACTTCTTCAAAAGGCATCTGTTCTACCGGAGCCCCGGTGATGATGAATCCGTCGAATCTCTCCTTCCTGATCTCGCTGAACTTCTGGTAAAACTGATTCAGATGGCTGGTAGGTGTGTTCTTCGATTCGTGGGTAGACACCGTCACGAAAGACACGTCTACCTGCAGAGGCGTATTCGACAGCGACCTTAAGATCTGAAGCTCCGTGTCCTCTTTGAGCGGCATCAGGTTAAGAAGGCCGATCTTGATGGGACGGATATCCTGATGAGTCGCCCGGTGTTCATCCATAACAAATATATTCTCCTGTTCCAGTATCTCTTTTACCGGAAGATTATTCTGAACTCTGATTGGCATAATAGATAGTTTCCTTTCTCTTATTCATCTGATTCATGCGAATGATAGTACACGCCTTCATCATTCACATAACTCATCGTATCATAGTATTCGGAAGGCGCCGGCAGCTTCTTGCGCTCCAGACGGTTGTTGATCACCATCTGGACGATATAATACAGGACCGCAAATGTCGGAACCCCCATGACCATTCCTGCGAATCCGAACAGCCCTCCTCCAAGGAGGATCGCGACGATCACCCAGAAGGCCGACAGCCCTGTGGAATTGCCCAGGATCTTTGGTCCAAGTATATTGCCGTCAAACTGCTGCAGAAGCAGCACAAATATAACAAAATACACGCCCTGGATCGGGTTCGCCAGCATGATGAGTATGGTGCTTGGGACTGCTCCGATATATGGTCCGAAGAACGGAATGACATTGGTAACGCCTACGATCACGCTGACCAGCATAACATAAGGCATCTTCAGCAGCGTCAGTCCAATGAAGCACAGCACCCCGATAATAGCGGAATCAATGATCTTGCCGATAATAAATCCGCCGAAGATCTCGTTGCTCTTCGTTGTCAGGTGGAGCACCATGTTCGCGTGTCTTGCAGATAACAGGGCATAGACACATTTCTTTGACTGGCGTACAAAGGTCTCCTTGCTGAACAGGATATAGACGGACACAATCAGCCCGATGACTGCATTGAATAATTCGCTTAAGATATTCAGCACGCCGACCGTCAGATTGGACATCAGTTCATTGGCCTGTGTCATAAGGTCTGTCCGAAGCCAGTCAAGCAGCATATCTGTTCCTTCCTTCATGCCGGTCTTGATCAATGTACTGGTGGTCGAGTCGTCTAACTGTACCTCGCTCAATTCGGAAACCAGGTCGTTCAACTGCTTAGGCAGAGTCATCACCAGATTGCGGATACTGGAATACAGCTCCGGGATCAGGAGATTGCACAAGGTGACGATCAATACGATCAACAGGACGACCGCCGCGAAGATCCCGATACCCCGCGAGACACTCTCCGCCTGTCCTGGCTTCTTAAGCTTCTGCTTTAAAACAGGAACCAGATGTCTGTCCACCTGCTTCACGATCGGATTCAGCAGGTATGCGACCACACAGCCGTAGACAACCGGTTTCAACACTCCGAAAATCTTCTGAAAACCTTCCGACAGGTTCGTAAGGCGCAGCAATGCAAAATAGAACAGAAGGCTGGCCGCGATCACCAGGAAAAAGGTCATACCTCTGCTGAATTGCTGCCGAAGCTTCGAGGGGCCGCCCTTCCCAAGCTTCGGCTGATTAAAATAATGATCCTTATCCGGCTCCTTTATCTCGTCTGGATTCTCCAGCATGGGTTCTTCTCTACTCATTGTATTCAACCTTTCCTTAACACAGATATAATTATTATACTATCTGGACAAACCAGCGTCAATCTGAGTTTGAAAGAGTTTTAATGAAACAAAGGCTTTGACACATTTTAGATTGATTGTTATAATTAAAACAGATACTCGAAATAATCTTTCTTTTTAGAAAGCAGGTGATTAATGATATGACAGATAAGCAATTGCGGTATATTAACAGATTAACTGTTTTTGTAAGGAAACTGTTAAAGATGGTCCCCCAGGACAAAAGAGACGAGCTTGAAAATGAATTTGATTGTATTCTATTAGAAGTTACGGAGCCAAGTGAAAATAACGATTAGTCAAAAAGGTGTAAAGTCTTTATCCAGTTGTGGGGGCTTTACACTTTTCCATTTTACTCCTATTGACCCCAAATATATTGACAATATCTATGGAGACAGGGTATATTTATAAAACAGGGTTTTATTTATAGAAGAAACTGATCAGACAGACTGTCTGGAAAGAGAGAGACTAGGGAGGAAAAACAATGGTTCGATATTTTGCAAAGCGGTTAGGGCTGATGTTGATAGCACTGTTCCTGATCATCCTTGTGACTTTCGTGATCATGCACGCTGTACCGGGAGGTCCGTTCACCAGTGACCGGAACTTAAGCGAGGAGGTAGAGGCGGCGCTGAATGCGAAATATCATCTGGATGACCCGCTCCCCAAACAATTTTTTGACTATCTGAAGGGGCTTCTTCATGGAGATTTCGGCCCTTCTTACAAATTCACCGGGAAGACGGTCAATGATTTTATTGCCAATGGGTTCCCGGTGTCAGGGAAGCTTGGAGGGATTACGATCATCTTCGTAGTTTTGGCTTCGATCCCCATGGGGATACTTGCTGCCGTGAAGAACGGCAAATGGCAGGATATGGTGGTTATGGCGATTGCTACCATAGGGGTGACGATTCCGTCCTTTGTGATCGCTTCCATGCTGATCTACATATTCTCGTTCCGTATGGGAGTGCTGCCAAGCTTTGGCCTGGATTCCTGGAAGGGCTACATACTTCCGGTCATCACGCTTGGAGGCTATTCGGTCAGCTATCTGGCAAGACAGATGCGGTCGAGCCTTCTGGAGGTCATGGGGCAGGATTACATACGGACGGCAAGGGCGAAGGGACTGGCGGAGCCTAAGGTGATCTTCAAGCACGCGCTGCGTAACGCCCTGATTCCGGTTATCACGGTTCTTGGGCCTACGGTTGCCAATCTGCTGACGGGAAGCTTCGTTGTGGAGAAGATATTCGCGGTACCGGGGCTTGGCGTTCATTTTGTCAACAGTGTTTCGATGAGAGATTATACTACGATCATGGGCGTGACGGTCTTCTACGCGACCTTCCTTCTCGCCATGGTATTCATCGTGGATGTCTTTTACTGCCTGATTGACCCTAGAATTAAGTATGACTAAGGACTGGAGGACGGATACGATGGAGAATAGATGGGAAATGCTTGAGTCCTCCAACGAGGACCGGGAGAAATTATGGAAGAAGAACCGGACGTTCGCAGGTGATGTGTGGTTCCGATTCCGGCATAAGCCAACGGCGATCGCGGGATTTGTGATCATTGTGCTGCTGCTGTTATTTGCGCTCGCGGGACCGTATTTTACGAAATACAGTTATTCGGCGCAGAATCTTGAACTGGTGAACATTCCGCCGCGGATGAAGGTATATGAAGCGCCGGACGGAACAGGTTATATGTATATTACCCAGTCGCTTAAGGTGGTGTGGGTGAACAAGGACGGTACGCTCGGCGGCCAGCTTAAGAAGGTACGGGAGGAATCAGAATCTTCCATGACGATCTTCGACTGCAACGGCACGGAGGTTGCGCTGTATTATGGTGTGAAGCCGTATATGATGGCGGATCCGGAGACGAGAGTGCTGTATCCTACAAGGCATGTGTTCAATAAGTCTTATACGCTGGGAACGGACAGCCTGGGAAGAGATATCTTGACAAGACTGATGTACGGGACGCGGGTATCGCTGATGGTGGCATTTGTAGCGGTGCTTGTGAATCTGGTGATCGGCATTATCTTCGGAGGAATCTCCGGTTATGCGGGCGGTACGGTGGATACCATTATGATGCGTATCGTGGATATCATCAGTACGATACCGCTGACGCTCTATGTCATCCTGATCATGGTCGTGCTTGGGACAGGCCTTAAGAGTATTATCGTGGCGTTAGGTACGGTGTACTGGGTAGATATGGCAAGAGTCGTCAGAGGGCAGGTCTTAAGCTTAAGGGAGCAGGAGTTCGTATTGGCGGCGAAGACCATAGGTTCTTCCACCAAGTCGATCCTGGTGCAGCATCTAATCCCCAATGCCATGGGATCGATCCTGGTTACGGTTACGATGCTGATCCCTTCGGCGATCTTCATGGAAGCGTTCCTTGGTTTCCTGGGAATCGGGCTTCAGCCGCCGCTGGCAAGTCTTGGTACGATGTGTAACGATGCGACAGAGAATCTTCGTTCCTGCCCGTATCAGCTCTTTATCCCGGCACTCGTGATCTGTCTGATCATGTTTGCATTTAATTTCGTGGGAGACGGACTGAGGGATGCGCTGGATCCGAAGCTTAAGAAGTAGGAGGGCCAATGAGCATGGAACCAATATTACAAATAGAGAATCTGAAGACTTCTTTTATGACTAGCAACGGAGAGGTACAGGCTGTCCGCGGTGTGAGTTTTTCTATTGGCAAAGGAGAGATCCTTGGTATTGTGGGAGAGTCGGGAAGCGGTAAGAGTGTGACATCTATGTCGATCCTGCGGCTTCTGGCGGATACGGCGGTCATCAAGGAAGGGACGATCACATTTGAAGGGAAGAACCTGATCGATGTGTCCAAGAAGGAGATGAGGGGCATCCGGGGAGAGAAGATCTCCATGATCTTCCAGGATCCCATGTCTTCCCTGAATCCGCTGATTCCGGTAGGAAATCAGGTGGCTGAGATGATCCTGGAGCACCATCCGGACCGGAAGAAGGAGGATGTGAAGAAGGAAGTATTGGAGTTATTTTCCAGGGTCAGGATACCGGAGCCTGAGAAGCGGTACAAGTGTTTCCCGCACGAATTCTCCGGCGGGATGCGCCAGAGGGTTATGATTGCCATGGCGCTTGCGAATAAGCCGGACCTTCTGATCGCGGACGAGCCTACTACGGCGCTGGATGTGACCATTCAGGACCAGATCTTGCATCAGCTCAGAGAGCTTGAGAAGGAATACGGTACAAGTATTATATTTATCACCCATGATCTGGGAGTGGTGGCGGAGCTGTGCGACCGTGTGATCGTAATGTACGGCGGTCTGGTGATGGAGGAGGCGTCGATCGACGATATCTTCGAGAAGCCGGGACATCCTTATACGATGGGCTTACTGGTATCGATCCCGGATATCAAGCAGGACAAGAGCGTGCGGCTGATGCCGATCCCCGGTTCACCGCCGGATATGACGAATCCGCCAGAGGGGTGTCCGTTTGCACCGAGATGCCCGTATGCGAGAAAAATATGCGCCCGGGAGCTGCCGGAATTCATAGAGCTTGGGGAAGGCCACAGGACCAGATGTTTTCTGCAGTATCCGGATGCGCCGGCCGATGAACACAATCCATTCCGGAGGTAGGAGTAATTATGAGTGATCAGAATATACTGGAGGTCAGAGACCTTACAAAACATTTTAAAGCAGGCGGCAAGCAGGTGGTTCACGCGGTGGACGGCGTAAGCTTCACGCTTGCAAGGGGGAAGACGCTGGGGCTAGTGGGCGAGTCCGGATGCGGCAAGTCAAGCTGCGCCAGAACCATCATCCGCATGTATGATGTGACGGCAGGTCAGGTGATCTTAGACGGGACGGACATCACGAATATGAAGCAGAAGGAGTTGAAGCCCCTTCGCAAGAAGATGCAGATGATCTTCCAGGATCCCTATGCTTCCCTGAATGCGAGGATGACGGTGAGAGATATTATCGCGGAACCGTTGATCGCACACGGGATCGTGAAGAAGAAGGAGGCGGCCAATGAGCTGGTATATCCGATGCTTGAGTGGGTAGGGCTTACGAAGGAGCATGCCAACCGGTATGCCCATGAGTTCTCCGGCGGCCAGCGGCAGAGAGTCGGGATCGCCAGGGCGTTGATCCTGCAGCCGGAGCTTGTCATCTGTGACGAGCCGATCTCGGCGTTGGACGTATCGATCCAGGCGCAGGTGATCAATCTTCTGAAGGATTTCCAGGAGGAGAAGGGGCTGTCCTATCTGTTTATCGCCCACGACCTCTCTATGGTGCGGTATGTGTCGGATGAGGTGGGAGTTATGTATTTAGGGCATCTGGTGGAGATCTGCGAGTCCAACGAGATCTATGACAATCCCCTTCACCCGTATACCAAAGGGCTTCTTGGCAGTATCCCGATCGCCAATCCCAAGCTTGCAAGGCAGAAGGAGAAGAGCGGGATAGAGGGAGACATCCCAAGCCCGATCCATCCGCCTCAGGGGTGCAGATTCCATACCAGGTGTCCGTTCGCGAAGCCGGAGTGCGGGGAGGTCAAACCGCAGATGAAGGATGCGGGCGGCGGACATATGGTGGCCTGCCACCTGTATTGATAGAAAAGGTTTCTCGGCACAGGTGTTCTGTGGTGTTTGGGCAGGATTGCGGTATGACGCCGCAGATACAGTGTCTTGGAGCATAGATCAGACCGGCCGGAGACAGGCCGGTTCAAAAATCCATTATAAAGGAGGAGACAATATTATGAAAAAGAGGCTGAGCCTTCTTCTGGCGCTGAGTATGATGTGTACGGCAGTGCTGGCAGGCTGCGGCGGCAAGGAACAGGAGCCGCAGACCATTGATGACGTGCAGGAGAACACAGAAGAGGAAGCAAAAGGAGAAGCGGCAGGTGCGCAGGAGATGACCTTCGTCCTGAGCAATGAGCCGGATACCATCGACCCGACGGTTACCAACAATTCATTCGCGACACCGTTTTTGATCAACTGTTTCGAAGGACTTGTAACCTATAACGAGGCCGGTGAGGTTGTACCTGGCAATGCGGAGTCCTGGGAGTCGAATGATGATCTTACCGTTTATACCTTCCATCTGAGAGACGGTCTGAAGTGGAGCGACGGAAGCGATCTGACGGCGAATGATTATGTGTACTCTGCACTTCGTGTACTGACGCCGGATACCGCGGCGCAGTATGTGAACATGATCTCTGACTACGTGGTCAATGCGCAGGAGTTCTATGACGGAGAGAAGAAGGCAGAAGATGTAGGAATCAAGGCAGTGGATGACCAGACATTGGAATTCACGCTTAAGAATCCTTGCCCGTTCTTCGTTGACCTGGTAAGTATGTGGGTATATTTCCCGGTACAGGAGGCAACCATCGAGGCGAACGGCGACAAGTGGACCACTTCTGCCGACGCTTATATCGGCAACGGCCCGTTCAAGGTGACAGAGATGAAGGAGAAAGAGAGCTTCACTCTTGAGAAGAATGAGAATTACTGGGATGCAGAGAATGTAACGTTAGAGAAGCTTACTTATCGTTATATCCTGGATGTTGCGACGGCACTGACCGCTTATGAGAACGGTGAGGTCGACGGTGTAAGGACGATCCCGTCCAGTGATATCGCACGTCTGAAAGCAGATAACGCAGGCGTATACACGGCTCCAAGCTATGGTACCGTATACTATGATATCAACTGCTCCGTAGAGCCGTATGATGATCCGCTGGTAAGGAAGGCACTGAATCTGGCGATCGACCGTGAGGCCCTGATCAATAACGTGGCACAGGTTGACGGAGAGCCGGCATACAGCTTCTATGCACCTGGTTATGTGGTAGACGGTAAGGACCTGACAGAGGGACGTTCTGATTTCGGATTGTCTTCCACAGCAGATCCGGAAGCGGCGAAGCAGGCGTTGGCTGACGCTGGTTATCCGGACGGAGAGGGCTTCCCGACCGTACAGTTATCCTTCTACTCTGACGACAATGTAAAGAAGATCGCAGAGGCGATCAAGGAGATGTGGGAGCAGAACCTTGGAATCAAGGTAGAAGTAAGCTCCGCTGACTGGGCTGTATTCTATGATGATGTACAGAATGGTAACTATGAAGTAGCTGCTATGGGATGGAGCGCAGATTATGTGAATCCGATGAGCTTCCTTCCGCTGCTCTATACAGACGATGTGACGAACAACAGCTTCTACAGCAACCCGGATTACGATGCGATCGTAGATCAGGCGAAGGTAGAGAAGGATCCTGCTAAGTTCGGCGAACTGGTGAAACAGGCTGACGAACTGGTATCTGCGGATTATCCGGTACTTGCTCTGTACTACAAGTCCAACAACATTATGGTTAAGGATTATGTAGAGGGCGTATACATGACATCATCTTCGAACATCTATTTCAAGAACGCGAAGATTCTTGAGAAATAGGAGAGTGCGTTGAGGTGCGTGATTACGACGGAAGGTTTCGGGGATATGGTCTTCGACCTGTTCCCGGATCTTGCGCCGATTACTGTTAAGAATTTTGCAGATACGGCAAAGAGCGGGTTCTATGACGGACTTGCCTGGTGCCGGATCGTGAAGGATTATGTGATCCAGTCGGGTTCCCCGGACAATGATATCATGACAGACAGCGATTGGCATATCAAAGGGGAATTTGAAGAGAACGGAATCCCCAATCCGATCCAGCATAAGAGAGGCGCGCTGTCCATGGCGCGCGATGACGATCCTGATACGGCGGGGACGCAGTTCTTTGTCGTGCATAAGGATGCACACAAGCTGGACGGCAGATATGCGGCTTTTGGAGAGATGACAGCCGGGTTCGAGGTGCTGGATGCGATAGCAGAACAGCCGACTTATGGGCCTGACACATGGAATAAGCCGAAGGAGATGCCGGTAATTACAAGGATCGTAATTGAAGAATAAGGGATATAGTACCGCAGATCTGATAAGGGTCTGCGGTGTTTTGGTATATAGATATTGTCAATAAAAGAACTTTTTTATCAGAAAAAGGAAATTGACGTGAAAAAGCGGCCCGTGCTATTCTTATTTCGAATCTAAAGAAATGAGGTATACATATGAAGAAGAGATTAGTAGTTTCTTTATTGTGCGCCGCAATGGCGGCAACAATGGCGTCAGGGTGCGGCAATACGTCACAGCAGTCTGACAGTGCGTCTGAATCCGGCAGTACAGAAGGAGCCGGGGCCGAGGAAGAGTCCGGGGAAGAAGTAGAAGAAGAGACCGAATCAGAAGAAGAGTCCGGTGGTACGGAAGAGTCCGAGGATACGGCGAAGCCGGCAGAGAAAGTAGAGGTAGAATCTGCGACGGCCGAACAGGTACAGGAATTCATGAAGGATTCCGACGAGAACACGGTGCTGGTTGACGCCCGCCCGCAGGAGAGCTATTCCGGATGGGCGCTTGAGGGTGCGGCAAACGGCGGACACTTGAAGAATGCGGCACTGTTCTCCGCGCGGTGGTTAGACTGTGAGTATGCGGCTGCAGCTCCCCGTGAAGCCTATCTTGAGAGAGCGATGGAGGATCAGGGTATCGCGGAAGGCAAGGAAGTCATTGTCTATGATTATACAGGAGAACAGGCTTCTGATGTAGCAGGATATTTTATCGAGCAGGGGATTGAGGATGTGCTGGTATTCCAGGCAGATGAATTGATCGATGCAGGCAAAGACCTGGAGTCTTATGAGAATTATGACAGATTTCTCCCGACAGAAATCGTAAAAAGCATATCCGATGTGAAATCCGGCAAAGAAAAAGAACTGAGCGAGGAAGCTAAGGCGGTGATCGGAGAGGATTTAAGCAAGGTTGTTCTGGTAGATGTAAGCTGGGGCAATGCGAGAAGCTCTTCGTATTTCTCACCGGGCCATGTTCCGGGCGCGGTTCATATCAATACGGATTCTTATGAGAGACCGCGCGTGTATGTACCGGAGAAGAGATCTGATTACGCGAAAGAGTGGCGTCTGATCTCACTGGAAGAGTTCCGCGACAGTGTATGCACACAGTACGGGATCACGAAGGATTCTACTGTCATCTTAACAGGAACGTCTACATCCCCGCAGGGGCGTCTTGCATTCATGCTCAGATCACTGGGAGTGAAGGTATATGCTATGAGCGGCGCCTTGACAGCCTGGACCTACAACGGGTATGAACTGGATACGGATGCGGAGACTCTGGTGATCCCGGAGTCAGTCAAGAGTTTTGGTTCCGATACCATCGCCAATCCGGATGAAATTCTCTGGATGGATGATATCAAGGCGATCCTGAAGGGCGAGAAGGAAGGACAGGTTGCGGATAACCGCGGCGAGGACGAATGGAAGGGCGAATATTCTGGATATGGTTATCATGACCTTGCGGGTATGATCGAAGGATCCGTATGGTGCGAGCAGGGGAATGAGGAAGAAGGAGAGTTCTTCAATAATGTGGATGAGACTCCAAGAACGCAGGCAGAGCTTAAGGCTTATCTTGAGAGCAGTGATCTTGATACCACGAAGACGATCGCATTCTTCTGCGGAGACAGCTGGGGCGCTGCCAAGATCTCTTACTGGTGCCAGTCTGTTGACCTTAACAACGTGAAGGAATGGGGCAACGGCTGGATCCCGTGGTCCAATGAAGGAAACGAATTTATCGACCATAACGGCGATAAGGTTCACTACGACAAGTATCTGGATACCGTTGTGGATAAGGACGGCAACGATATGAGAGACGGCGTAAACATCCTTGACGATGCCGCAGAGGAAGAATAGACATATGGAAAAAAAGAAATTAGTGATCCTTGTGGTATCTATGCTTCTGCTTGTCGGAATCTTTGGCGTGATCGCCGTAACGATCACGAATTCCGAGACGAATACCCAGGCCGGCGCCGATGGGGCGGATTCCCAGGCCAAAGCGGATGCGTCCAAGGACAGTGAAAAGGGCGGCCAGACAGCAGAGGGCGGCGGGAAAGAAGCGGCGGAAACGCTGATCGATAAGACCGTCTCAAGGGACGAGGTCAAAGAGAGCGTCGGAGAGTGGGACAGATTCGAGATGGACGGCAATGGATGCGAGCGCGGCGTCTATGCCGGCAAGTTCTACTATGGGGACTTTACGATCTATTCCAGAACTTACGACAAAGGCGAGACATTCCATATTATGTCTGTAAATGAGTGATAGAGGGAGACGGTAAGGATGAATAGTTTATTAAAGATGCTTGGAATCAAGGGCAGGCTTAGGGAGAACTTCGGGGCGATCGTGATACTGGCGCTCAGCGGTTCAGTCATCTTCGCGCTTCCGTTCTTCCGGTTCGATTATTATGATGCCTATATCACTACATACAATCTCACAAATACACAGATGGGCGTATTCGGGACGGTGATCGGGGTATTTGGGATCGTGTCCTACCTGTTTGGCGGAGTGGTCGCGGACGGTATGTCCGTCAGGAAGATCATCGTGATCTCCCTGTTCGGAACAGGGATCGGAGGCTTGCTGCATCTTCTGCCGCTGGGGTTCAAGGGGCTGCTGTGTGTCTATGCCCTGTGGGGCGTGTCCACCACATTTGCATTCTGGCCCGCCTGCGTCAAAGCTGTGCGCGTGATGTCGGATGAGGAGAGCCAGGGGAAAGCCTATGGATTCTTTGAGGGAACGCAGAGTATCGGCGGCGCACTGGTTGCGCTGGTTGCCGTCGCGCTCTTCAACTGGGGAGCCTTAAGTATGACAAACGAGGTCCTGGCGATGAAGTACGTCATCTTATTCTATTCCTTTGTAAATATCGCGATGGGTCTGTTCGCGCTGTTTGCGGTAAAGGATGAGAAGATGCGGCTGAGCGCTGACCGGGTATCCTTCAAGGGGCTTGCGAAGGTAGTAAAGAACCCGGCTGTGTGGATCATTTGCCTGGTGTCCTTCTGTAACCATGTATTCTGCCTGTCGATCTATTATTATATTCCGTATGTGACGGATATACTGGGAGCGACGGTTGCATTCGGAGCGATGCTCGGTGTTGCCAGGAAATTCGGCTCCATCGGCGGCAATATTGTAGGCGGGTATCTGGCGGATAAGTTCGGTACGGCGCGCCTGATGCTGCTGGCATTCGTTGTGATGCTTGGAGGACAGATCTTGATGCTTCTGACACCGGCAAAGGAGTCCAGCGTTATTATCGTGGCGGTATTATTCGTTACGATCCTGGTCTTCTTCCATATGAATTATGCCATGGCATGGACGATGATGAGCGAGGGAGCAGTACCGGTTGAATACTCCGGCACTGCCGCGGGACTGATCTGTACGGCGGGAGCAATCCCGGAGACATTCGTGTCGATCCTTGCAGGAAATATTATCGACAACAACCCGGGAGTGCCGGGATTCAGATATTTCTTCTATTTCCTGACGGCAGTGATCGCGGCAGGGCTTGTGCTGATCCTGGTATGGAGGGCATATCTGAAGCATGCGAAGATTGATAAGTCCAAGTTCGACGAGAAGGCTATGGAAGATTTGAAACAGTATGTATAAATAATCTGAGAGAAGATATCATGGGATGCCAAAGTCCTGTGATATCTTCTTTTTGCGGATGAAAGAGAGATATAATAATTTGTTATAGGGGTTATAAGTATTTCTGTATAAGACAAAGAGGGTATATCCATTGATTTTTATGGTAAAATGTGGTTTAATTTATTTGGAAAATATACTTGTTGATTGTCTACAATCTATGAAAGAAGATGGAAAGATGAGTCTTTGGAAATACAAATATTTTGTTGATGTGGTGGATATGAAGAGCTTCACGAAAGCCGGGAAGAAGAACTATGTGACGCAGACGGCGATCAGCCAGCAGATCGCGAAGCTTGAGAAGGAAGCAGGCGGGAAGCTGATCAGCAGAGAGTCCGGATCCCTGGAGGTTACGGAGCTTGGACGGGTTGTGTATGACAAGGCAAGGGAGATGCTTAAGATCTATAGTCAGATGGAGAAGGAGATCGAGCAGATCCAGAGGAAAGATGTCATCCGGATAGGGATTGACATTACCATCAATAAGCTGATATGGGCTAAGATGCAGGAATTGATCGATACATATTATTCTGAGGAGGATTTTCAGTTCAGCAGAATAGACGGCGCTGTCGGGAATCAGATGTTGGCGGAGCATGCCCTTGATATCTATATTGGATATGGGGTGGACGAGGAGCATAGAACAGAAGATCTTGAGGAATTTGCGCTGAGCGAGCATCCGATCGGGGTCTATGTGGGCGAGAAGACAACGCTTCATGCATCCAGAATGGTCAGTCTTGAGGATTTGAAGGGATATACCAGGTATGGAACGGACATGTATCCATGCAGCATTGTGGAAGATATCAGCGACAAGTTCCGCAATTCGTGCGGGAAGATCTGTCATGTGGACAATGCAGAGACTATGAAGATCAAGGTAGAGTTTAATGATGGTTATGCGTTCGTGGACAGTTATTATTTCTCTCAATATTCGGGGAATGTGTATCCGGTTTCAGACTGGAGATGTCCGCAGCAGATGAAGGTATATTATAGAAGAAACAGGGAGAAAAGGAAGCTGTGCGATGTACTGGCAAGGCTCAGGCAGATTGCAAAAGAGCTGTGAGAGAAGTTACCGGAGAGGGCTTGAAGGATCGAAAGTTTAGTGTTATACTGAGCGACAGATAAATCCGCTCAGTATAATGCGAGAACATCGCAGCTGTACGGTTGGAAAATATATGAAAAGTATGAGGTAAATCGGAATGTATGAAGAGATTGTATCCGGGCTCACATCATTTATAGGGAAGAGTCCAACGGCATTTCACGCGGCGGCGAATCTTGGCGCTATTCTTCATGAGAATGGTTATCAGAGATTGGACGAAGGGGAGAAGTGGGAACTCAGACCAGGCGGGAGATATTATGTGACCCGGAATGATTCCAGTATCATTGCAGTGAACGTCGGAGAGAAGCTCGAAGATTATTGCTTCAAGATCGCAGCGTCCCACAGTGATTCCCCCACATTCAAGATCAAGGAGAATGCGGAGATCCAGGTAAAAGAGAAATACATGAAGCTGAATACAGAAGGGTACGGCGGGATGCTGTGCGCCACATGGTTCGACCGCCCCTTATCTGTCGCCGGGCGGGTCATGGTCAGGGACGGGAGAAGATATGCCGCAAGGCTTCTGAATATCGACAGAGATCTGCTGATGATCCCTAATATGGCGATCCACATGAACCGCGAGGTCAACAAGGGCTATCATTATAATAATCAGGTGGACATGCTTCCGTTGTTCGGAGGAAGTGGATGCAGGAAGGGAGACTTCAAGAAGCTGGTCGCGGAGGAACTGGGTGTAGAGGAAGAGAATATCTACGGTATGGACCTGTATCTCTATAACCGGATGCAGCCTTCCGTATGGGGAGCAGATAAGGAATTTATCTCCTGTCCGCAGTTAGACGATCTGCAGTGCGCCTACACCTCGCTTATGGGCTTCCTTAAGGGTGAGGATGACAGCGCGGTCAATGTATTTGCCTGCTTTGACAATGAAGAGGTGGGATCAGGAACCAAGCAGGGCGCGGCTTCTACCTTCCTGTATGATACCTTATACCGGGTGAACCTGTGTCTTGGCAAGGGGGAGGAAGCATTCTTGCGCGCAGTCTCCAAGAGCTTCATGCTCAGTTGTGACAATGCCCACGCAGTTCATCCGAATCATCCGGATAAGACGGATGAGGGTAACTGCGTATATATGAACGAGGGGATCGTGGTGAAGTCCCATGCCGGACAGAAATATACCAGCGACGCCGTAAGTATCGCGGTATTCCGCGGCATCTGCGAGGAGGCGGGCGTGCCTCTGCAGTTCTTTGCCAACCGTTCGGATATGGCAGGCGGCAGTACCCTGGGCAATATCGCGATGTCGCAGGTGTCCATGAACAGTATTGACATCGGTCTGCCGCAGCTTGCGATGCATTCTTCTTATGAGACTGCCGGGGTGAAGGACAGTTATTATATGATTCAGGCTGCAGGGCGGTTTTTTGGAAGCCGGATAGAGATATCAGCGATTGATTCATAGGAGAAGAAGATGATGAAAACGAAGATGAATCCAAAAGAATTATTGACCATGTCAGCGGGTATGCTGCTGATATCTGCTGCCGTATATTATATCATGATGCCTGCCAACCTTGTGCTGGGAAGCCTGTCAGGATTGGTGCTGGTACTGGTGAATTTCATCCCGTTGAAGGTGTCGACACTGACATTCATATTGAATGGAATTCTGTTGGTATGCGGGTACATATTTATCGGGAAAGAATTCGGAGGGAAGACGGTACTTACGTCTCTGCTGCTGCCGGTATATCTGTGGGTCTTTGAGATTGTTACGCCCAATGTAAGCTCTCTGTCGGGAAATATCGTGATAGATCTGGCATGCTTCATGGTGGTAATCAGTATGGGGCAGGCATTGCTGTTCAACATGAATGCTTCGTCTGGAGGACTTGATATTGTAGCGAAGCTGCTAAATAAATACCTGGGCTTCAAGATCGGGGAGAGCCTTACGATTGCGGGATTCATCATAGCCGCCACCTCCTTCTTCGTCTATGATAAGGAGACCATGGTGATCAGTATGATCGGAACCTATATATACGGGTTGGTGCTGGACCGCTACTGCGACGGTTTCCGGATCCGCAAGAAGGTGTGTATCCTGTCGGGGAAGTATCAGGAGATCCAGGAGTATATCGTAAAAGAGCTTCACCGCGGCGCCACTCTCTACCATGCTTATGGGGGAATCGGGCTTACAGAGCGTATGGAGGTCGTGACCATCCTTGAGAAGAATGAGTATGGGAAATTACTGGCTTATATCCATCAGACCGATCCGTCCGCATTCGTGACGGTCAGCACGGTCAATGAGGTGATCGGTGAGTGGAATCAGAACCGAAAGCGATAGAGTACACCGGAAAAAGGGAGGAATACACAGATGAAAAAGATACTGATGATAGGAACGGGCGGTACCATCGCTTCCACGCCTACGGAGTATGGATTGGCCCCGGGGCTTACGCCGTCCGACATCCTGTCTTATATTCCGGCTGTGCGCCAGGTCTGTGAGGTGGACAGTATACAGGTCTGCAATCTGGACAGTACCAATGTGACGCCGGAGCACTGGAAGCTGCTTGCAAGAACGGTCGAGGAGCATTACCAGGCATATGACGGGTTCGTGATCTGTCATGGGACGGATACGCTTGCGTATACGGCGGCAGCCTTGTCTTATATGATCCAAAATTCTGCGAAGCCCATCGTGATTACCGGGGCGCAGAAGCCGATCCAGATGGATGTGACCGACGCCAGGACGAATCTTCTGGACAGCTTCATCTATGCTGCGGATGATGAGTCACAGAATGTGAATATCGTATTCGACGGGAAGGTGATCGCCGGTACGCGTGCGAAGAAGGAGCGCGCGAAGAGTTACGATGCATTTTCCAGCATTAACTTCCCTTATCTGGCAGTGATCCAGGAGGGGATGATCGTGCGCTATATCAAGGAGCCGCCTTGCGGTGTACCGGTGAGCTTCAGCTATGATATGAAGGACAGCGTGTATGTACTGAAGCTGATCCCGGGGATGCATGCCAGCATCCTGCCGTATCTGTTCGAGCATTACGACTGCCTTGTGATCGAGAGCTTTGGGGTGGGAGGAATCCCCAATACGCTGGTTCAGGAGTTCTACACGGAGATGAAGAAGTGGGAAGGTAAGGGGAAGTATGTCGTGATGACGACCCAGGTGGCGAACGAGGGAAGCAATATGACGGTCTACGAGGTCGGCAAGCGTGTGAAGCAGGACTTCAAGCTGTTCGAGGCGTATGATATGACGCTGGAGGCTGTGATCACGAAGATGATGTGGCTGATGGGGAAGGGAATGACGGAGTATGGGGAGATGAAGCAGGAGTTCTATACGGAAGTCAACCATGATATCCTGTTCACGAAGCGGTTGGAGAGTGAAGGCAATAGTTAAAGTAGTGATTAGAAGGTGTAAATTTTTGCGGTATTAGCAAGATTTTACACCTTTTTTGTGTCTGGAAAAGGTATAAGTTTTACTTATAGGTCATTCGTTTTTCTTGTTGGAAATTCTGAGAATACAGAGGTACAATTGCATATAGCGAATACATCAGAAGAACAGGAGGATAAACGATGGAAAGAAAAAATATGTGGGAGCAGTACACAGAGGAACAGCTTACAGAGCTTGATAACCTCTGCAACAGGTACAAAGAGTGCCTTGATGCTGCGAAGACAGAGAGGGAGTGCGTGGCCTTAGGGGTTCGGATGGCAAGGGAACATGGCTACAGGGATCTGAATGATTATATCGCCAAGAATGCCAGACTGAAAGCCGGTGATAAGGTCTATGCAGACTGTATGGAAAAGGCTCTCGTGCTGTTCCAGATCGGTGAGAAGCCGTTGGAGGAAGGAATGAATATCCTTGGCGCGCATGTGGATTCGCCAAGACTGGATATCAAGCAGAACCCATTATATGAGGATACGGGGATGGCATACCTGGATACTCATTATTACGGTGGAATCAAGAAGTACCAGTGGGTAACACTTCCGATGGCGATCCACGGCAGTGTGGTGAAGAAGGACGGAACGGTGAAAGAGATCGTGATCGGCGAGAAGGAAGAGGATCCGGTGCTTGTGATCTCAGATCTGCTGGTTCATCTGTCACAGAAGCAGATCGAGAAGAAGGCCAATGTGGTGATCGAGGGAGAGGGCTTAGATCTTCTCGTTGGCACAAGGCCGGCCGGTAAGTCAGAAGAAGGACAGGAAGATGAGAAAGAGAAGGTGAAGGCAGCGATCCTTGAGTATCTGAAAGAAAACTGTGATATGGAAGAAGAAGACTTCTTGTCTGCAGAGCTTGAGGTGGTTCCGGCCGGAAAAGCAAGGGACTGCGGTCTGGACAGAAGTATGGTCATCGGCTATGGACAGGATGACAGAGTATGTGCATTTACTTCTCTTTTTGCTATGCTAGAAGCCGAGAACCTTAAGAGGACAAGCTGCTGTATCCTTGTGGACAAGGAGGAGATCGGCAGCATGGGAGCGACCGGTATGCAGTCCAGATTCTTCGAGGACGCGGTGGCGGAGCTGTGTGCGCTTACCGGCGAAGGCGAACTGGTGAAGGTAAGACGTACCTTACATAATTCTTATATGCTGTCTTCCGATGTGAGCGCCGCGTACGATCCGCTCTATGCAGATGCATTCGAGAAGAAGAATACGGCGTACTTTGGGAAAGGGCTTGTGCTGAACAAATACACGGGAAGCAGAGGAAAGAACGGCACCAGCGACGCGAACGCAGAGTATGTTGCAAAGCTTCGGAAGGTATTTGACGACAATGAGATCGGATTCCAGACGGCCGAGATGGGGAAGGTTGACCTTGGCGGCGGCGGAACAATCGCATATATCATGGCCAACTACGGAATGAACGTGATCGACAGCGGTGTAGCTGTATTATCTATGCACGCACCGCATGAAGTGACGAGCAAGTCAGACATCTATGAAGTATACAAAGGCTATAAGGCATTCTTAAAGGAAATGGAATAAGAAGGGGAAAGGAAGGAAAGAGAAACATGGATGCAACAGCAAAGAGAAAAGGATATCCCAAGGCATTTTGGGCATGTGCATGTACAGAGATTTTTGAACGTCTGTCCTATTATCTGGGACGTTCTCTGATATTGATATTTGTATCAGCATCGGTAGCAACAGGAGGCTTGGGATTAGATGATACGGTTGCGGCGAATATGCAGTCCAATCTGACAGCATTCTCATACCTGCTCCCTCTGTTTGGCGGTATTGTGGTAGACCGGTTTATCGGAGCCAAATATACGACTCCGGTAGGTATGGCGATTGCAGGTATCGGATATTATATGGGGGGTGTCGCTACCAGCGCTACAGGTGTGTATGCAATGATCTTCCTGGTAAGTCTTGGTCTTGCTTTGTTTAAGAATGGTCCGATCATCGGACGTGTTATTACAGATAAGTCACAGATGGACCCGGCATTTGCCATGAGATATACATTGGTTAATGTAGGTGCATTCATCGGTACATTCCTGGTTGGTATCCTGTACAAGGATGTATTTGCAAAAGACGGTGTGCTGGGATTTGCACCTTGTTTCAAGCTCGCCGGTCTGGTAATGGTATTAGGTGCTCTGTGGTATGTATTCGTATGTTGGAGATTCCTTGGCGATGTTGGTAAGCTTCCGTTTAAGAAGACGAAGACGGCAGAGGAGTTAGAGGCAGAGAAGCAGGCGAAGCTTGAAGCAGGACAGAAGGCGCCGCTTACATCCAATGAAAAGAAGCGTATCGGAGCGATCATCATTGCATCAGGATTTTCCATTATATTCTGGATTTTCTGGTATCTTGGATATATGCCGGTATATTTTTACTGGGCAGAGAATATGAACTGGGTTGTTGCAGGGTATGAAGTTCCGTCCACATGGTTTGACGCTGCAAATTCCTTCTTCTGCGTGGTTCTTGGTCCTGTGACAGCGGCATTGTGGAATAAGCTTGCCGCAAGGCCTCAGGGTGATATGAGTTTGTTCCGCAAGACGGGGCTTGGTATTGCGATTATTGGCTTGGGATACATCTTCTATGCGATTATTGATATTGCCCGTGGAAGTAATAAGGCAAGCGTACTGTGGCTGATCGTATTCGCGTTCCTTTTGACACTTGGAGAGATGTTCTTCTCACCGCTTGGACATTCTTTCATCAGTAAATATTCTCCAAGCCGTTATCTCGCAATCATGATGTCTATGTGGGGATTCGCAACATTTATTGCGGCTAAGAGCTATGGACCGGTATATGGAATCTTGTTTGGCGGAAATATTGAATTTAAGTGGGCATGTATTGGAATCGCTGTAGTTTCCTTTGTTGCGGCCGTTATAATGATTGCCATGGATAAGAAGCTGTCGGCATTAGTTGATTAAAGGAGAAGTCAATGAATATAAATGAAAGAATTGCGGCTCTGCGCAAATTAATGGAAGAAAAGGGAATAGATATCTATATTGTTCCTACGGCTGATTTTCATCAGAGCGAATATGTGGGAGAATATTTCAAAGCAAGAAAATATATCACCGGATTCTCTGGTTCGGCGGGAACCGCGGTGATCACAAAAGAAGAAGCAAAGCTGTGGACAGATGGGAGGTATTTTATCCAGGCGGCGGCGCAGCTTGAGGGATCCTGTGTCGAGCTGATGAAGATGGGAGAGCCTGATGTTCCGACTATAGATGAGTATGTGAAGCAGACGATCGCAGAAGGCGGCACCATCGGATTCGACGGGCGCGTGGTTACAATGGCAGAAGGCTGCGGGTATCAGGAGATGGCAGAAGAGAAGAACGGCAAGGTGTTCTATGAGGAAGACCTGATCGGTCAGATCTGGAAGGAGCGCCCGGAGCTTTCAAGAGAGCCTGCATTTGCCCTGGATATCAAGTATACCGGAGAGACGACGGAGAGTAAGCTTGGCCGTATCCGCGGGGTCATGAAGGAGTGCGGCGCCGCATCACATGTGCTTACTACATTGGATGATATCTGCTGGACTTTGAATATCCGCGGAAATGATATCGAGTTCTTCCCGCTGGTATTGTCCTATGCGATCATCACAGAGAATGGGATGAAGGTGTACATGGATGAAGCGAAGCTGGATGATGAGATCAAGGCAAGTTTTGCGAAAGATGGAATCACCGTTCACCCATATAATGATATCTATGAGGATATCAGGAAGCTTGGCAAAGAAGAGACGGTACTGATCGATCCTGCGAAACTGAATTATGCGCTCTACAGCAACATTCCAGAGAATGTGAAGAAGGCGGAGCGTGCGAATCCGGAGATTTTGTTCAAGGCGATGAAGAATCCGGCAGAGATCGAGAATATCCGCAAAGCAGAGATCAAAGACAGTGTTGCACATGTCAGGTTCATGAAATGGCTGAAGGAAAACATAGGAAAGATCAAGATCACGGAGATGAGCGCGTCAGATAAGCTCGATGAATTCCGTAAAGAAATGGGGAACTTCATCCGTCCCAGTTTCGAGCCGATATCATCATTCGGGGAGCATAGCGCCATGTGCCATTATTCCTCATCCCCTGAGACGGACGTGGAACTCTGTGAGGGAAGCTTATTCCTTACGGATACGGGGGCAGGATTCTATGAAGGTTCTACGGATATTACCAGAACCTATGCGTTAGGGGAGATCCCGCAGGTGATGAAGGATCATTTTACCCTGGTTGCGATCAGCAACCTTCAGCTTGCAAGCGCGAGATTCCTTGAAGGCTGTATCGGAATGAACCTGGATATCCTGGCAAGAAAACCGTTCTGGGACAGAGGGCTGAATTTCAACCATGGTACGGGGCATGGAGTAGGCTACCTTCTGAACATACACGAAGGTCCTGCAGGAATCCGGTGGCGGTACCGTGCCGATGATTCACATGCTTTCGAGGAAGGCATGATCGTGACCGACGAGCCGGGAATCTATATCGAAGGCTCTCACGGAGTGAGGCTTGAAAATGAGCTTCTTGTGTGCAAGGGCGAACAGAATGAATACGGACAATTCATGTATTTTGAGCCGATCACATACATTCCGATGGACTTAGACGCTGTGAATCCGGATATTATGTCCGAAGAAGATAAAAAGTTATTGAATACCTATCATAAGACAGTTTATGAGAAGGTTTCTCCTTATCTGAATGAAGAGGAGAAGGAATGGCTTAAGACGTATACCAGAGAGATTGGTTAAGATCTCTGTTTCGATTTGAGAACTGAAAAGAAATTATTCTTTGCAGTTCATTACCCCCCAGATTAGACAAACTCCTCCTGAACGCTCACAGGAGGAGTTTGTCTGTCACACAACAACTTCCAGAATCTTTTTTCCGTTCAATGGATATCATTATGGATTTAAAATGGGGAAAATACAAGTAGAATTCAACGAAAACATATGTTAGAATAGAGGAAGTGTGATTTACGGTCAGACAATATTTTTAGAGAGAGTGATGAGATGAGCAGAAACAGACAGGTGTGTTTAACGGAGGGACCGATCCTTAAGTCTCTGGTTACACTGGCGGTGCCGATCATGGCGTCGTCTTTTTTAAACACCGTTTACAGTATTACGGATATGGCGTGGATTGGGCTGCTTGGTTCCAAAGCAGTGGCCGGAGTAGGTGTGGGCGGTATGTATGTGTGGCTTTCCCAGGGGCTATCGTCGCTTGCGCGGATGGGAGCGCAGGTGAATGTGGCACAGTCTTTCGGGCGCGGCAGGAAGGATGAGGCCAGAGAGTATGCCCGCGCGGCCCTCCATCTTACTTTGCTGTTCGGAGCATTATTTGCGCTGGTCAGCGTGGTATTTACGGAAGGACTGGTGGCGGCGTTCCATCTGGGAGATGCAGAGACGGTCCGCTATGCCGAGAACTATATGAGGATTACCTGCGGCTGCGTGATATTTTCCTATATGACGGTCGTGCTGACGGGGATCTATACGGCGCAGGGAGATTCTAAGACGCCTCTTTATGCCAACCTGATCGGGCTTGTCATCAATATGGTCATGGATCCGGTACTGATCCTTGGGATCGGTCCGTTTCCAAGGCTGGAGGTGACCGGGGCCGCGCTCGCAACGGTGTCAGCTCAGTTTATCGTGATGCTGGTGATGATCCTGGGCGCCGTTAAGAAGCATAATGCGGATAATGTGCTGCATGGTATCAGACTGCATAGTCGGACAGAAGGCAGGTTCTACAGGGGAGTCTTCCGGATCGGCTTCCCAACGGCGATACAGGGGACGGTGTACTGTATGATCTCCATGGTGCTGACAAGGATGGTGGCGGTCTTTGGGCCGGGAGCCGTAGCGGTGCAGCGTGTGGGCGGCCAGGTAGAAGCGGTCTCCTGGAATACGGCGGATGGATTCGCCGCGGCGATCAATGCGTTTGCCGCGCAGAATTACGGAGCCGGACAGATGGAGCGGGTACGGAAGGGATACCGGATCTCGTTCTTTTCGATCGCTATATGGGGAACACTGATCACGTTGGCTTTCGTCCTGCTTCCGGGGCCGATCTCAAGGATCTTCTTCCACGAGGCGGACGTGATCGGGATATCGGTGGACTACATGAGGATCGTTGGGCTCAGCGAAGCTTTCATGAGTGTGGAGCTGATGACGGTAGGCGCGCTGTCCGGGCTTGGAAGGACGAAGCTTTGCAGTATGATCAGTATTGTGTTCACCGGAGCCAGGATACCGCTTGCGGTCGCTCTATGTGCGACGCCTCTGGCCTTAAACGGGATCTGGTGGGCATTGACGCTGTCGTCGATGGTCAAGGGTGTTCTATTCGTGATAGCATTTAACCGGGTGACGGCATCCAGACAGCCGACAAAATAACAATCTTATAAGCAAAACTTATATGGCAGATAAATAATTTTAAGTTTATTTATCTGCCGTTTTTATTTATTATAGAGATAGAGAAATTTTACCAGGAGGAGAACTATGAGTACAGAATATTGGAATGGGGCGGAAGCAGCCCACAGACGTGTGATGATGAAAGCGGCAGGATATTCGGATAAGGATATCAGGAGGAAGCCGCATATCGGCGTGCCTGATTCATATATGGCCGGTTCGCCGGGGTCGGCGCATCTGCGCCAGATCACAGAAGCCGTAAAGGAAGGGATCTGGGCGGCAGGCGGCGTCCCGGTGGAATTCGGGATTCCGGCGACCTGCGGGAATATCGCCAACGGGGCGGAAGAACTCAAGTACGAACAGGTGGGAAGGGATATTGTTGCCATGTCCGTTGAATTCGTCACGAGGGTACATAATTTCGACGGACTTGTTATGGTGGCGTCCTGTGATAATATTATCGCCGGCTGTTATCTGGCGGCCATGCGGCTTGATATTCCGTCCATGGTGGTGACGGGCGGTTCCATGCAGCCCGGGCAGTACTGCGGGAAGACGGTCGTGGAGGCGGATCTGGATACGGCGCGGTTCTCAGGTGCGGCAGAGGAGGAATTGTTCGGACTTGAGGACAGTGTATGTCCTTCTTTTGGGGCATGTCCGTCCATGGGAACGGCCAACACCATGCAGATGTTGGGAGAGGTTCTGAATCTGGTTCTTCCGGGGACATCAACGACCCCTGCGTCTGATAATGCGAAGCTTAGGAAGGCGAGGGAGGCAGGAGCATATGCGGTGGAGCTTGTGAAGGCGGGACGGAAGCCGTCTGAGCTGATCACCAGGGAAGTGCTGATGAACGCGGTCATGTTCGATATGGCGGTGGCCGGATCGACCAACGCAGTGCTGCACTTATTGTCTTATGCCTATGAGCTTGGGATCAAGATGACGCTTGCGGATTTCGAGAAATATGCAGAGCAGATCCCCTGTATCAATGCAGTAGTTCCAAGCGGCCCTTATACGGTGGTTGATTTCCACTATGCGGGCGGTGTAATGAATGTGATGAAGCAGTTGGAGAGCAGGCTTTATACCGATGTACCGGGGATGTATGGAACTACTTGGAAGGAGATGCTCTCGAAGGTGACGGCCCAGGAGAACAAGGTGATTCATTCCCTTGAGAAGCCGTTATTTAACGAGCCGGGACTTAAGATCTTAAGAGGGAACCTGTCGCCGAACGGCGCCATCGTCCGGCCAACGGCGGTGTATGAAGAGGTGAAATATCTGAGAGGGAAGGCGAAGGTGTTCGATGGAGACAGGCCTGCATTTGAGGCGATTCAGGCAGGAGAGATCGTACCCGGGGATATCATCGTAATCCGTTACGAGGGATGTAAGGGAGCGCCCGGCATGAAGGAGCTGATGCTCAGCATAGACGCGCTGATCGGCAAGGGCCTGCACAAGAGCGTGGGACTGATCTCTGACGCCAGATTCTCAGGGTTCAATTACGGTGCGATCGTGGGTCATGTATCTCCGGAGGCTTATGACGGAGGAGTGATCGCACTGGTAGAGAACGGAGATGAGATCGTGATGGATATTAACGGCGGCGAGATCTCTCTTCTGGTGCCGGAAGAAGAGATCGCAAGGAGAAGAGAGGCGTGGGTATGCCCGCCGCTAAAAGAGACGAAAGGGTGTCTTAACATATACGCAAGGATGTGCCGCCCGGCGGAGGAAGGCGGTGCGATGCAGCCCTGGAGTCTGGATGCATAGGCAGATAGAAAGAACTGGAAAGGATAAGAGGAGATCATTGATATGAGTATACAGGAAAGACTTAAGGCTCTGCGTGAGCAGATGAAGGAAAAGAAGATCGATATCTACATTGTTCCGACTGCGGATTTCCACCAGACGGAGTATGTGGGCGAGTATTTTAAGGCAAGGAAATATATCACCAATTTCTCCGGTTCGGCGGGAACGGCGGTCATTACGGCAGATGAGGCGAGACTGTGGACAGACGGAAGATATTTCATACAGGCGGCCGAGCAGATCGCGGGAACGACGGTAGAGTTGATGAAGATGGGTGAGCCGGGAGTTCCGACGATCAAGGAGTATCTGGCCGATACGCTGAAAGAGGGCGGCAATATTGGATTTGACGGACGCGCGGTGGCTATGGGCGAAGGTCTTGCCTACGAAGAGATCGCAAAGGAGAAGAACGGAAGGGTCATCTATGCCTACGACCTGATCGATGAGATCTGGGAAGAGAGACCTGCTCTTTCTACAGAACCGGCGTGGATGTTAGAAGAGAAGTATGCCGGAGAGACGGCGGCAGGCAAGCTGTCCAGAATCCGGGAATACATGAAGGAAAACGGAGCGTCGGTACACGTTCTGACTACGCTGGATGATATCTGCTGGACGCTTAATATGCGGGGAAATGATATTGAATTCTTCCCGCTGGTGCTCTCTTATGGGATCATCACGATGAGCCAGATGCATCTCTATATCAATGAGGCCAAGTTAAGCGAAGAGATGAAGGCGCAGTTTGCAAAGGATCATATATTCCTGCACCCGTATAATGACATCTATGAGGATGTGAAGATGATCGCAGAAGAAGAGTCGGTGCTGATCGATCCGGCAAGGCTTAATTATGCACTTTACAGTAATATCCCGGATGGGGTGAAGAAAATAGAACAGCGCAATCCGGAAGTCCTGTTCAAGGCAGTCAAGAATCCGGTGGAGATCGAAAATATCCGCAAAGCGCAGATCAAGGACAGTGTGGCGCATGTAAGATTCATGAAATGGCTGAAGGAGAACGTAGGCAAGATCAGGATCACGGAGATGAGCGCTGCTGAGAAGCTGGATGAGTTCCGTATGGAGATGGGGAATTTCATCCGTCCGAGTTTTGAGCCGATCTCATCCTACGGCGAGCATTGTGCGCTGATGCATTATACCTTTTCGCCGGAGACGGATGTAGAATTGAAAGAGGGCAATGTATTCCTGACCGATACGGGCGCCGGATTCTATGAAGGCTCCACAGATATCACCAGAACGTATGCGCTAGGGGAGATTCCGGACATTATGAAGGAGCATTTTACACTGACTCTCATGGGGCATATGGGATTGGCGAACGCAAGGTTCTTATATGGATGTACCGGAATGAATCTTGATCTGATGGCGAGGAAGCCTCTCTGGGACAGAGGGCTTGATTTCAAATGCGGAACCGGGCATGGTATGGGATATCTACTGAGTATCCATGAGTCGCCGGCAGGTTTCCGCTGGCGTTACCGCGCAGGCGAGACGGCCGTTCTGGAAGAGGGGATGGTCCTTACCGACGAACCGGGGATCTATATAGAAGGGTCTCACGGAATACGCCTGGAAAATGAGATCCTTGTGCGCAAAGGCGAAGAGAATGAATACGGACAGTTCATGTATTTTGAGACGATCACATATATCCCTATGGATCTGGATGCGGTAAAGGCAGAAATGCTGCCAAAGGAAACCAGAATTCAGCTGAATGATTATCACAGAACCGTATATGAGAAGGTCTCTCCTTATCTGAATGATGAAGAGAAAGAGTGGCTTAAGAAATACACCAGGGCAGTATAGACAGTATTTGCCGTAAAGGAAAAGGGGCGGGTTGGTTTACACCAACTTTGGCCCCTTTACGAAATTTCTTAATTCCACTGTGTACCAACGCCTGCTTTGATCGCTTTCTCGTAGATGATTTTGGCGGTCACAAGATCCTGCGCGCCGACTCCCACCGTCTCGTAGACGATGATCTCGTCGTCATTTTCCCTGCCGATCAGTTCTCCCTTGATCACATTGCCGATATCGCCGGTAAAATCATCTTCGGTGATGATACCTTTCTCTAATGGGATCAAGATATCGCCGGATTCAGAGAGAACAGCCTCCCGGGAGTCAAAATAGATCTTCGATGCCCGTGGAAGGATGGCCGGATCCATCTCCTGCATATGGTGCTGATAGGCACCCACACAACTGATCGTGCAGCCCTTTTTGATCTTCGTCCCGTCGAATACCGGTTTGGAGGACGGCGTGACCGTGATCAGAAGATCGGCGTCGTCAATCGCCTCATCGGAAGAGGATACGGGGATGATCCTGGTACCGTAGGATTGTAATTCTTCCTGCATCTGTTTGGCAAAGATGGCAGTCCGTTCGTAATTCAGGTCATATACACGTACTTCTTCTAATTTGCGGACAGCGATCATTGCCTCTAACTGGGTGGCAGCCTGGCCTCCGGTTCCGATCAGTGCGCCGATCCGGCAGGTCTTTTTGGCCAGCAGTTCGAACGCCGCGCCGGAGGATGCACCGGTACGGAGCTGTGTCACGTAGGTCCCGTCTAAGATTGCGGTGACAATCCCGGTCTTTCCGTCGATCAACAGGACTTGAGCCGGTGATGACGGCAGTCCGTTATCAATGTTGTGCGGGAAGATATTGACGGTCTTTAGCGCTGCTGTGTTAAGTTCTTCTGCATAAGCCGGCATGAACAGGAAACAGCCGTCATATTTGGGCGCCGGGATATTCGTCCGAAGGGGCATGTCACATTTCCCGTCTGCAACGAGCGTGAACGCCTCCTTATCTGCTTCCACTGCATCCAGAATGGAAAATACCTTCTTGATATCCTGTCTTGATAATAGTAACATAGTTTTCCTCCTTGTTTTTCACTGGTAATTCTTGACAACACTTTATCGTCTATGTTAATAATAAATAAAACGGACAGATAAATAAACTTAAAATTCTTTATCGGACGTATAAGTTTTGCTTATACCTGCGATAAATACAGGGGTAAACGAAGTGAGTAAGTATGAGATCATATTAGACGTGTGCAAGACAGGCAGCATATCTAAGACTGCGGTGAAGTTCAACTATACACAGTCTGCCGTCAGCCAGTTGATCAAAAATTATGAAAAGGAGCTGGGAGTTACGCTGTTCAGGCGCACCAAGCAGGGTGTACAGATTTTGCCGGATGCCCGGGAGATCGTTCATTGTCTGGAGAATATCAGCGGCGAGGAGAAGAAGATCCGGCAGATCGTTGATGATCTGAACAGTCTTGACAGCGGAACTATCCGTATCGGATCGATCCAGAGCATTTCCTATCACTGGCTTCCGGATATACTGCGGAGATTCTCGGAAGTATATCCCAAGATTACGTTCGAACTGTGTATCGAAGGGTTTCGTCCGTTGATCGATAATCTGGAGAATGACAAGCTTGACTGTATCTTCGTGTCACGTTATTCGGTTCCGGATCATCCCTTCATTCCGCTGGGGGAGGATGAGCTTATGCTGGTAACGCCCAAAGACCATCCCCTGGCCGGAAAGCCAGAGGTTTCGTTGTCGGATGTGGACAAGAGAGACTTTATACTGACCTGTGACCGCCTGGATTATGAGACCGGGGAGATATTCAGGATGAATGGCATACGTCCCAGGATACGGTATCAGGTGATGGAAGACTTTGCCGCCCTTAAAATGGTAGAGAAGGGAATAGGGATTACGATCCTGCCCAAGCTGCTCCTAAGTGACGCGCCGTTTGACGTCTGTGTGCGGTCTTTTGACGAGCATTATTCCCGTGTGTTAGGCGTTGCACATCTGCCGGATAAGCAGTTGTCACCGGCAGTATTAAGGTTCTTATCCTTTGTAAGAGAGTGGAACCTACAGAATTTATCCAATTCTAATGGGATGCCGGATCACGGTTTTTAAGTTTTCCGGCTTACACCTGCGCGCGTCGCTCAGATAGATCTCGTGGTGGCGGCGGGTTTCGTCTATGTCCAACACATATCCCTGCTCCCCGGCAAATGCATCCATGGAAGCAATCGTTGCCGGTTCATCATCATAAGGACCGATATGCATGCACTGCACGCATAAGCCTTCATCATAGGTGAAGAATTTTACTTTGGAATAATCGGTGTTCTTCTTCGCGCCGGTTTCGGACACCGCCCATTCAAAATCCTTCTTTGTCACGAATTCCGGAAGACGGATCATGGAGATCCATTGGAAGTCTTCTTTCCTGGAGTAGTCAATGGATTCCGTGCCGGACTGCTGCCAGAGCCCTTCCAGCGGAGGGACAACATAGTCGAAATATCCTTCCATCTGACGGCTGCCCCGTTTGCTCATCTTAATCGTGAATGCGATACCGTAGAGCAGACCGATGGACTGCTTGTACGCTCCGCCTTCTACGTTTGGATCGCCGGTCCCTCGTACTGCGATAAAGTTCATAGGGGGGATCGTGACGATCCCCGGTTTGTTCTTCGGAAGATAGAATTCCTTATATTCTTTCTTGTAATCAAATGCCATCTGTTAAGCTCCTTCCCGTATTATTTTAGTCCCACATAGATATGGATCTCCGCCTGATCCATACAGTCATTCTGATATTCTTCAAAATCACACCGGAAAGCCCTTGGAAGATCCATCTGCCAGATCTCCTGCCATGCCGCTGCAACTGCCTGGACCATATCTCCGTGTACTATGAATCTGGCGTACCGTCCGGCCGGGATCCGACAGACGGTATATTGTCCGCGCGTCTCCTGCGGCGGTTCCTCTGATGTCTCACATGCAACGACCGTGGTATAGTCGGCTTTCTCATCCGCAGTAAAATCCGTATAGATTCCGAGAGCCTTCTCGTTCGTCTTCTTCGGAATGGAGGCGTAGATGCCTTCATTATAAAAACGGTTCCAAAGCCCGCCGATCACGGCGCCCATATCGGGAGACAGGTTGTTCGTGCGTGCAGATAACCCCACTGCGATTTTCTCTTCTAGTGTTACGATTTCATACTTCATAGTTTAGCCCATCCTTTCTGGTTAAATGATGGGCTTATTCTATCAGATGAAACAGGACAACTGTATGTCATGTTTGCAGATAATTTTTGCAGATTCCTTCTGCGAATGCAAGAATCTCCCGGCGAAGTTCGGCGGGCTCTAAGAGATTCGCACTGCCGCCGAAAGAAACGATCCAGCCGATGATACTGGTCTTATCCGTGAAGCCAAAGCGAAAGAGCAGCGTGCCGTCCGGCCGGACGGTGAAGCTCTCTGGTCCGAATTCTTCGATCAGCCGCCATTTATATTCGGGCTGTATGATTGCCGTTACCTGATAGGCATAGGGGAATATATGTTCCGGGGAGAAATCAAGCGGCGGGGCAGGACGCTTTTCAAAGGGATCGCCCATGATAAGATCGGTCATCCGTCTAAGCTTGAACAGCCGGAAATCTTCTCTGGATTCGCACCAGCCCCAGACATACCAGCCTGCCCACTGGAAGATCAGGTCATAGGGTTCGATCGTCCGGGCAGATTCGCCCTTCGGCGCAAAGTAGAGAAAAGACACCTTCCGTCCGGAGAGGATCGCACTGTGCAGCAATTCTATTTTCGGGGAGAGAGAGTCCTTGTACCAAGAGGAGAGGTCGATCAGGATGTGGGTATCCCCCGCAAGGAGATTGGAGGAACCTGCGGACAGCTTCTCCATCAATTGTGTGTATTGGTTGGACCCGCTTACGCTGTCCAGGCTTCGAAGCCCGGACAGGATCGCCTGCATATCCGAAGTGGTAAGCAGGGTCCGGTCGATCTTATATCCTTCCATGATAGAGACTCCGCCGTTTTGTCCCGGTTCTGTCACCAGCGGGATCCCTGCCATGCACAGGGCTTCGATGTCCCGGTTGATGGTGCGGCGGGAGACTTCGAACTTCTCCGCAAGGTAGGGGGCTGTTACCTTCTCTTTCTGCAACAGAATGGACAGTATGCCGATCATTCGGTCAAGCTTCATATGGAATCACCTCTCTGGTTAAGATATTGTTATTGTATCAGATCAGAGGGGAATTGGCTACGATAGTTTTGGAAACTACTATAAAACAAAAATCGCTGTAGAATTCTCAAATTTGTGGAGTATACAGCGATTTTCTTATGTAATTATGCGATCTGATTGAGCCGATCCTTGACTTTGCGCATCTCATTCTCGAGATGGCTGACCCTGAGGAGGAGAAGTTCCTTTTCATTCTCAACTTTTGAAGCCTCGCTTAACTTGCGGTCCAAGTTAAGGTGTCCTTCGGCAATGACCTTAATACCACGGTTCGTCTCATTTTCTAAAGTGATTTCAATACTTGTTACCCGATTCTTAAGATCTTGAACATCCTGTTTGAGAATTTGAACATCCTGTTTGAGTTCCTGAGTTTCGTGCTTGAGAATCTGAACATCTTGTTTAAGATTCTGGATGTCACCCTTGAGTTCTGTAGTATCTTTTTTCAGAGTATGAATCTCTTCTTTTATCATCTGTATATCGTCTTGAACAGGTTTGAATAAATTAGCAATTGCTTGCAGATCATCATTTGTTAATGCCATATTATCACCTCTTTCACGATTATACGGATTGTTTTGACAATTTGTATTATATCACGCTTTAGGAAGACTGTCTATTGAATTTGTTGATATTAATTTTGCTGATATTAATTTTGCTGAGAAAAATATTTGAAATTGATATGTTTTATTGAGTTTCTATGTGATATTCTCATTTTGATGAGAGACTCTGCGATAGGAAAGGTGGGCGCATATGGAGATGATAGAGGTTCGGAATCTGAAGAAGGGATACAGGATCGCAAAGAAGAGTACGGGAATGATGGGCAGTCTAAAGCATATGATCATGCCCCGATATGAGACCTTGGAAGCTGTGAAAGGGATCTCCTTTCGGATCAACGAGGGGGAGAGCGTGGCATTCCTGGGGCTAAACGGCGCAGGGAAATCGACGACCATTAAGATGCTGACCGGGATCATGAAGGCAAGTGACGGAACGGTCAGGATCATGGGGAAGGATCCCTTCCTGAACCGGATCGAGAATGCCAGGAGAATCGGCGTTGTCTTTGGTCAGAAGTCACAGCTCTGGTGGGATATTCCGGTCATCGAGTCCTTCCGCCTGCTTAAAAACATCTACGGTATACCAGAGGAGCAGTATACCCGGAACATGGAGAAGTTCGGCGAGATCCTGGGGCTTCATGAGTTCCTGTCACAGCCGGCAAGGAAATTATCTCTGGGACAGCGGGTGAGGGCGGATCTGGCGGCTTCGCTTCTGCATGAGCCTCCCATATTGTTCCTGGATGAGCCTACGATCGGAGTGGATGTGGCGGCGAAGCAGAAGATCTATGAATTCTTGAGAGAGACGAATAGAGAGAAGAAGACTACGATTCTGCTCACCAGCCATGATATGAAGGATCTGGAATCTATTTGTCAGAGGTTGATCATACTGGAGAAGGGGAAGATCCTGTTTGATGATCCGATTGACCAATTGCTTCTTCGATACGGCGGCGGAGTGACCTTGGAAGAGATCATCATTCGGCTGTTCGGGCATGATACAGAGAACGTTGGCCATGTATCTGATTATTCAGAGGAAACGGTCTGTAATTGATAAGGGAATGGGATGGAGATGAATATATGAAGAAATATTTGGCTTACATAAGATGCGGATTTTTGGAGGGATGTGCATACCGGAGCACATTTATCACCGGTATGCTGGCGAATTTCATCCAGGCGGTGGTATTGTACTATGTCTGGAAAAGTATTTTCACATATCAGGATGTAGTAAATGGCTATACATGGGAGATTATGAAGCAGTATGTATTCGTCGCGTTTCTGTGTAACAGTGTCTTCTCTATGGGATTTGAGATGAGCATAGCGGAGCGTATCGTGAAGGGTGATATTATATTAGACCTCTTGAAGCCCTTGTCTTATCGGGGAATGCTTTTCTTTCGGATGCTTGGAACGGCGGGACTGGAATTTGCGGCGACTTTTGTGCTGATCGGGAGTGTCTATCTGGCGGTGAATGGCCTGCAATATCTGAGCGGGATGCGGACGGCGCTTTTTCTGATCTCGCTTTTTCTTGGCATGGGGGTGAAATTCTGTATCCAGTATCTCTTCTCGCTGCTGTGCTTTTATACGGATAATTCTTATGGAGTGACGAAGGCAAGGGAGATCCTTACTAATTTCTTCTCGGGAGCGTTGATTCCGTTGGCGATGTTTCCGGGCGTCTTAAGAGACGTTGTGAATGTTCTGCCTTTCCAGGGGATCATCTATACGCCTTGCTGCGTTTTTATCGGGACGTTCTCGGCCGGAGAGAGTATGATGAGTATACTTCTGCAGATTGTGTGGATTGCTGTATTAGGTCTTCTGGGAACCTTATTCGGGAAGAAAGCATTTGGTGTGATCTCTATGTATGGAGGTTAGGTGATGAAAAAGTTCGGAGCTTATATACAATTATATATTATGTTTCAGGTACAGAATATCAAGTCTCTGGCGCAGTATCGGACAGATTTTCTGATGATGGTCTTCTTTACGCTGTTTTCCCAGGGGTGTAATCTGGGGCTGATCTGTATCATATACAGTAATATCCCGCAGGTAGGTGGATGGACGATGTGGGAGATCTTTCTTCTCTACGGATTCCTGCTGTTCTCGGAAGGGTTTATTAATTTCTTTTTTCAGGGGGCATGGAAGATCACGAATATGATCCATCTGGCAGAATTAGACCGGTTCCTGGTAAGGCCGGTGCCGGTAGGGCTGCAACTTCTGACGGCGAAGATTGATTTTGACGGACTGAATAAGATGATCATTGCCATAGCGGTAATGGCGGTTGGATTTGGGCGATGCGGGATGGAGTGGAATGTGCTTAAGGCTATGGTATTCTGTATCTTCCTGGCGGAGGCGTGTGTGATAAGAGTGTGCATGATCTGGATTGCGAGCTGTATATCCTTCTGGATGGAAGGGAAGAAGAACAGCTTGAATTATTTCGTGATCTCATTGGGAGAGATGGCGAAGTATCCGATGGTGATCTATCCGCCCATTTTCCAGGGAATCTTCGGATATCTGATCCCCTATGCGTTCGTCAGCTTCTATCCGGTCGGTTATCTGTTGGGCAAAGAAGGAACCAGGGCGGGGGCGCTTGGGATCTCGTTCTTCTGCGTGCTTATGCTTGCAGTGTCCTGCATGGTGCTGAAACGCGGGCTTGCGAATTATGAGAGCAGCAGCTATTAAGCTGTGGGATTTTTGCATTTCTACTTGTCTTTATTATCAAATGCATATACTATAATAGAGAGAAGATAGAAATGAGGTGGGGGAATGGCATATTTACGAAGAAAGGTAGATCATTTTCTGGAAGAATGGAAAGCAGATGAGTCCAGGAAGCCGTTGATACTGAAAGGGGCGCGCCAGGTAGGGAAGACGGAATCCATCAGGCATTTTGGGGAAAGGAGTTATGAACATCTTATTGAGATTAATTTTGTTGAAGAGCCGAAGTACAAGATGATCATTGAAGATGGGTTCAAAGCAGAAGATATTATCAAGAATATATCCAGGATAGATCCGTCAAAGGAATTCGCAGAGGGAAATACATTAATTTTTTTTGATGAGCTGCAGGAATTTCCTGAGATCGTCACGTCGCTTAAGTTTTTTAGTATTGACGGGAGATTTGATGTGATATGCAGCGGTTCTATGCTTGGGATACAATACAAAAGAATTGAAAGTAACAGTGTTGGTTACAAGACGGACTATCAGATGTATTCGATGGATTTTGAAGAGTTCTTATGGGCAAAGGGGTATAAGGATTCTTTTATAGATGAACTATTAGAACATATGACTGAGCAAAAAGCCTTAAGTGAGCTTATGATGTCGGTTTGCAGCGGGGCGTTTCTTGATTACTGTATATTGGGGGGAATGCCGGCAGTCGTGAGAGATTACATTTTGAAGAATACGTTCGAGGGATCACTGGTTACGCAGCGGCAGCTTATTGAAGATTACAAGGAGGATATCCGCAAATACGCGGAGGGAATGGATCAGACACGGATATTGAATGTGTTTAACCAGATTCCGGTTCAGCTTGCGAGAGAGAACAAGAAGTTCCAGATATCGAAGGTTGCAAAGGGAGCGAGATTCAAGGATTACAGAGGATGTATCGAGTGGCTGCATGATTCAGGAATTATCAATCTCTGTTATTGCCTTCATTTCCCGGAATTACCGCTGAGAGGGAATTATGACGAAATGAAATATAAGCTGTATTTTGCAGACAGCGGTCTGCTGGTCTCTATGTTGGACGATGAATCACAGGATGATCTGCGGGCGAATAAGAATATGGGGGTTTATAAAGGCGCTCTTTATGAAAATGTGGTCGGTGAAGCGCTTGTCAAAAGCGGGTATGAACTTTATTATTATAAACGCGAAGATTCCACTTTGGAAGAAGATTTTTTTGTACGGACAATGTCCGGGTTGATTCCGGTTGAAGTGAAATCAACGAACGGAAGGTCAAAATCACTCCGCACGCTGATCGAGAGCGAAAAATATCCGGATATCTCTTGTGGAATAAAATTTACATCGGGAAATATAGGGTATAGTGATAAGATCTATTCTTTTCCGTATTTCTGCGCTTTTTTGTTGAAGCGGTATTTGAAACAAAGGTAATTCGATTGAATGCGGTTGAAAAAAGTTATATAAAGTTATATAATAAATGAAAAGTTATATAGGGTTATATAGAGTTATATAAGAGGTGATGCCGATGAATAATCCTTTTACATTGTCATTTGGGAAAAAGCCATTACAGTACATTTCCCGTATCATGCAGACGAATCAGATTATAGAGAGTTTTAATGCGGAGATTCCTTCTAATCAGATCTTTATGATCACAGGCGTCAGGGGATCCGGAAAGACCGTTATGATGACGAATATAGCAGATGAAATACGGGCGGATGAAAGCTGGATAGTGGTTGAACTTAATCCTATGCGGGATTTGCTGCAAAGCCTGGCAGCAAAGATATACGGCATTCCCGAGATGCATGCGAGATTTTTAAAGGCCAGATTGGATTTTTCGGCGTTTGGGCTTGGAGTGTCCATTGAAGATGCTGTTCCGGTTACAGATATAGAGAGTGTCATCGAACGGATGCTGGAGCAGATCCAACAGGATGGGAAACGATTGCTGATCACCATTGATGAAGTAGCTAATTCGGAGAATATAAGGATTTTTGCAAGTTCTTTCCAGATTTTCCTTAGGCGTGATTATCCCATATATCTGCTGATGACAGGGCTGTATGAGAATTTATATGATCTGCAGAATGATAAGTCTCTCACATTCTTATACCGGGCTCCCAAGCTTATGCTGGAGCCTTTGAATTACACGGCTGTACGAAAGCATTACATGGATATATTCGGTCTGGATATGGAGACGGCAGAGAAGATGACAGTTTTGACAAAGGGGTATCCTTTTGCATTTCAGGTATTAGGGTATCTTTATTGGGAAAACCGTGAAAAAGACATTGATGATATACTGCCGGAATATGACCAATACCTGGAAGAATATGTTTATGGGAAAATATGGTCGGAACTCTCTGAACTGGATAAGAAGGTGCTTCTTGAGATTTCGGTAAATCAGGAGAGCAGGGTACTCTGTATCAGAGAACGATTGCAGATGAAGTCAGAATTGTTCGCGGTATACCGTGAGCGGCTGAAGAGAAAGGGGGTAATAGATACCCGGGAATATGGGAAGATCCGTCTGTTGCTGCCGCGATTTGCAGAATTCGTAAAGCTGCAGCAGATATAGATGCTTACATCTTCTTCCTGTAAGCAGAAGGCGGCATCCCATAATAGGACTTAAAAGCGGCCGAGAACTGAAATGGATTGGCATATCCCAGTGATCCGGCGATCATGGATACAGAATAATCCGTCAGATCCAACAGCATAGAAGCCTGAGACATACGGATAGAGCGCAGATAATCACTGGGCGTCTGTCCGTATGTTTTCTTGAATACGGCGCACAGGTAATTGGGATGAATATTCAAGGATGCGGCAACATCCTGCATCTTGATCGGTTCGGTGTAATGGGTATCCATGAATGCTTTTGCCAGGAGTGCCGGGGAATTCTTCTTAGGGTTGATCGTATCCTCCGGAATCTGGGATCTCAACAGATCAGAGAAGAAGTTCAGCATCCGGCTGTTCGCCTTCAGGGAATCAGAGAGTCCGAGAATCGTGGTGAATTGTTCGCCCGGGAAGACGTCTTTGTCATATTGGGAGTAGCCGGCGACCCTCCTGTCTGTTACGGAGATAATGGATAAGAGATTCTGCTCGACCTCATTAAGAGGCATCTTGAATTCAATTACGTTCTCATCGCCGAATAAAAGGGAGAGAAAGGGATTGGCGGTATTGGTATAGAATCCGACCCATCCGTATGTCCATGGATCCGTCAGGGAGGCGTAGTATCTGGCGGATACGCCTGCCGGGATATAGAATGCCTGTCCTGCATGCAGGTTGGAGAGCTTATGTCCTGTCTCGAAGAAACCATTTCCGCCCAATATGAAATGGATCAGATGATAGGGACGCGAGTCGATATGATAAGAATAGCCGGGTGCGCACTCCTGTATTCCGCAGTGGTTCAATTGAAGTGAGAATCTGCTCACGTCTGTTCTATCCAGGAAAATGTCTCTGTTGCCGATCATGGCTGTCTCCTTTCTGAATGATTAGGATCCGCTTGATTTGTAGTGCCGCACGCCGAACTTCCAGAATAGTATAGCCGGAATCAGGAACCAGCATGCCAGAAGGGGAAGGAACATGAAGATCAGTTCCTTCCTCCGCCCCAGTATATAGAGCAGGGGATAATACTGTATCAACGCATAAGGTACGATGAATGTGGCGAACAGAAGCATCTTCTCCCCATATACGCCAACGGGATACTTGCCGAATTCTCTGGCGCCGTCCGTGAATATATTCATGAATTCCAGGCTCTCTAATGTGAAGAAGCAGAATGCGGCATAGATCAGGAACAGTGCGGTAAAGACAGCCGTGCCTCCGATCAGCATAAAGATTACGGTAAGCGCTTTGGAAAAGCTCCAGGCAATGTCACTCTGAATAATTCCGTATATGAACATCACAACAGCCTGCAGCATTCTGCCGAACCGGGTGAGTTCGAATTTGCTCCCCAATACCTGGATGATCTCATTCTGAGGGCGCACCAGAACTCTGTCGAATTCTCCGCTTCTTACCATACCGGAGAATTGATCGAACCCTCTGGCGAACATTTCCGCAAGGGAGAATTCCATCAACATGACGGAGAAGCACAGAAGCACTTCGCTGTAGGTGAAGCCTTCCACCTTGGAGAATCTCTGGAACAGGAAGAACACGCCCAGAAATGCGGTGAAAGAGACCAGGAACTGCCCTGCGGCAGTCAGGAAAAAGGAAGTCTTGTACTGCATTACACACCGGATATTGATGGACACATAATGAAGATAAAGGCGGATGGATCTCATATATTAACCTCCTTGAACGGTAACCCGCTTCTGTGCCAGACGGCAGAGTGCGTTCCCGGCAAATGTGATAGCTGTAAGCCAGAATACCTGCAGGAATACAGCCCTTTTCATCTCATAGCTGCTCATGCTTCCTCCGTAGATTCTAAGAGGAACATTCTGCATGGATGCGAACGGCAGAAGTTCCATGATCCGCTGCATTTTCTCCGGAAAGAACGGCAGCGGGATCAATGCCCCTGCAAAGAAATCTGAAGCGGAATCGAATATCAGCCGGAGTCCTGCAGGTGATATGGTAAAAAATGCCAGGATATAGACCAGCATACAGAGCGATACGGTCATCAAAAGACCAAGAACCAGTGTGATCAGAAACAGGATAAAGTGCTTAAGGCTTGCCGGCGCCGCAAGACCGTAAGGGTGCGGCAGGAAGGCGGCCACGATCAGGATGGGAAAGCTCCTTAATACGGCTCTTGACAGACGTGTTGCGATACTTCTTGCAAACCACATGCGGTAGACGCTGACCGGCCGGCACATCTCGTAGGCGATATCTCCGTTTACGATGGCATCAAAGATCTCATTCTCCATCATCCATACCGCGAACAGGGCGAGAAATGCCTGCTGCAGCCACAAGTATGATGCAGTAGCGGAAAAGCTCATGGGGAAGGCGCCTGCGTCCGCCCGGTAGAAGGCGGCGAATATCATGATCTCCATGAATCCCCACGCAAACTGGGTTGTGATTCCGCCAAGGGCGGCCGCTCTGTATTGCAGGCCCATGGTGAATCTCAATCGAAAGAAAGATAAATATTTTTTCATGTTCGTAGTCCTCTATGATACCAATATATCAGATATCGTATGTACGGTACAGCTCGGCTACCGTCTCGTCAATATTCTCACCGCCTCTTTTGATATCATTAAGTGTACCGTCCATAAGGATCCGTCCCTTTCCGATCAGGATGATACGGCTTGCCAGTGCTTCGATGTCCTGCATATCGTGGGTGGTGAGTATCACGGTGGTGCCGTGGGTCTGATTCTGCTTCAATATGAAGTCGCGGACGGCAAGCTTCGACACGGCGTCCAGTCCGATCGTGGGTTCGTCAAGGAACAGGATCCGCGGGCGGTGCAGAAGAGAAGCAGCGATCTCACAGCGCATCCGTTGACCAAGGGAAAGCTGTCTTGCAGGAGAGCGCAGTAACTCCGTCAGATTCAGTAATTCGGTTAATTCTTCAAGGCTCTGTCTGTACAGGGGTTCAGTAATAGAATAGATGTCCTTTAATAATTCAAAGGAATCTATGACCGGAACATCCCACCACAGTTGGGAACGCTGACCAAACACGACGCCGATCTCCTGTACGTGCCTGATCCGGTCCTTATACGGAACTCTGCCGTCTACAAGGACTGTTCCGTGATCGGGGGTTAATATTCCGCTTAGAATCTTGATAGTAGAGCTCTTACCGGCTCCGTTGGGTCCGATGTAGCCGACCATCTCGCCGTCGCCGATGGTAAAGGTCACATTATCCAGTGCACGGATCACTTCATATTCCCGGTGGAAAAGAGCTTTCAAAGCTTCGCCGAAGCCGGCGTTTCTTTTTGCAATCTTGTACGATTTGCATACATGTTCCATCGTAATCATTCTTGCTTCCTCCTGGTAGTTATATTCGCATATCTTGCCAAGTCGGTTTGGTTGCATTCTGATTATATCACACAGGCGCTGTCTGGTAAAGTATATAATTTGCCTTGCTTTTTTAGTCGGAGGCATTGTAGAATAGTTATGGAAAATTTAGAAAATAATTTACAGATCATGCAAGGATTTGCGTAAGACAATCGTATTATAAGTAGAACAAAGTAATAAGCAATTGCCAGGAGGGTTATAAAGCAAATGAAGAAAAAGGCCATATTAGGAGTAGCAGGAGTATTATCGTTGGTAATGGGAACGACAGTGTTCGCGTCAGATTTCTCGACTGGGTACATGGGTAGGATGCCGCTGCACAATTTCAGGGCATGCTCATATGTGGATGTATCGAGGAATTATATGCGCCCGGCATCGGGGATCTGCTTGGCGGACAGGTGTGATTTCGGGAACTGTAATTTCATAGACGGCAACTGGGTTGGATCTTGCGGCAATTATGTAGATGAAGACCAGAACGGCGTATGTGATAATTACACAGGTCAGGGCAGCGGCGCGGGTTCTGGGGCAGGTTACAGCGGAGGTTCTGGTGCGGCGAATAATTATACAGAGCCGGTATACACAGAACCGGTATATAACGAGCCGGTATATACAGAACCAGTTTACAATGAGCCGGTCTACAATGATACGGGCAATTATGGGAACCAGGGTTACGGCGGCGGAGGCTATAACGGTCAGGGCTATGGCGGCTGCGGCTATGGCGGAGGCCATCATGGGGGCGGACATGGATGCCGCCGTTAGTCAATGGTACAGAGTGAAGGAAGGGGCAGCGGCAGTGATGGCCGCTGCCTTGTTTGCCGTTCTATAGAAATGAGGAGGTGATGCGTCATGCGGAGCGAGGCAGAGATCAACCATGCCGTGGAGACATATGCCGATATGATCCGGCGGGTCTGCTTCTATCATCTGAAGAATCAATCGGATACGGAAGACGTGTTCCAGAATGTTTTCTTAAAATACATGCTGTCTAATGAATCCTTTTACGACAGCGAGCATGAAAAGGCATGGCTGCTCCGCGTATCCATCAATGCCTGCAAAGATTATCTGAAGAATTTCTTCAGACGCAATGTGGTTCCGCTGGAGCTGCTTAGTGAGACGGAGGCGAAGGAGAGCGGGGATGACCATGAGGTTTTAGAGGCGGTGCTGTCTCTTCCGGTTAAATATAAGGACGCAATATACCTGCATTATTATGAGGGATACTCGGCGGCTGAGATTGGGAACATAATCGGGAAAAAGGAGAATACGGTATATTCTCTGCTTTCCAGGGGGCGGATGATGTTAAGAGATAAGCTGGGAGGTGATGGATTTGACTAATAAAATACAGGATGCATTTGATAATATTAAGGCAGATGCAAGGCTTAAGGAATCGACAAAGCAGTTCTTGTATGACAGACGGACTGGCAACAGATATCCGCGGCGCAGTCCGGCGATGCGGTATGCAGTCTCAATGATCTGCGCGGTATTGATTCTCGCAGCAGGCGCGGCAGGATATTCCTGGGTGCGGATGCCGGTTTCTTATGTAAGTATCGATGTCAATCCGTCCATTGAGTTGGGGCTGAACCGTTTTGACCGGGTTGTGTCGGCCAAAGCGTATAATGCGGAAGGAGAGGCGATCTTAGATGAATTGTCTCTGAAATGGAAAAGGTATACGGATGCGCTGCATGCAGTAATAGAGTGCGAGGGTATGCGCGCGTATCTGGCGGACGGTGCGGAACCGGTCCTTGCTGTGGCTGCGGATCAGACACGTGGGCAGGAATTGGAGAAGGGAGTAAGGCGCTGTTCGGGGCATATGAGGCATCATTGCCAGAATGTCAGCGTAGATCTTGACATGGCGTCTCAGGCGCATCACAGCGACCTGTCGGTCGGCAAATATTATGCGTATCTCCAGTTATCTCAGTATGACAGTTCTGTGACCGTAGATGACTGCAGGGAAATGAGCATGGCTGAGATCAATGCAAGGATCAGCGAGTATGAGCAGACGGATGATGAAGAAGATGCCGGGAATACGGACAATGAATCTGGGTATGATGGGAATACGGGCGGATGTAATCTGAATTCCTGTGACGGGAACGGCGGGGGAATGCCGTCTCATCAGAGGGGACACCATCACCGGAGTGGGGGACATGAATAAGATAACATAACAGAGGCCTCTTTCGAGGCCTCTAATTTGATTGTCTGGCTTTTACTTTTGCAAGCAGAGCTTCTTGCAAAACCTGTGAAAAATTGATGTTCATTTCTAAAGCGGCAGTATTAAGCCAAGCTGGAATGGTAAGAGTTTTTCTGACGGCCTTTTCAAAATGTTGTTTCGCGTATGTGTCAACATCAACGGAAACTATATTGACAAATGCTTCACACATGGGGGTATCCGGATCGATCTCTTTAGCAACTGCTATGGGATCAATATCAGATAAGCTGGAAGGGGTAGGAATGGGATCTCCGTCCAGCTGGCATGTATGGAGATATCCAGCCAGACAGTCCACCGCCATCTCCATTGCTTCTTCAAAAGTATCTCCTTGTGTGGCCAGCCAATTCAAATCAGGAAACACAACAGAGTAGCTGCTTTCTTCATGAAAGAAGCAAGCAGGGTACATGGATAGCATAATATTCACCTCCTAGATTACTTCGGGAACAAGGAATGGGAGCCTACGATATCCCAGCCTGTTTTTTTATTGAATATTCTGTCTTCCTGTTAAGGTCTTTGCCTTTATGAAAGGGTATGGTGACCTTGCCAGGTTTTATCGGATGTATGTAATTCTTATGGGAGCCTACCTGGTTCTTAAAAATCCATCCGTCCGCAAGGATTAGCTTCTCCATCTCTCTTGGTTTCATTGGCATAGTGTGATCCTCCTTGCATTTATATATTATCTTATAATGCGCATGATGTCAATGCGCATTATAAACTTATTCCCGAAGCTTCGCCCCTTTCATATTCACGCAGGAATGCAGGTAAGAACCGGTCACCACGATCCAGATGACGGCTACCACCACGATCGCCATGATCCCGGTATCGAAGAACAGGTGCCCGAGCATGGTGAACACAAGCAGGATAGGGATCCAGGTGTTTATAGCGGAATAGGTTTTATATGCACTCTGGTAGATCAGCTCCTTTTGTGCTTCATCACAGCTGTCGAGCCATTGTTGTCGGAATTTCCTGGATGACGGGTCGCCCTTTTGGTCGGGATGGATGGCCTGAACTGTCTTGATGTAGCGTGTCTGGTAGAAGCCGTTGTAGGCATAGCATCCAAGGAATACCAGACAGGCTGCCAGCATATTCTTATGGTTGCCGTCGGTAATGTATTTGACGGAATATCCGGCGGATAATATCAGGACACAGAATACCTGGGACAAGATATTGGACATAACTCCAAAGGCCCCGGTCTTCTCCTCCTCGTACTCCCAGCGGTCGCATTCTTCGTCCTCCGTCTCACGGATCTTCTCACCGATAGCACGGAGCCTTCGGATGCTGCGTTCTCCTAAGATAATGGTTGCTATAGTGATGATCAGCAGGGCGGGCAGCATAATACGCTGGATGAAGGACAGGATATCTGTCATTCCTGTCTGGATATCATCAGTCCTGCCTCCTAACAGGAGCATCGACAGCAATCCCAGGACTGCGCCGAACAATGCGGCTGCTAGCATGATGAGCCCCGTTTTCTTGTATGAATTCGTCTTCTTTGGTTCTTGGTTATCTCTTGTCATGATTCTTCGTCCTCCTTATATTCAAAGATATCTTCTACTGTTACCTGGCAGATCTTCGCAAGCTTCAATGCCAGGGTTACTGACGGCGAATAATCGCCTCTTTCGATCAGGCTGATCGTCTGTCGGGACACTCCGGCAAGCTTGCCAAGCTCCGTCTGGTTGATTCCCATTCGTGAGCGGTATTCCTTCAGATAGTTCAATAGTGCCAATCCATCATCTCCTGTCTGTTTGGTATTTCGACGCCGTTTTGTGATTTTTGTATTTGACAACTTTGTTTGTCAAATACAGTATAGCATTGACAAATATAGTTGTCAACAAGCTGAATGAAATTTTGACAACTTTTTTTGTCAAAATGAAATCTGGAAGGTCAAGAGGATAGGCTGGTGCTCTAGCCGGGTGGAGTACCAGTACACATATTAGCTGCAAAAAACGTTGCATAAATGACAGTGATGGATATATAATATGATACAAGCGTCCCAAGGTCATGCGTTTCATGCTTGCATGAAAAAGGATGACTTTGGGACGCGCAAAAC
>CANTDX010000023.1 GCA_947652615.1 uncultured Dorea sp. | reverse complement strand
AAGTAAGATCGGTCAGCACAGGTACATGAGGTTGATAATGAAAAGACAGGCCGGATACTTCTAACAAAGAGAACACCCCTTTCACAGTTTTTAACCATTTAGTTAATTGGTTGTTTATAATATAGCACCGGATCTGAGAAATGTCAATACATACCTCCTTTGCCCTCATGAATTGCCTTTCCATTCTCTGTCTCCTTTCTTTCTGGTACCTCTCAGTCTCGCCGATCAGCTCCATGATCTCCTGGTTACGCTTCAGGAAGTCTTCGCTTCCCACTCCCAGGCGTTTCTCTTCCTGTGCTACGAAATCATCCATCATTGTCTTAAATTCTTCCTGTTTAATTCTGTCAATTCTCATGTTTGAACACCTCCATATTAAGTTTTAGCTTTACTTTTATTTACATGATATTGTAAAATAAAAAAGGAAAATCTATGGAAAAAGAAAAGACAACAGGCGAATTAATTAAGTTAGCACGAAAAAAAGCAGGACTTACACAAGCTGAATTGGGAGAAAAATTAGGAATAACCCCTGCAGCAATAAGCCAATTTGAAAAGCCGAATCATTGTATTCTTTTGATATGGCAAGTGAAGAATTAGAAAAAATTATTAATCAAAAAGAAGAGCGTCTTGCAGGACGAATGGTACATTGACAATAATATACTTACCCAGGGAGCCGAAGGGGCGATATGCCAGCCGCCGGACGAAAGAAAGGAGGCTGGTGCTTATGGTTACATATTCGGATTTAATCCAATTTGTGATTATGCTTTGCGCCGTGATCACTCTTGTTGTTTATATCACACGCAAAAAATAGCGCCCTCGGTCTGGTAAACTAAGGCGCTACTTTTGTAAAACCATTTTACCGGCGGCTAGGCTGCATCTAGCTTTCGGCTCTCTTGTTAAGTATATTATAGTCAATCTCTCCAAATATGTCAAATACTATCCTTTCATTTCAAAACCGCTACCACGCGCACAGATGAAAGGAAGATGATAGAACGCCTGGGGCATGAAGATGTAAAAATGACCATGAACACGTATTCGCATCTTTTCCACTCTCTTTTAATTCCATAAAACATTATGAAAAGATTGTAAACTCCCCATATTCTGTAGTATACTTTGAATAGTGATGCTTATGCCCCAATACGGCATATTTACCTGAAAAAACAAAAGGGGAATAACAGATGAAAACAGGATTTGACAACGAAAAATATCTTAAAATGCAGTCAGAACACATTCGTGAGCGTATCGAACAGTTCGGACAGAAATTATACCTAGAATTCGGAGGCAAATTATTCGATGACTTCCATGCTTCCAGAGTTCTTCCGGGATTCCAGCCTGACAGCAAATTACGGATGCTGAAGCAATTATCCGACCAGGCCGAGATCATCATCACAATCAGTGCGGAAGATATCGAGAAGAATAAGATCCGGGGCGACCTGGGGATCACATATGATTCAGATGTTCTCCGGCTGATTTCAGCATACCAGGCGCAGGGACTCTATGTTGGAAGCGTCGTGATCACCAAATACAGCGGCCAGGAGAGCGCCGGACTTTTCAAGACCCGCCTGGAGAAGCTTGGGATCCGCGTATACCGCCACTATGTGATTCCAGGCTATCCTTCCAACGTCCCTTATATCGTAAGCGACGAGGGCTACGGCAAGAACGACTATATTGAGACCTCGCGCCCCTTAGCCGTCGTCACCGCGCCGGGTCCCGGAAGCGGCAAGATGGCAGTCTGCCTCTCTCAGCTGTACCAGGAGCACAGACGCGGGATCTCCGCCGGCTATGCCAAGTTCGAGACATTTCCGATCTGGAACATTCCGCTTAAGCATCCGGTGAACCTGGCTTATGAGGCGGCAACCGCGGACCTCAACGATATCAACATGATCGATCCCTTCCACCTGGAAGCTTACGGAGAGACCACGGTCAATTATAACCGCGATGTAGAGATCTTCCCGGTTCTTAATGCCATGTTCCAGCAGATCTATGGGGAAAGCCCCTACAAATCTCCCACAGATATGGGAGTGAATATGGCCGGGAACTGTATCTGCGATGATGAGGCGTGCAAGGCGGCTTCCTGCCAGGAGATCTTAAGGCGGTATTATAACTCTCTGCAGCGGCTTCTGTTTGGTACATGCTCCGACACAGAGGTCATGAAGATCGAGATGCTCATGAATCAGGCACAGATCACGGTTCATGACCGCCCTGTTGTGGATGTGGCCTTAGCCCGCGCCGCAGAGACGGACGGACCGGCGGCAGCGCTCCAGCTTCACGACGGACGCATTATCACCGGCAAGACCTCGAACCTTCTGGGGGCTTCTGCCGCCCTTCTGCTGAATGCATTGAAAGAACTGGCAGAGATCGACCACAGACGGCACGTGATCTCTCCGGAAGCCATCGAACCGATCCAGAAGCTTAAGACGCTCTATCAGGGAAGCAAGAATCCAAGGCTTCATACGGATGAAGTCCTGATCGCCCTGTCTGTCAGCGCAGCAACCGATCCTACCGCTCAATTGGCTCTGGATCAGCTTCCTCTGTTAAGAGGCTGCCAGGCCCATACTTCTGTTATGGTCAGCTCTGTCGATATGAAACAATTCAAGAAATTATCGATCCAGGCGACTTTTGAAGCAAAATATGAAAAAAATCCTGTATTTTTTATCGAAATGGGTGTATAATTCATAGATATTTTTTTAACAGAAGGAGGACACTATGGCAGTTAAATATGTATTTGTGACAGGCGGTGTGGTATCAGGACTTGGCAAGGGGATTACAGCGGCCTCTCTCGGACGACTCTTAAAAGCCCGGGGATACACTGTAACCATGCAGAAGTTCGACCCCTACATCAACATCGACCCCGGTACCATGAACCCGGTACAGCACGGCGAGGTCTTCGTGACCGACGACGGCGCAGAGACGGATCTGGATCTGGGGCATTATGAACGTTTTATCGATGAGAGTCTGGGCAAGAATTCCAACGTCACCACCGGGAAGATCTACTGGTCCGTTCTGCAGAAGGAACGCCGGGGGGATTTCGGCGGCGGAACCGTTCAGGTGATCCCGCATATCACCAACGAGATTAAGGACCGTTTCTACCGCAATCCTGCCGCAGAACATACAGAGATTGCCATTATCGAAGTCGGCGGAACCGTCGGCGATATCGAGAGCCAGCCCTTCCTGGAGGCCATCCGGCAGTTCCAGCACGAGAAAGGCCATGAGAATGTGATCCTGATCCATGTGACCCTGATCCCCTACCTGCGTGCCTCACAGGAGATGAAGACGAAGCCTACCCAGGCCAGCGTCAAAGACCTGCAGGGGATGGGAATCTGGCCGGACATCCTGGTGTGCCGTTCCGAATATCCTCTGAGCATCGGAATCCGGGATAAGATCGCACTCTTCTGCAACGTACCGGCCACCCGCGTACTGCAGAACCTAGATGTCGAATATCTGTACGAAGCTCCTCTTGCAATGGAAGAAGAACATCTTGCAGAGGTGGTCTGTGAATGCCTTCATCTCGGCTGTCCGGCTCCGGATCTTGCGGACTGGACGGAGATGGTCGAATATCTGAAGCATCCCAACACCGAGATCACCGTCGCCCTGGTCGGCAAATACATTCAGCTCCACGACGCCTACATCAGCGTCGTGGAAGCCTTGAAGCACGGCGGCATCTTCAGCCGCGCGACTGTCAATATCAGATGGATCGATTCTGAGACTCTGACCGCGGACAACATCGCAGAACAACTCCAGGGCGTCTGCGGAATCCTGGTACCCGGAGGCTTTGGCTCCCGCGGGATCGACGGCAAGCTTGCCGCCATCCACTATGCACGCACCAACGGCATCCCATTCTTAGGCCTGTGCCTGGGCATGCAGCTTGCGATCGTAGAATTTGCACGAAATGTTCTGGGCTACAACGACGCCCACAGTGCTGAACTCAATCCGCATACCACGTATCCGGTCATTCATATCCTGCCGGAGCAGATCGGCGTGGAGGATATCGGCGGAACCTTAAGACTGGGCGCCTATCCCTGTATCTTAGACGATACTTCCAAAGCTTATGAGATGTACGGCAAGAAAGAGATCAGCGAACGGCACCGCCACCGCTACGAGGTCAACAATGATTACCGCGAGAAGCTTACCGCCCACGGGATGAAGCTCTCCGGCCTCTCCCCGGACGGCAGGATCGTAGAGATGATCGAGATCCCGGATCACCCTTGGTTTATCGCAACCCAGGCGCATCCGGAATTAAAATCCCGGCCCAACCGCCCGCATCCATTGTTCAAGGGATTCATAGAAGCGGCGTTAGATTACCGGGATTGCAGATAGATCTGCTTACAGACATTCTCTGACGCATTTCAGCGCTTCAGCCACCACCTGGTGCATGTCGTAATAGCGGTACATGCCCAGGCGGCCGCCGAAGATCACATGTTCTTCTTTCTCGGCCAGTTCCCGGTACTTCCCATACAAAGCATTATTCTTCTCATCATTCATGGGATAATACGGTTCTTCCCCTTTCTTCCACGCCGCCGGATACTCTCTTGTGACCACCGTCCGCGGATTCACTTCGGCGCCTGTATTCCCATATCCGCCCTGGCATCCATACTCAAAATGCTTATGCTCAATAATCCTGGTATACGGAACCTCGTATTCCGTATAATTTACCACTGCATTTCCCTGATAATTCTCTATAGGCATAATCTCTGTCTCGAATCTCAGGCTCCGGTATTCCAGTTCGCCATAGCAATATTCGTAGTAAGTGTCGATCATTCCGGTGAACACGATATCTTCTGCCTCTGACGCCAGGCTCTCCCTGTCCTCAAAGAAATCCGTACCAAGGCGCACTTCGATTCCGGCAAGCATCTTCTCGATCATCTGGGTATAGCCCCCTACCGGAATCCCCTGGTACTTGTCGTTAAAGTAATTATTATCATACACAAACCGAACCGGAAGCCGCCGGATAATGAAGCTTGGAAGCTCCGTTGCCCGCTTGCCCCACTGCTTCTCCGTATAGCCCTTCACCAGCTTCTCGTAGATATCCCGGCCCACCAGGGAGATCGCCTGTTCCTCCAGATTCTCAGGCTCCGCGATCCCGGCCTCCCTGATCTGCCGCTCAATGATCTCCTTCGCTTCCTGGGGTGTCTTAACTCCCCACATCTTGCTGAATGTGTTCATATTAAACGGCAGATTATATAATTCATCCTTATATCTAGCCACCGGACTGTTGGTATAGCGGTTGAATTCCGCAAACTGCTGCACATAATCCCACACCTCCTTATCTGATGTATGGAAGATATGCGCGCCGTACTGATGTACCTGGATCCCTTCTATCTCTTTCGTGTAAATGTTCCCGCCTACGTGATCACGCCGGTCGATCACCAATACCTTCTTTCCCGCTCTGTGTGCCTCATATGCAAAAATCGCACCAAATAAACCTGCTCCTACTATTAAATAATCGTATCTCATCTTATTCTTCCTTCCCTGCTTTTTATGCTCAGACACCGTCCTGCCATCTGACCTTACTTCCCTTCTCCGTTCTTGTCACTACAAGTTTGCGCTCGATCTGTTCTTTTAATTCATTTACATGAGAAATGATCCCCACTAGCCTCTGTTCATCCGCAAGCTCGTTAAGCACACGGATCGCCTGTTCCCTTGCCCCGTCATCCAGCGAGCCGAACCCTTCGTCCACAAACATCGTATCGAGCCGGACTGCCCCCGCCGTATTCTGAACGATATCCGCCAGTCCAAGCGCCATAGACAGCGACGCCATAAAGGATTCCCCTCCAGAGAGGGTCCTCACATCTCTGACCGAATCACTTGCCATATGATAGATATCCAGATCTAATCCTGCCTGCCCCTGGCTCCCAAGATCCTTCACCTCGCGGCACTTTAGAATGAACTCCCCGGCTGCCATCTGGACCAGCCGCTTGTTGGCCGCACGGATGATCTGCTTAAAATACTGTCTCTGTACATACGTCTCAAAATCCATCTTCACCGAGCCGCTTAAGGCTCCGTTGGCAGTCCGGCTTAAGTTTCCTACCATCTCATACTGCTCCTTAAGCTCCCCGTTCTTCTCCAGATATCGCTTCAGATTATCCAGGGCCTCCTGGTTCTTCTGATTCATACCGCAGAACCGCAGATATTCATCCTGTTTCTCCTTCTGTATTAGAACCGCTTCCGTAAGCTCTTCTTCCAGTTCATTCAGATCAGCCCTCTCTTTTCCCGATAGCTGTTCTGCAAGCGACTGTCTTCTCCCGGATATCTCATTCGCCTGCATATGATGATCATGAATCTCTCCATCAAGCCTCTCCATCTCTTCGGCCTGAAGCTTCCCGTCCTGATACGCAGTCTCCGTGCCGAATCCCTGCCCCTTTAACGCTTCCTCATAGGCCGACTGCCTGTCCTTCGCCTCTGTCTCCTGATGCTTAAGCGTCTCTATACTGCTGCTTTTGTGTCCTTCAAGCTGCTGCTGCCTCCTGACAGCTTCCCGCTCCTCCTGCTCCGCCTGCCCGCAGCCAGACCTGGCCGTCTTAAGAAGCTCCACAAGCTCCTTCTGGCGCATTTTTGCCTGTCTCATAGATGTTAGCGGAAGATTCTCACTCTTAATCTTAAGCTCCGATTCCAGACGCTTCTCTTCCAGAAGTATATCGGCATATTCTGTCTCAAGCTGCTTATATTCCCGCTCCCGGCTCTGAAGCTCTTCTCTGAGCTTCTGCCCGTTTTCAACCGCCTGCCGTAAAAGCTCTGCTTCCCGTTGGACAATGATAAGCTCCTCCTGCTGCTTCGCTGATATCTGCTCGTTCTTGGCTATGTACTCCTGTATCAGCGCCTTCATCTTCTCATATCCGGCAATCATATCCTTCTCTGTGGTTATCTCCCTGACTCCCACTGCCTCATGCACATCGGCCGTTCCAAGTATCCGTTCATACTCTTGTATGAATGCTTCTTGCTTCGCCCGGCACCTGGCCGCCTGCTCCCGGACTGCCATACCAGACTGCTCCCGCTTTGCTTCTGCCTGTTCCCGCCTCTTCTTCGCCTTCTCCACATCCTGCTGGGTAACAGCTTCCTTAGACAGGCTGCAGACAGATGGATGTTCACAGGAGCCGCACACGGGACAAGGCATGCCCGGCTCTAACCGGCTTGCAAGGATTCCCGCCTGTTCTGCCAGAAATGCCCGGTACTTCTCTTCATAATCCTGGAATGCTTTCTGGTAAGCGATCTGATCCCGCTCTGCCTGCTTCTTCCTGCCCCGCCTGTCCTGTTCTTCCTGATAGAGCATTTCCCACTGATCCTTCAAGCCACTAAGCTCTCTGCACTTAAGACTCTGATACTCTTCCTTAAGCTTCAGCTTCTCAAGCCTTCCAGGACTCTCCCCATATACTTTCTGCGTCCTTTCAAATTCCTCCAGCTGAATCCTCATATCATCCAGAGCCTTCTTATGCTTCTCAAGCTCCCCCTTCCTTAATTCCTGTTTCTTCTTCTCTTCATCATAATAGTTCTTAAGCTGTTCGACCTCCGCATATCTCGGCAGCGCATCCTGGATCCTGATAAGTTCCGCCTTGCATTCTTTCTCCTGCTTTGTCAGTTCTTCCTCCCTCTGCACTCTGATTTCCCGGAGTTCTCTCACCTGTATCTCAGAAGCAGATAATTGTTCTGTAAGCTCTTCGATACTTCTCTTACTTCTCCCTACTGCTTCCTCCGCCTGCAAAAGGCCCGTCTCGAAAGCTCTGACCTTCTCCGCACGCTTCGCCTCTTCAAGCCTCTTCTCCTTCTCTTCTATCTCTGGCTTCTTCCTAAGAAGTGTCTTTTCCTGCTCCTTCACCCGCTCCAGTGCTTCAAACAGCCGGTTCCTGGCTTCCCCTTCGCTCTTCCTTCTGTTCAGCTCATCAATTCTCTTCTGAAATGCATCTGCCTCCGATCTCTTCTCTCTTTGGAGTGCATTTCCCTCCTTAAGCATCCTTCCAAGCATCCCAACTGCTTCTTCGTAAGGAATCACCGGATATGTCCGATACTCCTCCCACTGCTTCCTGGCAGATTCGTCTCCGATATATTCAACGCGGTCCATCTCCCGCCTTGCATCCTTCTGGTTGTCCTCCAGCGCCCCATACAGCCTTCCCGCACGCTGTTTCAATTCCTCCTGAACACGATAGTACAATCGGGTCTGGAAGATCTTCGTGAAGATCTTCTTGCGCTCTCTGGATTCCGCGTGGAGAAGCCTCAGGAAATCTCCCTGAGCGATCATAGCGATCTGGGTAAACTGAGCCGCATCCATCCCCATGATCTCTGCAATCTTCTGATCCGTCTCCCGCTTCTTCCCCCTGTATGTGCTTCCGTCCGGCAAGATCAGCTCTACCCTGGAGGATTCCTTCACGTATCTGGGAGACCCGTCTGCATAGCGTCTCTTCCCCAGGCGCAGATATTCCGGATTGCGCCGGACGGTATAACTCTTCTCTCTATAAGAGAATGTATACTCCACATAGGTATCCACATCCTCCGCCGCGTACTGGCTACGCATCATGTTACCGTCTCTCTTCCCGCCGCTGGTCTGGTCATACAAGGCATAAATGATCGCATCAAATAACGTCGTCTTACCTGCGCCCGTATCTCCGGTGATCAAGAACAACCCCTGCTGTACGGCGGTAAAATCAATGACTGTCTTGTCCGCGTAGGATCCGAATGCCGACATCTCTAATCTGACTGGTTTCATGCTTACACCTCCTTAGCCGTCAAGAATACTTTCAAAAACTCCCAGCATCACATCCCGCTCCTTCTCATCCAGTTCCCTGCCCTGCATCTCCTGATAGAATTCCGCAAAATTCTCGATCGGATCCTTCAGGCCTGGCTCCTCGTCCAGTTCCTTAAGCTTCTGTCTGGTTCTCTTATTATCCACACGCACCTCCAGGATGTGTGTAAATACCTTCTGAAGCTGCTCTTTTGGTTTATAAGGATCCACATCGTCCGTAAGTGTTATGCTCACATAATCATCCCGCTCTTTTTCTTCCGCCTGACTTAGGATATCTGCAAGGTTTCCTACCTTCTTCTTCACGTCCCGAAGCGGATGTATGGGCAGAAGTTCCACCTTGGGGGCGGATCCCTTCTCGCCAAGAGTCACCACTGTAAGGCTCTTCTCATGCCGATATTCACTTATCGAATATTTCAGAAGAGTTCCGCAGTAGCGGATATACGGCAGATTGTCTATAGATACATCGGCACTCTGCCGGCTCCTTATATCCTGCGGTCCGTGAAGATGCCCCAATGCAACATAATCAAATCCTGCCGCCGCGCTTACGTCCACGTTCTCAATTCCTCCCACAGAAAAAACTTCCGAATCACAGGTCGCAGGACTGTCTCCGCCTCCGGCTTCCCCTGTATAAAACTGATGCGACACCAGCACATTCCTTCGATTCTCATAATCGATCTCTTCCCGTCCAAGTATACCTGCCACCGCATCGGTATAAGTCTGCGGTGCTTCATCCCGGAACACATTTCTCACATGGGAAGGCTTCAAGAACGGCATAAGATAGAAGTCCACTTCTCCGTATTCATCCTCCAGGGTAACCTTCTTAAGATGTTCTGTCTCGTCTCTCGGCGCCGTTCCCGCCAGATAGATCTGATGTCTCTTAAGAATCGCAGACGCATACTCAAGCCGCTCAGCAGAATCATGATTCCCGCTGATGATCAGAACCGGAATTGCCGGTGTGATCGCCGAAAGACGTGTCAGGAACTCATCAAACACCGTGACTGCCTCTGCCGAAGGAACGGAACGGTCATAGATGTCCCCCGCGATCACAACTGCATCCGGACGGATCGAACCGGCATACTCCGCCACCTGCATAAGGACTGCCTCCTGGTCTTCTCTTAAATTATAATGGTGGAGCTGCTTGCCTATATGTAAGTCAGACAGATGGAAAAATTTCATAAAAAGCGTCCTTTCTATTTACTTCCAAAATAATTTTACCTATAATCATCTTATGTAAGTATATCGTTTCCGGACAGACTATGCAAGGAGGGAAAACTGTAAATGCAGATCTATCCTGGAATCAGGACAGACAATTTGAACTGATTCCTCACGAAAAATATAACCTGCCAGGTTCACGGCTTCGCTTCCTCAATGAACTGATCCGGAACAGGCCGAGAATTTGTTAAAAACCAAAAGGAGAAACATATGCTAAGAGATATCAACCTGAATGAAGTATCAGATGGGAAATTATATGGGATCAACGATATGGCCCGGGCAGACTGCAACGGCTGCAAGGGCTGTTCTTCCTGCTGCCAGGGCATGGGCCATTCCATCATCTTAGACCCGTTGGATATATGCCGCCTTACATATGGGCTTCATAAGACTTTTGAAGAATTATTGGATCAATCCGTCGAGTTGAATGTAGTGGACGGCATTATACTTCCCAATCTTAAGATGACGGGAGATAAAGAGACATGTGCATTTCTCATAAGCGACAGGTGCAGTATCCATGAACTTCGGCCCGGATTCTGCCGGATCTTTCCCCTTGGACGCTTCTATGAGAACCGTTCCTTCCGGTATTTTCTCCAGGTACATGAATGCCCGGCTCCCGCAAAGAGCAAGGTCAAGATCCGCAAATGGATCGACACACCGGATGTCAAGCGTTATGAACAGTATATTATTGATTGGCATTACTATCTGAAGGATCTGCAGGAATATGCTATGGATTTCAGTCATGGGGATCAGATCCAGAAGATCAGTATGTATATCCTGCGGCAGTTTTATCTGCTGCCTTTTAACGAGAACGGGGATTTCTATCAAGAATTCTATGAAAGGCTTGCGGCAGCAAAGGGATTTACTGACAACATCTTATGATATGGGGGTCAAAAGGCTTTTTGACCCCCATGAAACTATACTTCTTCAATCACACACGTATGTCTGTGCTTATTCTTTGAAGCGTCTTTTTCGTAAGAGATACCAACCAACAATATCCGCCCGCCATAGCCGCTTAACGCAGATGGGTAGCTTCTCTCTTTGATCTGGTCGATCGCACCCTTCGCCGACTGCTTCCATTTCAGTTCAACAACCAACGCGGGCATAGGCGACGCTTTCTTTGGCAGATATACAATATCGGCATAGCCTTCCCCGGCCGGCAGTTCTTCAAACTTAATATAATGATCTCTGTAACTGAAATAAGCCAGCTTGATAACACTGCGAAGCGCCTGCTCATCATTGTAAAAGAGTATTGCAGATTCCTCCATATGGATCTTCTGGACCTGCGCAGCCACGGCGTCCGCATCTTTATGGACCGTATCATAGATCAACTGCTCGCTTTCTTGAACACGCCGGATCGTATCATCACGTTTCACTTCACGAATTGCCCTGGCGAACTCCAACCGGATTTCTTCATTTGGAATACGTACCTTCCCCGTCTCTTCATCATAAGCAAGATAGCCAAGATGAATCAACAACGTAAGTACATCATCCTGATTTTGAAAAGTAGACAGATCATTTGCGAAACCATTCGTATCCACCGGAACACTGATACCGCCCAGCAATTTCGCAATCGTTACTGATAAACCGTCAAAATCCAGACTAATATATCCCATCAGACTTTTCGCAGCAGAAGTCTCTGTCCAATAGGAATGAAATTTATTGCTGCGGATCGCTTTCATAACTGAATTCGGATTATAAACATATCCTGCCTCATCAAGCACATATCCATCATACCATCTCTTCATTCCCTCAAAATCCCGATGATATTCATTGCATAAGCTTTCTACTTCCTCCTCGGTAAATCCCACATATCGGGCATATTCCATCGGACTGACCATCGAAAATTCATGAAAATCCGAGATTGCCGACTGTGAACCATCCTTCTTAATAGGTAAAATCCCCGTCATATACGCCGCCGCAAATATCCTTGCCGTAGTACCGCTGCTTTTAAACAACGTACGCAGGAATGCCAGATATTGACTGGCTACTTCCGGCGTCTCCCGGATAGGAGCGTCCCATTCATCTATGATCGCAATAAATTTATTCCCGGTCAATTCCACTGCGTTGATCAGCGTTGTGGAGAAGGATTCATCTGTCTTAAGCTGGGGATATGCAGTCAAGAGCTCTTCTGTTACCTTACGTTTGATAAAGGAAATAACCCCTTCCTGGCCGGCCTCACCCATGATATTCGTAATATCAAGATAAATCACGTCAAATTCATTAAGATATGTTTCATAGCCTTCACTATGACTCTGAGCTATCTCGAGATCTTCAAACAACTTGGAAGAATCACATGTCCTGTCATAATACGCACACAACATCTGCGCCGCAAAAGATTTGCCGAACCTTCGGGGTCTGCTGATGCAGGTAAGTCTCCGGGGCGTATTGATGCTCTGATTGACCAGGCCGATCAGACCGCTTTTATCCACATAGATATCATTCCTGATGCCGTCAAATCCCTGATTACCGGGATTAAGATAGGTTCCCATGCATTTCCTCCCCTTCATTCATATCATTACTCAGCAGCCGCCGTGCCTCCGTCGCGATCCACATCCGCCCGCCGTTTAAAGCCACATACTCAAGCTTCATCCGGGCGCTCTCCTTCTCCCCCAACCCCAGGTAAATCTGTGCTTCTTTGAATGCATATCCCACACGCATCCAGGTATGCGATACCGTCCCGTTCAGTTCGATCCTCTTCTGCAGGAATTCTGCCGCTGCTTGATAATCCTTGTTCTCAAGCGCCCTGATAAGATTATTCCCCGCACAGAGCATCTCAAAAAACTTCTGATCCCTCTTCCCTCTGATACTATGGCGAAATGCTTCCTCCAGCCCTCTCACCTGCTCTCCCATTCCCCGCTTGAAATACTGGTCCGACAATAGGATATAATAATTGGCACGGAAAGCCCCCTTAATTCTATGAACATTGATCTCCTGAAGCGTCCTCCATGCACGCTCATAATCTCCCTGAGAATGCTGTGCCAGCGCCAGATTCACAAGCAGCCTGTCCTTGAATACCAGGCGGCTCTGTCCGCTGATACATGCCTCGTATAGGTATGGATCACATTCTTTCGTGAGGATCGAATGAAGCCTAACGGCGGCAAACCGCATAACAAGGGCGCCGATCACCACGATCAATATATAGACAATACCGATGCTGATATTCGTAAGAAATAAAACCCCTCTGCCAAACGCCATCAGCAAATAGTAAGATTCTATCCGTAACGTCATGTAAAAAAGATAGACAGCGGCAAGGACAATGATCCCCACTCCAATCCCTTGCTGTATATATATCTGTGCTTTTCTTCTCTTTACCTCCAACTCCATCTGGAAATACCTCCTCCTGATTCTTAGACCAATAGATTTACATATCCTCATACTAACACAATCCTGTAAATCTGAAAAGAATTTTTCAATGTTTACACCCAGGCAAAAAATGTCTATAATGAAGATATCATTACAGGATATAACTTGGGAGGTAACGCATGGGAAAACGATTCAATGTGGATGGACTCTGCTATCCGGATGAACATTATATGGTAAATATCGATAACCGTCTGGAACAGATTCAGACATTAATTGATGACGGGAAGTATTTCGTTATGAACCGGGCAAGGCAATATGGCAAGACGACCACCCTTCATATGCTGGCGCAAAGGTTCTCTTCTGTATATCAGATCTTTTCCATCAGCTTTGAAGGGCTGGGGAGTTCCTCATACAAGGACGAATGGTCGTTCTGCCGCAAAGTATACGGACTGCTCTATGATGTGATCTATTACGGGGAAACCAGTGAAGTTTCAGATGTGATTCAAACAGAATGTTATCGCATGAGCCTTAATGATGCAAGACCGGATCTTCGCACTCTTTCCAACTTCTTCTCATTGATCTGCAAAGAATCCGAAAAACCTGTCATTTTCATTATTGATGAGGTTGACCAGGCCTCAAATCAGGAGGTTTTTCTAGATTTTCTTGGAATGCTGCGGGATAAGTATATGAAACGAAGAAGTCGGCCAACCTTCCGTTCCGTGATTCTTGCAGGTGTATATGATATCAAGAATTTGAAACTAAAGATAAAAAAAGGTAAAGAATCTATATACAATAGTCCGTGGAACATTGCTGCAAAATTTACAGTAGATATGAATTTTTCTCCAAAGGATATCGCCGGGATGCTGACTGAATATAAGGATGACAGGAACGCGATCATGGATATAGACGCAATTGCACAGTTAATCTACGATTATACAGGAGGATATCCTTTTCTGGTATCCCGTATTTGTCAATTAGCTGAGGAAGCTACTGTAGAGTCATCTGGGCAATCTGTATCTTCTGCCACGCGCTTAAATGAAGCACCCGACAACAGATATTACAAATGGACGAACGATACTATCTTGGATGCAGTAAAACAACTCCTGAACGAACAGAATACTCTGTTTGACGATATGGGGAAGAAACTCTCTGATTCAAGAGAACTGGATAACATCATTCGCCTGATCCTGTTCAACGGGAAAAAGATTCCGTACAGCCCGGATGAGCATGCAATAAATCTGGGAACGATGTTTGGTTATTTGAAAAACGAAGACGGGCTTGTTGCAGTGTCCAATCGTATCTTTGAAACACGGTTATACAACCGCTATCTCTCAGAGGATATAGCAGAAAATAAGCTGGCAGATACCGCAAGTTTTGACAGGAATCAATTTACATCCGGCGGTATTTTGAACATGGATCTGGTAATGAAGAAATTCATGATTCATTTTACAGAGATTTATGGAGACAGTGATGTATCTTTTCTGGAGGAACATGGACGGCGCATTTTTTTGACATATTTAAAACCAATTATTAATGGCGTGGGAAATTACTATATTGAGGCCCGCACCAGAGATCTGCGCCGGACAGATGTAGTGATCGACTACCTTGGACAACAACAGGTGGTTGAAATGAAGATCTGGCATGGAGAAGAGTATAATCGGCGCGGAGAATTGCAACTGGTAAGATATCTGGATGGCTATGCCTTGGATAAAGGTTATCTCTTAAGCTTCAACTTTAACAAAAATAAAAAGACAGGGATGAAAGAGATTCATTGTAATGGTAAAACAATCCTAGAAGTTGTAGTATAAGAGTGTGAAAATACCCGTATTTTTCATTGGGATGCAGATAAACTGTCTGCATCCCAGTTTTTTCTTATACATTTGAACAACGTTCCAACCATACAGGTAGAATTATTTCTGCACAATATTAATGATCTTCTTCGGAACATAGATCTCTTTCACGATATTCCCCGTCAGCTTATCTGCAATTGCCGCCTTCCCGGCCGCGATCGCATCTTCCTTGGAGATATCCGCCGCCACAGAGATCACGGCCCTTGTCTTGCCGTTGATCTGTACCGGAACCTCGATCTCATCATCCTTCATCATCTCTTCGTCATAGGTCGGCCATCCGGCGGCAAACACACTGCCCTCATGCCCTAACTGCTCCCAGATCTCCTCTGCGATATGCGGAGCAAACGGAGACATCAGCACTGCCATCGTAGACAATGTCTCCTTATCAACGCCGCCTTCCTTCTTCGCGATCTCAATCAGGTTATTGTTATGCTCCATGAACCCGGAGATCGCCGTATTCAGGCTGAAACTCTCCAGACGCTTCGTGATATCGCATACCAGACGGTGACGCTCCTTGATCATAGCCTTAGACGCCTTGATATCCGCATCCTTACTGTCCATCACAAGATTCCATACACGCTTCAGGAAACGGTTCACGCCGTCGATCCCGCGGTCATCCCACTCGGCATCCAGCTCCGGCGGTCCCACGAACAGCTCATACATCCTAAGAGAGTCACAGCCGTAATCCCTTACCAGATCATCCGGAGATACCACATTCCCCTTGGACTTGCTCATCTTGATCCCGTTCTTGCCGGTGATCATCCCCTGGTTAAAAAGCTTCTGGAACGGCTCGTCGAAATCAACCGCACCGATATCGCACAGGAACTTGGTGTAGAACCGGGAATACAGAAGGTGAAGCACCGCATGCTCCACGCCGCCGATATACATATCTACCGGAAGCATTGCGTCTGCCTTCTCTCTGGATACCAGTTCCTTGTCATTATGATTGTCCACATAGCGCAGGAAATACCAGGAAGAACCCGCCCACTGAGGCATGGTGTTGGTCTCGCGCTTGGCAGGCTTGCCGCACACCGGGCACTTACAGTTGACCCACTCCTCAATTCCGGCAAGCGGAGACTCCCCTGTTCCTGTCGGCTCATAGGACTCTACCTCCGGCAGTCTAAGCGGAAGCTCTTCTTCCGGCACCGGGACATTGCCGCAGTCCGGACAGTGCACGATCGGAATCGGCTCGCCCCAGTAGCGCTGACGGGAAAATACCCAGTCGCGCAGCTTATAATTCACGGTTGCACGTCCGATTCCCCGTTCTTCTATGATATGAGGCGCTTCCTTCTTAAGGACTGCCGACTCCATGCCATTCCACTCGCCGGAATTGATCATGGTGCCGCTTGCCTCCGTATAAGCTTCTGTCATATGTTCGATCTCTTTGCCGTCTTTGGCAATAACCTGGACGATCGGAATACCAAACTTCGTCGCGAACTCAAAGTCACGGTCATCGTGGGCAGGAACACACATGATCGCACCCGTACCATAATCAGCCAGAACATAATCCGACAGCCAGATCGGGGTCTTCTCCCCATTCAGCGGGTTGATGGCATAGCTTCCGGTGAATACACCCGTCTTCTCCTTATCCTGCATACGGTCCACATTCGACTTCATGGATGCATCTAAAATGTACTTCTCAACCGCCTCTAACGTCTCATCGGTTGCCAGGCTCTTCGCCAGCTCATGCTCCGGAGCCAGTACCATAAATGTCGCCCCGTACAGGGTATCCGGCCTTGTAGTATAGACTGTAATCTTCTCGCTTCGGCCCTCAATCGGGAATTCAACCTCTGCTCCGTAGGATTTGCCGATCCAGTCGGACTGCATCTTCTTGACCTTCTCCGGCCAGTCAAGCTTATCTAAGTCGTTCAGCAGGCGCTCCGCATATGCGGTGATCTTGAGCATCCACTGACGCAGGTTCTTCTTCGTCACTTCCGCTCCGCATCGCTCGCACTTACCGTTCACCACTTCTTCATTGGCAAGGCCTGTCTTACAGGACGGGCACCAGTTGATCGGGAACTCCTTCTCATAGGCCAGCCCTTCCTTGAACATCTTCACGAAGATCCACTGCGTCCATTTATAGAATTCCGGGTCCGTCGTATTCACTTCCCGGTCCCAGTCATAGAGAGCCGCGATCTCATTGATCTGCTTCTTGATATTCTTCACATTCTCAGCGGTAGAGATCGCCGGATGAACACCCATCTTGATGGCATAGTTCTCAGCCGGAAGGCCGAACGCATCCCATCCCATCGGGTGGATGATATAATATCCCTGCTGCAGCTTGTATCTGCTCCATACATCGGAGATCACATACCCTCTCCAGTGTCCTACATGGAGACCATTCCCTGACGGATATGGAAACATATCCAGACAGTAGTACTTCTGACGCTCCCTGCCGTCTGCGCCCACCTTGACATTCACCGGGTTCTTCTCCCAGTTCTCACGCCATTTCTTCTCGATTGCCTTATGGTTATAAGGGATCTTAGACATATCTTACTTCCTCTCTTTCCCGGAGCCTGTCAAACCGCACTCCGCATTTAGGTATAAAAAGCCTTCCCATCCCCCCTGCCTGAGAGACGAAAAGGCTCACACTCGAATTCCTTACTTATTATAAGAAGAATGCCAAAATAAGTCAAGTAGTATTTTCCTTTATAAAAGTGATATTTTTGGTTGTTCCTCTCCTCTCTTTAGTGTATAATGAATAATAAGCAGATCGTACTGATGATTTCAGTAAATTATGATACATAAAGGAGAGGTTTACGATGGTAAATTTATTGACTGGCCCTAAAGGCAGTGGCAAGACACAGCAGATGATTGAGCTCGCTAACAAGAAGGTAAAGGAATGCAACGGTAACGTAGTATTTATCAAGAAGACCCACCGGGATACCGCAAGCGTTGCATTTGACATCCGTACCATCTGTATGGATGATTTCATCTCCATCACGAATACCGACGAGTACATTGGTTTCTTATACGGTATGTATAGTTCGAACCATGATGTTGAATGTATCTTTATCGACGGTATCTTGAAGCATGCTGATATTTCCATGAACAATGTGCCTGAATTTGTCGAAAGACTGAAGAAGATCTCTGCAGAATGCGGTATTGAGTTCTTTGTAAGCCTGAGCGCCGATAAGAAGGATATTTCCTTAGTCAGCGAAGAGGGTTGTAATTATTTGTAATTATCTGCGGTGATCTGAATTTTCAGAAGAGTATCAGGCAGTCCTCATGGACTGCCTTTTTGGTATCAAAAGATGAACACTATGAGAAACCCGCGGCAGACGCCGCACAATCCAAACAGAAACAGCATCCGGGAGGCAAAACGCAGGAGGGAACGGCGCCGCCGTATTCTTAAGATCCGCATTATTTTGTGCGCCTCTTTTTTGGTTTGTCTATGTTTCATTCTCATCTGGGGCGTCCGAGCCCTTCTATCTTCCTGGAAGAAGACGCCAAAGCCGGAGACCGGGACACAGGCCGGGGCCGATTCCGGCAGTTCCAGAGAGAAGATCGACACCTCCAAGGTTCAGATCGAAGAACTGACCCTTGGCTCTGATGCCGCAGAAGATGAGGGTCAGACCGTCACCATCACCGTCAGCTCCATGGGAGACTGTACGCTTGGAACGGATGTGAATTTCGACTATTCCGCCAGCCTGAACGCCTACTTCGACGCCCAGGGAGCCGATTATTTCTTCCAGAATGTCCGCCCGGTACTTACGAACGACGACCTGTCCATCGTGAACATGGAAGGGACGCTTACGGCTTCCGACGAACGCCAGGAGAAGCAATTCGCATTCAAGGCGCCTCCGGAATTCGCCGCTATCCTCTCAGGCAGCTCCGTAGAAGCAGCCAATATGGCTAACAACCACAGCAAGGACTACGGCGAATCCAGCTACACCGACACCATCAGCGCCTTAGAGGCTTCCAAGGTTTCTACCTTTGGTTATGAGCGCGCCAAGATCCTTAAGATCAAGGGCATCAAGGTCGGCTTAACCGGCATCTACGAGCTTGCCGACCATCTTGAGAAGCAGCAGCAGGTGAAGGAGAACATCGCCGCATTGAAAGAAGCCGGCGCGAAGCTCATCATCGTCAATTTCCATTGGGGGAATGAGAGAGAATATACTCCCACAGATATTCAGAAGACCCTGGCACATCTTGCCATTGATGAGGGGGCGGATCTGGTTATCGGCCATCACCCCCATGTTCTGCAGGGTATCGAGCGTTATAAGGACAAATACATCGCTTACAGCCTGGGGAATTTCTGTTTCGGAGGCAATTCCAACCCTGAGGATAAGGACACCATGATATTTCAGCAGACCTTCACCATCGAAGACGGGAAAGTCAAGAAGGATGAGAATATCAACATGATCCCCTGCTCCTTGTCCTCCGCCAGCGGCTATAACGACTACTGCCCTACGATACTGGACGGGTCAGAGAAACAGCGGGTCCTGGATAAGATCGAGGGATACAGTCAATGGTAAAGACAGGCAGATGTGCCGTTATATCTGCACATCTGCCTGTTTGTCTAAAATATAGTCTCATACAATAAAGTCATAAGCGGCATCGTAATGATACAGAAAACCACCGACATCACATTGATCACACTCGCATACATGGAATCCTTGTTATAGATCTGGGCAAGCTGTGTGATGATCGCACCGGCCGGCGCCGCTACTGCCAGCAGCACGATCATAAGTATATACTCTGCATCCGGATGGACATGGAACCGTCCGACGAAGGCAAAGGCGAACACAACGATCAATGGAAATACGACCAGCCGGAACAGGCAGATCAGATACGGCCTCTTCTGCCGGAACACCCACAGCAGGTCTACTTTACCGATCACCATACCGATGACCAGCATACTGGCAGAAGCGATCATATCGCCAAATCCGCTGACACAGCTTCCGATCACCACCGGAAGGCGTATCTCCATGACAAAGAGCAGGATACCGATCACAATGGCTATGAGGTTCGGATTCAAGAATATCTGCCTGTAATCCTTCGTCTGCTGCTGATTGACCACGCTGATGCCATGGGTCCATACCAATATGGTCTGGACAATAATATACGCCGTTGTATAGAATACCCACTCGCTGCCCAGTACAGCCGCCACCAGCGGGATGATCAGATATCCGGAATTCGAATATATGATGGACGCCTTCTCTATCCCGTTGAAATGAAACGGCTTCTCCGCCAGCTTGATTCCTGCAAGCATCAGGACATGGACCGCGACCGACGCCGCGATCGACAGGAGCAGCCCTCTGATCTTATCCGGAGTCAGCTCGATCTGAAAAGAGTCAATGACCACACAGGGAGAACAGATATAGACAACCACATTCGAGATGACCTTGCTGTCCTCCACCGTAAACAGACCGATCTTCACGATGGCATAACCGATTGCCATCGTGAGGAACATCGCCGCTATCTGCTGTACCAATAATATGCTTAATTCCATCAGTCTTCTTCCTCTGTCTGTTCCCCTGCATTCTCAAGAGTTCCTTCCTGATTCCCGTCCAGAACCTCCAGAGACATCACCAGATTCGCACGCTCATCCACCTTGTATTCCAGAGTCACCTTCTGTCCGGCCTCACACCTGACCACATCCAGGAACTCTACTACCGACACGTCAAAGATATCATCCGACCCCTCTACCATGAGATAGTAGTGAGAGGTTCCGTCTATGACAGCCTGCGCGATCTTCGTGATCCTGCCGGTGATCTTCTTCACTTCCCTGGTATCTTCCGCAGCCTGCTTGACACCGTTGCTTAAGAGCAGCTCCAGATAATTCTCCTCACACTGGCTCACACTGTCGCCGATGGCAACGATCTGGTACTTCTGCACATTGACCATGGCGTACTTCTTCACCAGTCCCGCGTCATCCTTCAATGCGATAAAATACGTCGGTTCATCGCTGATATTAAGGAGCAGCGGGAATGTCGCCTTGTACTTAAGATTCTGCACCTGGCCTTCTGCCGAGGACATGGCGGAAGCTTCCGTGGCACCTTCTACTTTATAATACTTCGTCTCCATGGTCCTCTGATTGGACAGCACGAAGCCTACGTTGGACTGATCCCCATTGACCGAAGTCACGCCTGTATACATCCATACATCATCCTCAAGCGCCAGATAATTATACCCGTCCGTCGTCTTCAGACAATCCTTCTGGCTCAAGACACTGTTGAAGAATCCATGCTTCAGGGTTCCGTAATAATCGAAGAGCTGCACCAGCAGGTCTGCCGAATATGCACGGTCTACCCATTCCGGGACATCCTTGATATCATAGGTCTTCGTCTCACCCGTAATCGCGTTGCACAAGACCACCTTTCCGACCGTCTCTCCCCCGAACAGCCCGATATTGAACTTCTTCACCGGAGCGATCCAGTAAGGGATCCCCTCTTCGTCGATCTCAAAGCTTAACTCCCCATAGATATAGGTCGGATGTGCGAAACGCAGATGCCGGTAAATATTCCGGTTCAGATGTTCGCTGGTCGTGTACTTGATCCCGTTCTCCAGCTTCACCAGTTCCGTCGTCTGCGTCGCCATATTGATCCGGATATATGCCGGAATACCGTTAGACCGGTTGGTAAACCATTTGATCAGGCTGGCGTAGCGAAGCGGTGACACCCTGACAGGATTATCCTTGTAATTGATCTGGCTGTAGATGCTGTCCACCTCAAACTGCGACACCATATCTACCATGCTTCCCATCTTACGGTCGCCGAGAATCTCCGCCGTATCCTTGTCAAGCAGCGGAATCTTGTCAAAGGAAAGCTCCTCCACATCCTCTGTAAATTCTCCTTCCTTCACAGTAAGCAGCTTTTGATATTTCTTAGCGTTGATGATCGGGGAAGACAACAGGGAACCCAACAGATATACGATCCCCACTCCCAATATCACCGTACCGAGAAATCTCACCATCCTGCTTTTCTTCCATTCCTTTCTGTCCGGTTTCCTGCGCAGGATGTAGATCACCAGCACCGCCGCCAGCAAAAACAGCACGAAAAACCATGTATCTGAAGAGTGGAAATTGAACGCCGGCAGCGTGACATAATAATACAATCCGGCTGCAAGGATCAGAATCATCGCAATTAACAATTTATTTCTTAATTTCATAATACCTCCTTCACTATATGATGATATCAGTGTCAAAACATGATACTAAAACTTACGATTCCATGCGGAAGCCGTAAACAGCATGAGGAACGGGAATATCTCCAAACGGCCTGCCAGCATATCGAAACAGAACACCAGCTTTGACAGCGGCGAGAAATCCGCGAAGCTTCCGTTTGGCCCTACCGCTCCGATACCCGGACCGATATTATTCATCGTAGTCAATACCGAACTGAATGTCGTCCCAAAATCCATATTATCAACAGACACCAGCAGAACCGATCCGATCACAATTCCCAGATAAGCGATCAGATAGATATACAGAGTCTTCAATACATCCTGATCCACCTTCTTGCCATTCATCCTGATAATGCTGACTGATTTGGGATGCGCCATCTGCATGATCTCACGCTTGACACATTTCACCATCATCATTACCCTGGAGACCTTCATACCTCCGCCTGTCGAGGATGCGCATGCCCCCACCATCATCAGAAACATGAGCATACACTGCGAGAACATCGGCCATTCGATAAAATCTGCCGTCGCATATCCCGTCGTAGTTATGATCGATGCAACCTGGAAGATCGCATAACGGAACGCCTTGAACGGGTTTGGGTACATGTGGTTCATATTCACGGTAATCAGAAGCGCCGCTGACAGTATCAGTGTGAGATATGTCTTCAATTCCTCATTCTTCCAGACAGATTTCCAATCCTTCAGAAGCAGGAAATAATACAGATTAAAGTTAATCCCGAACAATATCATAAATACAGTGATCACTGTATCAATATACACACTGTTAAAATGTCCCACGCTCGCCGAATAATTCGCGAATCCTCCTGTGCCCGCAGTACCGAAAGAGAAGATCAGGCTGTCAAACACATTCATCCCGCCGAACAGCAGCAGAATCACCTCGATCGCCGTCATTCCGAAATACATCCCGTAGAGGATCCTCGCCGTCGACATGGTCTTGGGCACCAGCTTATCCTTCTCCGGCCCCGGCACCTCAGCCCTCATCAGATACATGGAATTCCTCTTATCCAGCGTCGTGAGCACCATCACGAATACCAGCACCCCCATACCGCCGATCCAATGAGTGAAGCTCCTCCAGAACAGCATTCCCTGGGGCAGCGACTCAATATCTGTCAGAATCGTAGACCCTGTGGTCGTGAAGCCTGAGACCGTCTCAAAAAAAGCATCCAGATAGTATGGGATACTCCCCGACAGCGAGAACGGCAGCGCCCCGAACAGCGACCACAGTATCCACGCACTGGCAACGATGACCATCCCTTCCTTGCCGTAAATATTCCGATTCTCCGGCTTCTTCACTCCAAACAAAAGATATACCACACCTATGATTCCCGCCGGAATCAGGAAATAGATCCCGCTAAATTCACGATAGACCAGAGAAACAAACGCCGGCAACAGCAAAAGCACCGCCTCCACTCCCAGCATCTTTCCCAGTATATACCGTATCATCTTCGTATTCATAATTTTACTTCTCGTCTCCCCTATGCCAGTATGTCTGTAAAATCATTGATTCTATGCTCTTTGGTAACAATAATCACGCTGTCTCCCACCTCCAAATGGTCGTCACCGCCGGGAATGATGATCTTGCGTCTTCTTCCGATACACGCGATCAGATTGTTCGGCTTCGTAGGCAGGTCCTTGAGCGCAACATTGGTGAATTTGCACTCCTTCTTAATAATGAACTCCATCGCCTCAACTCTTCCTCCAAGCAGACGGTAGATCGTCTCGACGTTGGCGCTGCTGTAGGAATTCTTCCTTGCACGCACATAATTCACGATCTCATCCGCCGCCGCACTCTTCACAGAGACGATACTGTCGATTCCCAGGCCTTCTACCATCTGCGCCCTGGAATCCTCATTCACCTTGGCAATGATCTTATCTACCCCCTGCGCCTTCGCAAAGAGAGACATAATAATATTCTCCTCGTCCATACCGGTCAGCGCGACCACCGCATCCGTTCCCTGTATGCCTTCCTCGAGAAGAAGATCATGGTCCGCCGCGTCCCCCTGTATGATCGTAGCTTTGGGAAGCGCTTCACACAGGTACTCGCACTTCTCAGGGTTGCGCTCGATGATCTTCACCTGCATCCCCGCCTGGAGAAGCTGACGGGTGAGATAGAAGCACAGATTCCCTCCACCGCAGATCATCACCTTCTTGATCTTCGTACTCTTGCGTCCCAACGACTTAAAAAATGATCTCAAATCCTGATGCCCTGCGGCAATATGCAGTCTGTCATCCTCCTGCAGTACAAAATCTCCGTCCGGGATATAGACCGAATCTCCCCGCTTCACCGCACAGACCAGGATGTTCATCTGGAACTTGCGGTCGATCTTGGCAAGCGACAATCCCGCCAGCGGGCTGCCCTGCTTCAGCACATGCTCTACCAGCTCCACCCTGCCCTTCATGAATGTCTCCACCTTGCACGCTTCGGGGAACAGCAGGATCCTTGCGATCTCATTGGCCGCCGACAGCTCCGGATTGACCGCCATACTCATATGCAGGTCTTCCTTGAACAGATCAATCTGCCTGTAATACATGGGATTGCGCACACGTGCGATCGTGTGCTTCGCCCCAAGCCGCCTTGCAAGCAGGCAGCTCAGCATGTTCAGCTCATCCATAGAAGCACACGCAATCACCAGGTCGGCGTGGGGGACGTCCGCCTGCTTCTGCACTTCCACATCCGCTCCGTTCCCTGTAATGCAGAAAATATCAAGCTGATTCAGAGCTTCCTTTAGTTTCCCCGCATTCTGATCAATTAAAACAATATCATAGTCCTCTTCTGACAACTGAGTGGTCAGTTTATGCCCGACCTTACCGTCACCAATTATTACTATCTTCATTTTTTTGATCCTCATTCATATCTCACTAGTATTTGCTATGACTCATAGCAAAAGAGATTATAGCACTTTTACCATAAGAAAAAAAGCCCTTACAGGCTTTTCTTCTTGAATCTTTATCTGTTCTTCAAATCTCTGTCTATTCTTCTGCCGCCCTCTTCGCGATCTCCGCTTCCTGTACGTCAGACGGAGCCTGCTCATAGCGTGCAAATTCATAGGAATATGTTCCTCTTCCTCCTGTCATGGAACGAAGGATCGTACAATATCCAAACACGCCTGTCATCGGGATATCTGCCACGATCTCCTGTAAGCCGCCTGCGATCGGGTTCATACCGAGCACACGTCCGCGGCGCTTATTCAGGTCGCCCATAACGTCTCCCGTATAATCATCCGGAACAATTACCTTAATAGATGCGATCGGCTCTAACAGAATCGGTCCTGCCTCCATAAAGCCTTTCTTGAAAGCCTGAACCGTAGCCGTCTTGAACGCCATCTCGGAAGAATCTACCGGGTGGTAAGATCCGTCGTAGAGAGTCGCCTTCACACCGACTACCGGATAACCTGCCAGAGGTCCCTTGAGCACGGATTCCTGAAGTCCCTTCTCAACAGCCGGGAAGTAGTTCTTCGGAACCGCACCGCCGACTACCGTCTCTTCGAAGATATACGGCGTATCAAGGTCGCCGGATGCTGCGAACTTCATCTTAACATGTCCATACTGACCGTGTCCGCCGGACTGCTTCTTATACTTGGTGTCTACATCGGAATTCTTCTTAATAGTCTCACGGAACGCAACCTTCGGCGTCTCCAAAGTAACTTCGCACTTGTATCTCTCAAGGAGTTTGCTCACAGCAATCTCTAAATGCTGGTCGCCCATACCGTAGATCAACGTCTGACGGTTCTCACTGTCATTGACCGCCTTCAGGGTAATATCCTCCGCCATCATCTTCTGCAATGCCTGGGATACCTTATCCTCATCGCCTTTGTTCTTGGTCACATACTTCATATATGTATACGGCTTGGAATACTCTGTCTTGCCAAAGAGGATCGGCGTTGCCTTCGCTGAGAGCGTATCGCCTGTCTTCGTATTCGCAAGCTTCGCGATCGCCCCGATATCACCCGCAAATAATTCCTTGACCTCTACCGGCTTATTCCCGATCATAGTATAGATCTTGCCAAGCTTCTCATCCGTCTCTGAATCCGCATTGTACAACGTATCCTCGCCCTTCAGCACGCCGGAGCATACCTTAACGAAAGAATACTTACCGATGAACGGATCCACCATCGTCTTGAATACATAGGCTGACTTGGCTTTCGCGAAATCATAATTCGCCTCATAGATCTCGTTAGTCTTGCGGTTGATACCCGCGCACTCTCTCCAATCCGGGCTTGGGAAGAATCTTACGATATCTGACAGGAGATTCGCAACACCCTGTGCCTGCACGTTGGAACCCATGGCAACCGGTACGATCCTGCCTTCCATAACTTCGGTACGCATCGCCGCACGGATCTCTTCTACCGAGAATTCCTCGCCTGCGAAATAGCGCTCCATATACTCATCACTGATCTCGGCAACTGCCTCGAGAAGCTTCTCGCGGTAGTTCTCAAGGTTCTCCTTACAATATTCCGGGATCTCGCACTCTTCTCTCTGTCCGATGCCCGTATAACGTCTGCCGGCATTCTTGATTACGTTGACATAGCCTACCAGCTTCTCATTCTCTCTGATCGGCTGGAAATGCGGCGCGATCACCTTGCCGTATCTATCATTCAGATCTTCTACTACCTGACGGAAGCTTGCGTCATCCACGTCCATCTCTGTCACATAGATCATACGCGGCAGGTTGTACTTATCACACAGCTCCCATGCCTTCTCCGTTCCGACTTCCACGCCGGCCTTACCCGATACCACGATCACCGCCGCGTCCGCTGCGCTGACAGCTTCCTCAACCTCGCCTACGAAATCGAAATATCCCGGAGTGTCAAGGACGTTGATCTTCGCCTTCTCCCACTCGATCGGTATCAGCGTCGTGCTGATTGAAAATTCTCTCTTCTGCTCCTCTTTATCGAAATCACTGATCGTATTGTGGTCTGTGATCTTCCCCATACGATTCGTCGCTCCTGATACATAAGCCATGGCTTCCACAAGGCTTGTCTTGCCGCTCCCCCCATGTCCTAAGAGAACCACGTTCCTGATCTCATCAGTTCTGTAAACCTTCATATTTTCGGTGCCTCCTTATACTTGGTAAAATCTCATGTTTACATTGTACTAAAAAATCAGGGGCATTACAACTCTTTTATGCAGGTTTTACAATTTTTTACAACATTCTACCTGATTCCGATATTTACAGAACAATTCTTCACCGTAAGCTTCCCGTCTGTTACAAACATACTCAGAGCATCGCCCGACCTCTCATACATTCTCGCGTTCAAGGCTACGCCGTCCACATATATCGTTGCGATCGTATCATCCACGATCATCTGTACATGGTACGTCTTCCCGGGTTCTAATTCGATCGGACGCTCCAGCCCGATATTCATGCAGTCGAACCACGGCCAGTTGGGATTCTTCTCGAATACATATCTATTCTCGCCGGCACGGAACATATACTGATACGACTGCTGTGTCTCCTCATCCTCCAGCATCCGGATTCCGAAGGAATGTGTCCCTTCTGTGAAACTGATATCCGCTTCTAAGGAATACAGTTCCCCGCATGCCTTCTCTATCACCTTCTCGGTGCGCTTATTTAAACCGTCTATTACGAAGTCTTCCATCCGGTTCCGCTCTCCGAACGCTTCCCATACCGTATCCGGGATCCGCACCCCCAATGTCCCGTCTTCTCTCTGGTACACCTCATGGGCAACAAAGGTTCCCGCCCATTCAAAATTCTTCCTGTCGTCACAGTCAATCTTCGTTGGAACCCAGCCAAATAAGATCCTCTGTCCGTCTAAATTAAACGTCCTTCCTGCATAATACGCGCGCCCGTCAAAGGCATCATCCTTCGGCGCGGTCCACGGCCCGTCAAGGCTCTTGCTCATGCGGTAGATCATCTTACTGCGGTCACTGTATTCCGTCACGATATGGTACCACCAGTCTCCCATCTTGAACAAGTCCGGCATCTCATGCATCGTATACAGATCCGGCGCCCAAAAATCCCCTTCGAACTTCCAGTCTTTCAGGTCCTTGGATGTAAATTTTACCGTCCGCCCTGTCTGCTGCGTCTTTGGCCCAAGCTTTCTGGTCCCTAAGATCAACAGATACTCTTCCTTCTCTTCATCCCGGATCACCCACGGATCACGCCAGTCGTCCGGGTCGTATCCTTCCTGCGGATAGAAGGTCAGCGCCTCCTGTGATTTGCTCCAATGATACAGGTCGTCCGACACCGCATGCATCAACACCTGGGAAGCCTTGCCCTTAGCCGGGTAATCCCGGTTATACCCTGTATAGAAAGCATGATACTTCCCTTCTGCCTCGAACACGCTCCCGGCAAAGATAAACTGATCCTGCTCCTCGTCCGTTCCCCGTGGAATCGCCGCGCCGCAGTCCTCATAATTCACGAAATCTGCTGTTACAGCAAGATCCCATCCAAAGGGTTCTCCGAAAGGCCCCGGCTTCCTCGTATCTCTCTGATGGAATAAGAAGAACTTGCCATCCTTGCCAAAGGGCATGCAATCGCCAAACCAGGTTTCCGGAAACTGATAATATAATTTTGTCATGCTAAAACTCCTCCTCATATCAATATTTATTCCTTGACTGCCCCCGCGGTCAGTCCGCTCATCATATATTTACTCGTAATAAAATAGAATACAAAGGTCGGCAACACTGTCACTGTGATCGCAGCAAAGGTTGCTCCCCAATCCGTAGTTCCCATAAACCCTACGAAATCATTTAACCCCAAAGTGACTGTCTTCATAGCCGTTGACTTGGTAAATGTATAGGCATTGATAAAGTCATTCCAGGTAAATACTCCCTGCATAGTCGCCACCGTAAGCAGAGAATTCGTAGACATCGGCACGACAATCTCCACAAAAGTCCGAAACGGAGAACAACCGTCTATGATCGCCGCCTCAATGATCTCATCCGGCAGGAATTTGCTGAATGAATAAAATAACTGAATCGAATACGACAGAGAAAAAGCGATCTGCGGCAGTATAACCGCCGGATATGTATTCAAGATCCCCAGATTATTGAAGATCGTAAACAATGGGATCAACGCGACCTGAAACGGAAGCATCAGCCCCAGCATCAGGAATTCCAGCACCCTCTTATTGCCTTTGAAACGGATCTTGCTCAGCGCAAACCCCGCCATAAAGCTGATGATCAACAGCGGGATCAGTACGCCGACCGTAATAATAATACTGTTTTTGAAATAGGTGAGCATCGAACTGGTCGTAAATACCTTTACGTAATTCTCCAGATTGAAAGTGCTGGGTAGTGCGTAGGATGCAAGATGCCGGAAATCATCCGTCGTCTTCATACTGGACGTGACCACATAGAAGATCGGGTATACCTGTATCACCAGCAGAACGGCAGCAACAAGAGTCTTCAAAACGGTCAATGTCCTTCTCTTAATTATTCTGTTCATGCTGTCTCGCCCCTCTCCGTCACCCGTCTGAATGTAAAACCAACCACCATGCAGATGATAACGATCACCATCGCGATCGCACTGCCGTATCCGTATTTCATACTGGAAAATGCCTGCTTATACATATAAGTTGACATCAATTCCGACGCATTTCCAGGCCCGCCTTTGGTCAGCAGATAGGAAATATCAAAGGAACGCAGAGAACCATTCAGGACCAGGATACAGTTGGATATAATCACCGGCTTGATATATGGAATCTTCACCCTCCAATACTGCTGGATTACATTCGCCCCGTCCACGATCGCCGCTTCTTCCAGATCCTTTGGAACCCCTATCAATGCTGCATAAAATATGACCATATAAAGCCCCAGGTACTTATACCCTTCTACAAATGCTGCCACATACAGGGATACTTCTCCGTTGGAGATCCATTCCATTGTCGCCAGATCCGCATGAAATATACTGAGCACCGCATTGATCACACCGATCGGCGTTACCGAGAGCAGTTTACTGAATATCTGGCAGATCGCCACCGAAGAGATGACTACCGGTACATAATACAAGGTCTGCAACAATGCCCGTCCCTTCGTAAGCCGGGTCAAGAAGATTGCAAATAACAAACCGCCAAACACCTGTATCAATACACAGATCACCGTGTAGGCCAATGTATGGCCGACCGTAGCCCAGAATGTCGCATCCTGCATAAGCTGTACATAATTCTGAATCCCGATAAATGTCTTCTCTCCTACGCCGCTCCAGTCAAAAAAGCTGTAAAACCCTGCCCATACCACGGACACTACTACGAATAATATGTATACGATCAACGCCGGAAGCAGGAACATCAATATTACTTTTTTTCTTCCAAATGCTTTTTGCACAAATTCAACTCCTTTCTTAACAATTGCACTGAATCTGCCGCTTCATACAGATCCAGTGCAAGGAATACAACTTTTACTTTGTTATAAAGGAGTCTGCCGCCTTTTCAAATTCTTCCGGTGTCTCACTTCCCTGTGCAAGTTTCTGCTGCTCATCTACAAGGCTTGTGAGTGTCGCTGAATCTAATTTATCATCCCATGATACCCATGCGTCCGTCGCCGTCTCGAACATCGGATACAGGTCATAAAACAGAGAATCTAACCCTTCCGGCATCTCGTCATTGAACGGGGAGAATACTTTTGCCTCTTTGTAGCATGCTTCCGAATAATTCTCGCAGATATACTGGAAGCATTCTTTCATTGTATCATCATAAGTCTGTGCATTGAACGCTGTGCCAAACCCGCCATGGATCGGTACATTCGTATCCATATTATCCTCGCCCTTTACATCCGGTACTGCGAAGAATCCAAGCTCACCTGCCTCATACATCTCGCTCGCCTGCGTGATCTGACCGGAACCGCTGTACCACATACATCCGGTGCCGCCAAAGAACAGATCTGTCGCCGCGGTATAATCTGTACTCAGGAAACCGCCCTGGAAATATTCTTCTGTCCCCATTGTATGAAGAAGCTCTGCACCCGATTTTGCCGCTATATTATCTGAAAATGTCTCTGTTCCTTCCATATACCCCTTGATGAAGCCATCTTTCGTCATTCTCCATGGAGCGAAAGAGAGATATCTCATTAACTGCCAGTTTTCCTTTCCTGCCACAACTACCGGAATCTCACCTTTCTCCTTCAATGTCTTGCATACCGCAAGAAATTCATCCCAATCCTTTGGCGCTTCCAGATCATATTTGTCAAAAATATCTTTTCTGTAGAAGAAGAATTCACAGTTCAAACTCTCCGGAAACAGATATACATTACCGTCATCTGCATCTGTAAAGAAATCATATACCGCACTATTCATATCATCCTTCATGCCAATGCGCTCTAATTCATCACCCACATTAACCATCGCATCAATATCCTTTGCTGCGGCAGACAGCGCGCCATTCGCACATCCATAGATATCCGGTAGTGAATTGCTGTTAATGTAAAGCTGCAGTTTCGTTACATAATCCGCATCCCCGCTTACCAATTCGAATTCCGGCTCTTCCAGCCCATTCTCTTCGCTGAACTCTGTCAGCAGCTTCTTCAATATAATATATTTTGTTGAAGTCTCACTGCTGCGGAGCAGCACCGTGATCTTCTTGCGTTCCCCTGCCTGTCCGCCTGAATCTTTTTCGGAACCGGACCCCGAATCACCGGAACCACACCCTGTAAGCGCTGCAGACATTACCATCACACCTGCCAACAGCAACGCAGTCAATTTCTTCATTTTCATTATCATTTCCTCCTTGTTTGCTATGAAAGTCCGATGCATCAACGACTTATTTTGATAACTTAATTATACTGTCCAACACGCAGTCAACACATAGGAAATTCTGACACAAATCGGAAAAATCCATACTTTTTATATGAAAAAAGGCAACCATCAAATTAAGGTGTTCTTTTGTCCTATACTTCAAATTCGCTTATACACGTTCGGAGTCATCCCATAATATTTCTTGAATACTCGTATGAAATAACTCTGATCATGATACCCAACCATCTCCGCGATTTCATAGATCTTGTGCTCGCCTTGGGCGATCAGATCTTCCGCCTTCTCCATTCTGCATTTAAGCAAAATCTCCAGAAAGCTTTTCCCGCTGTAATTTTTAAGCAGACGGTTAATATATGTTTTACTTAACTTAAAATGGTCCGCAAGTGTATCCAATGACAGATCCTCGCCGTAGTTCTCTTCTATATATTCCATCATACTTTTTGCGCTTTTCTGGTTCCGGCTCAGCCTTTCATCTCTGTTTCGCTCTGCCAGATATTCGACAATCGACTTCAGGACACTTAATACTGCCTGCTTTGTATGACTTTCATACACCTTCTTCAGGCATTCTGTGATAAATATGCTGTTCTCTTTATCTGTATGCTCTACGATTCTTCTATCAGCCAAATATTGAACGCTAAGGAGCATCACCTCCATCACATTATACCGCATCGTTTCAATATCCGGACACTGCTCGAATATTTCCTGGATCAGCTTCTTCGCTGTCTCAATATTTCCCTGCATTAACTCTGAAAGAAGCCTCTTCTTCTCGCCGTCCGACACCCGCCAGACCGGAAGCTTTATATCAGCCACATCCGCATAGGTCAGGATACCCGATCCCTCTCCCAGATAAGCCCCCTGCTCACAGGCCTCTAACGCCTGCTCGTAGGCATGATTCATCCGGAACAGATTCTTCTCCTGCCGGCTGATTCCAAATGCCATCTCCACCTGCAGCACTTCTCTTATATTCTTCTGGATCTTCTCACATGCCTGTTCACAACACACCTCACAATCCTTCTCTGCCATATGCCGCGGAAATGTTACGATAAAGCAATAGCCCAGATTATCAAATTCATAATACACCTGCTGCCCCGTCTGCTTCAAAAATTCCTCACAGATATTCTCCACAACAAAATCGAACAAATTCGGTTCTAATCCAGCCCTTTCCTTCCCCTCATCCGCATGGATCGAACCATAGACAAGTACATACTGTTCAATATAAATATTCAAATTCTCCAGACGCTTTTGCATCTCTTTGCTATCATTAAATCTTCCATAGATCAGGTCTGAGATTACTTTTCTGCGTACTGCCGGGATCGTCTTCTGATATTTTCGCTGCAACTCTGCGTAATCTCTCTGAACCTTTCTCGTACTGCGTATCTTACAGCATACCTTCCCCACGGCAGTATGCATTTCTTTGAAATTAACAGGCTTCAGAAGATATTCCGATACACCGATATGAATCGCGGATTTTGCAAATTCAAACTCATCATATCCCGTCAGCAGAATGATCTCCACCTCAGGACAGATCTCTTTCGCCCTCCTTGCGAACTCCAGTCCGTTCATCTCCGGCATCTTAATATCACTCAGAATAATGTCCGGTTTGTGCACAGTCATCAGGGCAAGCCCTTTCTCTCCATCTTCTGCCTTTGCCACTACGGTACATCCATAATCTTTCCATGGAAAGTGGCACAACCCATCTAAGATAATCTCCTCGTCATCAAGGATCAATACACCCAATTCCACAACCATTCCTCCTACTAATATTGCCCTTTCATACTTTATATGGGAAATGGATCAGAATCCGCGTCCCTCTTCCTTCCTCTGAATAGACCTGCAGTCCATACGCTTCCCCAAACATATATTGGATCCTTTGGTGCACCGCATAGACTCCAAGTCCCGTATGGGCAGTCTTGATATCTATTTTCTCTTTCTGCGGTCTTAAGAGATTTGCCAAGGTTTCTTTAGACATCCCGATACCGGTATCTTCTATTTCAATGTAGACTTCTTCCTTCACCCGATACGCACGTATCATCAGTTCTGTCTTTTCCTTTCTCACTTCTACGCTGTGTACGATCGCATTTTCCACTAAGGGCTGAATCGTAAGTTTCGGAATTCTCTGTGACTTGATGCGCTCATCAATCTCAAATACTGCCTCAAAACGGCTGCGATATCTTGTCTGCTGTATATAGAGATAATCTTTCACATAATCTAATTCCTTTTCTAGCGTAAACATCGTCTCTTTATTGCTGATACTGATCCGCAGCAGATTACTGACGGCACTGACCATCTCGCAGATCTCTTCCTTCTCTTCTTTCCTTGCCATCCAGTTGATCGTATCTAATGCATTGTATAAAAAATGCGGATTGATCTGCGCCTGCAGTGCCTTGAACTCCATCTCTCTATTCAGCATCTTACTTACGGCGATCTCTTCTAACAACTCTTCTATCCTGCCGATCGTATGGTTAAATTCCTGATTGATCTCTCCGAATTCATCCCTTCTCTCTTCTTCGAGGCGGACGGAAAAATCTCCCTTTGACACTTCTCTCAAAACCTGTACCGTTCTCCTGATCGGCTTTCCCATAAAACGCGACATGAACACAGATAATCCGATACTTAAGAAAATCCCAACTAAGATTGTAGCTGCCATTGCAATCTGCACCGGAGCGACCGCAGACGCGATCTCCTTTTCCGGAAGTATTCCAATAGCTTTGAATCCTGTATAATCCGACACCTGATATACGACCCGGTACTCTTCTCCTCCTATCTCATATCGGAATGAATCGTTCCATTTGTTGAACAACCTGTCTGCCTCTTCTGTCAGTTCCGAAGCTTCACCTACAATAATCTGATTCTTGTCATCCAGCAAAAGAATCATCCCGGAAGATGCAAAATCCACATTCTCCTGAATTCGCTCCAATGCAGACGCCCGAATTCCTGTCCGCAGGACTCCAAGCGAATCCATTGTCAGATTGTCTCTCACCAGTTTCACGATCTGCAGGCACCCGCTGCCCGAGATGTCATTCACATATATTACCGCACCGCTGCCCGCTGCCGCAATCTCCATTAATTCATCTTCATTCTCCAGCTCCGGTTCTTCCGTTCCGCGTATTGAGCAAAAATACTGTTTCCCATTCTCTCCATAGATCTCAATATCCTCCATCTGATAGCTCTTGAACATCTGCACCAGCAAGCGCTTCACCGTCCTTGTACTGCCGTAATATCCTTCTTCATTCTTCTCCGGTCTTCTGTTCAGCAGTTCCTCCTGCACCGTGGGATTGAATGCAATATAATCCAGGCGGTTCGCGATCATTTCCATAAAAGAATCATAATTTTCTGACACCTGATTGATCGTCTCTTCTGTCTGTGCGATCGTCTTTTTCAGAATAATATCCGACGCAGTCACATATGTAATCCCACCGGAAATTACAGATATAGTAACCGTAACCAGTATACATATCACAAACATTTTCTGAAAGATCGGCATATCTTTTATTCGTTGTTTCATCCACGTAAACATAAAATTTCCTCCCATTTTTATTAAGGTGCCTGAAGATCTATTCCATCGGAAGATCATCAAATATTTTCCTGAATAATATGGCGGATAAATACCCCGGTCCCGTAATTCCGATCAGCATCATATACAAAATATAGTAACCAAATAATTTCCAGTTTATGATACACAATATCGGACCTGCCAGAAAGAATGACATCATCAAAAACGTGTATGGCAAATAACGGAAAGTCATATAACATGCATTTCTCATTGTATTTCTTATTGTATTATCGAATCTTGCCAATATAGGAAATATGTACAGAGAGATAAGGCATAAAATCCAAAATATAAAAAGCAGCGCAATGCGTATGGGCATACCCCCGCCTCCTGCATCCTTGAGAAACACAAGATCTAACCGAATAACAGTAAAGCCTGCTATTAAGAAGCTCCAGATGATTGTCGCCTGCCGGAAGTTCGTCTTAAAAGCCTTCCAATAGCTCTTCCCTATATAAGACTCTTCATTGCGCGCCATCTTCAAGAGATTGTACCATGCCGCAGTCAGACCCGCGCCTGCTGTAATCACCGGCAGGGAAAAGATCAGACATAAAAGATTCAGCTTTATCAAATCAAAGACCCTTGATATAACCTGCGCAAGCTTCCCGTCCACATCAAAAAAGCCCATACTCAACCACCCTTTTTGTTTTACAATAGCATAGCCTTATCTTCCGGTGCAATCATAAAATCTGACACCGGCATGGCCTGGGGCTTTGCGATTTTCCTATTTCCATGTACTTCTTCACTTTAAAGCAACACAGAATTGACAAAAACCCATTTCCTAGGTACAATAGAGTATCATCTATATTTCAAAGGAGATACCTATGAACCATAAAATCGGCTTTATCGGCCTAGGTCTCATCGGCGGTTCCATCGCCCGGGCAATCCGGCAGTATTTCCCCGACTATGAGATCGCAGCCTTCGATAAGAATAAAGAGACTCTGGCCCTGGCAACCCAGGAATCCGTGATCGACGTTGCGGCAACCACCATCGACGACAATTTCCGCAATTGCGGCTACCTCTTCCTGTGCGCCCCCGTCTCTTACAATACGGCATATCTCAAGCAGATCAAAGAATATCTCCACGAGGACTGCATCCTGACTGATGTGGGAAGTGTGAAGACCAATATCCATAAGGAAGTGGAGTCCTTAGGAATCGAACCGTATTTCATCGGCGGGCATCCCATGGCCGGCTCAGAAAAGAGCGGCTATGTCAATTCCAGGGCAATGCTGATCGAGAATGCATACTATATACTGACCCCCACGAAGAAAGTTGCACAGGAAAAGATAGCACGCTATAAAAAATTTGTTCAAGACCTACATGCTATCCCCATCCTTCTGGACTACCAGGAGCACGACTATGTGACCGGAACCATCAGCCATCTCCCCCACATCATCGCGTCAAGTCTGGTGAATTTCGTGCGGGATACGGATACCAGGGATGAACTGATGAAGAATCTTGCCGCCGGAGGCTTCAAGGATATCACAAGGATCGCCTCTTCCTCACCGACCATGTGGCAGCACATCTGCCTGAAGAACAAGGACAATATCTCCCAGATCCTTGACGCGTATATCCGCTTCCTTAGCCATGCCAGGGATATGATCGACCAAGAGGATGCACAGGGCATCTACCACATGTTCGATACCTCACGGAACTATCGGAACGCTATCCCATCATCCTCGGCAGGACCGATCAAGAAGGCATACGAAGTCTATTGCGATATCATCGACGAGGCCGGCGGGATTGCTGCGATTGCAACGATCTTAGCGTCCAACGGCCTGAATCTTAAGAATATCGGGATCGTACACAACAGAGAATTTGAAGAAGGGGTTCTGCGCATAGAATTCTACGATGAGGCGTCTTCTAAGAAAGCCGCCGGGATTCTGCAGAAATTCAGGTACATTGTCTATGAGCGTTAGAAGTATTTATCCAGGAAATCATCTGAAAGGCGAGATCACCGTCCCGGGAGATAAGTCCATCTCCCACCGTTCTGTGATGTTTGGGTCCATTGCACTTGGAACTACGAAGATCACAAATTTCCTGAAGGGTGCGGACTGCCTGTCTACGATCGGCTGTTTTCAGAGGATGGGGATCGAGATCACAGAAGAAGCCGGCAGCATCCTGGTACATGGCAGAGGACTTCGCGGCCTGTCTGCCCCGTCAGAAACACTGAATGTGGGGAACAGCGGAACCACCACAAGGCTGATGTCCGGTATTCTCTCAGGCCAGTCCTTCACCTCCGTTATGTCCGGGGACGACTCCTTGAATTCTCGTCCCATGGGAAGGATTATGACACCGCTGAATCAGATGGGCGCGCGCATCCGCAGCATCCATGACAATTATTGCGCCCCCCTTAGAGTAGAACCCGGGGAGCTTCACGGCATACACTATCAGTCGCCGGTCGCCTCCGCCCAGGTCAAGTCCGCCGTCCTCCTTGCCGGACTCTATGCCGACAGCGAGACTTCCGTAACCGAGCCGGCTCTCTCCCGCGATCACACGGAACGGATGCTTAAGAGCTTCGGCGCAGAGATATCTTCGGCGATTCACGAGGACGGATGCGCAACCGCGTGCATACGCCCCTGCCGGGAGCTCTACGGGCAGACTATTCAGGTTCCCGGAGACATCTCATCGGCAGCGTACTTCATAGCCGCAGGGCTTCTCGTTCCCGGCTCAGAACTGCTCATCAAGAATGTGGGAACCAACCCAACCCGTGCGGGAATCCTTAAGGTCTGTGAGGCTATGGGGGCAGATATCACTTATCTGAACTGCCAGAATATGGATTCCAATACCAGTCTGACGGGCAATGGAACAGCCGCCAGTATTGCTCCCGGGGAGCCAACCGCAGACATCCTCGTCCGATATAGTCAGCTTCACGGCACCGCCATCGGCGGCAGCCTGATCCCAACACTGATCGACGAGATCCCAATCATCGCGGTGATGGCGGCCTGTGCCAAGGGAACGACGGTCATCAGAGACGCGGCAGAATTAAAAGTGAAGGAAACGAACCGGATCGATACTGTCACCGAAAACTTACGGGCAATGGGCGCCGATATCACACCCACAGAAGACGGGATGATCATAGCAGGAGGTTCGCCGCTTAAGGGCGCTTATATCAAGAGTTATCTGGATCACAGGATCGCCATGGCATTCGCAATCGCCGGACTGACAGCGGAAGGTGAGACGACGATCGAAGACAGTCAGTGTGTGGATGTATCCTATCCTGAATTCTTTGCAACACTTGAATGTATTTTGAATTAATATCGGATAAAAAAGCCTCTGTGAAGGGACGTTGTGTTCCCCTTCATGAGGCTTTTTCAATCCATTATTATTATCCGATCAACACCTTTTTTCCTTCAAAAGCAAACCCGTAATGCCGGATCCGGTCTTGTCCAACACCCTTACTTATCAGGCTGGCATCATACCCCTTTTTCAAGATCTGCGCATGAGCAACTCTAACCGTATCCTCCAACGAATCTTCCGAGCCAGGATCATATACCTTAAACTCTATGATAATGGCAGGCAGTCTGCTGTCAGACGGATCAATTGGTTCCATTATCACATCATAACGCCCATAACCGCTCTCACGGTTCGACAGAACAACATAATCATCCCGTCTGTCCACCATCAATCCCAACACGAAACCATGATAAAATCTTTCTGGCTCTGTCCGTTCAGATGGCTTATTACCTGTATCAAAAAAACTGAATGTAGCAAGAGCAATCTTATTCATATAATGATTCATCGCGTTCAGATCGCCCGCCAGCAAGGCTTTCACAAAATCCTGGTACTTTGTATCCCTGCCGCCAAACCACAAGCGAATCATATTTTCAAACATAAGGAGCACTTCAAAATTCGTTATCTTCAGTTCATACCTTGGAATCTTCGTTCTCGGGTGAACACAATATGATTCTACCTTCATATATCCGCTTGCAAGAAGCAGACTCCAGATCGCTTCTTCGTTCCCATCCAACTGTTTATATATGATCTGCTCATCCAACCCGGTCCAGATACTTCCGCCCGCCAACAAATCTTCCATCTTCTTCTTCGTATCCGTGCTTCCCGTCTGAATCAATGTATTTACCAGGGCATTCGAACTGCTGTCTGCCCAATATGCCGAATATTTTTTCTTATCCAGGAAATTAGTAATCGACCACGGATTATAGATCCCATGATATTTCCCAAAGGTAAATCCATCATACCAGGCTTTTACTTCTTCCTTCTGATCAGACATACCTGCCTCTTCTAATGCTGCAAAGACTTCCTCTTCTGTAAAACCAAACATCGCAGCATAAGCATCCGATGTAGTCGTAACAACTTCCAGATTATTAAGATCCGAGAAAATAGACTCTTTACTTACTCTTGTAATCCCCGTCAGGATCGCTCGACTCAAGTGTGGATTCGTCTTAAAGGTCACATTAAATAGACTTCTTATGAAAGCAGCCATCTCTTCCCAATATCCGCCGATATATGCTTCCTGCAAAGGCGTATCATATTCATCTAGTAATATGATCACTCTCTTCCCATAATAACGGCTTAGATATCCTGTCAACGCACGGATTGCAACTTCTGCATCGACATTCCTCATATCCGGCTTCACCGCCGCAAATTGTTCTTTCTCTTTTTCGTTCAGCAAATTGCCTTCAAGAAGGAATTCATGATTATTGTATAGCTCTGTAAAATTCTGTTTTATACGCGTGATTGCCGCCTCATAAGTATTGGATTTCACATCGGCAAACGTAAGTGTAATTACCGGATATGTTCCCTGCATCTTTCTGTATTTCTCATCCGACCAGATTGAAAGCCCTTCAAACAGATCTCCCCGGTTTGCAAACTGCGTAGAAAAAAAACATTCCAACATATTCATATTCAAAGTTTTTCCAAATCTGCGCGGCCGGGTAATCAGCGTCACATCATCCTGGGATTCCCACCATTCTTTAATAAAGTCAGTCTTATCGATATAAAAACAATCCTCTTCACGTATAGCCGCAAAACTCTGTCTTCCTATACTAATTGGCTTCACCCGTCTTCACCACCTTTGAATTCCTAGAAACTAATTACTTCACAGAAGTATAATCCTTCACAATCGGCGGAATCTGGGACAGCATATTATCCACATCCTCGAACATGGTACTCTTCGTCGTTCCAAGCTTCCCGGCCTTGTTAATATGCCGGACAACATCCTGATACTGATTCTTGATCTGGTCAAAGAAGCCGCACAGAACTTGCAGGGCCGACTTGGACTGGTCGATCACGCCGGAGATCTCCGTGTGTACGCCGGTCGCCCCCTCCGCAGACTGTGTGATCTCATCGAACATCTCATAAGTCTCCTGCACCTTGTTAAGGCTCTCTCCCAACGCGCTCTCAGAAGTCGTGATACTGCTGTTAAGCTGGTCCGTTCCCTTCTCTACCTCCTGGATACCCAAGTCTACTTCACCGGTCAGGTCCTTGATCTCGTCAGCCAGCTTCTTCACCTCTACCGCCACTACCGCGAATCCCTTGCCCTGCTCGCCGGCCCGTGCAGCCTCTATGGAAGCGTTGATGGCAAGAATATTCGTCTGGTCGGCGATAGAGATGATCTTATCCGTACATCTCTTAATCCTCTCTACTGCTTTCTGCAGATCTTCAAAGGTATTCTCCATCTCGCTGAAATGTGCCGCAACCTGCTCAGAGCTGCTTCTTAATTCCTCCACTCTGCCCTGCGCGCGGCTCACCGATTCGGTAATCGTATCCTTCACCGTCACAAATTCTCCGGAAACCTGCTCGATGCTGGAGAAATGATCTCCAAAATCCAGAAGCCGACCCTGAAACTCCTCGCCCTCTCTGACTACCGTACCAAAAGAATTCCCGATCTCATTCAGCTCCCACAGAGAATCTACTTCCTTTTGAACCATCTCTTTATGATAATCCTTCAGACTGCCCATCACGTGCAGTATCGGATACAGGTTATTCTCATTCTCGGATGCCGTACGGACCTCCTGCTTATTCCTTTTCCAAAACATGCTTTTACCCCCTATTCAAATACCACACAAGTCATAGACTGATTGACAAAACGATTATTATAATGCTCTCCGTATCCTACAAGGCCTGCATGATTCCCCAGCCTTCCCATCTCGTTCAGATACTCCTGCATATAGTTATTCTGTGTAAACAACAAATACCGGAAGAGGCAATTTACTGAAAATACCGCTGATATTTTCGAAAAATCCTGCTTTATCATGCGGATCGTATCATTGACGATCGCCCTGTAATCACCAAGCTCCAGCAAAACCAGGACGTCCGAATCATTGACCTGTCTGAAACAAGTCAGTGCGTCGCCCTTCACTTCCTTGATCGATACGATACAGATATCGTCTCCGTTCAGCTTGCCGAACGGATTCTGGAAAGTCCGTGTCGTAATCTCTTGCTCTGTCACATGAAGAATATCCTGATAGACCTGCCTTGCCGGCCTGCCGTTCAGAGCGCCGATCACGTAGTTGGCCTTATCCGTCTGGGAAGCGATAAACCGATGATTCTTCATCTGATGGTAAATGTTCTCTTTGTAGGCCTTCACTCTGCCGTTCTGGTTCTTAACCAGCGCGTAGGCCACCGCATCTTCATAAATCCGCCCATTGGCAGATACCTTGCCCGCATCACCGGTCCCGCCGACCAGGGAAATATCTCTGCGTTTCAGAACAGAATAGATCGTTGTCAATACACAGGCATCATTTCCCGAACAGAAATCAATACAAATGGTATCATTATGGGAGCCTTTCACACTGGCTACATCCTTCTCCAGCCGTTCGATATATTTGACAGGCATGACGGATGCTTCCTCCAATACATTCACCGCCACATTCACTCCGTCTGAGAATGCGATCACGCCTACTCCTTTCTCCACTACTTTCGTATCATAGCTCATCCCGATACAGCCAATACTTGGAACTCCGGGAAATATCTCCTCCAGTTCCCTGACATGCGCTTCAAACTGATCGCCGTTAGACATCAGCATAAGAAGCTGCGGGTTACTGATCCCGCGGACTGCTTCTTTTAATATTCCACTTTGGCTTTTTCCAAAAAACTGTCTCATTATGTAATCCTCGCTCTTTCCTTAAATATATCGAAAATCTGTGTATATTATATGGGATATCTGTATGCCCGTCAATAATATTTTACGTTCACCGTCTTCCCCAGATGCTCTGCGCATTCCTTCAACTGCTCTACCAGATTCATCCTGACACTCAGATCAAAAGGCAGATTCGAATTCTTATGTGCCACATTCATTGCCTTTCCAACGAATAGATTCAACTGTGTACACTCCTCGATGATCAGCTTCGCAAGCTTCGATGCACCGTTATCCGCATCCAGTTCATCAAAGAAGGCCTCGTCGAATTCGTCCTGCTCATAGCGTCTGAGAAGGCCCAGCGATTTCCCTATGGTCAGTACCCCCTCCGTCACAAGATCCAATCCTTCGATCGCCGCGGTCGGCGGAACAGTGGGATCCGCATAATTCACGGAAGTCACGATCTCTCTTTTCAATACTCTTGACGTGATATTGGCGCTGGTGCCGCCGCAGACTACCTTAAGCCCTTCCTGCTTCATAAGATCACGGACAACGCGTTCGTCATCCTCCTTATGCGTCGGCGGCCCGGTAAATATATTGACAATCCGGCGCTCGATCACCCGCGCAACCGCCACCGTCGTATCATCCCCCGGCTTGTTGCCGTACAGATCGTCGCATAGCTGGCTTAACATCGCCGCAAGCCGGGATGCAGACAATGTCTGCTTCGTACATTTCAGCGTATAGTCCGCCATATCCTTCCAGGTCCACCCCAGATTCATCAATTCACCCTCGCCGGCCCAGATCACTCCGTCGCTCATCAGCACGAAACAATCCTTGAGCCGCACCTGGAATCGATATTCCCGAATATTCTTCCCCTCGATCAATCTCTCCTGGTATGGATAATCCACGATCTTGCCGTCTCTTACGAAGATACACTGTGGGTTGTCGAATTCGACCAGATAAGCTTCTCCGTTGTGGAAGATCTGCAGGATACTGAAGGTCGCATAGGCAACCTCTCTCACCTTGCAGACCGGCAGTGTCTTTGCGATGGTCTCAACACAGGACTCTATCGCCGCCCCCTCCAGAAACATGGTACCCAGTATCTTAGATGTCAGCGTCGCCAGGATATTCGCCTTGACTCCGCTTCCCATCCCGTCCGCCAGGATCACGATCTGTGAATCCTTCGTCTTAAGTATCTCTACCTTGTCCCCGCACAGCTCTTCTCCGTGCTTATTCAGGCTCTTCCAGGATATATCTACACTCACACTCATAATTATTCTTCCTCTTCAAACAGAATCGAATCACGAAGCTTCGATAAGGTTACCTTCGTCTCCGCCGTCGTCTCTCCTAAGAGCCCGGCAATCTCCTGGGCAACCATCATCTGCTTATCAATGACCTTCTGCGCCATCTCAACCGTCTCCATCTTCAGGTTATAATGCTGCTCTTTGGCCTTCTCTTCCTTCGTAATATCCTGATAAGTCACAAGAACAGACTCCAGGCTGTCAATATAGATGATCGTCTCCACCACCTTAAGCTTCACGGTATCCAGGCTCAGCTTCTTGTGGATGATCTGCTCCTTAGTCGCAAGAACTTCCGCGATATCACTGTCGTCTATGAATTCAAAGATATAGCGCTCCAGCGCTTCCTCCCGTGATACTCCCAACATCTCCATAGCCTTCTTGTTGCACTCCCAGATCCGCATATCCTTGCCAATGATCATGATCATGCTGGGCGTCACATCCATCACGATATTCGACATGGACTCTGCCTGGGCAAGCGCATAGGGAAGACACATGCCGATCTCAGCCTTCTTCTGGAATACCGCCGCTGCTTTCGCACGGCAGGTCGCATACCCGCAGGCGCCGCAGTTCAGCTCGTCCTCTTTCGTGTATTTGCCCATGGCATGCAGAACCGCCTGCATCTCCTGCTCGGACGGCTGCTTATCCACAACATGACGGTCGATAAATACCTTATGCAGGTTCAGACTCCTGCCGTCAATTCCCTCTGCCTCTTCTCTGTGCAATACCTGCTTCTCAATATCCATCTTCGCACGGACCTGCGACTGCTGCCATTTGTCGGAAGCCGGTCCCTTGATACATCCGCCCTCGCAGACATTCACCTCAAAGAAACAGTTCTTGATCTCGCCCTTCTCCAATTCTGTGAATAATTCCATACAGCTCTTAAGACCGTCGATATGTACTTTATAGTAAGGATCCCCTTCTGTCCCGGCCGCAACAGACTGGATCACTCCGCCGCTGATCGGATAGAGCTGATTCACCCTGGGGCTTGGATTGCCCACCGGCAGATCGTCACAGTGATGGATATCGATTCCTTCCGCCGCCCACCATCTGGTGATCTCTTCAAATGTCAGGATTGCGTCGATCGCTCCCCTCACACGCTCATCTCCGATCGCCTCTTCCTTCTTCGCAATACACGGCCCTAAGAATACCACCTTCACATCCTCGCCGTAGATGCTCTTGATCAGGCGGCCGTGTGCAACCATAGGCGACACCACCGGCGCCATCATAGATACGAGAGAGGGATAATATTTCTCGATCAGGTCATTGACACTGGGACAGCATGTGGTGATGATATTGGTCATCTGTCCTTCTAACAGGAGCTTCCCATACTCCGCCGTGACAAGCGCCGCACCCTCCGCCGTCTCTCGGACCTCATAGAAGCCCAGACGCTTGAGCGCATCCACGACCTGCCCCGGCCTGTCGTATTCCAATACTCCTAAGTAGGATGGGGCTATGGAGATGATCACCTTCATCCCCTGCTTCAGATACCCCTTCACATGATCCATATCGCTTGCAAATGTCTTCGCATTCTGCGGACAGACCTCCAGACAGTGTCCGCAGTTAATACAGTGGTCCTTCATAATGTGTGCCTGCTCGTTCTCAACCGAGATCGCCTTCACCTCGCAGTTGCGCACACACTTGTAGCAATGCCTGCAGCTTGCATCTCTAAAATCAATTACCCGCATCTTCTCGCCTCCTGTAAGATTACTGCCCTAATTATATCAAAACAAGAATACCCGCTCAAGATATTTCGACAGGATAAGAAAAATTTAGCTGTTGCCTGACAAGACTGCACTCATTACAAAAAAGCCGAAAGAACTGTCTTTGGCTCTTTCGGCTTTGTAAATATACTCTATTTTGCTGCTTCCTTGGCGAATTCTGTGGTCACAAGCTTCTCATAGGGCGCGCGTTTCGCCAGTTCCCCGGCATCCTCAAGGATATCCTGCAGAAGGTTGAAGCTCTCTTCTTCAAAGACCAGATCTTCTTTCCAGGTATCCTGATCGTAATAACGCGTCACGATCGTAGTGATGGTATCCTGGTCCGTCTCCTTAAACTGCGGTGCAATGATGGCTGCGATCTCTTCCGGAGTATGTGCCTGCACGTAGTCCATACCCTTCTGAAGCGCATTGGTGAATCCCTGGATCACTTCCGGGTTGTCATTGATATAGCTCTGCTTCGCCGAAAATGCGGTGTACGGTACATAGCCGCTGTCGGTGCCAAGAGACGCGACAACATATCCCTTACCTTCTTTTTCAAGATTCGTCGCTCCAGGCTCGAATTCAACCGTGAAGTCCCCCTGATTTTCAGCAAATGCAGCGGCAGTGGAACCAAAGTCGATGCTCTGGTCGATGCTTACATCCTTGGCCGGATCGATGCCCTGCTGCTTCAGGATATATTCAAATACCATCTCCGGCATACCGCCAGTCTGCCCCAGCATGATGAACCTGTTTTCCACACACGTCAATTTCTCCTTTGAAGCCGCGATTCTGTATTAAAATCATAGGCCGACAGATTGCCGAGACCGTGTTTCAAATAAATGTCAACATTTCTGTCTTTGTCTACAATGATTTTTTCTATCAGAACCTCAATGTCCGTCCGGGTCAGACTTTTTTGCTTCAACACTTCATTCAGAATATCCAGTGCGGTTTTAAGGCCCGGCCCACCTGCCACAGCGGGGATATGTGGCTCCTTCGTCAAATCTTGCAGAGTTTTTTCAATGGCAAAGATACGCTCCATTTTTTCTGTCTGTAGAGAGGCGTATGTTTCATTGATAATTTC
>CANTDX010000022.1 GCA_947652615.1 uncultured Dorea sp. | reverse complement strand
TACTTCGTATACCCAAAACCAGCTATTTTCGTACCAGATACAGAGAAATGTCCATACTAAAGGCTCTTTCTTCTGAGATATTTATTGATGGTATATTGAAAAATCTTTGATTTTCAAGGAAAAAAGACTTGACTTAATAGGGAGGTAATATATGAAAGTTTTAGCGATTAACGGCAGTGCAAGAAAAGACGGAAATACAGCAATCCTTATCCATACAGTGTTTGAGGAATTGCATCAGGCAGGAATTGAAACGGAAATGGTGCAGCTTTCCGGGAAAATCATGGAACCCTGCAAGGCTTGTTGGGCTTGTGGTGGGAGAAAAAATTGTGTGCATAAAAAGGACTTGTTTCAGGAAATTTTTGAGAAGATGACGCAGGCAGACGGGATTATTCTCGGATCGCCAGTTTATACGGCAAACATTTCTGCGAATATGCAGGCATTTTTAGAACGGGCATCAGTAGTAACCGATATGAACCGGAGTGAAAATCTGTTTCGGCACAAAGTCGGTGCGGCTGTCACGGCGGCACGCAGAGGAGGCGCACTTACTACACTTGATGCAATGTACCATTTCTTTATGTTGCAAAATATGTTTGTAGTTGGTTCTTCTTATTGGGCGTTTGGCTATGGGCAGATGCCGGGGGATGTCCAGAAAGATGAAGAAGGTCTTGACACAATGAAAAATCTTGGTCAGAATATGGCATATTTGTTGAAAGCACTGGAAGAAAGGCGGAATGGGTAATGAGAAGAATTGTTAGTCTATTACTTTCTTTTTTTATCATTTTGGCTTTAACAGCTTGTAGTCAGTCGGCTGCTTCTGAAAAACAGGAGGTGACACAGGCGGCGATTGCACAGAAATAATCATATAGATGTTCATAAGCGTATCATTAGAGATAGTGATACGCTTATTTTGTATGCACCAAATGCCATCCCCCGAATATACTATTGCAAATAGTCCCCTTTCCCTATCGGGGAGGGGCAGATTCGGGAGTGATATAATTTATGGAAGAAAAGAAGAATCCGCTGGTCAATACATGTAATTTCTCAGGCGGCAGGCCGATCATGGCCGACTTGCCCTATCCGCCGATACAGGTACAGGCGAGGAACCGTGCCTATGCAGATCTGCTCAGTGTGGATTACTGCGGTGCAGTATCGGAGATGTCCGCCATCACACAGTATATCAATAACGAGAACCGCCTGTCCCACGAGATGTGCCAGATGGCGAAGACGCTTCTGGGTATCGCGATGGCGGAGATGATGCACCTGCAGAAGCTTGGTGAGCTGATCTGTCTGCTTGGCGGCCAGGTGGATTTCACCGCGAAGATGAGGAACGGGAGACGGCGGATGTGGACGCCGGAATATTTGAATATCCCGGGAAATGTACAGAAGATGCTGTCAGCGGACATAGAGGCGGAGAGGGCGGCGATCAGCCAGTATGAAGCGCATATGCGGGTGATAGAAGACTGCTATGTGAACGCGGTGCTGGCAAGGATCATCCAGGATGAGGAATACCATATCATGCTGCTGCAGTCATTGCTCAAAGACTGCCGGGAAATCTCCTGATATGTTCTGTCTGCCGCATTGCAGAACGGCGCTCATATCCTCGGGAAGCGGAGCAGTGAATTCCATAGCATCTCCTGTAATCGGATGTGTGAATGCAAGCCGGTGTGAGTGCAGCGCTTGTCTGTCCATATATTCCATGTCCGGATTATACAGGTAGTCTCCGATCAGAGGATATCCGAGATGCTTCATATGTATCCGGATCTGGTGGGTCCGTCCTGTCTCCAGGCGCAGGGATATCAGGCTGTGGCCGTTTCGTTCGTCCACGACCCGATAATGGGTGACGGCCGTCTCCCCGTGCTCGAAGTCCACGGTTCGTTCAATGATGGTTCCGGGCTTGCGGGCAAGGGGAGCATCGATCGTGCCGGATTGCGGCAGCACATGCCCGCGCACGATGGCAAGATACTCCCGGCGTATAATATGTCTGCGCACCATATCGGAGAGGATACTGCCGCTGACCAAGTGCTTCGCGACAATGGTAAGGCCGGAGGTGTCTCGGTCCAGACGGTTGCAGCAGCGGAAGATAAAGGGCTTGCCCTGCTCCTGATAATACCAGGCCAGGGCATTGGCCATAGAATTCGTGTAGTTATTGAGGGAAGGATGGATCGGCATACCGGCAGGCTTGTTGATCACGATGATATCCTCGTCCTCATATACGATATCAAGGGGAAGCTTCACCGGAGGAATCTTCCCGGAGCACTCCGTCTCGCAGATGCAGACACGGAGCCGATCGCCTGCCGCAAGCGTCTGTCTCATATAGCAGTGAATGCCGTTTACCAGGATACTCCCGGGCATCCGCTTGATCTCCGTAAGGTTCTGGCAGGAATACCCCCGCCGTCTGAGATATTGCTCTACTCTGAGTCCGCCGTCTGTCTCGTCTATCAGATAATCAATTGTCCGATTCATCTTAACATCTTTCCTCCCGATACACATTTCAGCCGCCGATTGCGATAGCGTGATGTCTCTATTCTAGCATATTTGCCGAAGGATGTGCAGCCTGGTTAGGAATTACAACTTTTCATACATATATTCTTACATTTCATACAAAAACTATTGCGTATTTTCTGGAAAAAGGTAAAATGTGTACAGAAATGAGGGACGGCCGTCTCAGAAAATGTGCGAAAAAGTGAAAATGGAGGATGGGGTAACAAATGGAAGAAAAGAAAAAAAGATTTTCGATTTCTCTTACAACACAGATTCTAATTGCAACCTTCGGAGGTATTGCATTCGGTGCGGTCATCGGCGAGTGGGCGGCTAATCTGAAATTTATCGGCGACATATTCCTTCGGCTGATCCAGATGTCGGTAGTGCTTCTCGTTATGTCCGCAGTGGCGGCGGCAGTAGGAAGCGGAGACGGTCAGGATGTCGGTAAGATGGGATTCCATACATTCAAATGGATCATCTTCTTCACCGTGATCTCCGCAGGCTTCGGCGTGATACTGTCCATGCTCTTTAAGCCGGGCGTGGGTATCGCTCTTGGCAACGCGGAGGATATCGCGAATGCAACGGTGGAATCGGCATCCCTGCAGGATACGATACTGGGATTCGTACCTACGAACGTGATCAATTCCATGTCAGAAGGAGCTATGGTTCCGTGTATCGTATTCGCGTTATTCTTCGGTATCGCGATGGGCGCTTACACGAAGCAGAGCGGCAACCGTGTCATGGTTGACTGGGTACAGGGATTGAACGCAGTCATCACGAACATTATCAAGACGGTCATGAATATCGCTCCGATCGGTATCTTCTGTCTGCTGGCAAATGTTGCGGGTTCTACAGGACTGAAGGTGATCATCCCGATGCTGAAGTTCTTGGGTCTGCTCCTGATTGGCGATGCAATCCAATTCCTGATATTCGGGCCGCTTACGGCGGCATTGTGTAAGGTAAATGTCGCAAAGATGCCGAAGAAGTTCGCGAAGATGTCCATTATGGCCATTACCACCACTTCCGGGGCGATCTGTCTGCCAACAAAGATGGAGGATGCGGTTACGAAGTTTGGTATCAGCCGTAAGGTTGCAGACTTCACCGGACCGATCACGATGTCTATGAATAGCTGCGGCGCAGCCCAGTGTTATGTTGCGGCGATCTTCTTCATAGCACAGTCTACCGGAATTGAGATGACGGTATACCAGATGGGTATGGCGATCTTGTTATCCTGTCTGATGTGCATGGGTACCATCTCTGTACCCGGCGGTTCTGTTATCGTGTATACCTTCCTTGCTTCTTCACTGGGCCTTCCGCTTGAGAGTATCGCGGTATTGATCGGTATTGACTGGTTCGCGGGAATGTTCCGCACGCTGATGAACGTAGATGTGGACGTCATGGTGGGACTTCTGGTGGCAAGCAAGCTCGGCGAGCTGGACCGCGACGTCTACAACAAGAAGAAGACAGTTACTTATTAACTAAGGTTTCAGATCACATTTTGAACATACCTACCTCTCTTCGGGGCTTCCGGTGCATCTATCGGAGGCTCCGAAGAGTTTTTGTTGTATCCCATTGGGAAATATGCTACAGTTATTGAAGAAGGTGGGAGGAGAGCATATGAAGGAGAATACACTGGTGTTTGAATTGATTCTTAATATCGGCCTTCTTGTACTGGTTGCAAATCTGCTCTCCAAGTTCCGTCTGATCCAGAATTTGATTGTGCAGGAGCAGAGGAGCTTCAAGAGCCAAACCCTGCTGTCCGTTATATTTGGAGGAGTGATCGTGCTGTCCACTTATACGGGGATAGATATCGGCTCCTACAGCCTGAATACGCGGGTGATCGGCGCGATGACGGCGGGGCTTCTCGGCGGGCCGATCGTAGGGCTCTACGCATCCCTGATCGGCGCGGTCTATGTGTATTTCTTCTCATCTCCGCAGGCATTTGCCATGGCGTCGGCCTTCTCCACGATGTTATTCGGCCTTCTCGGCGGGGGATTCTATCCGTATTTTCAGCGGGGCAAATGGAAATACAAGGATCTGTTTCTTCTGACTTGTTTTGCGGAAGTCTGTGATATGGTGTCGCTTCTTCGGTTCACCGTGCCGGTCCAGATGGCATTGAATACTATACTGGAGATCTCTTTGCCGATGATCTTGATGAATGCCGTCGGCATCCTGATATTTATCTCAAGCTTCAACAATGTGTTCGTCCAGCAGGATATTGAGAGGAGCCGTCAGCTTCAGCAGGCATCGGAGCTGATGAAGAAATGTCTTCCGCAGCTCCTTAAGGGACTTGAAGATAAGGAGAATATGGAGAAGTTCGCGAGGATCATCCTGGAAGAGACGGATTGGGCGGGAGTTATGGTTACCAATAAGAATGAGATCATAGCGGACTGTCAGCGGGAAACATCCGAACAGCTCCAGCCGGAAGCGGGAATTCCGGATATCGGGGTCAGGGCGATGGAGACCCGGGAGCTTGAGACGATGTACCGGGTGCCCCACTCCAGTGCGTGGTATGAGTGTATGAAGGATTATTCGCTGGTGGCGGCGCCGATCGTGATCCGGGAACAGGCGATCGGCTGTCTGATCGTGTGGGTGAAGAAGCAGTGGGTATTCCGCCAGAGCGAACTGGAGCTGCTCTCTCATCTGGTGCTCCTAAGCTCTTATCAGATCGCGCTTGCAGAGCTGGAGCGCCAGAAGGATATGTGCCGGAAAGCAGAGTTTAAGGCATTGCAGTTCCAGGTGAATCCTCATTTCCTCTTCAATGCGCTGAATACCGTGTCCTGTGTGTGCCGGGAGGATCCGGAGAGGGCGAGGGAGCTTCTGATCATCCTTGCAAATTATTTCCGCTATAATCTGGATTATGATGCGTATATGGTGCCCATGGAGGAAGAGATGGATCATGTGAGGGACTATCTGGAGCTTGAGCAGGCGCGGTTTGAGGAGAAGCTTGTGGTTACCTATGATGTCCCGGAGTACATGGATATCAGGATCCCGACTTTGATCCTGCAGCCGATCGTAGAGAATGCGGTGCGCTATGGTATGAACAGGGAGGGCAAACGAGTTGTCTCGATCTGCGTGAGGGAGACGGCAGACGGGTATCTGGTACAGATCAGGGATGAAGGAAAAGGAATCGGGGACGATATCCTTGAGAAGCTTCGGAGCGGTCAGGCGATCGGGAACAGTATCGGGCTTAGCAATGTGCATAAGAGAATGAAGAGTACATATGGGGAAGAGCATGGACTTCGTATCACAAGCTCCGGGCAGGGAACCTGTGTGGAATTACATTTTGTGAGGAGGAAGGGTCTATGAGGATTGCGGTAGTTGACGATGAGAGACCGGCCAGAAGTGAGCTTAAGCACCAGATATTGCAGCTTCTTCCGGAGGCGCAGGTCGATGAAGGCGAGAACGGAGCGCAGGCGCTTGAGATGGCGGGGGAGGAGAGATACGATATATTTTTCCTGGATATCAATCTGGGTGACATTAACGGTACCGTTCTTGTAAATGCATTGAAGAATATGCAGCCGGAGATGAAGATCATATTCGTGACGGCATATTCCGAGTATGCCGTGAAGGCGTTTGAACTGGAGGTGGACGACTATATCCTGAAGCCCTTCGACCGGAGACGTCTTGAGAAAATGCTGAGGAAGTGCGGATTCGGGAATCCTTCGGTACAGGAGAACGTGAAGCCGGAGGCAAGGAAGCGGATCGCGATCAATACGGACGGAAAGACCATTTATGAAGAGGTGGGAAATATCGTCTATATCGAGACCTGCAACCGCGGCTGTATGATCCATACTGACAAGAACGAATACTATGAGGGGAAGACCATCGGTGATTTTGAGAAGCGGCTTAAGGATATGGGATTTTTCAGAAGCCAGAAGAGCTATCTGATCAACCTGGGGAAGGTGAAGGAGTTATTTCTGTGGGGGAATAACAGCTTCGCGGTGAAGATGGAGGGTTACGACAAAGAGGTGCTTCCGGTGGGCCGGGAGAAGATCAAGGTCTTGCGGCAGTTGTTGGGCGGATAACGATGCGCTGTATTGGCTGTCTGAACTGTTACGGCTGTGCAGCCGCGGATGGATGATAGGAGTGAAAGATATGGAGAAATTAAGCACCCTGTGTTATATAGAGCGTGACGGCAAATACCTGATGCTGCACAGGACGGTGAAGAAGAATGATGTGAATAAGGATAAATGGATCGGCGTAGGCGGTCATTTTGAGGCGGACGAGAGCCCTGAGGAATGTCTACTGCGCGAGGTAAAGGAGGAAACGGGCTATACGCTGACGTCCTATCGGTATCGGGGGCTTGTGACCTTCGTATCGGGAAATGGCGTCACGGAGTATATGTCATTATTTACGGCGGACGGATTCGAAGGAGATCCGATCCCCTGCGACGAGGGAGAGCTTGCGTGGGTAGATATGGATCAGGTGGAGGAGCTGAATATCTGGGAGGGGGATAAGATCTTCTTCCGGTTATTAGCCGAGAACCGGCCGTTCTTCTCTCTGAAGCTTGTGTACGACGGGCATGACGGACTGATCTATGCGGCGCTTGACGGAGAGCCGATGGAGCTGCCGGCTGTTAAGTGAGGGGAGAGGATATAGATGGAATACATTCCTGCGAAAACCATCGTGACGAAGACGAAGGCTCCCGCGAAGTGGTTCGGGATTGATTACAATATGAATATTTATAAAGGGTGCTGCCACGGCTGCATATACTGTGACAGCCGTTCGGACTGCTACGGAGTGGGGCATTTCGATCAGGTGCGCGCCAAGGAGAAGGCGCTTGAGATCATCTGGGACGATCTGCGCAGGAAGACCAGAAGCGGCGTAGTAGGGACGGGCGCTATGAGCGACCCATATAATCCCTTCGAGCGTGAGCTTGAGTTATCCCGGCACGCGTTGGAACTGTGCGATGCGTTCGGGTTCGGAGCGGCTATTGCGACGAAGAGTACGCTGCTTACCCGGGACATAGACGTCCTTCAAAGTATCGCCGAGCATTCTCCGGTGCTGATAAAGGTTACAATCACAACGGCAGAGGATGAACTGGCGGCGAAGATCGAGCCGAACGTCTCACGTCCGGCGGAGCGGTTCAAGATGATCGAGAAGTTATCTGGGGCGGGGCTCTATACAGGGATCCTGCTGATGCCGGTGCTGCCCTTCATAGAGGATAACCAGGAGAATATCGGGGAGATCGTCAGGTGGGCGCAAATGTCTGGGGCGAAGTTCATCTATCCTGCATTCGGCATGACCCTGCGGGGGAATCAGAGAGACTGGTATTATCGGAAGCTGAATGAATTATTTCCCGGGGAAGGGCTGGCGGAAGCCTATCAGAAGAAGTATGGGGGAGCTTATGAGTGTGTCAGTCCCAGGGCGCGGAAGCTGTGGGAGTATTTCGCAGGGGAATGCAAGGAGAGGCAGATCGCGTATCGGATGGAGGATATTATCAGCCAGTATAAGAGGGCGTATCAGGTTACGCAGATGAGGCTGCCGTTGTGAGAGAAGCCATAACAGTACATAACGTTGAGTACAGAGTCAGCTATATCTCTGTCGAATTTTTCTTTTTAGTGCTAACTTTGGAATCCCGTACTATAGATACGGGGATATCGTCAGCTTTGCGTTCAAATGCTATTATGCCCTTTGAAGAGATGTCCGATCTCATTCTTGATAGGAAAGTTCGATTCTTTCTTTATAATAAGCAGATCGATCTCCAAAGGTTTGGTATTCAGGTTGTATTCTTTCTCGAAGATGAGATTTTGTCGGTTGTATGAGAGTTCCAAATTCATAGCGGTAAAAATTCCTTTCTGTAGTTAGTATAGCACATTTGGGAGAGGAGTGACAGTAAATTGTCTGGTAATAATTGGCGTAATAATTGGATTCGGGATAGATCTGGGTGAAAGTATTGCGTATGGATACCCTGTGATGTAATAGTCGATTATAACGAGGAGCAACATGTGGTCAAATGAAGATATGGGGAGGATGAGGGCTGCCGGTAAACCTGGCAGCCCTCATCCTCCCCATATAAGAAACGGTCTTAAGGAACATCTACCCATCCCTGCTTCTGATTGCTTTCAAATATTTTCTGGCAGAGAATCATTTCATGAAGCCCATCATCAAAATCCGCATGTTCATGAGAACTATCTGGATATTCAATATGATGATATATATCACGGAAACTTTGCTTAAAAGCATCCGGGAAGCCTTCTGCGTGACCGAAAGGATATGCGATTAATGGCTTCGTACTTGAATGGACAGTTCCAAGTCCTTTTTCAACGAATTCACTGCAAGCGTCTCGTTTTCCTATGATCAGATTATTACAGCTCATACTGTGCCATTCTGCAGATTTTTTGTAGCCTCCGATCTGCAGATTGATGTCTACAGACTTTCCGGCAATAACCTGAGAGAAAAATGCACTTCCCTTTGCTCCGTTACTGAATTTAAAGAGTATGTTTGCATTATCTTCAGTGTTGATCTTGACGTCTTCATAGTCGTTCTCATCAGTATTTTTCTCAGAGTAAGCAAGTACAATCCCTTTTGGTTTTTTCCTCGTTGCATGTATGGTTGAGAAGTCTGCGTTAACGGCGATGATCTTCTGGCCTGTCACATATTCAGCGAGATCCATCCAGTGAGAGCCGATATCAGCGACGGCACGGGTATTACCCGATTCGCTGGAGTTCAGGCGCCAGCTATAATCGGTATCATAGAGCAGCCAGTCTTGAGTGTAATTACCGGTGATTGAGAAGATCTCTCCTAGTTCTCCGTCTTTGATAATATTTTTCAAATGGTTGTTCATCGGATAGAAGCGGTTATGGAAATTAATGCCGCCGATCAGATTCTTTTCTTTGGCTTTGGCGGTCAGTTTACTGGCCTCGTCAATGGTGATGCACATCGGTTTTTCGCAGATCACATGGACGTTATGGTCCATGGCATACATAGCAATCTCGAAATGTGTATTGTTTGGCGTACAGATGTGTACCGTATCCAGTTTCATTATGTCTATCATTTCTTTATAATCAGAAAAATAATGGGGTACGTTAAGCTTTTCTGCGGTTTCTTTTGCGTTAAAAGTGTCGGCAAGCGCTGTGACCTCGACATTTCCAAGCCTGCGCAGGGTTTCGATATGGACCTGTCCGATAAAGCCAGTTCCGATGATTCCTGTTTTGAAATGTTTCATAGTGATCTCCTTTCTGCTATTGAGACGATTTGGTTTTTAAAGCGGAGGTACTGTTTGTTCCAGATATAAGTGTTCTGGGGCAGGTATTCTGTTGTTTTTACAGAGCTGCGGATAAGCTGCCGTCCCTCCGAGATACCGCTTATCTGTTTTAAGGCGATCAATTGGACAATCATGTTGCCGAGTGCGGTCGCTTCGACCGGACCTGCGATAACAGGAAGTCCGGTGGCATCGGCGGTAAATTGGCACATAAGAGTGCTCTGAGACCCGCCGCCCAGGATATTGACTACATGAAAATCAATGTTTGTCAGAGTGTGGAGCTTTTCCAGATTCCAACGGTATTTTAATGCCAGGCTTTCATAGATACAGCGGATGAGCGCGCCCGAGGTATCGGGAGAGCTGTTATAATATTTTTGACAATAGGATCGTATCTTGCTGATCATATTTCCAGGTGAATAGAAGATCTCGTCATCTACATCAATGAGATAACGAAAGGGTTCGGCCGCTGCTGCGTCCTGTTCCATATCCGAATAACTATATTGTCTCTTAGGAGAACAAAGTTCTGCACGAATTTCCTGGATTAGCCAGGTTCCCATGACGTTTCGCAGGATTCTGTGATGACCTCTAAAGCCTCCCTCATTGGCGATGTTGTAGCGGTATCCGTATTCTTGGATGACTGGAACGGATGTTTCGCAGCCGACCAAAGCCCATGTTCCGCAGCTTATAATAGCGCAGCCCGGATTATCTGCAGCGGCAAGAAATGCTGATGCTGTATCGTGTTCACAGACTGTAGTAACGGCGAATCCTTTCGTGTGAAGCTTCTGGTTCGTGAAGCTGTCAGTGTAGGAAGTGACTGTGCCTGGATAGACGATTTCCGAAAACAACCTCTGAGGTATTCCATAGTGGTTTAGGATCTTGCTGCTCCAATCCCGAATATTAGAATCAAACATCTGGCTGACCGAAGCAAGAGTATATTCGGTCTGCATTTTTCCGGTCAGATAATAGATCAGAAGATCGGGAAGGAAGAGCAGTTTGTTACTTTGCAGCAGGTAATTTTCATCCTGAAGATTCATAGCTGCCAGCTGCATAAGTGTATTGAAAGGCGCATTCTGATTACCATTAATGAAATAGAGCTGTTTAGGGTCCATAACATCGTATATTTGCTCTTTTAATTCCATAGTCCGGCTGTCACGGTAGCAATGCATTTGTGTCAGTAATTCACCTGTAGGCGTAATCAGTGCAAAATCATTGCAATAGCTGTCGATTCCAAGAGAAGTAATGTCATCATTTGTTGCATTGACTGCTGCAGAAATACCGTAACATAGTTCCTGATAAATTCGTAAAAAATCCCAGAAAAGATGGCTGCCAAGGGAAACGGCTGAGTGATCAAAATGGTGCAGAAGATTTATGCGCAGTTTTTTTCCTGCATATTCCCCCAGGAATATTTTGCCGCTGCTTCCGCCCAGGTCAAAAGCGATGATGTTCATAAGCATTCCTCCTGTGCGACGATAATTTTCTCGATCAGCTCTTTTGATAACCTAAGATAAGATATATCCGGTTTCGTGTCTGTGATAAGATGGTCAATATCTGCAAAATTACAAAGATGAATCTGGCCGACAGGAGCAAATTTAGTATGGTCTGCCAGCAAGAAAACTTCTTGAGAATTCTCCATAAGAGTTTTTTTGACATCTATTTCCTGAATACCTGAATCTGTAATCTGTGCGTCGGAAACAATTCCTGTACAGGATATGAATGCTTTGCATGGAAAATATTGTTTTGCATTTTGCAATGCTAATGTGCCATATGCTGACAGGTTGGAGCTTTTTAATATTCCGCCGAGGAAAACAATGGTGTGGCTGGAAGAGAGATCTTTTGCACATTCTACCAAAAAGGAGACTGAATTTGTTAATATAGTGACTTGTATATCTTTTGGAATATACTGGTATAAGTAAATACAAGTTGTGCTGTTATCAATGAAGATAGTATCTTCGTTTTGTATTTGCTTTGCCGCATATTTGCAGATAATCTTTTTCTCAGCAACATTGATGATCGCCCGTATATTTACAGGAAGTTCTGATGTACCCGGTGGCTGGGAGGCGTTTTCCGGAAGCATGGCGCCGCCGTGGACACGTATCAGTCTCCCCTGGATTTCCATGGTCTTAAGATCCCTTCGGATTGTTTCCCGTGACACTTGGAAAGAATGTGCAAGTTCGCGTATCTCGATTTTTTTGTCAGCATGTAATAGCATCATGATTTTTTTATAGCGTTCTTCTACATGCATGGCGTCCCCTCCGCAATGTTATATCAGGTTCCTGGTAATTGTACAGAAAGCATCGCATTCAATCCTTTCTAACATGCTGTAGGCCGAGTAGATGCTGCGGCCAGATACGACTACACCATGCAGGGGCATGATTACTCCGATCGGCTTTTTCTCTGCTGTTTCTCTGTGCTCCTCAAAATAATTGTATACATTCTGGGACAGTTCGGGAGAATATGCTTTCGTCCATTCAATACATCCGACGTATCCTCGTCCCATGGTAGCTTCGGTGACATTGGGAATCGGTTTGGCCTGTGCGACAAAGGGCATGCAGTAAAAGGGATGCGCATGAATGGTGCATTCTATTTCCTTGAAATTCTTCAAGATCAGGCAATGCATCAAGCCTTCCCGTGACAGGCGTCCGGTTCCTTCCAGAATGTTTTCATCATAGTCGATCAGCAGGAAATCTTCGGGTCCCAATTCACAATGTCTCTCTTCAGACATCATGGAAGGAGAGATCAGGATCCGGTTCTCGTCTACTCTTACGGCAAAGTTGCCGCCTGCGGCATTTGTTAAGCGCCGTTCCCACATTAATTGTGCTACTTTGCACATTTCTTTGCGCATTTCATAATAAGACAGATTGCTCATGATTAGTTCCTTCTTTCTTTTTTAGTTTTTTATATTTTTTTAATAGTGACCATAGGCATCAATTCTTGTGCACGCTGCAGGTTGAATCCAACTGATGACTCGGATTCGGCAGTGGCAGCAGAAATTGCGGTGGCGAATCTTAAGGTCTGTTCCATATCATACTTTTTTTCTATGCCATAGATCATGCCGGATAGATAACAATCACCGCAGCCAATCGTATTAAGGACCTTTACTTTCGGCGGTATCGCCCGATAGAGGCTGTTTGCGCACTTTACTATGGAGCCATTCTCGCCAAGCGAAACGGCAACAATATTGATATGATAACGATCCAGGGAAGAGATGGCGTCAATAATCTCGGAATCCGTTCTTAGTTCACGGTCACATAACTGTGACAACTCGTCCAGGTTTGGCTTGATCAAAAAGGGAAATTCGTTCAAACATTCCCTCAAAGTAGGACCGCTGGCATCAAAATAAATTCTGAGACTGAGGGGTTTGAGTTTATTGATTATGTAGTTATATACGCAAGGATCGAAACAATTGCTGGTGTCTCCGGACAGAATTAGTGAATCGTTCTCTTTAAGTTCTGGGAGCATTCGGTTGATTAATTCGTCAATAGTTTCTTTGTCCAGATAAATCCCTCCTGATGCGAATGTTGAACAATCTCCATTGTCTTCGATCAATATGTAATTGATGCGGCTGTCGGATTCATCTCTGTGGATGAATTGAACGTTGACGCCTGATTTGGACAACATGTGGATGATTTTCCTGCCGGTTTGACCGTATGATATCCCAAATGCGGTGTTGTCGATGCCGAGAGATTTGAGATTGACAGATACGTGAGTGCCTTTTCCGCCTAGAGAATCATCGTTAGAACGCAGGCGATTTGTTATATTTTTTTTAAATTTGTCCAGAAACAGTAATTTATCAATAGCGGGATTTAGGGTCAGGGTATGTATCATATGGATCCTCCTTTCTGAGTTATGATACAAAACATTTCTTGACCGAATATTAACACAAAAACGGTCAAAAAACAATATTTGTTTTTGAATTTGTGTGTTATATACAAATAATGTGTCAAAAATTGGTAAAAACTCACAAATAGTGTAAAAATTATTGTAAAACAATTGAATATGTGGTAATATACAGTCATAAACAGTAAAAAACAAAAGAAATATGTCGAAGTTAAGGAGGATGAAAATGAGTTGCAAAGAAACGTTATTACAACCGATAAAGATTGGAAACAGGATAGCTCAGAATAGATTCTTTATTCAGCCAATGGAATGCAATAAGGAAGATGAGACGGGAAACCCGTCTTCATCGACACTTCAGAGATATTGCGATTTGGCGAAGGGCGGAGCAGGTATGGTTTCGCTGGAAGCAATCACTGTCACCAGAGAAAGCCGCGCAAGAGATAATCAGTTGACGATTATGCCACAGAATCAGGAAGCATTGACAGAATTTGTGGGAAAGGTTCATGAGGCAAACCCAAAGACAATATTTATTTTTCAGTTAACACATTCGGGAGAAATCTCTAATCCAGATTTTTCGAAAAGAGTAACACCGAACCCGCTTCCGGGATATGGAGGTGAGCTGCTGACAGAAGCGGATGTGGAGAAGATCATGGATTCCTATGTGACTGCGGCAAAGATTGCGTACAAAGCGGGTGCAGATGGCATTGATATGAAACTGTGTCATGGATATTTGGGAAGTCAGATGATTCGTCCGCATAATGACCGTGATTGGAAATATGGCGGAAGCTGGGAGAATAGAAGCCGTTTTGCTTTTGAACTGATAGAACGGATCAGAGAGGCTGTTCCGGATGAAAAATTCTTGATTGGTTCCAAGGTTTCTGCGTGGGAAGGGTTTCCGGGAGGTTTTGGTACGGAAGGGCCGCACTCTCCGATCATGGATCTGACAGAACCAATTAAGCTGATCAAAGGTCTGGAAGAAAGGGGCGCGAGTTTCATCATCCAGTCCGCAGGCAGTCCGTCAATTACGATAAGCCTTACGCAAGTGGACAAGCATATACCGTATTATGCTTATATGCACCAGTATTGGGCAAAGGAGTTCAGGAAGGCATTGAAGCCGGAGACAGTAGTAATCGGTTCTAACTTCTCTCCGTTCAGGGAAGGGAAGAATGGATTGTGTGCGGTGACCGAGGAAGAGAGCAGTCTTTTGAATTATGGCGCCTGGTGCATTGAAAACAATGTGACAGATATGATTGGTCTTGGCAGGCAGTCGTTTGCTGATCCGTATCTTCCGAAGAAACTGGAAGAAGGGAGGGAAGATGAGATTCATTATTGTCTGTTGTGTGACAGTTGTCTGGAGCTTCTGATACAGCAGAGCAGAGTCGGTTGTTGTGTATATGATAAGGAAGCGCATGCGGAACTTGTTCGGACCAGGAAAGAGAAGGGAGCATTGAAGGTATCTCACACATAGTGAAAAGAGGTGAAAATGAAATGAAATTAGGCTTTTTTACGGCGAATTTTACTGAAAAACCATTAGAAGAAGTCGTGAAGATGGTTGCAGGATACGGATATGAGACGTTGGAGATTCCCGCATATGAAGGAAATGGGCAATTGGAGACAAAAGATATTATAAAAGGGAATCATGCAGCGGAAGTGAAGAAAATGGTTGCCGGATATGGAATGGAGATTCAGGCCCTCAGTAATCATGCAGATTCATTCCTTATTATGGGACCGCCGGGAAAAGAAACGGATTTTATTTACAAAGGAACTGCAAAAGAGAAGATCATGCATGGAACAGAAAGCCTGATTCGAACGGCGCAGGCGGCGAATGCATTAGAGGCTCCGATTGTTGTTGGCTATCCGGGTGTTGAAAACTGGGGGAGATTTTTCTTCTTCCCGTACGGAGAAGGCTGGAGTGAGTATGAAGAGCAATTTGCGGAGAGGTTTACACCAATTCTGGATAAGTTTCAGGAGTATGGGGTGAAGTTCGCGATTGAGATCCATCCGAACAGTTTTGTCTATGATATTCATACGGCCAGACGTGCTTTGGAATTGGTAGATTATCATCCTGCTCTGGGGTATAATCTGGATCCGGCTAATATCATTTACCTGATGATAGATCCGGCGTTGGCGGTTGACAGTCTGAAGGATAGAATCTTCCATGTACATGCTAAGGATGCAGAACTGGTAAAGCATAATATTGCGTTGGGCGGAACACTGATGCATGGTGACATGTCTGCATTGGAACATACATACCGATTTAGAATTCCGGGATGGGGTCAGGTAGAATGGAAACGGCTGATCACAGAGCTGTCTATGATAGGGTACACGGGTTCTCTGAGCTACGAGCATGAGGATGTTACGATGAGCCGAATGGATGGTGTTGAGAAAACAGCAGAGTTCTTAAAGCCTCTGATCATCAAGAATCCGTATGAAGGAAGAAAAGATAAATTATTTAATAAGGACTAGAAGAGGAGGAAAGATTATGTCTAAGAGATTTAGGAGAGTATTGGCAGTTATGTTGAGCGGAGCAATGGTATTTTCGATGGCGGCATGCAGCAAATCTAGTTCATCGTCAGGTGATGCAGGGAGTTCATCAGATTCCAAAGAAGAAGGGGAAGCGGGCGATTCGGGCGAAGCTTCGGATGAGGTGGTAACAATTGTCTATGCAGGCGGAACGGACAGTACCGGAGCGACGACAGAGATTATAGAAGCTTTTGAGGAAAGCCATCCGAATATCAAGATCCAGCGGGTAGATATGCCGGCAGATCAGGGTGCGCAGCATGACGCTTATGTGACAAGCTTTGCTGCAGGCGGTACAGATTATGATGTGATAGACAGCAATGTTACATGGCCGGCAGAATTCGCAGAGGCAGGGTATATATTGCCGATCGATACTTTGCTTGAGAGAGATGGTTTTGATCTGAGCAGCTTTGTTCCCGGCTATGTAGATGCTTATACATTCAAAGGGCAGATCTGGGGTATTCCATGTCATACAAATGCAGGAATATTGTTCTATCGGACGGATCTTGTCGAGACTCCTCCGGCAACGTGGGATGAATTATATGAGATGGCAGAGAAATATACCAGTGAAGGCAAGATAAAGTATGGTCACGCGATGCAGGCAGCGCAGTATGAAGGACTTGTCTGCAATGCGATGGAGTTTATAGCATCCGAAGGCGGTAAGGTTGTGGATGACGACGGGAATATTATTATCAATAATGATGGTGTGGTAAAGGGGCTTGAGACTATGAGCAAGATTGCTTTGGCACCGTCTTCTCCGGATAATCTGACAACCCTTAAGGAATCAGAATGTATAGATCTCTTTTCAGCAGGAGATGTTCTATTTATGAGAGGATGGCCGAGCGCTTATGCGAATGTGACGAATCCGGAGACTTCTAAGGTTGTTGATAATGTGGGCGTTGCAGCGCTTCCGGCGGGCTCAGAGGGCTCTTTTGGATGTATCGGCGGATGGGGAGTTATGATCAATAAGAATACGGAGCATGTAGAAGAGGCATGGGAGTTCGTGAAGTTCAAGGCAGGAGTAGAAGGACAGAAAATCAATGCGATTACAGGAGCACAGCCCCCTTTGAATCAGGATTTGTATCAGGATGAGGAAATTGTTGAAGAGCGTCCGTTTTTTGAACTTCTTGTGAAAGCGGTAGACAGCGGTGTTCCGAGACCAGTTTCCCCGGTGTGGACAGAGCTCTCTGAAATCATGCAGATTGAGATCTCTAAGGTGGTTTCGGGAACCGAGGATGCCAAGAAGGCTGTTGAAACGATGGATACGGAAATGAAAGCTATTGTTGATAACCAGTAAATCAATGCGTCGAGTCAATACGGTAGCCATAATGGCTGCCGTATTGAGATCGCAGACGGAGGAGGTGCCATTGTGAGGAAAAAACGGCTCGTAATGAATGCCGCAAGGAGAGAGGCATTGACAGGATACCTGATGACAGCACCCGCGCTTATTCTCATATTTGCTGTTGCATTATTTCCGGTACTCCGAACATTTTACTTAAGTACATTTGATTTAAGGTTGAACAATGCTTCATTATCCAAAACATATACAACACACAATCTGGATCTTGAATATTATGCCGATACGTTCTTCAGGCTGAACAAGAGGCTTGCGTATGTAAGTGAAGGCGAAGAAAAAGAAGCAGCGTCTGTCGCACAATCTTTATTAGAGAGCATCAATCAGACGCAGGAGGAACTGCTGGCCAGAGAAGAACTGACAGACAGTTATAAGGTTGTTTATGACGCAGTATTGTCAATGAAATCGCTGAATAATGATGAATTGACGGTCAGAGAGATTGAACAGCAATCGGCAGAAATGTTGAAGAGCAATATTGATGATGTGATTGCCCGGTTAGAGCCTTATAAAGATGTTGAGAATGTAGATGCCGCGATTGAGATCGCGCGGGATATGGAATCTTCTTTGAGAGAGCCGAATTTTGTCGGTTTCAATAATTATAAAGTGTTGTTTTCTAATGACCGATTGGGGCGCTCCCTGGTGAATACGTTTATATTTGTAGTATTTGCGGTATTTTTTGAACTATGTATCGGTATTCTTCTGGGACTCTTAATGAATAAAGTGTTTGTTGGAAGAGGGATCGTCAGGGCATCTATTTTGATTCCGTGGTCTATTCCCGCGGCGGTATCGGCGTTGATGTGGCGTTTTATGTATGATGGAGAATATGGTATTATTTCGAATCTGTTTGAAAGTATAGGGTTATTTTCCTCGGCCAGTGATATTTTGACAACAAAATCCGGAGCACTGTTTGGGCTTATTTTTGCAGATATCTGGAAAACGTCGCCTTATATGGGGCTGATGATTCTGGCAGGTTTGCAGACAATTGATGCGGGGCTTTATGAGGCGGCAACGATTGACGGAGCCAATAAGATACAGCAGTTCTTTAAAGTTACGCTGCCTTTGCTTAGGCCGTCGATTCTTGTTGCATTGGTGTTTAGAACGCTGGATACCTTTAAGGTGTTTGATCTGGTATCAGTCATGACTAACGGGGGACCTTCTAATTCGACAGAAACGATATCGGTGTATGCTTATAAGACTATGTTTGCTAATATGAATTTTGGCCTGGGATCGGCGATCGCGGTTGTGATGTTTGTGGTATTAGCAGTTATCTGTGTGATCTATGTGAAGGTATTTGGGGCAGATTTGTTTAAGACAGAGAGGGAGAGCTGAGTATGAAGAAGAAATATGCGAAATTAAAAAAAGTGTTATTTTATGTGTTTATCGCACTGTTTCTGGTTGTGATGCTGTTTCCTTTCTATTGGCAGGTTGTGACATCGCTACGGTATCAAAGGGATATATCGTCTATGACGCTGCTGCCGGATCTGTCAGATCTTAATTATACGTCTTATGTTACTATTTTTACAAAGCGGCCGTTTGCGAGATATATCATGAACAGTCTGGGGATATCACTGATTACAATGGTATTGTGTATTACCGTTACGTCTCTGGCGGCATATGCATTGGCAAGGCTGCGGTTTAAAGGGAAACCGTTTATTCTGGGATTATCGTTATGTGTTTCCATGTTTCCGGCAATCGCTGTGATATCGCCGATGTATATGTTTATCAGTAATATTGGATTGAGAAATACATGGTGGGGACTTGTCATACCATATATGACTTTTGGGATACCGCTGTCATTGTGGTATCTGACGACCTTTTTTAAATCAATACCACTTGAACTGGAGGAGGCGGCTAAGATTGACGGATGCTCGAATATACAGGCTTTTACGAAGGTTGTTCTGCCGTTGGCGATTCCGGGAATGTTTACAACGGCTATTTTGATATTTATACAGGCATGGAATGAATATCTGTTTTCGTTGACGATCAATACGGATGATACAGCAAGGACGATTCCGGTTGGAATAACGATGTTCCGCGGAGAGTATACAATTCCATGGGTGGAAAATGCCGCAGCGATTGTGACGGTAACAGTACCGCTGGCAATTATCGTATTGATACTCCAAAAGAGGATCATCTCAGGGCTGACATCAGGTGCAGTGAAGGGATAGGTATGTCTGAGGGAAGCATTAGAATAAAATAAAATAGAGATTGCAGGAGGGAAATTACATTATGTCTATTATAAAGAAGAAATTTGATCCAAATAATGCCAGGGCGTCTCATGAAGGAACGATACTTGCATCTGACGTGGTGCCGGAAGGCTATAGTGCGCCGTTTAAACATGCATATGGTTATTTGCTGAATAATCAGACGATGGCTGGACATGCCCATGAAACAGATGAGATCTACATAGTATTAGAGGGAACCGGGTATGTGACGGTGGGCGGGAAGAATAAGCAGGTAAGTGCCGGAGATGTGATCGCAATCCCGCCGAATGTATGGCATACTATGATGTGTACAGATCAGGACAAGGCGCCGTTTTTGTGGGCGGCACTCTGGTGGCCGCATATGGATAATGATAAAGTATTTGGGGAAGAAATTGTCGTGAAAAGATTCGATAAGGACACTGCGTATCATGCGCATCAAGATACGATTTTAGCGGATCTGGTTGTACCGGAAGAACTAAAATGCCCATTCTGGCATCAATATGGTTATCTGACGAAAGGGAATACTATGGAGCTTCACAAGCATCCTACGGATGAGATTTATATTGTGTACAGCGGACAGTTGACGGTAACGGTAGATGATGAACAGGAAGTGGTGGAAGCTGGAGATGTAATTGCGATACCTCCGAATCTTATGCATACTATGACTGCTTTGAGTGAGGAAGCGGTTTGGGCAGCGCTTTGGTGGGAGCATATATAGAGACATATGAGGGGGAGTTCAACTCATAAGTAAAAGCCAGAACCCGGGGACGATACCGCGGGGCTGGCTTTTTGTAAATACTGTATCAGGCAATTATGAATTGGCAGAGATAATGTTGATATTCGTATGAGCAAAGTTCTTTAGCAAAGAGGAATCCGCCTGCTCGTCTGTAATTAAATAATTGACAGAATCCATGGATGACAAAAAGATGGGACCGTTTTTGTTAAATTTAGTATGATCTGCCAGGATATAGATCTCCTGGGCTCGTTCGATCATTGTACGTTTGGTGTCAATTTCGTATATACTCGTATCGGCGAGCATCGTCTGAGAGCTGATGGATGCGCAGGACAGGAAAGCCTTATTAGGGTAATATTCTGCGGCATTCTTAATAGTAGTGTTGCCATAAACGGAAAGGTTGTGATTGTTGAAAATTCCGCCAAGGCAGATCAAGAAGACATTTGGGTTCGGGTTCTGTACACATTCCAGCAAAAATTTGATAGAATTCGTGATAAATGTCACCTGAATGTCTTTGGATACATATTTGCTTAAATACATAGTAGTAGAACTATTGTCCACGAAAATAATATCACCGTCTTGAATAAATGAAGCGGCTTTGCGGCAGATCTCATTCTTCTCATTGAACTGTTGGATTCCGCGGACAGCTATGGGATATTCGTGAGATTTCTGTGTGTTATTATGCTGTTTGGCCAGAACAGCGCCGCCGTGAGTGCGTTGAATAATGGAATTGGCTTCAAGATCGCGCAGATCCCGGCGGACGGTTTCCTTGGAAACACCGAATTTTGCGGCAAGATTGTTGATATCGACAACCCCTGTACTTTCGAGCATATTAATGATCTCGGCTTTTCTCTCAACACTGTACATTTTTCGTCACTCTTTCTTTTGTTTAATATGTTAAAATATGACATTATTATAGCATAACTAACATATAAAAACAACATAATTGGGAAAAACATGTGAGAAAATGACCGGTTATGTGAACGAATATGAATATACATTAGGTTTACATCCGAACAATGAAATTTTTGCTTACTTTTTTTCGGCTATGTGATACAATCATAAGAGAATGTTATAATGAAAGGAGATTTTATGGCCAGATTCAGTATTTCGGGGCTTTTTGGGCATTTTAATTATGAGTTGCATATAAGAGAGAATGGGATAACAATTTTGACCGGACCAAATGGATATGGGAAAACGACAATAATTCGTTGTATTTATGCAATAGGGAATAGTGATTTAGATTTCTTTTTTGAACCAATTTATGACACGATAGAAGTAACGGCGGAAGATGAAAGAAAAAGGTTAACAATTGTTTCAAAAGATGACTATGTATTGTTTAACGGTAAAAAGATTAAACAGAAATATATCCGGTATTTTAATCGTGGTATGGATATAGCCAAGAAGAAATTAGTCAGCTATGTAGAAATGGAAGAATTTTCAAAAGAGAAAGAGGATTATAGAGAGATTTTAAGTATAATGAAGGATATTTTTGGAGATGTCTTTTTTATCAGTGAGCATAGAATAGTGGGTGATAGGACCCGAAGATCAATACGATATATTGGTGAAAGGAGTATAGAAAGAGAGTGGATTGAGTCTACAGAAGAGATCCCGGATAAACTTGAGAAATGTATGCAGGAAGCAGAGGGGAATTATTCGCAAAAAGCAAATGAACTGGACAGTACTTTCCCGGAGAGACTTTTTATTCAAAAAGAAGGGATTTCAGAGAAGGATTTTTATGAAAGCCTACAACTTATGCATACTCGTGTTCAGAAATTACATAATAATGGATTTACTCGGATGCGGGAATTGAAAAATATGGAATTTCGAAGAGAAGATGCACGTGCTTTGAAGGTTTATTTTGAAGATTTTGACAGTAAATATCGAGAATTTGAGGGTATATTGGATAGGCTGGAATTATTTCAGAATATAGTCAACCGGAGATTTCGATTTAAGAGAATGGAGATTTCATATACACGCGGGCTGGTTGTTATTGGTGAAACATCAGGGCGACCGATTCATTTATCAAGATTGTCATCTGGTGAAAAAGAAATAATTGTATTATTTTATAATTTATTATTTGAGAATTCGGACGGTGGCTTTCTGCTGATTGATGAACCGGAGATGTCTTTGCATATTGCTTGGCAGAGAATGTTTATTGAGGACTTAAAGAAAATATCAGAGCTGAGAAAGTTGACATTATTGATTGCAACACATTCCCCGCAGATTATTAACGGGAACAGAAACATTCAGATAGATTTAGGAGAATTGTATAAGAATGGACTCAATCAGAGAAAATAGGACGAAAGAGGATATCCTTGAAGAAATTCGTTTGGAGAGATCTGAAGATATACGGAATGAAAAATGCTTTGTTATTGTTGAGGGATCTGACGATGTACTTTTTGCTAAGAAAATCTTTTGTGAAAATGTGATATGTATGGAATCTTTTGCAGGGAAAACTGGTTTGCAGGAGATTCTTGAGGAAGATGAACAAGAATCAGATGATATTATTGGAATCAGGGATAGGGATTATGTGAATGAAAGAGACTTATCACAACGAATATTTCTGTATGATCACTGTTGTTTGGAGCTAATGTTATTAGCGGATCGCTGCATTTCTACAAGTTTTCACCAGATATATTATAAAGGGAAAAGTACATGTGAGCTTTTTCTAATAAACGCTATGCGTCAGCTATCAGCTTATAGTATATTAAGGAAAAAGAATGAGACAGAAGAATTGGGAATAAATTTCAGGAATGTAAGGTTTGGTGATTTGGTTGATTTTGCCAGTGAGAGATTAAACGATGAAGAACTATTTCTAAGGGCAAAAGAGCAGGAAAGATATGTAAGGTGCAAGCAGGAAGCAGATGCAGTAGATGATCAGGCACTATGGAATATTACAAATGGTCATGATATATGTACATTTCTTGGACGGTTGTCGAAAAGCGGAAAAGCGAATATGAACGAAGACAGAGTTAGGAATGTCTTGTTGGTAAGTTATCGAAAAGAGGATTTTGTTAAAACACAGCTGTATCAAGATGTGTTATCTTACCAACGGCAAAAACAATTAAGGTTTTTAGAAGAGTGAGGTATATTCTAAATGAAATATAATAAAAATATTGTTCTAAATATTTTGAGCAGTGAGTTTTTTGATCAGATTGAAGAGTATGCTTTGGAATGTATCTGGCGATTAGATGAATCTGAGTTATATGAGATAGTAGAAGAAGATGTAGATTGTGCAGAATTAGATTATATAGATGAACTAAGAATCATTGAATATGATGTAAGAGAAGAAGAGGATATGGAATATATCGAGGGAATATTGGAAGTTTCTGCTTATATAGATGGATATAGTATTTGGAAAGACGAAGAAGAGGACGAGGATATTATCAGTGGAAATGGGCTATATATAATGGAGATGAAGTTTGAACTGTCTGGTTGCCAAGGGAAGTATTCCGATTTAGAGTTGGAGCAGATATAATAAAATTAAGGACTTCATTCAGAATAATTTGCCGAGGGGCGACCATCCGGTCCCCCCTTCGCAACATCCTTCTACTCCTAATAATAAAGAGTCAATATCCCCCCCTCATACTCCGGCAGCACTTCATATCCATCAGAATACCCGCAGCCACCGTTCTCAAGCCGATCTTTCTCATGCACCACCCGTTCCTCGACCTTCTTCGGCGCATCCTCAACCTTCTGTCCATCTTCCCATATGGCAAGCTTCCTGTTTCCTTTCCCTTCATAACAGATAGAGAGTATTTCGCGGATCACGAACTCGGTGTCGGGCAATGAGGGATCTTCCATATACACACGTTGTTCGAGAGGTACGGCAAAGGAACATTGGGTAAAGCTGGGCGTCTCCAGAACATTTTTTGCAAAAGCAGAGCATTTCTCAAAGGCTACCTTATCCTCGCCTTTTCCATGGGATGGTGAGGAAGGCAGTGTATCAAGCGTATAAGAGGGAATCTTAAACGGAACATCGCTCTCCAGGGTAAAGTAGAGATTCCCGTTCTCCAATAGATACAGTTCTGTGACACGGACGTCTTCTGCCTTAACGCGGCTGTCAAGTCCGGGTATTTTCCAATACAGATTATTGGTGATTACGGACATTATGATTATGGCGATGATCAGGGCGAAGGAACAGAGAGGAATGATCCTCGCCAGAGTCAGCCGGTTGGCAATCTTCTTGAAATCTCTGGCGTCACGGGGCAATTCATCCTTAACGGGCGGCAGTTTTTCATCCATTGCTTCCAGATATCTGCGGCAATCTTCGCATTCCGGCAGATGTTCCTCCACCAGATCCATACTCTTTTCGCTGCACACGCGGTCTTTATACAGGGGCAGCAGGTCTCTGATGACATCACAGGATATTTTACTCATATCAATGTCTCCTTTCAGGTTTGTATCAGTTCCCGTATCTTAAGACGGGCTCTGTGATATGTGACTCTCGCCCAGCTCTCCTGTTTATCGAAGATCTCGGCGATCTCTTTGAAGCTTAGGTCTCCCAGTACCCGCAGGGTAAATACTTCTTTGTAAGGATCGTCCAGGCAGTGCAGCAGCTTGTAGATGGACAGTGCCTCGCCCTTTTGGATGCAGATAGATTCCACATCAGAGTCACTGGGCATTTCTTCCAACAGGTCAGAGTGCACCGATTTCTTCTTGCGGGTGTAGGAGATGTAGAGATTCTTGGCAATCTGGCAGAGCCAGGATTTGACGGAACAGTTTCCGCGGAAATGCTTGATTTCCTTCAAGGCCTTGAAAAATGTCTCCTGCGTAATCTCTTCCGCAATGTTCGGGTCTTTGCTCATCGCGAGAACGAATAGATACACATCTTTGAAGAAACGCTGGTAGATCTCTTCGAAATCAAGCTTCATTCCGTCACCTCCTTTGCCTTTATCTTGCACATTAGACGCATGACCTGCGAATTCGTTACAAAGATTATACGACTTTTTAAAATTTTCGTAAATAAGTATAAAAATGGAAGGTAAATAGGGTATAATATAAATATCATTATAGAAGAAAAGGAGAAAAAGATGGCAGTAATACATTTAACCAAGGATAATTTTAAAGAAGAGGTATTGGAATCTAATGTACCGGTGTTAGTTGATTTCTGGGCAACCTGGTGCGGACCATGCCAGATGGTAGGTCCAGTGGTCGAGGAGATCGCGGGAGAGGTCACGGATGCGAAGATCTGTAAGGTGGACGTGGATGCGAACCCGGAGCTTGCCAGGGATTATAGGGTAATGTCTATTCCGACCCTGATGGTGTTCAAGAACGGGGAAGCTGTGAAGCGGGAAGTGGGTGCGAAGCCGAAGGCTGAGATCCTGGATATGCTGAGATAGAGAGCGAACAACGAGCCAGGCGGACATGCCTGCATGCACACCTGGCTCCTGCGGACGTGCTTCTTATCTGATAATAGCATCGATTGTGTACAGCTTCACCAGCTCCACGATGATATCCACAACCTTGTCCATTCCTTCCACAGTGATATGCTCATAAGGTCCGTGGTAGGCGTGCCCGGCAGCTCCAAGATTCGGACACGGCAGTCCCATGAAGCTTAACTGGCTGCCGTCTGTACCGCCGCGGATGGGGAGGATGAGTGGAGCAACACCGGCATTCTCACAGGCGGTCTTGGCGTTGTCTACCAGATGCATGCAGTCTGTGATGATCTCGGCCATATTCTTATACTGCTCCGTAATCGTAAGGGTTACCGTTCCTGCGCCCCATTTCTCGTTCAGATTCTTCTCGATCAACCGAAGAGTGCGTTTTCTCGCCTCGAAGAACTCCTTATTATGATCCCTGACAATATAATTCAGATGTGCTTCGGAGCATTCTCCCGACATACTTGTGAGGTGATAGAAGCCCTCATAGTCTTCGGTGCCCCGCGGCGTCTCCATACCCGGCAGGAGGGAATTGATCTCCATGGCGACCAGACTTGCGTTGATCATGGTATCCTTGGAAGAACCTGGGTGAACGTTGAAGCCCTTGACATCGAACTGTGCTTTGCAGGCATTGAAGCTCTCGTACTGGATCTCGCCTTCCGTGTCGCCGTCGATGGTGTAGGCATAATCTGCGCCGAATGCTTCCACATCAAAATGCGAAGCCCCGCTTCCGACTTCTTCGTCCGGGGTGAATGCGATACAGAGCGGCCCATGCGGGATCTGTTCCTGCTGAATCTGCTCCACCAGGGTAAGGATCTCGGCGATACCAGCCTTGTCATCTGCTCCAAGGACTGTGGTGCCGTCGGTGGTGATGAGGGTACGACCCTTTAAGTCTCTTAAGTGCGGGAAATTGACAGGGCTTAAGATCAGTCCGCTGTCCCCGAGCGCTAAGTCCTCTCCGTCATAATTCTCTGTGATCATGGGACGGATCTCATGGTCACAGAAGTCCGATACGGTGTCCATGTGGGCGATAAACCCAATGGCAGGCTTGTCCTCAAGCCCTGCGGTTGCAGGCAGCTTGCCGTACAGATAGCACTGGTCGGTGAGCCTAACGTCGGTAAGTCCCAGTTCCTTCATCTCTTCTTCGAGCAGGCGGGCAAGGTCAAACTGGCATTCGGAGGACGGAACCGTCGTGCTGTCCTCATCGCTGGGCGTACGGATTACCGCGTATTTCAATAATCGTTCGTATGCTTTCATAATCATATACCTCTTTTCTGTATTTTCTTCTTATTAATAAAGACATCTTAACATAAAATTAGAAGGGATGCATTATTAAATATATCTGTTGTAGAAAAATAGTTTGAAGTATGGTAAAATTCTATGTTGAAAGTTAGGTATAGGAACCAGGAGGCGGTATAGTCATGAGATTAACTCAGTTATTAGAACGTTTGAGATATGAAGTCAGCCAGGGAAGCGACGGGATCAATGTTACCGAGCTTATCAATGATTCGAGGAAGGTAACGGAAGGAAGCGTGTTTGTCTGCATCAGCGGCGCGGTTTCCGACGGCCATGCTTTTGCCAGGGACGTGGCAGAGAAGGGGGCGGCGGCCCTTGTAGTGGAGAAGGATGTGGATGTCCCGCAGAATGTGACGGTGATCCGTGTCGAGGATACCCGGTATGCGCTGGCGCTGATGTCGGCAGCTTATTTCGGATATCCGGCAGAGAAGCTCAAGGTCATCGGGATCACAGGGACGAAGGGGAAGACCACTACCACTTATATGGTGAAGTCGATCCTGGAGGGGGTCGGACATAAGGTGGGGCTGATTGGCACCATCGAGGCTCTGATCGGTGAGAAATCCATCCCGGCGAACAATACGACGCCGGAATCTTATACTATCCACAAGTATTTTGCGGAAATGGTTGAGGCGGGGTGCGACAGTGTGGTGATGGAGGTGTCTTCGCAAGGGCTGATGCTTCACCGCACGGCAGGGATCATGTTTGAGATCGGGATCTTCACCAACCTTGGGGAGGACCATATCGGGCCGAACGAGCATAAGGATTTCGAGGATTACAAGCGGTGCAAAGGAATATTGTTTACCCAGTGCCGCCTTGGGATTGCCAATGTGGATGACCCATGGTATGAGGATGTATTCAAGAGTGCGACCTGCAAGGTTGAGACTTTTGGATTTACAGAGAAGGCAGATCTTCGCGCTGTAGATATCGAGCATATTACGAGGCCCGGGTATCTGGGAGTCAGGTATCATGTGAGCGGACTGATGGATTTTGATGTAGAGATTGATATACCTGGAGATTTCAGCGTATACAATTCTCTGACGGCGATTGCCGTGTGCAGGCATTTTGATGTTCCTGTGGAAAATATACAGAAGGCGCTTAAGGTGGCGAAGGTACGGGGGCGGATCGAGATGGTGAAGGTATCGGATGAATTCACCATGATGATCGACTATGCGCACAATGCCATGAGCCTTGAGAGTCTCCTTCATACGCTCAGGGACTATAAGCCGGAGCGGATCGTGACCATATTCGGGTGCGGCGGCAACCGTTCCAAGACCAGGCGGTATGAGATGGGAGAAGTATCGGGGCGTATGTCTGATTTCACGGTCATTACTTCGGATAATCCGCGTTTTGAGGAGCCGCAGGATATTATTGATGATATTATCACGGGAATCAAGAAGACGGACGGCGAATATATTGCGATCTGCGACCGGAAAGAAGCGATCCGTTATTCCATCGAGCATGGCAGGCCGGGGGATGTGATCATTCTGGCGGGGAAGGGCCATGAGACGTATCAGGAGATCAAGGGTGTGAAGTACGATATGGACGATCGTATCCTTGTGAAGGAAGTATTAGAGGAAATGCATGTACGCTGATATCATTATCGACATTACGCATGAGAAACTGGATAAAATATTTCAATACAGCATCCCTTCTGATCTGGACGGGGTGCTTCAGATTGGCATGGAAGTGATCGTGCCTTTTGGAAGAAGCAACCGGGAGACAAAGGGTTATGTGGTAGGATTTTCCCAAACCACGGAGTACGACGCGGCGAAGATAAAGGAAGTCCTGTGCATTGCAAAGGACAGCGTTGCGATAGAGTCAAGGCTTGTGAATCTGGCGGCGTGGATGAAGGATTATTACGGCGGGACGATGATACAGGCGCTTAAGACGGTAATCCCCATCAAGAAGCAGGAGAAGGCGCGTAAGAAGAGGTATATCCGGCTCTGTGTGGATGTGGAGGCGGGGAGGCAGCGGCTAGAGCATTATCTGCATCTGAACCAGAAGGCAAGGGCAAGGCTTCTGGCGGCGCTCTTAGACGAGCCAAGACAGGAATATGAGCTTGTCACGAAGAAGCTGAACGTGACCCGGACAGTGGTCAGGGCGTTGGAAGAGCAGGGAATCGTTTCCCTGGAATCAGAGCAGGTCCTTAGAAACCCTGTCCGGCATAAGAGCCGCCGGGAGGAGATACCGGAATATACCAAGGAACAGCAGCATGCGATCGAACAATTCTGGGAAGACTACAGTCAGGGAATCCGGAGGACCTATCTGGTCTATGGTGTGACGGGAAGCGGGAAGACCGAAGTCTATATGGAGATGATCGCAAGAGTGCTGGATGAGGGCAGGCAGGCGATCGTCCTGATCCCGGAGATCGCACTTACATATCAGACGGTCATGAGATTCTACGGACGGTTCGGCGACCGCGTGTCCATACTCAATTCCAGAATGTCACAGGGGGAGCGTTACGATCAGATGGAGCGGGTGAAGGCCGGTGAGGTGGATGTGATGATCGGCCCGCGTTCCGCGCTGTTTACCCCATTTCCTCGTCTGGGGCTGATCGTCATCGACGAAGAGCATGAGACTTCTTATAAGAGCGAGCAGGCGCCGCGGTATCATGCCAGAGAGACGGCCATCAGGAGGGCCGGGACGGAGGATGCCAGCGTTGTGCTGGGATCTGCGACGCCGTCGCTTGAGTCCTTCTATGCCTGCAAGAAAGGAGATTTTCAGATCCTTGAATTGAAGAAACGGGCCGGAGCAGGGGAACTTCCGGCGGTCTATGTGGTAGATATGCGTAAGGAGATGAAGGCGGGGAATCGTTCTATCATCAGCGACCGCCTGAAAAACCTGATAAAAGCGAGGCTTGAGAGGCATGAACAGATCATGCTTTTTCTTAACCGGAGGGGGTATGCCGGATTTGTTTCTTGCAGGTCTTGCGGATATGTAGTAAAATGTCCTCATTGCGATGTATCGTTGTCGTCGCATCGGAACGGGAAGCTGGTCTGCCATTACTGCGGTCATGAGGAAGCGCAGATTACGGTCTGTCCCTCCTGCGGTTCACAGTATATCGGCGGTTTCCGGGCGGGTACACAGCAGATTGAGGAGCTGGCGGCAAGGCAGTTTCCTGGCGCACGTATCCTGCGGATGGATCTGGATACCACTAGGACGAAGGATGGACATGAGAAGATACTGGAAGCATTTGCCAGCGAAGAGGCGGATATCCTGATCGGGACACAGATGATCGTCAAGGGGCATGATTTCCCTAATGTGACGCTGGTGGGGATCCTGGCGGCAGATATGTCCCTGTATTCGAATGATTACCGTGCGGGCGAGCGGACATTCCAATTACTGACCCAGGCGGCGGGGCGCGCCGGACGCGGGAGGAGCAGGGGGGAGGTCGTGATACAGACTTACAGCCCTGAGCATTATAGTATTGAGATGGCCGCGGCGCAGGATTATGAGGGATTCTATGATGCCGAGATGAAGTACAGAGAGCTGATGGGCTATCCGCCGGTGGAACAATTGCTGGCGGTCCTGATGACCGGGCCTTTGGAGGAGCTGCTTGAGACGGCGGCAAGGTATCTGAAGGATTTCGCGGTGCGTCTTGATAAGAACAGGCAGCTTCAGATTGTTGGCCCTGCAAGTCCTTATGTGGGGAAGGTGAATGATGTATATCGGCGTGTGCTCTATCTGAAAGGCGCTGATTATAAACTGCTGATCGAGGTGAAGAACCGGATGGAGCAGTATATAGAGATCAATGAAGGATTTAAGACTATGCGGATTCAATTCGATTTTAATCCAATGAATATATTTTAGTAATCATTAAGACCGGGAGGAGAGCAGATTATGGCGATTAGGAAGATCCGTGAGCTTGGAGATGAGGTACTCACAAAGAAATGCAAAGAAGTAACGAAGATGACGCTGAGGAACAGGATCCTCATCAGCGATATGCTGGATACTATGTATGAGGCGCAGGGAGTAGGGCTTGCCGCGCCTCAGGTCGGGATCCTTAAGAGGATCGCGGTGGTGGATATCGGGGATGGTCCGGTGGTTCTGATCAATCCGGAGATCTTAAGCACGGCAGGAGAGCAGACCGGTGACGAGGGGTGCTTAAGCGTTCCGGGGAAGGCCGGTACGGTGACCAGGCCGGATTATGTGAAGGTGAGGACTTATACCGAGGATATGGATGTGATCGAGATCGAGGGCGAGGAGCTGCTTGCAAGGGCGCTCTGCCATGAGATTGACCATCTGGAAGGGAAGATGTATGTAGATCTGGTTGAAGGCGGGCTGCGCGACGTGGATTATGAGGAGGAAGAATAGATGAAGGTTATATTCATGGGAACGCCGGATTTCTCGGTGGGAACCTTTGAGGCCCTGATAGAAGCGGGGCATGAGATCGTGCTTGCAGTTACCCAGCCGGATAAGCCTAAGGGAAGAGGGGAGAAGGTGCAGTATCCGCCGGTGAAGGAGGCGGCTCTTAAGCATCAGATCCCGGTATTTCAGCCTAAGAGGGTCAGGGCGCCGGAATGTATCGAAGACTTGAGGAAATACGATGCCGATATCATGGTAGTCATTGCATTTGGCCAGATCCTTCCGAAGGAGATTCTTGAGATGACGCCCTATGGATGTGTGAATGTCCATGCGTCTCTGCTGCCGAAGTATCGGGGGGCCGCGCCGATCCAGTGGGCCGTTATCAATGGAGAGAAGGTGTCAGGCGTGACGACGATGCAGATGGACGAGGGGCTCGATACCGGCGATATGCTGATGAAGACAGAGATCGTCCTTGATGAGAAGGAGACTGGCGGAAGCCTTCATGATAAGCTCGCCGGGGCCGGAGCCGAACTTTGTGTTCAGACGTTAGAGGCGCTTAAGGATGGTACGGCTGTGCGGGAACCGCAGGGGGAGAGCACGACGGAGTATGCCCGGATGCTTGATAAGGGCATGGGCAGGATTGACTGGAGCAAGGATGCGAAGTCTGTCGAGTGCCTGATCCGGGGACTGAATCCATGGCCGAGCGCCTATACAGAGTGGAATGGCAGGACCATGAAGATCTGGGAAGCGGATGTGGCGGATATAGATGAAGGCAGGGAGCCTGGGACGGTGATCCGGGTGGAGAGGGACGGATTCTGCGTGCAGACGGGGAGAGGGAGCCTTAAGGTACGCTCCTTGCAGATACCCGGGAAGAAGAGGATGGATGCGGGGGCGTTCCTCAGAGGGTATCAGGTAGATGCGGGGACGGTGCTTTCATAAGAAGGGGACGTTCCCCCGCGCCATTCGCAAAACCGCAGCCATCCAACTAAGTCCTTGTGCGAGCACAAACTTAGCAGAATAACTGCTGTGCGGCTTGCGAACGTTCCCCCGCGCCATTCGCAAAACCTCAGCTAGCGCTGCTTTCTCGCCGCAGCGCGGCTAATTTTGCTCATAAGAAGGCGCTCCCTGCATGAGCCACCATTCTGCTAAGTCCTTGTGCGAGCACAAACTTAGCAGAATAATGGCTCATGCGTGAACTGGGGTGAAAAAGTTAAGAATTGTTAAATTTATATGAAAAACAGGTATTTTACCTGTTTTTCATATATAATACTCTGTATGTGGTATTGATATAGTTTGGGAGGCGTATATTTATGTTTTATGGTTTTTATGATCCTACGTATATTCTGGTCGTGATTGGTCTGGCGATCTGTCTGTTGGCGTCGGCTAAGATGCGTTCTACTTTCAATAGATATTCCCGGGTCAGGAATCATTCCGGGCTTACCGGGAGAGACGCGGCGGAGCAGATCCTTCGGCGTGCCGGGATCTATGATGTGCGGGTGGAGCATGTAGGCGGGAATCTGACGGATCACTATGATCCCAGATCCAAGGTGCTGCGGCTGTCGGACGCCACATATGGTTCTACATCCGTTGCGGCGCTTGGAGTTGCTGCACATGAGTGCGGGCATGCGATCCAGCATGATACGGGTTATGTACCGCTGCAGGTTCGGAGTGCGTTGGTTCCGGTTGTGAATTTTGGAAGCTCTATCGCGTGGATCTTGATTGCGATCGGCCTGATTTTTAACAGCCGTTCTTCGATATTATTTTTGAATCTGGGTATACTGGCGTTTTCGCTGGCAGTTATCTTCCAGTTGGTGACGCTTCCTGTCGAGTTTAACGCGTCCAGCCGTGCGATCCATATCCTGGGCGGGAGCGGGATGCTCTACGAGGACGAAGTGAATGCGACGAAGAAGGTTCTGTTTGCGGCGGCGCTTACCTATGTTGCCGGTGCGATCTCATCCATCCTGCAGCTTCTCCGTATCATAATGATCGCGAATAACCGGAGACGTTGATGGAGGAGAGAGGTATGGCGGCATCCGTAAGCGGGCGTGAACTGATTCTTGAAATATTGCTCCAGATTACACGGGACGGTGAGTACAGCCACATTGCTCTTAAGAATGTTCTGGACCAGTACCAGTATTTGGATAAGAAAGAGCGTGCGTTTATCACGAGGGTGGTAGATGGCACGCTTGAACGCATGATTGAACTTGATTATATTATTGACCAGTTTTCTAAGGTTAAGGTCGGGAAGATGAAGCCGGTGATCCGGACGATCATCAGAAGTGCGGTATACCAGTTGAAGTACATGGACAGTGTTCCCGATTCTGCCGCCTGCAATGAGGCCGTGAAGCTGGCGGTGAAGAAGGGATTTGGGAATCTTAAGGGATTTGTCAACGGCGTACTGCGCAGCATCAGCAGGAACCTTGCAGATATTTCGTATCCGTCCGGGGACGAAGGCCTCTTGGGTTTATCCGTCCGCTATTCCATGCCGGAGTGGATCTTAAGGCAGTGGATGGACGAATATGATGAAGAGACTGCGTGTATGATGGCGGAGGAATTCTTGAAGGAGAAGCCGGTGACGGTCCGGTTTGATCCGGATAAGATCTCCAGGGAAGAACTGGTCGGAATTCTGAAGGAGGAAGGGGTCCATGCGGCAGAAGACGCCGCGCTGCCCTGTGCGCTTCATCTTAGCGGCCTGGATTACCTGATGAAGCTTCCAAGCTTCCGGAAGGGATATTATCAGGTACAGGATATCAGCTCTATGCAGGTGGCAGGCTGGGCGGACGTTAAGGCCGGCGATTATATCATAGATGTCTGTGCGGCGCCGGGAGGCAAGGCGATCCATCTCGCGGAGGCGCTTCGCGGGACAGGCCATGTGGAGGCCAGAGATCTGACAGACTACAAGGTGCAGATCATGCAGGATAACATTATGCGGAGCGGGCTTTTGAATATTGAGACGGTGCGGATGGATGCGCGCTGCCTTGATGAGGCGTCTGTCGGGAAAGCGGACATTGTGATTGCGGATCTGCCCTGCTCCGGGCTTGGCGTGCTTGGCAGGAAACCGGATCTGAAATATAAGATGACGCCGGAGAAGCAGAAGGAACTGACAGCGCTTCAGCGGGAGATATTATCCGTAGTGAAGGAATATGTGAAGAGCGGCGGCAGGCTGCTCTATAGTACCTGTACGATCCATCGGGGAGAGAATGAAGACAATGCCGAGTGGTTTGTACAGCAGAATCCGGAATTTAGCCTGATCCGGGAACAGCAGATGCTCCCGGGCAGAGACGGCGGAGACGGATTCTATATTGCCGTGTTCCAAAGGGATTGACGGGAAGACAGAATAGGACATAGATGAAAGTGATGGATAGAAAAGATATCTGTTCTTATGATTATAGAGAATTGGAAGACGAGATCACGGGGATGGGCGAGAAGTCCTTCCGCAGCAGGCAGATCTATGAATGGCTGCATGTGAAGCTTATCGGTGATTTCGCCGGGATGACGAATCTGTCCAGACAGTTGCGGGACAGACTCGAAGGAGAATATAAGATTGCCGGAATGCGGGTGGCCGAGCATCAGATTTCCAAGGCGGATCCCACAGAGAAGTTCCTGTTTGAACTTGAGGACGGCAACATGATCGAGAGCGTTCTGATGCGGTATACATATGGCAATTCCGTATGCATCTCCTCACAGGCGGGCTGCCGTATGGGCTGCAGGTTCTGTGCATCGGCGATCGGCGGGCTTAAGCGGAATCTTACTGTGTCGGAGATGTTAAGGCAGATCTACCAGATCCAGACGATATCAGGGGAACGAATCTCTAATATCGTGGTGATGGGAACCGGAGAACCGCTTGATAATTATGATAATTTTGTCAAATTCGTTCGTATGGTAAGCGATGAGTATGGATTGAATATCAGTCAGAGGAATATTACCGCTTCCACCTGCGGGATCGTACCCAATATGCGGAGGCTGGCTTCGGAAGGGCTGCAGATCACGCTGGCGTTGTCTCTTCACGGTTCAAACCAGGAGAAGAGGGAGAGACTGATGCCGGTGGCGGGACAGTACGAATTGACAGATGTGCTTGAGGCGTGCGATTATTATTTTCAGGAGACGGGCAGAAGGATTACATTTGAATACAGCCTGGTATCAGGTGTGAACGATCAGCCGGACGATATCAGAGAGCTTACAGGCATTCTGAGGAAACGGAATTGTCACCTGAATCTTATACCGGTGAACCCTGTCAGGGAGCGGGATTACAGGAAGCCGGACAGGGAAAGTGCCCTTGATTTCAAAAATAAACTTGAAAAAAACGGAATTAATGTTACTATAAGAAGGGAAAGAGGCTCTGATATAGACGGAGCCTGCGGTCAGCTCCGCAGACGTTATGCCGGGGAGAACGGCCGCAAACAGGGAGAAACAGATGAAGATATATGCAATGACTGATGTGGGAAGAAAGCGTGAGGTCAACCAGGATTATGTATATGTGACGGATAAGCCGATCGGGCCGTTTCCGAACCTTCTTGCGGTAGCCGACGGGATGGGCGGTCACAAGGCGGGGGATTTTGCGTCCAAATATACGGTAGGAGTCCTGCGGGAAGAACTGGAGAATACTCCCTTGAACAAACCGGAAGAGATTCTGCGCAATGTTGTCAGTATTGCGAATGATAAACTGATCGAAGCGGCATCGGCGGACATCAAGCTGGAAGGTATGGGGACGACATTGGTGGTGGCAACGGTTGTTGGCAATACACTGTATTTTGCCAACGTGGGAGACAGCCGTCTCTACCTGATCAATGAGAAGATACGCCAGATATCCAAGGACCATTCTCTCGTGGAGGAGATGGTCAGACTTGGCGGGATCAAAGCCGAGGAAGCGAAGAACCATCCGGATAAGAACATCATTACAAGGGCGATCGGAGTCAAAGAAGGAGTAGAAGCGGACATCTATGAGTACCGGCTGAAGAAAGGCGATATGATACTGATGTGTACGGACGGCCTGAGTAATATGGTAGAGGATGAAGATATGTTTGATATTGTAAGGGGTTCCCGTGATATCGTGGAAGCGGTGCAGATGTTGATCGAGAAAGCGAACAGTAACGGCGGGAGAGATAACATAGGGGTTGTTATGGCAGAGCCACTTGCAGATGAGGTGAGTGTATGAGTGTAAAAGATGGTATAGTTCTGGGTAAACGATATGAAGTGCTGAGCAAGGTCGGCGCAGGAGGCATGGCGGACGTCTATAAGGGCAAGGACCGTATGCTGAACCGGTATGTGGCGATCAAGGTTCTCAAGAAGGAATACAAAGAGGATGAGAATTTTGTACGTAAGTTCCGTTCAGAGGCCCAGGCGGCGGCCGGATTGATGCATCCTAATATCGTGAACGTATATGACGTCGGAGAAGACCGGGGCTTATATTACATGGTAATGGAGCTGGTTGAGGGCATTACGCTGAAGGAATATATAGAGAAAAAGGGGAGGCTCTCGCACAAGGAAGTGATCAGTATTGCGATTCAGATGTGTACGGGGCTTGGAGTCGCCCACGCGGCAGATATTATCCACCGGGATATCAAGCCGCAGAATATTATCATTTCCAAGGACGGCAAGGTGAAGGTGACGGATTTCGGCATTGCCAAGGCGACCACCTCCAATACGGTCAGCTCTAATGCGATGGGATCTGTACATTACACGTCGCCGGAGCAGGCAAGAGGCGGGTTCAGCGACCAGAGAAGCGATATCTATTCGGTAGGTATCACCTTGTTCGAGATGGTGACCGGACAGGTGCCCTTTGACGGAGATTCTACGGTGTCGGTGGCGATCAAGCACCTGCAGGAGGAGATTATGTCGCCGTCGGAGCTGGTGCCGGATATTCCGTACAGCTTAGAGCAGATTATTTTGAAATGTACGCAGAAGAACAGTGAGAGAAGATACAGGAATACGGATGAACTGATCCAGGATATGAAGCGTTCTCTGGTGGATCCGGACGGAGATTTTGTGGCGATACCGCCGCAGCGTAACGCGAATACGGTGATTATCAGGGGCGATGAGCTGGACATCATCGGCGATGCTTACGAGGATGAAGACGATTTCGACGAATATGATTCCCGTGATTTCGGCAGAGACCGGGAATATGATGAATATGACGACGGTGAATACGACGGTCATGGTTATGATGACGATTATGATGATCGCGGCTATGATGATGACTATGACCGAGATTATGATGATTTTGACGATGAATTCGATGAATATGATTCCAGACATGGTTCGGGCGGTGTGAATCCGCGGATGAATAAGGTGATGAAGATCCTGACTGCAGTGGTGATCGTCATTATCTTGTTTATCGTGATATTTACTATAGGAAAGACCGCGGGATTGTTTAAGTTTGGTCCGACGCTTAAGAATGAGAAGACGAAGGACGACGAGGTCAAGGTGCCGAATGTGGTAGGCAAGACGAAGGCTGAGGCGGAGAAGGAACTGAATGAACTTGGTCTGGGCTTCAAGGTTGATGAGGAGAAGGAGTCTAACAAGTATGAGGCGGGAACGGTGAGCGAGCAGAAGACCGAGCCCGGCAAGAAGGTGAAGAAGCATACCACGATCCATGTGGTGGTGAGTTCGGCGCTGGTTGGTAATAAGATCAAGGTTCCGGATGTCAGCGGAATGAGTGAGGATGATGCCCGGAGCAGGCTGCAGCAGGAAGGCTTCAAGAAGATAGCGACGCCGCAGTATGAATACAATGATTCCGTGGCAGAGGGAGATGTGATCGGCACGACGCCGGCCGCCAATGCGGAGGCGACGGAGGATACCGAGATCGTGATGCGGGTCAGCAAGGGAACGGAGAAGAAGACGGTTCCGAACTTGATCGGTATGATGGATGCGGATGCCCAGAGTGCGATCCTTGCCGAAGGATTGGTTGTGGGTTCTGTGGGTTATGAGTATAATGACGACGTTCCGGAAGGACAGGTGTATGCCCAGAGTGTAGACGGCGGCAAGAAGGTTGCGCCGGGAACGGCTGTTGGGATCTCGGTCAGCAACGGACCTAAACCTGCCGAGAAGGTAGAAGTGCCTCCGGTTACGGATATGTCCCTAGAGAATGCAAGACAGCTTCTTAGCAGCGCCGGTCTTAGTGTGGGCAATGTATCCTACCAGTATAGTGATTCTGTGACGGCCGGCAATGTGATCAGCTGCAGTCCGGGAGTAGGGAACAGTGTGGAAGAAGGTACTTCCGTAAGCCTTGTAGTAAGCCAGGGGCCTAAGGGTTCAGGCACAGGCACAGAACCGGAGGAACCGGAGGATCCGCCGCAGACTGTCGATCCGGGAATTTTCGGATTTTAACGGTGTTTTGTGTCGGCAGCAGATGGGTGGTTGATATATGCATGGTAAGATCGTGAAAGGGATTGCCGGATTCTACTATGTACATGTGGTAGAATCCGGTGTTTATGAATGTAAAGCGAAGGGAATCTTCCGCAAGGAGAAGATCAAACCGCTGGTAGGAGATAATGTAGAGATAGAGGCGCTGGATGAAGAGGAGAAGACGGGCAGCATAAACCGTATTCTGCCGCGCAGTAATGAACTGATCCGTCCGGCGGTGGCGAATATAGACCAGGCGTTGGTTGTTTTCGCGGTTCTTAAGCCCGCCCCGCATTTTAATCTTCTGGATCGTTTCCTGGTCATGATGGAGAGCAAGGGTCTGCCGGTGATACTCTGCTTTAATAAGACGGATATTGCGGACGGATCACAGATCAGCGAACTGCGGGAGGTTTATCGGGAGAGCGGCTATCCTCTGATGTTCGTAAGCGCATGGAAGGAAGAGAATATTGACGAAGTCAGACAGGCTCTTAAGGGGAAGACGACGGCGATCGCCGGCCCGTCGGGCGTGGGTAAGTCCTCGCTGATCAATGTGCTGACTCCTGAGGCGAACATGGAGACGGGAGCGATTAGCCGGAAGATCGAACGGGGGAAGCATACGACCCGGCATTCAGAGCTGTTTCTCATTGACGGAGATTCCTATATTATGGATACTCCGGGATTCAGTTCTCTGTATGTCAATGATTTCGAGAAGGAAGAATTGAAATATCATTTCCCGGAATTCGCGCAGTATGAGGGGACATGCCGTTTCCAGGGATGCGACCATATACACGAGCCGGGATGCGGGGTGAAGCAGGCCGTGGAGGAAGGGAAGATACATCCTGTCCGCTATAAGGACTATACGGAGATGTATGAGGAATTGAAGAACAGGAGGAGGTATTGAGTATGAATTATATATTGGCCCCGTCGATTCTGGCGGCTGATTTCAAGGTTCTTGGCCGGGAGATTCAGGAGACGGAGAAGAATGGCGCCAGGTATCTGCATTATGATGTGATGGACGGGATGTTTGTGCCAAGTATCTCCTTTGGTATGCCTGTATTGGTGTCTATCCATGATGCGTCGGATCAGGTGATGGATGTTCATCTGATGGTTCAGGAGCCGATCCGCTATATAGAAGATTTCAGGAAAGCCGGAGCAGATCTGGTGACGGTTCATCTGGAGGCGTGTGCGGATGTAGATGCGACGCTTGGGAAGATCCGGGAGTGCGGCCTGAAGACAGGCTTGTCCATCTGTCCTGAGACTCCGGCAGAGTCCGTAGAGCCTTATCTTAAGGATATAGACATGATCCTGGTTATGAGTGTGCATCCAGGCTTCGGGGGGCAGAAGTTTATCCCGGAATCATTGGATAAGATTCGTAAGATACGCGGCATGATGGAAGCACAGGGGATATCGGCGGATATCGAGGTGGACGGCGGGATCGGCCTTTCGAATGTGCGGGAAGTTCTTAACGCGGGAGCGAATGTGATCGTTGCAGGCTCCGCGGTATTTGGAGACAGAACGGCGAAGAATACGAGAGAATTCATGGAGATACTGAGAGAATATGAGTAAAAGATGTGTAATTATCAGCGGCGGGGAACTGGATGAAGAACTGACCCTTTCTGTTCTTAAGCAGCAGAAGGACAGATGTGTGATCGGGGTGGACAAGGGCGTAGAGTTCCTGTACTATCATCAGATCATGCCGGATTATATCGTGGGTGATTTTGACAGTACGAGAGAGGAGATCAGGGATTATTACAAGAATGAGACGAATGTGCCCATAAGGGAGTACAATCCGGTAAAGGACGCTTCCGATACCGAGATTGCGATCCGTCTTGCCATGACACTTGGGGCGAAGGAGATGATCATCCTAGGGGCCACAGGCAGCCGGATCGATCATCTGTGGGCGAATATACAGAGCCTTTCTATTCCGTTCAAGGCTGGGGTCGATGCGAAGATCATGGACCGCCAGAACTTAATATCCATAATCGGCGAGGGAGAGACGCATTTAAGAAGGAGCGAGGCTTACGGAACGTATTTCTCTGTATTTCCTATGGGAGACGAGATATTCGGATTCAATATTAAGGGCGCGAAGTACCCTCTGAGGAATCATACGCTGAAGCCCTGCAATAGTCTCTGCGTCAGCAATGAGATTGCGGAGGATTCTGACGAGGCGGTGATCAGTTTTCCTTCCGGAAGAGTGATCTTGATGCAGACACGTGACTAAGATAGAATTATAATTATAACGGAGGTAGTGTAGGATATGACAAGGGAAGAATTTAGGACAATTATGGAAATGGTTCGGATGATTGTTGCCGGAAGCAAAGATAAAGAGGATGCCTTGCAAAAAATCGACAGCCTGACAATTCTTAAAGGGTCTGATAAGGAAAAAGATGAATAGAGTACAGGGAGGAATTTATAAATATGAAACTAGGCATAGTAGGATTACCCAATGTCGGTAAGAGTACATTATTTAATTCATTGACGAAGGCCGGCGCGGAATCGGCGAATTACCCTTTCTGTACGATCGATCCCAATGTGGGAGTCGTAACCGTACCAGATGAGAGGCTTGAGGTATTGGGTAAGATGTACCAGACGAAGAAGATCATACCTGCAGCGATTGAATTTGTCGATATTGCGGGGCTGGTGAAAGGAGCTTCCAAGGGAGAGGGGCTTGGCAATCAGTTCCTTGCGAATATCCGGGAAGTGGATGCCATCGTCCATGTAGTGCGGTGTTTTGAGGACAGCAATATCGTCCATGTGGACGGGAGTATCGATCCTCTTAGAGATATAGAGACCATCAATCTGGAATTAATCTTCTCAGATCTGGAGATACTGGAGAGAAGGATCGCCAAGACTTCTAAGTCGGCTAGAAATGACAAGGCGGCGGCGAAGGAGCTTGCGCTTCTTAATAAGATCAAGGCGCATCTGGAAGAGGGCAGGCTTGCGAAGACGTTCGAAGGGGCTGAGGATGAAGAAGAGCAGGCATGGCTCACAGGATATAACCTGCTGACCTATAAGCCGGTGATCTATGCCGCGAACGTGGCGGAGGACGATCTGGCGGACGACGGCGCGGCCAACAGCGGTGTGCAGGCGGTTCGTGAATATGCGCAGGGGGAGCGGAGCGAGGTGTTCGTAGTGTGCGCGCAGATCGAGCAGGAGATCGCGGAGCTTGAGGAAGATGAGAAGAAGATGTTCCTTGAAGATCTGGGATTGTCGGAATCCGGACTCGAGAAGATGATCAAGGCAAGCTACAGGCTGCTGGGTCTGATCAGTTATCTGACGGCGGGAGAGCCGGAGGTGCGTGCGTGGACCATTACAGAAGGTACGAAGGCGCCTCAGGCGGCAGGCAAGATCCATTCGGATTTCGAGCGGGGCTTCATCCGCGCGGAGGTGGTATCCTACGATGACCTGATGGAATGCGGGAGCCATGCAGCGGCGAAGGAAAAGGGTCTGATCAGGTTGGAAGGCAAAGACTACGTGGTGAAGGACGGAGACATCATGCTGTTCCGTTTTAATGTATAGGGAGGGAGAATGGGATCATGCACAGAATGATAGATTTCCCTCATATTGGGATTCATCTGAAGTCGGTAGGCGATCACATCACAATATTTGGTTTTGACATTGCATATTACGGGATCATTATAGGGATCGGAATTCTGGCCGGTATCTTTATCGCGGCCATGGAGGCGAAGCGTACCGGGCAGAATCCGGAAGACTACTATGATCTTGCCATATATGCGGTCATATTTTCGATTATCGGGGCAAGGATCTACTATGTGATCTTCTCCTGGGATATGTATAAGAGAGATATCTTAAGTATCTTCAATATCCGCCAGGGCGGGCTTGCGATATACGGAGGAGTGATCGCGGCGGTCATTACGGTGACGGTGTTTGCCAGACGGAGAGGTCTGTCTGCGCCGCTTCTTATGGATACGGCCGGACTGGGACTTGTGGCGGGGCAGATGATCGGCCGGTGGGGGAATTTCTTTAACAGGGAAGCCTTCGGAGAATATACGGACTGGCTTCTTGCCATGCGGCTTCCGGTAGACGCGGTCAGGGGTTCGGACATTACGGAGCTGATGCGCAAGCATATGGAGACGGTGGGCGACGTGTCGTTCATCCAGGTGCATCCGACATTTCTCTATGAGTCGCTGTGGTGCCTTCTGATATTGATCCTTCTGCTGATCTACAGGAAACATAAGCAATTTGACGGAGAGATCTTTCTTCTGTATCTGGCAGGATATGGGTTTGGACGGTTCTGGATCGAAAGACTGAGGACCGATCAACTTCTGCTGCCGAATGGATTCCCTGTCTCGCAGCTTTTAGCGGGAATCCTTGTCGTTGGATCGGCACTGATCCTGCTGTTTAACTGGAGAAGATTAAGATATTTTGATTAGATGTAAAAAGAACAGGGCGTGTTTGAATGATTTTCAGACACGTCCTGTTTTTGTATGTAGTTTGGCGATGAAATTAGCCTGCATAGTTTTCCTGAAAAATGCAAATACTTTCAGAGATAGAAAGAAGTAACCTGATATTGTGCAATATTACTAAAAAACCATGCCAGATTTTAATCAGAGAACGCCTTGTTTTGAAAATTTTGAAAGCACTTTCGGAACGGTTTGAATCTATATGAAAATAAAAGTCTTGCTGATATACTGAGTGGCAGACAGGAACATGCAAGGCATAAGGAACCAAAGAAAAGCGGCAGGAGAGAAGAAAGGAGTAAGAGTATGCAGGAAAATGTGGAAGATCTGGAGGGCAGGCTTGTAGTATCATGCCAGGCGCTGCCCGACGAACCGCTGCATTCTTCATTCATTATGGGAAGAATGGCGCTGGCGGCAAAAGAAGGAGGGGCCGTAGGAATACGCGCCAACACCAAAGAGGATATCCGGGAGATCCAGTCGCAGGTAGACCTGCCTGTGATCGGCATCGTCAAGAGAGATTATGAGAATTGTGAGGTCTATATCACACCGACGATGAAGGAGATCGACGAATTGATGGAGGTAAGGCCGGAGATCATTGCATTGGATGCGACGGACAGGCTGCGGCCGAATGGCCTGACTCTGGATGCGTTTGTCAGCCAGATCAGGGAGAAATATCCGGACCAGCTTCTGATGGCAGATTGCTCGACCATAGAGGAGGCGGTTCATGCGGATGAATTGGGATTCGATTTTATCGGAACAACGCTGGTCGGATATACCAGACAGAGTCAGGGAGACAAGGCAGAGGAGGATGATTTCAGGATCATAAGGGAGATCATAGCCCGGGTGAAGCATAAGGTGATCGCGGAGGGGAATATCGATACTCCAAAGAAGGCGAAGCGTGTCATTGAGCTTGGGGCATATTGCGTGGTAGTAGGTTCGGCAATCACAAGGCCCCAGTTGATCACGAGGGCATTTGCCAGAAGCCTTGAGAAGTAAGGAAAGAACTATCCAGAGAGAAAAGGAGAGGAAACTATGAGAGATCTGAATAAATACAAAGGAGTAATTCCTGCATTTTATGCGTGTTATGACGAGAAGGGGGAGATCAGTCCGGGGGGAGTACAGGCGCTGACCAGATATTTCGCAGACAAAGGGGTCAGAGGCGTCTATGTCAATGGTTCTTCTGGAGAATGCATTTACCAGAGTGTGGAAGATCGGAAGCTCATTCTGGAAAATGTAATGAAGGCGGCCGAGGGCAGGCTTACGGTGATCGCCCATGTTGCATGCAACAATACCAGAGACAGTATGGAGCTGGCCAGACATGCAGAGAGCCTTGGTGTGGATGCGATCGCCGCGATTCCGCCGATCTACTTCCGTCTGCCGGAGCATGCGATTGCAAAATACTGGAACGATATCAGTTCCGCGGCGCCGAATACAGATTTTGTGATCTATAATATCCCCCAGCTTGCAGGCGTGGCGCTGACGATGAATTTATTTGCAGAGATGAGGAAGAATCCCAGGGTGATCGGTGTGAAGAATTCCTCCATGCCGGTGCAGGATATCCAGATGTTCAAGCAGGAAGGCGGGGAGGACTACATTATCTTCAACGGACCGGACGAGCAGTTTATCAGCGGCCTTGCGATCGGGGCAGAAGGCGGCATCGGAGGCACCTACGGCGCAATGCCGGAATTATTTCTGAAGCTGGAAGAATATATGAAGGCGGGTGAGCTTGAGAAGGCAGGGAAGCTCCAGTACAAGGTCAATGAGATCATCTATAAGCTGTGTTCTGCCCATGGAAATATGTACGGCGTCATCAAGGCTGTACTTAAGATCAATGAAGGGCTTGAACTTGGGGGAGTGAGAGAACCGCTGACGAACCTGATCGATAGCGATGGAGCGATCGTCAGGGAAGCGGCGCAGATGATACGGGATACAGTAGACGGACAGAAAGTATAGAGGGATAAGATATGCAGGGATTTACAGTAATTGATCTGATTATTTTGGTAGTATATCTGGCGGCGGTATTGTTTGCCGGTCTGCATTTTGCGAAGAAAGAGATGAAGGGAAAAGAATATTTCAAAGGCGACGGAACCGTACCGTGGTGGGTAACCGCCGTATCCATATTTGCAACCTTGTTAAGCCCCATATCGTTTCTGTCTCTCGCAGGTAATTCCTATGCCGGAACCTGGATCATGTGGTTTGCCCAGCTTGGCATGCTGCTTGCGATCCCTCTGACGATCCGGTTCTTCCTTCCGATCTACAGCAGGCTGTGTATTGATACGGCATATCACTATCTGGAACTGCGCTTTGGGAGCAAGGGCCTCCGTGTGCTGGGAGCGGTGATGTTTATCATTTACCAGGTGGGGCGTATGTCGATCATCATGTATCTTCCGTGTATGGTGCTCGGAAGCCTTACCGGCATCAGCGTCAATCTGCTGATCATTATCATGGGTGTGATCGCAATTATCTACTCCTATACCGGCGGTCTGAAATCCGTACTCTGGACGGACTTCATCCAGGGATCGGTGCTGCTGATCGGAGTTACCTTCTCGCTGGTGTACCTTCTGGCACATATCGACGGGGGAATCGGGGCTATATTTCATGTATTGGGATCAGAGCACAAATTCCTTGCCGCGGACCAGCCTGTATTCAACATCAATATCTTGAAGGACAGTGTATTCATCATGATCGTGGGTGCAGGGTTCAATACGATGGGGTCTTATGTGTCAAGCCAGGATATCGTGCAGCGTTTTACGACGACGACAGATACGAAGAAGCTGAATAAGATGATGCTTACGAACGGAGCGCTGTCTATCTTTATTGCAACCGTATTCTATCTGATCGGAACGGGCTTGTATGTATTCTATAAGCAGAATACACTTCCGCCGGCGGCGGCGCAGGATCAGATCTTCGCGTCTTATATCGCATTCGAGCTTCCGATCGGCGTCACGGGACTGTTGCTTGCGGCGATCTATGCGGCGTCACAGTCTACCCTGTCAACCGGACTGAATTCTGTGGCGGCGAGCTGGACGCTCGATATCCAGGCCCGTCTCACGAAGAAAAAGCTGAGTTTCGAGACACAGACGAAGATCGGGCAGTATGTTTCCCTGATCGTCGGTATCTTCTCCATCGTCGTGTCTATGGTGCTGGCCAACGGCGGAGTGAAGTCGGCATATGAATGGTTTAACGGATTCATGGGCCTGGTACTTGGGATTCTGATCGGAACCTTCATTCTTGGAGCATTTACGAAATCTGCCAATACCTTTGGGGCGACGCTGGCATTTATCGCGGCATCCCTTGTCATGGTCATTATCAAATACTTTGTCCCTGCAGAGGCGGTGACGATCTGGTCTTACTCCCTGATATCCATTGCGGTATCTCTGGTTGTGGGGATTCCGGCAAGCATGATCTACAGGAAGATAAAGGGAGATACTTCCGTACCGGCTCCATATACGACGATCTACAAGAATTGAGAAGGAGGAGAAGATGATATTTGGAAATGTTCGGAATCTGAAAGAATACTTATGTATGGAAGACGGAATATTCAAGTGCTTCAATTATGCGAAGGAGAATGAACTGTCTGCATACGACAGGGGATGTCATGAGATTGATGCAAAAAGGATCTTCGTAAATATCGTAGAATACGAGACAGTCAAGCCAAAGGATCGTTTCTGGGAGGCGCACAGACAATATCTGGACGTACATCTGATGCTTGAGGGGACAGAGCAGATCGATCTGAATTTCATCCATAATATGGATGTGAAGGAATATGCGGCGCAAGACGATTTCCTGCCGATGGACGGGGACAAGAATGGCTCTGTGATCCTTAAGCCGGGGGATTTCCTGGTCTGCTATCCAAGCGACGCCCATCGGACGGCGATTGCAGCGGATAAGCCGGAGAAGATCAAGAAGGCGATATTCAAAGTAAAGATATAGTCAAGTAGTGACTTTTTGTTGCTGGTATCATATAATAAAGGGGTGCAGATATGGAAAGATATGTAGGTATAGATATAGGCGGGACAGCGATCAAGTACGGGATATTGAATGATGCCGGAGAGTTTATCTGCCGAAGTGAGATGCGGACCGAAGCATACAAGGGTGGGCCGTCCATCCTGTCCAAGGCAGTCGGTATTGTAGAACGGTATCGGGAGACAGCGAAGATCGATGGTATCTGCATCTCTACGGCGGGTATGGTAGATACCGGGAAGGGGGAGATCTTTCACGCGGCGTCGCTGATCCCGAATTATGCGGGAACCTGTTTCAAAGAAGTGATGGAACGTAAGTTTGAGATTCCCTGTGAAGTGGAGAATGACGTGAACTGTGCAGGGCTTGCGGAATCGGTGTCGGGTGCGTCAAAAGGGGCCGATCCGTCGCTCATGCTGACGGTCGGAACGGGGATTGGCGGCTGTATCATAGCGGATGGGAAGGTATTTCACGGTTTCAGCAATAGTGCCTGTGAGATCGGATATATGCATATAGCGGGAAGTGATTTCCAGACCTTGGGGGCGGCGAGCATTCTTTCAAGAAAGGTGGCGGAGTGGAAGAACGAGACGGCGGATGTGTGGAACGGATATCATATATTTGAGGAGGCGAAGAAGGGGGACGAGCTCTGTATCAGGGCGATCGATGAGATGACAGATGTGCTTGGACAGGGGATTGCCAATATCTGTTATGTGATCAATCCCGAGGTTGTCGTATTGGGGGGAGGTATCATGGCGCAGGAGGATTATCTTAAGGAACGGATAGAGAAGGCAGTGAAGAGGTATCTGATCCCAAGCGTAGCCTCTGTAACGAGAATCGCATTTGCAGAGCACAGGAATGACGCCGGTATGCTGGGTGCGTTTTATCATTTTAAGGCTGTCGGAAGACATGACAGGTGATGTAAGATGGAATATTATGTAAAATCTGTAGTGCCGATGATAGAATCGAATTATGATAATCTTACGATGGTGGAGAAGACGATCGCCGAGTTCTTCATACGAAATCGAAAGAAAATGGATTTCTCCGCAAAATGTATCTCGGAGCTTCTGTATGTGTCGGAGGCGTCTCTGTCCCGGTTTGCCAAGAAATGCGGCTATCGGGGGTACAGGGAATTCGTATACCAGTATGAGGAGACCTTTGTTGAGAAGAAGGAATCAATGACGGGCAATACGCGAATGGTCCTGAACGCGTATCAGGAGCTTCTGAACAAGACATACAATCTGGTGGATGAATCGCAGGTTGCCAGGATCGGAAGATATCTGAATCAGTCTAAGAGAGTCTTCGTGTGCGGCAGGGGAAGCTCCGGGCTTACGGCGGAGGAGATGGAATTCCGTTTTATGAGGATCGGCGTGGATATCGACTCGATCAAAGACGCGGATCTGATGCGGATGCAGGCGGTGTTCCAGGATAAGGAGAGCCTGGTGTTTGGGATCAGCATCAGCGGGGAGAAGGAGGATGTACTGTACCTGCTCAGGGAAGCCCACAGAAGAGGGGCGAAGACGGTGCTTCTGACGGCGAAGAACAAAGGGATCTTCGAAGGATTCTGCGACGAGATCGTGCTTCTTCCGTCGCTCCGTCATCTGAACCATGGGAACGTGATCTCCCCGCAGTTCCCGGTTCTGGTAATGATCGATATTATCTATTCCTACTATGTGGAGCAAGATAAGTTCGCCAGGGAGATCCTGCACGACAACACCCTGCGCGCACTTGAAGGAGGAGGAAGGCAAATGCGGAACATTTCAGAAGATGCCTTCCGACGGGATGCCGCCGAACGAAGGTGAGGGGCGGTATGAAAAGGAGGATTAGAGATGGTAATTAAGAATGTGAAGGTTTATACGGAGAACCGGGAATTCGTCAGCGGGGAGGTCGTCATCCGTGACGGGAGATTCGCGGAAGGCGAAGCGCCGGATGATCCGGAAGAAGAAGTTCTTGACGGGGAAGGGTGCTATGCCATCCCGGGGCTGATCGATCTGCATTTTCATGGATGCAAGGGATATGATTTCTGCGACGGTACCAGGGAATCCATCGCAGGGATCGCAGAGTATGAGGCGTCTGTGGGAGTGACGGCGATCGCGCCGGCAACCATGACGCTTCCGGTAAATGAATTAGAGGAGATCCTGTCAGTTGCGGCAGATTATAAGAAAGACGCGCAGAAGGGCAGAGCTTTGGGGGCGGATCTGATCGGCGTGAACATGGAGGGCCCATTCATCAGCGAGGAGAAAAAGGGCGCGCAGGATGCACGGAACATCATTTCCTGCAATGAGGAGATCTGCAGGCGCTTCCTTGAGGCTTCCGAAGGGCTGGTACGATTCGTCGGCGTGGCACCGGAGCGCAGTGAGAATGTGGAAGAATTCATCTGTAAGATGAAGGATCAGGTTCATATCTCCCTTGCCCACACCAACGCAGATTATGATACGGCTATGAAGGCTTTCAATGCGGGGGCGGACCATGCGGTGCATCTGTATAACGCTATGCCGGCATTCACCCACAGGAATCCGGGGGTGGTTGGCGCAGTGTCAGACAGCGCCCATGTGAACGCGGAGCTGATCTGTGACGGAGTGCATATTCACCCGTCTGTGGTGCGTGCAACCTTCAAGATGCTTGGTGCGGACCGGATCGTCCTGATCAGTGACAGCATGCGCGCTACCGGGATGCCGGACGGAAGGTACACCCTTGGCGGCCTGGATGTGAATGTCAGCGGCAACAGGGCGACCCTTGCGTCCAATGGCGCCTTGGCGGGATCGGCGACGAACCTGATGGATTGTATGAAGACAGCAGTCCAGAAGATGGGGATTCCGCTTGAGACGGCGGTTGCCTGCGTCACGATGAATCCGGCGAGGTGTCTTGGAGTGTATGAGGAATATGGTTCTATTGCACCGGGGAAGAAGGGGAATGTGGTGCTGCTTGATGAGGAATTGAAGGTGAAGGCAGTGGTGAAGGACGGAGTCCGTCTTGGATGATGGATTGCTGGAAGATAGCCAGACACTTTGCTGCTCGCAGTGGGTCGTCTGGCGGCGGAAGTGAAGTAACAGTGATGGATGTAAGGGAGGATGGAATATGGCAAGGGATGTAGGCGCGTGTCTGGTATGCGGCAAGCCTATCGTATATTATGAGAAGGCACAGAAGATGGAATGTGTGATGTGTCATAAGGAATTCGAGAGCCATGCAAGCTGTGAGGACGGCCACTATGTATGTGACGACTGTCATGCCAGGAGAGGGATCCAGGTGATTATGGACGGATGCAGGACAAGCGGAGAGAAGAATCCGCTTGTCCTGATGCAGTCATTGATGGAGGATCCCTACATATATATGCATGGACCGGAACACCATGTGATGGTGGGAGCGGTGCTGCTTACGGCGTATAAGAACGGCGGAGGCTTCGAGAATCGCGGAGGACAGGAAGCGTTCGAGGAAGCGCTTGAGGAGATGAAGGTGAGAGGAAGCGAGTATCCGGGCGGTTCCTGCGGATTGTGGGGATGCTGCGGAGCGGCAGTCAGCACGGGGATATTCATGAGTATCGTCACGAAGGCAACCCCGCTTACCGGGAATTCCTGGAAGCTGTCTAATCAGATGACGTCGAGGGCTCTCGGCGCTATTGCCAGGCTTGGCGGGCCAAGATGCTGCAAGAGGAATTCATTTACGGCGGTGAAGGAAGCGGCAGAGTTCGTGAAAGAGACATTAGGCGTAGAGATGGAATTGACGGAGAAGATCACATGTGATTTCTCTGATGAGAACAGGCAATGCCTGAAAAGACATTGCCCGTATTATAAGTTATCCCATTAGGAAGTCAATGATGTCCCATCCATCGGAATTCATTCGTTTGTATAATTCTGTGTAGCCGCAGCGTGTGCAGGTGACGGTGGCGAATTTCTTATTCTGGACATCGAATACCTTGGCGAAATTCCCGCCGGTCGCCTGAAACTGATCGGTTTCGTAGTGCATATTGCCGCATTTGGGGCATACATATTGTTGTTTTTCCATAATGATTCTCCTTTTTTTGTTATTCTTGCGAGCAACGAGCCAAGCGGGCATGCTTGCATGCACATCTGGCGGCTGCCGCAGGATATTGGTTAGTAACGCACGGTTGTGCCAAATGGCATCAGGGCCAGCTTGGCGAGTTTGAATTGCTGCAGACCAAAGGGGATACCGATAATCGTAATACAGAGCAGGGCGCCGATCGCTGCCGATTCTACGGCAAGCCAGAATCCGGAGACAATGAGCCATATGATATTGAGCAGGAAAGAACCTGCCCCGCCGCCGTAGACGACTTCTTTGCCGAAGGGAAAGAAGCTAAGCCCCGCCATCTTAAAACACTGCATCCCAACGGGAATACCAATGATGGTAATGCTCCAGAGACAACCGGCGAGCACCCAGCTCAGTCCGCTTACAAAACCTCCGAAGATAAACCAGAGTAAATTACCCAGACATCCCATATCTATCAACCTCCTTTCTAATGTAGCTGAGATGAGATCTGACTGACTGCGGCAGAGTGTGTGTCCAAATATAAAAAGACCTTTACCATGACCTCTGCCACGATAAAAGTCTTGCACATCTCATTTGATACGGATACCTCTCGGTATC
>CANTDX010000021.1 GCA_947652615.1 uncultured Dorea sp. | reverse complement strand
CCAAATCCGGCTTTGCAATCTCTAAAAAAGAACCATGATAGAGAATCATACTTCCACACCCCTTTCATTCATCACATCAAGGAGATCGTCTACAATATATTCCCGGCTCTGGGTATGCAGCACTTCAAATTCCGGCACGATATAGCCGTTCATAATATTGCTCTTTTCGGTAAATGCCTGATAGACGCGCTCTGCACCCACACCCAGTTTTGCCGCCACATTTTCAATGCAAAATACGGCAAACTCCAGTTCACTGGAATTTTTGATTTTTTCATCTGTCATCATACACAAGTCCTTTCCTTTATTTTTTACCCCAAAATATTTTTCTATTTCACATTGACTTTTTTTCTTCAACGTATATGATAATATCCACTACAAGCGCCGGCTTATTCACAGCCGGCAGCGGCAGGAACACCACATCCGCGAACCCTCGCCCGGAAGGTAATTCCCTGATAAGCCTGTACTCCTTCCTTGCACTGTAATATGCAAGCCAAATGGCACAGCTAAGCGAATTCTCGTCATTGTAAGCCAAGATAGACACCGCCTCCATATGCGCTCGGTCAAGCCCCTTGGCAACACGCTCTTCCTCCACATTCAGAGTATCCGTAAGTAATTGCTCCGACGCCCGAAGGACACGCATGACCTCCGGCCAACCGCTGACGCTCATAGCATTCTCGCAGCAAACCTTACCTCTTGTCCTGTTAAAATTGCCCCATATTCCTCAAAAATCTCTTCTAACAATTCTTGTTCCAGATATTTCATTACTTCATTGGAATCCGCCTCGATCAAGAACTGCTGCATATTCAGATAAATCACATCAAGCATCTTAAGCGCCATCGACTTGCCAAAGCGTCTGGGCCTGCTTACACATACATATTTATCTTCTGTATTCATAAATCTGTTCGTACATGCGATCAGATTCGTCTTGTCCACATAGATCTCCGAACGGATCGATTCCCAGAATCCTTTATTTCCCGGATTCAGATAGATCCCCATACGCCGCACCCCCGCTTTCCAAAGATACTTTCATTCTTATCCATTATAGTTTATCCAGACCTGTTTGCCTAGTACAGCATTGCGCAATTAACGATGAATTCTACACTAACAGCCCCGGCTCCACCTTACTGATATGTGTCTCCAATGTGTTCCGGTCCACCAGCGCAGGCACAACTCCCTGCCTGGATACACAGAAGCCCGCCGCATACGTTGCGATACGGATAGATCTGTCCAGCGAAAACCCTTCACTTAAGCAGGAAGCAAGTGCACAGATGAACGCATCCGCACCCCCGGTTGCATCAATCGCTACGAAGTCCGCCGCCGGAAAATATTTCTCCCTATCCGCCGTCCTTAGATAACATCCGTCTTCTCCGAGTGTGATAATAACCGTCCCGACCCCTTTCTCCAGGAAATATTGCGCCCGTTCTTCTACCGTATCGCCATCCGGACACAGCGCGGTCGCTTCCTTCCGGTTCGGAATAAAGATATCCGTAAGCGCAAGAAGCTCTTCCGGTATGGTCTTTAAAGCTGCCGGTTTCAGGATATTTTTCACCCCATACTCTTTTGCAGTCTTAGCCGCTTCTATCACTGTCTCAATCGGTATCTCTGTCGCAAGTAGACAATACCCCGCATTCTCAAACAGATATTGCCGCTTACGGATCCCCGCCGCCGACAGATTACCGTTCGCGCCCGAGAGAATGGTCACCGCACTCTCACCGGAGTTCTCGATATAGATATACGCCTTCCCGGTCTGCGCGGTAAGATCCCGGTGCACTCCCTGAGTGGTCACATTCTCCTGCTCCAATGTATCAAAAAGAAACGCGGCATCCGCATCATTCCCGATCTCACCGATCAAAGTAACTTCCCTGCCAAGCTTCGCCGCACCTACCGCCTGGTTCGCACCTTTGCCGCCCGCCGTGGTATTGGAATTCAGGATCGTCGTGGTCCGCCCGGCCTGCGGAAGCCAGTCCACATTGAACGTGACGTCAAGGTTAATACTGCCCACAACCACGATCTTCTTAACACGCATGAACGGCGGCGGTTCCAGACTATCTTCATTATCAAAGATATACGGCGCAGCAAAAAGATGCTCCAACGCCCGCTCCCGCTTCTCACATTTATTAATCAAATCTCTGCATACATATTGTCCAAATTCCCGATACGGTATCTTCACACTGGAAATATGCGGAAACGATATTCCTTCCCTCACATCATCCTTCAGACTTACCAGCGACAGATCCGACGGAATATAATAGTGAAGACGCTCCATCTGCTCATACAGCATCAGAGATGACGCAAAATGAGAGCTGACAATTCCCGATATTTCATAATTAATGATCTTCGTAAAATAATCCTGATCCGAAATATACAGTTCCATTTTCTCATTATACGGGATCTGATTCTCATAAAGACATTTCTTGAATCCCTCTAACACAAGGGCCGAGCGCTGGCTCTTCTCCTTCAGGAGACAGGCCAGTCTTGTATGCTTATAATCCAACAGCTTCCTGGTCAATACATAACCCATCTGCGCAAAATCTATAGAGAAAAAATGATCTGAATATCCGTTAATATAACAGACAGCGATATTATATTCTGCAAAATGTCTTTCGTACTGTTCACTCTGTTCCGATACCGGCTCCCATATCACTCCATCCACATGATTCTTACACAGAGAGGTAATATGCTTCAACTCTAACTCCTCGCTGTTCCCGCTGTCATACAACAGAATACTGTAACCCTGCTCCTGTGCTGTATGTAAGATTCCATTCAGCATCAGATTGGTCTGAGACCCTTCCTTCAGAAGTACACCGATCAGAAAATTTTTTGCAGTGGATATGTTCTTCACATTGCTGTAAGGCGTATAGTTATACTCTTTTACAATTTTTAATACCCGGCTGCGGGTTTCCGGATTGATATTCTGATCTTTATTATTAATGATCTTGGAAACGGTAGATATAGAAACACCGGCCAGATTCGCAATCTCTTTAATCGTCATAGGCTTTCCCTCAACTTATTATTTATGTAACTATTATGTATGATATTCCATATTTTGTCAACGACCCCAAGAATTGTGTTGTATATATTGCACAGGAAAATATTATAAGAAAAAATTTTATTATATATTTTCTAAAATAACTGTTGACAGAAGCAAAAATGTAATGTAGTATATGTGCATAAGAAAATTATTTAGGAAAATACTTTCCTAAACATTCTGACATCTTCACTATTAACAATACATTCAGGGAAAGGAGAATTATGAACAAAGACGAAGCGAAGAAAGAATGGGAAGCATTTACAAGCGCTTCCGTAACAAATTGTCAGTCCGACCAGGCAAGGCTCATCTCACGGCTTAGGAAGCCAACGGGGAAAGTAGATGTCGTAATCGACACGGATACATACAACGAGATCGACGATCAGTTTGCGCTGGCATATCTGATCAAATCAGATGAGAAATTGAACCTGAAGGCTATCTATGCCGCGCCCTTCTTCAACCAGAAATCTTCCGGTCCGGCCGACGGGATGGAGAAGAGTTATCAGGAGATATTAAGAGTCCTGACGCTGATGGAAAGAGAAGATCTGAAAGATGTTGTTTTCAGAGGTTCTACCCGGTATATGCCATCCGAAGACGAACCTGTAGTATCCGATGCATCCAAAGATCTGGCAGAACGCGCCATGAATTACACGGAAGACAATCCGTTATACGTGATCGCAATCGGGGCAATCACGAATGTATCTTCCGCACTAATCATGAAGCCTGAGATTAAGGACAGGATCGTACTGATCTGGCTGGGCGGCAACGCCACGCACTGGCCGCACAATAAGGAGTTCAACCTCTATCAGGATGTTGCCGGAGCCAGAATTGTATTCGGATGCGAAGTTCCTCTTGTGCAGCTTCCCTGCATGGGCGTTGTATCTGCATTCACCACCAGCGGCCCGGAATTAGAACACCATTTGAGAGGGAAGAACAAGCTGTGTGACTATCTTGTAGATGTGACCACCAAAGAAGCTATGGAATGCTACGGCGGTTCCACCTGGACAAGGCCGATCTGGGATGTCACCGCAGTCGCGTGGCTGTTAGACGGTGATTTCATGGAAGACAGCCTGATCCACAGCCCGATCCCGGAGTATGACGACCGATATGCATACGATAATAACAGACATTTTATCAAATATGTGTACTATATCAACCGTGACAATTTGTTCGCAGACCTGTTCAAGAAACTAACCAAATAATATAGAAAAGGGGAATCGTTATGAAATTAAGAAAAATTATGGCATTGACACTCGTTACAGCAATGACAGCCGGCATGGCTCTTACCGGATGCGGCGGCTCCGGCAACGACTCTGGCAATGATTCCGGCAGCAGCTCATCTGACGGCGGAGAAAGCAGCGGAGATTCCGTTACGATCAAATGGATCTCCCAAGGAACAGGAGAAGACGGATGGGAAGGCATCACAAAACCTATCCTTGAAGCTTATGAAGAGGAAACAGGCGTACATATTAACGCAGAATTCTACACCTTCAACGATCTGTTTGAAGTAATCGAGACAAAATCTGCGGCCGGGGATGCTGATTTTGATGTTATGAGCGTTGACGTAACCTATGTATCCAAGTATGGTTCCAGCGGATACCTAGAGCCATTGGACCAGTATTTCAACGACGAAGAGAAAGCAAAATGGGATGACGCTTCCTATCAGGCCGGCGTATGGGAGGATACCATGTACGCCGCACCTGAGAATACGTCTACTCAGGAATTATATTATAACAAGACTCTGCTCGATCAGGCCGGTATCAAGATTCCGGAAAATGACGCCGATAACCGTCTGACCTACGAAGAAGTAGCTGACCTTGCTAAGCAGGGTCTCAAAAAACTTGATCCGGACGGATCCCAGGGATATATCGGATTCGACTTCCAGCAGGTAAGCCGTGTATATCAGATGAATATGCTTGCCAATTCCATGGGCGGGAAGAACATCAGTGACGACGGATACTCCCTGGACGGTGTTGTAAATACAAAACCATGGATCGATGCCATGACCTGGTACCAGAAACTTGTAGATGACGGGATTGCCTCCAGAGGATACGACGCAGATCAGCTTGGGGATCAATTCGCTGCCGGAAAAGTATTATTCATGATCGGAGGAACCTGGACACCTTCTAACATGACATGTGATGACGAAGTCGGCTATACCTATGCTCCTTGCTTCGAAGGACATGAGGATGAAGTTGCCACTTCAACCGGAAGCTGGTACTTCGGAATCAATTCCAAGTCCAGTAACAAAGATGCTGCCGCTGATTTTATCAAATACTTTACCCTGGGCAAAGGAAGCGATATGTGGCTTGAGATCAACGGCGACGTTCCAAGCCGTCTCGACAAGCAGGAAGAGATCGCCAATAACCCGGATGCACCCGAGGACATGAAGATCGCAGCCTATGAGGCAGCAAACACTGCCGTACCGCGTGCGGTGACACCTGTATTCGGCGAATACTCCACAGCTCTTGACCAGGCTTGGGAAGATGTCCGCAACGGCGCTGACGTAGAAGAAGCTCTGAACACTGCGGTAGAACAATTTGATGCCGCAACCGCAGCGTATAAATAATTCTAAATCCAGGTTGCTGACTTAAAAGCAGCAACCTGATTTTCTCGTATACATGGAATAGAAAGGAGATTGTCATGGGCGGTATCTATATTAAAAACAAATGGCTTCCATATCTTTTGATATTACCAACCATTGTAATGATTTGTATTTTTAAGATATATCCGATTATAGACAGCGTCATCCAGGGATTTGTTTCTAACGGCAGCAGCTTCACCCTGGATAATTATAAGCATTTATTCGCAGACAAGGCTTTCTGGAACTCGTTGAAAGTCACACTGAAATTCAACATTATTATCATTCCCATCCAGATTATCGTATCATTCATCATGGCCCTGTTTGTGAATGTGAAAGTCCGGGGAATAGAGATCTTCCGCACCATATTCTATCTCCCCTTTTGTATATCTCTTACCATATCAACCGTCATCTGGCAGATGATGTTAAATGTGAATAACGGAGTTGTGAACAGCATGCTCGGTGTCCTTGGCCTTAGACCGGTCGGATTCCTGATCGATAAGAAATGGGCGCTTCTTTCCATCGTGCTGATCTCCTCCTGGAGAGGCTGCGCATACTGGATGATGTTCATTCTTGCCGGGTTAAAAGGAATCGACTCCGCAGTCTATGAGTCTGCGAAGATCGACGGTTCCGGATTCTTCAACACATTGTTCCGGATCACGATCCCGCTGCTCAAGAATACCTGGCTGTTCGTTCTGGTTGCGAATACCACCGCGAATTTCCTGCTGTTTGCACCTATGCAGATCGCCACGGACGGCGGTCCCCAGGGAAGCACCAACGTATTGATGTATGAAGCCTACAAATCTGCTTTCAAATATTCCAACAGGCCAAGGCAGGCCTGCCTTGTAACCATATTGCTCGTCATAGTAATGCTGGTCTGTTTCGTACAGAATAAATTCATGACAGAAAAGGAGGCAAACAAATGACTTTACGGCAAAAAGCCAATATCAAAAAAATATTGATCTATATCGTCCTGGTTACCATGGCTGTTGCAGCGCTTTTCCCGATTTTGTTCTGCCTTTCCGCTTCCTTGCGAACCCAGGATGATTTGTTCCGGAACATGTTCCCGTTCTCGATCAAATCCTTGATTCCTACCGCTGCTACTTTTGAGAATTATGTGATCATTTTCACCAAACATGAATTCTGGCGTCCCATTATGAATACTTTAATCGTAACCATACTCACGATTATATTCGGATGTATCTTAAACTCCATGGCCGCCTTTGCATTCACATGCTTTGAGTTCAAAGGGAAGAAATTCCTCTATCCTTTGGTTTTAATCTCCTTTATGGTGCCCTTTGAAGCGATTGCCATCCCCTTATACGGCGTGGCAAGCAATCTCCATATGGTAGATACTTATGCCGGAATGATCATCCCTGCCGTTGCAGACGGACTGGTTACCTTCCTCTTTATCCAGTTCTTCAAGGATATTCCACCAAGCCTGGTGGAAGCAGCGCGGGTAGACGGCGCCAAGTGGCCTACGATCTTCACCAAGATCATCATGCCGATCTCCGTCCCTGTATTCGTTACAGCCGGACTCATGATCTTCATGAACCAATGGAATTCCTACATGTGGCCGTTGCTTGTCGCACGCTCTAAGGAAATCCGCACAATCCAGATTGCAATCAGCCAGTTCAGCGGAGAGCGGTCTATCCAGTGGACCTACATCTACGCAAGCTCCATGTTATCTGCAATCATCCCAATCTGCCTGTTCCTTCCTTTCCAGAAATACTTCGTGGAAGGCATTACGGCAGGCAGCGTGAAAGGATAAATGACTATGAAGAAAATATTAGTAATCGGAAGCCTGAATCTGGATATGGTCGTCAACGTAGACCATACGCCGACCACAGGCGAGACAATCTTAAGCAGCCATATGGAAATGATTCCGGGCGGCAAAGGCGCCAACCAGGCCTGTGCCGCCGGCTGCCTGGGCGCTGATATCACTATGCTCGGCGCCGTCGGCAATGATATGTACGCCGACATCCAAATAGCAAGCCTTAACAAAGCCGGTGTAGACACCTCAAAAATCATCAGAAGACCCGGCACAACAACCGGAATTGCACTGATCACCGTGAACAGCGACGGGGATAACTGCATTGTAGTAGTTTCCGGCGCAAACGCCACTCTGTCATGCAAGGATATCGATGATAATATTACCCTGCTTAAGGAGGCTGATATTATTATATTCCAATTGGAGATTCCGCTCGATACCGTGTGTTACGGCACAAAGACAGCGAAGGCATTAGGGAAAACGGTGATTCTTGATCCCGCCCCTGTTCCGAAAGAATTTCCGGAAGAATTATACCGCTATGTAGATATCATCAAACCAAACGAAACAGAACTTCGGATGCTGACAGGAATTGAGGATATTGAATCGCATCTATCCGAAGCATCTGGACAGTTGAGACAAAAAGGAGTAAAAAACATCCTGGTAACACTCGGCGAAAAAGGCGTCTATCTGGACTCAGAAGAGACCGGAATCTGCCAGATTCCTGCTATCCCTGTAGACGCCATAGATACGACTGCCGCCGGCGATTCCTTCACAGCGGCGCTGGCCGTTATGCTGGCGGAAGGGAAGGATCTGAAAGAAGCCGCAGTCTTCGCAAATTATGTATCCTCCATCGTTGTCACAAGACGGGGGGCTCAATCCTCTATCCCAACATATGAAGAGGTTCTGAGATATATCAGGCAGATAGAAGACGAAAAGAATTAACTCTAAATGATAAAAAACAAGAACTCTTTGGCAGGAAATCTTCCACCTCAAAGAGTTCTGTTTTTATCTTATTGTAAATATGGCTATGTCAAATTACCATTCCTCCGGCACCGCAATCTGAATAAACTCCTGCATCGCCCGCGTCAGATATGCATTCTTCTTATAATACAGATACACATCCCTCGAAGCTTCCGGGGCATCCAGCTTATAATAGATCACCGACGAATCCGAATGCAGATGCTTGATCAGCGTATCATTTACGATCGAGATCCCCATCCCATATTGCGTGAGATGATAGGTCGTCATGACCTGATCCAGTTTCAGAATATAATTAAGCTGAATATTCTCTCTCAGGCAGATTGCATCAATCCTCTCCCTCGTATCATTATGGGCGCGCAGCACCACGAACGGATCCTCCTTGAATTTGCGAAGCGGCACTCCGGGAAACCTTGGGTTCCTATGCCTGCCGTTCTCCACATCCGCAGCGGTCAGCTGATAGTTTACCGCCCTGCGATTGCTGTCAAATGAAGCCGGAACCGCCAGAAGAAGCTGCTCCTGAAAACACTTCCTTCTATGGTAGACCTGTGGATTCAGATCATAATTGTCAATTACGATATCCAACTCTCCATTGAACAACTTCTGTTCCAGTTCCATGGTCGACCCCTCATAGAAATCCAGGTTCACATGGGGATATTTCTCCCTGAACTGCTCGATAAACGGCGGAAAGATAAACGACGCGAAGAAATAGGTCCCGCCCAGGGACAGATGCCCCGCCTTCAGTTCATGGAGATTCCCCACAAGATAGGCGAATTCATCCTCCAGATCCAGAATCTTCTCCGTCGTCCGTATATATTCCTTGCCGCATTCCGTCAACTGGATCGGGCTCACACTCCGGTCAAAAAGCGGCGCGCCCACCTTCTTCTCTATCTTCTTGATCGCCGCGCTCAGCGCCGGCTGAGAGATGTAGAGATTCTGAGCCGCCTTCGAAAAGCTCTGTTCCTTATAGACTTCCATCACATAATTCATCCCATGAAACATATATTTACCTCATCAACTCTTCTGCATGTATTGTACATTTGTATTAAAAATTATGATATCCTACTTTCCCCTACAATGCAATCAATAATTACTATAAACTTATGGTTATATGCTCATTCTTCCTCATATGATTAAAAATGTCATATTTTGAATCCTTTCGCACGTTATATAAACTATAGATTATAATATTCATACAACTATAAATATTTGATTTTTACTCTTACAATTCCTATAATGAATACATACCGAAAATATGCGGACAATACTTTCAAATATCAAAAACACGATTGGGAGGATATCGTCATGAACTATGCAGAAGAATCTCTAAAAATGCACTATGATCTCAAGGGGAAGATTGAGATAGTCTCAAGAGCGCCTGTAGATTCCAAAGAGGCGTTGAGCCTTGCTTACACACCGGGAGTTGCCGAGCCTTGCCTTGCGATCCAGAAGGATCCGGCTAAGAGCTTCGACCTCACCCGGAGATGGAATACCGTAGCCGTTGTGACAGACGGAACGGCAGTCCTTGGCCTTGGAGACATCGGGCCGGAAGCCGGAATGCCGGTAATGGAAGGCAAATGTGTCCTTTTCAAGGCTTTCGGCGATGTGGACGCGATTCCCTTATGTATCCGCAGCAAGGAGGTTGACGACATCGTGAATACGGTCCGGCTTCTTGCCGGAAGCTTCGGCGGGATCAACCTGGAGGACATCTCCGCTCCCCGCTGCTTCGAGATCGAAGAGAAGCTGAAGAAATGCTGCGATATCCCAATCTTCCATGACGACCAGCACGGAACCGCGGTGATCACCCTTGCCGGGCTCTTGAATGCCCTGAAGGTAGTCGGTAAGAAATTAGACGAAGTCAAGATCGTGACATCCGGGGCCGGTGCCGCCGGAATCGCCATTATCAAGCTTCTCATGTCTATGGGCCTTAAGAACGTGATCATGACAGACCGGAAGGGCGCGATCTATGAAGGACGCGAAGGTCTGAACGATATCAAAAAAGAGATGGCGAAGATCACCAACAGCGCTCATGAAAAGGGAACACTTGCCCAGGTAATAGAAGGCGCTGATGTTTTCATCGGCGTATCCGCACCAAAGACTTTGACCTCTGATATGGTCAAGACTATGGCAAAGGATCCGATTATCTTCGCCTGCGCGAACCCCGTCCCTGAGATCTTCCCAGAGGAAGCCAAGGCTGCCGGTGCGGCGGTCATATCCACCGGACGCTCCGATTACCCGAACCAGGTCAACAACGTGCTGTGTTTCCCGGCGTTATTCAGAGGCGCCTTAGACGTCCGCGCCTCCGAGATCAATGATGAGATGAAGGTAGCTGCCGCACATGCGATCGCATATCTGGTAACACCGGATGAACTGAATGCAGATTACATCCTGCCGCAGCCCTTTGACCCGCGCATCAAAGACGCCGTTGCCGCAGCCGTTGCAGAAGCGGCAAGAAAGACAGGGGTTGCAAGAATCTAAACCTTGCGGCTGCCGCCGAATGTGTATACATGTCCGGCTGAACATTAACCGCAGGAATATTAACAAGAAATAGAAAGGAATATTAAAAATGAACACTGAACATACGAATATAGAAAATAATGATTACCGTACAGAAGAAGATTCCATTGGATCCAAAGCCGTGCCGCAAGGGGTCTACTACGGCGTACAATCCTTAAGAGCCGCCGAGAACTTCCGCATCACCGGACTGAATATGCACCCCGAGATCATCAACAGCCTCGCATACATCAAGAAAGCCTGCGCCGTCACGAACTGCGAGGTAGGCATTCTGGACCGGAAGATTGCAGACGCCATTGCCAAAGCCTGTGACGAGATCCTGGAAGGTAAGCTGCACAAAGACTTTATTGTAGATCCGATACAGGGCGGCGCAGGAACTTCTATCAATATGAACGCCAACGAAGTGATCGCCAACCGCGCCATTGAGATCTTGGGCGGCAAGAAGGGAGACTACTCTATCGTCAACCCCAACGACCATGTTAACTGCGGTCAGTCCACCAACGATGTGATCCCGACTGCCGGGAAGATGACCTCTCTTAGGCTTCTCAAGAATCTGAAAGAAGAACTGCTCCGCCTGCACAAGGCATTGGTTGCAAAGGCCGAAGAGTTCGACCACGTGATCAAGATGGGGCGCACGCAGATGCAGGATGCCGTACCGATCCGCCTTGGCCAGGAGTTCCGTGCATATTCCGTTGCGATCATGCGGGATATCCGCCGTATGGACAAAGCCATGGAAGAGATGTGTACGCTGAACATGGGCGGCACTGCCGTAGGAACCGGAATCAATGCGGATGCCGCCTATCTGAGAAGGATCGTTCCCAATCTTGCCGAATTGTCCGGAATGGAGCTGGTGCAGGCATTTGACCTGATCGACGCCACGCAGAATCTAGATTCCTTCGTCGCCGTATCCGGCGCTATCAAGGCATGTGCAGTTACTCTATCGAAGATCGCCAACGACCTGCGGCTGATGTCTTCCGGCCCAAGAGCCGGTTTCGCGGAGATCAACCTGCCCGCACGCCAGAACGGCTCTTCCATCATGCCCGGTAAGGTGAATCCAGTTATCCCCGAGGTGGTAAACCAGGTAGCATTCAATATCATCGGCAACGACGTGACCATCACCATGGCAGCGGAAGCCGGACAGCTTGAGCTGAATGCATTTGAACCGATTATCTTCTACTGCATGTTCCAGTCTATCGATACGTTGGCTTATGCAGTGCAGACCTTCGTCGATAACTGTATCACCGGCATTACTGCCAATGAGAGCCGCTGCCGTTACCTGGTTGAGAACAGTGTGGGGATTATCACAGCCATCTGCCCGCATGTAGGTTACCAGAAGGCTGCAGAGATTGCAAAGACTGCTATGAAGACGGGCGAATCTGTCCGTTCCCTGATCCTAAAGGAAGGCCTTCTGAACGAAGACGAGCTGGACCAGATCTTGGAACCGGCACATATGACCGAACCCGGAATCTCCGCCAAAGAACTGTTGAAGAAGAAAACCGCAGAGAAGCTCTAATATAGCTTTCCTGTCCGCCGCTAGTGCACCTCATTAAAGAAGAAGCCGAAAATATATATCTTCGGCTTCTTCTTTAATGAATCCGTACAATCTGCTCATACAGTAGAATCTCCTTATTATTCACACTCCTGTTATCATGGTAATGTCCGAAAAACCACTTCTTATACCGGCACATCTCCTTGATCTTATCGAAATACCTCGTCAGAATATCCGGCTGGTACGTCCCATCCGCAATCCGCTCCTGGGTACTGGTGGCACAGCAATGCGAGAAGATAAAATCCACCTCCCAATCATTCCTGATCAGATTACGAAGCCCTTCCGCCAGTTCATCCTCTGTCGGCATCTCTTCCTTCCACCAGCTCACATGGTTGATCCGGTACAGCTCCTTCTTCTTATCCAGCTTCCTCCTCTTCTCACGGAGCCTGGGATCTCCTGCCTCTAAGATCCCGCCGGATATATCATGGCTCTTCGCACCGCCGAAAGTGAAGATCTTAAGTCCGTCAAGTTCATAGATCTGTCCCCGCATCAGATGAATCACGGACGGCATGATATACTGCACCTTCCCGCCGCACCACTGTGATATCTTCTGCTTTTTTAGCAAATCATAATTCTCATGATTCCCATCTACCCAGAGAGTTGTGAAGGGCTTGTCATCCAGCCATTTCAGCCAATACTTCTGTTCCCGTGATTCATCCCAATAGCCGAAATCCCCGCATATAATGACATAATCGTCCTTGCCCATCCCCTTCTGCTCCGGGAATATTCCTGTGCCAAACCGCCGGTAGTCCCCATGACAATCTCCGGTTACATAAATCATATTCCCAGTCTCCTCGTATTCCAAAAACGAGGCGGTATCCCGCCCCGTTATCTTACTCTGCCTTCACCTGAACACAGTTCTCAGTCAGCCACTCTCTCACCATATTGTTAAGCGCCATATCCTTCAGATCGTCTTCCTCCGCAGAATCCTTCAGCGCATCTACATCCTCATAACCAAAGCTCTCGGCAATCTTCTTGAGCTGATCTTTGTATTCGTCATCGCTCATCTTGATCTTCTCTTTGTCCGCGATCGCCTCTGTCACCATCGTCTGCTTGATGCTTGCCTTAGCTGCATCATCCACCTGCTTCTCGAACTCTTCCACACTATATCCCATCTGATCCTGGATAAATGTCTCATAATCCTGCTGATAATACTCTGCCGTCGTCTTATACTGCTCCACCAGAGCATCGGAGATCTTCTTCACCTCTTTCTCCGGATACTTCTTGATCTCCGTATTGTCAAGAACCTTCTGCCATACAGACTGGCTGATGCCGTCTTCATAGTTCTTCTTGTTATCGGAATCCAGACGCTTCTTGACCTCTTCCTTATACTCCTTCACATTCTTGGACTCGCTGGATACGCTCTTCACAAACTCGTCTGTAAGTTCCGGAACGGACTGCTTGGATATACCCTTGACCGTGATAGCAAATACCACATCCTTGCCCGCATATTCTGCATTACTGTAATCGTCCGGGAACTTCCCCTGCCACTCATATGCATCTCCGATATTATGTCCGACCACGCTGTCCTCGAAGCCTTCGATAAATGTACCTGAACCGATCACCAGCGGATAATCCGTAGAACTTCCGCCGTCGAATTCTTCTCCGTTGATCTTACCGGTGAAATCGATCGTCGCCGTGTCTCCTGACTCTACCGCACGGTCCGTGACCTCTTCCGGGGTCGCATTGGTCTGGAGGGTCGCCTGGATCGCGTTCTCCACATCCTCATCCGTAACCTTACCCGGCTTCGCCACTTCGTTAATCTCAACTCCTTTATAAACAGAGATCGTCATCTCATCTGTCTCCAACCCCTTGCTGCCGGAACATCCCGCCAACATCATGGAAGCCGCAGCCACACCTGTTAATAATACTGCAATTCTTTTCTTCATACTACACCTCATCTAAATCCTATTATAAATATCGTTTTCATCCTATTATGTTATACCACATTTGCCCCAACTTTCAAAGCGTTTTCACATATATTTCATCATTTCTTTTAGAGCACCGGCGACAGCAGCCTGCAGAACTGCTCCTTTATGCGCACCGTCAGATCCCGCTGCTCGTATTTCTTACGGGTCACCAGGGTACTCTTGGTGATATCATTCTCGAACGCTTCCATCAGCTTCTCCGTAGTCCTCGCGCTGTACACCACCGCGTTGACTTCAAAATTCAGGCTAAAGCTTCGGATATCCATATTGGCCGTCCCCATGCAGGTGACCAGACCGTCCACACACATGCATTTCGCATGGAGGAACCCGTTATCATAGGTATAACATCTCGCCCCGGCCTCGATCATCTCCCCGATATAAGAATAGGTCGCCCAATATACGAAGGGATGATCCGGCTTGCAAGGGATCATGATCCGCACATCGATCCCCGACTTCGCAGCGATCACCAGCGCGTCCCTGATATCATCATCCGGTATGAAATACGGCGTCTGGATGTAAATGTTCTTCCTTGCCATATGGATCAGCCGCAGATAATTGTCTCGAATCTCCTGGCTGCTAGAATCCGGACCGCTGGAGATGATCTGAACAGGATCCCTTCCGCCCCGCACATAGGTCGGGATCTCAAAGAGCCGGTCCTCCAGGAACAGGTTCTCCCTTGCCGCGTAATTCCAGTCCAGCACGAACCGCACTGCCAGTGAAGTCACCGCGGAGCCTTCGATACAGATATGCGTATCTCTCCAGTACCCGAACTTCTTATTCTTACCCAGATATTCCCGTCCCACATTGAACCCGCCGACGAATCCGATCCTTCCGTCTATCACCACGATCTTCCTGTGATTGCGGTAATTCACACGAAGCTGCAGCTTCCCCAGAAGCGCCGGGAAGAACTCGGCAACCTTGATTCCTGCTTTCTCCATCCTCGCCCAGTCAGAACGACGCATACTTCTGCAGCCCATGCTGTCGAACAGGACACGGATCTCCACGCCCTGCCGTGCTTTACGCGCCAGGACCTCTTCGATCTCCTTCCAGAGCTCGTCATTTCTTATGATATAATACTGCACATGGATATAATTCCTCGCGTGGTCCATCTCTGAGAGAAGCGTCTGGAACTTCTCTCTCCCGTCGGTAAATATCCGGATATCATTGTTGTCCGTCAGCACCGCTTCTCCTTCGTTGAGATTATACAGGATCAGCCGTTTGAAACGCTCAAGCTCCGGATCTCGGAGCCTTAATTTCTTCCGGTATATGGATTCCTCCTGCCTGCGGACGGCATACTTGATCTCTCCTTCGATCTCCTTCATCTTGAACATCCTGTCCTTGCGGAAATTCTGCCCAAGGATCAGATAGAGGATGAATCCAAGCCCCGGAATAAAATACAGCAGAAGAAGCCACGCCCATACCGTCGTGGGATTCCTCCGCTGAAAAAAGATGATCAGCAATGAAAATACAATATTGATCAAAAAGAGATGGTCAAGCATCCATCGGTATCCTTCGACGGCGCCTTCCCCTATGATCTCCAGCATTCACTTCCTCCTGTCTATACTGCTGCTCCATCCGGCCGGAAATCAGACTTCTGACCCGATGGAGCGCTGCGTCACGCCTTGATATATCCCAGAAGCGACTGAGCATCCATCGTAAGCTTACTCATCTTCCGATAGTTCGCACACTGGGCCTGTCTCTGCCCGTCCGCCACGATCTGCACACCGTGGGCCACGAGCTCCTGCGTAAGCCTGGCACCGATATCCTCCGGCTTCTCGGCCTCCCCCTTAAGCAGTTCTTCAATCTTTGCGATCAACTGCTCCAGTTCATCTATCATCTCTTCGGTCACCTTCGCCGTCTTCCAGAACGCGTCCTCGGCCGACCAGGCCTCTTTATCTTCGTTCTTGTCGGCTCCCTCCTCAAAGCAGTAAGTCTTCTGAGCTTCCTCCTTGACGAGCCGCACGGCGACGTCTTCCTTCAGAAGGCCGAACGCCTTCTCCATGCTGTCAAGCTCTTCCTCCATCGTAAGCTTGCGGTAACGCACGGCGCGGCCCTCGATCTCAAACTCCACGCCGGTGAAATCCTCTCCCGTGCTCTGGTCTAACACCCAGACCTCTCTCGTGCCGTTCGCATAGCCTTCCCTGATCTTCTTCTGCATTGCCAGATGGGTGCGCGCCAGACTCTCGGCATGGTCCTTCACTCCCGTACCGTCCCTTAACCCCATCTCTTCCTCGTAACGGGCCGACATCTCATTATAGAGATTGCTGCTGGCGCCGTTGGCTCCGATATTGTCAAGCCTGTTCAATATATAAGACCTGCACAGTCCGTCCATCAGGGACAGTCCGTCTCCCATAACCAGCTTCGTGCCGTCCTTTGGCAATGCACCTTCCACCATAACCGTATCATCCGGTAAATGATCGCGCAGGAAATCCATCCCCTCCTTCGAGATCGACACCTTATCCTTCGACACCGCCTTCTGGGATTCTATGAACTGATCCGCGAATTCTACGATCCTCGTGCCATTCTGGAATACCTGGACCTGGGAATGATTCCGAACATTCAACTTGTCCAGCAGAAATGTATAATCTCCGTAAATCTTCATAATAAGCCACCACTTTCTCTCTTTGGAACCGCTGCGCAATTCCTTCCCTTACCTTAACTATCGGCTGTCCCTTTATAAAAGATAAGGTAATACACAAATCTCTTGCACTTGCCTTTAAAGAATGGTACAATATTTCTCATGAAATGCAAGATTTTAGGAGGTTCACTCATGAGTACGTTTACCATCGTAATGCTTGTCATACTGATTGTTTTGATCGTTGCATGTGTTGTACTGTATTTTCTTGGCAAGAGAGCCGAAAAGAAGCAGGCCGAACAGCAGGAGCAGTTAGCCGCTGTAGCGCAGACCGTATCCATGCTTATCATTGATAAGGGACATCTCCGTCTGAAAGACGCCGGCCTCCCCCCGATCGTTCTGGAGAATACGCCCAAGTATCTCCGCCGTTCCAAGGTTCCGGTCGTCAAGGCGAAGATCGGCCCTAAGATCATGACTCTGATGTGTGACGCAGACATCTACCCGCTGATCCCGGTCAAGAAGGAAGTCAAGGCTACCATAAGCGGAATCTATATCACCGCAGTCAAGGGTCTTAGAAGTCCTCTCGAGACGCCGCAGAAGAAGAAGGGCTTCTTCGCAAGGATGCGCGACAAGGCGAAGTCAGCAACCAAATAACAGTAACTCAGATTTACCAAAAGCATTGGATCATTACCGGTCCAATGCTTTTATATTCATGTCTATGTTGCAGTCTGCGATCGTCTCGCTGTTGACGTCCAGTGCATAGTTCACATGGACATCAATGCTGCTGTCCGTCACATCCACCTGCATATCCTTCGTATGTGTTCCAACCAGCAGTTCTCCGTAAGGAGTCTCATACTGCGTGATATTGATCTTATCCTTCTCGAAGATCATATGGGTATTCGATAAGCCGCTCTTTAAGATCTCAAGCTTCCCGCTCTCTGCGATCCGCACTTTATTCTTGATGGTTCCGGGCATCCCCTCCACCACCTCGTCATAGACGACATAATGCTTATCATTCTTATAGTAATACGTTGCCGGAGTGATCACTTCAATGGGTTCTTCCCCTCCATCCTCCGGCACACCTGCCGTCTCATAGTGCAGGCCGGATATTCTCAGTAATACTTCCTTCGTCATAACCTCACCTAATATTCTTCTATATTAACTACCTTCGTTGCCGCCACATCATAAGGAAGGATGGTATTCGCAAGCCGGGTGAACTTCTCCGCAGCATCGCTCACATAGAACTCATACGCCGCAGCCTCTTCTGACAGATTCGCCGTCCCGCTCTCATCCAGTATCTTCTTAAGATCCACCGCCGTCTCATATGCTGGATTTACTATATGTACTTTTTCACCGAAATATGCCATGATTCTTGAACGAAGCAGCGGATAATGGGTGCACCCAAGAATCATCGTATCCATATCCGTCTGTCTCATATCCGACAGATAGATATCGATCACTTCCTCCGTGATCCTGTGCTTGGCAAATCCCTCTTCCACTAACGGTACGAACAGAGGGCACGGCTTCCCGATCACCACCGCATCCGGACACATCTCCCTTATCACCTTGGTATATGTCTCGCTCTGTATGGTCGCCTCTGTACCTGCAACACCGATCACTTTGTTCCGGGTCGCCTGCACTGCTGCCCGGGCTCCCGGGACGATCACTCCTATGACCGGAATGTCCGTCTCTTCCTTCACCGCATCCAGCGCCAGCGCGCTCGCCGTATTACAGGCGATCACGATCGCCTTCACGTCCTTCGTCCTCAGGAATCTGATGATCTGCCTGGAATACCGTATGATATTATTCCTGGACTTACTTCCGTAGGGAACCCTTGCCGTATCTCCGAAGTAGACCATATTCTCCCGCGGGAGCTGGCGCATGATCTCTCTTGCTACCGTCAGGCCCCCCACTCCGGAATCAAACACTCCGACAGGCGCCGTTCTATTCGAATTACTCACATCCTGAATCTCCTTTATTCATTCGTAATACTCATTGTACCGCCTGAGGACCGGAATTTCAAGTTCTATCTTCATCATCACGCAACAAAACGTAACAAAACGCTCCCCAAAAAGGGGAGCGTACCTAATATATTCTCACTACAGTGCCAGTTCCTTCGCTATCTCATACTGATATACCGGGATTCCCTTCTGCATGCCAAGCGCCTCATTGATATCAAAATCAACATACTGTCCATGCTTGTATCCCACAACACGGTTGGATTTGCCTTCGATCAGAAGATCAACTGCCATCGCTCCCATAATAGACGCATAGACTCTGTCCTTACAGGTCGGGCTTCCGCCGCGCTGCATGTGTCCGATGATCGTAGCTCTGGTCTCCATACCGGTCGCAGCCTCGATCCTCTCTGCCATCTCTATGGAGCCGCCGATACCCTCCGCGTTGATGATGATATAATTCTTCTTGCCGCGCTTCCTGCACTCCTGGATATCCGCCACGATCGCAGCCTCATCATAACCATGCTCCTCTGGCAGAAGAATACGCTCTGCACCGTTGGCAATACCGCACCACAGAGCCAGATACCCGGCATCTCTTCCCATAACCTCGATAATGGAGCATCTCTCATGAGATGTGGACGTATCACGTACTTTGTCAATTGCTTCCATCGCCGTATTCACAGCCGTATCAAACCCGATCGTGTACTCGGTACAGGCGATATCCAGGTCGATCGTTCCCGGAACACCGATCGTATTGATCCCAAGATTCGCCAACGCCTGCGCTCCGGCGAAAGATCCATCTCCGCCGATCACTACCAGCCCGTCAACGCCGTATTTCTTAAGGATCGCAGCGGCCTTCTGCTGCCCTTCTTCTGTACGCATCTCTTCACAGCGGGCTGTCTGAAGAATTGTCCCTCCGCGCTGGATCGTATCAGATACATCTCTCGCGGACAGGTCAATGATCTCTTCGTCCAACAAACCCTGGTAACCCTTTCTGATTCCTCTGACTCTCAGGCCCTTGGTAAGACCTGTACGGACAACGGCACGGATTGCCGCGTTCATTCCCGGCGCATCGCCTCCACTGGTCAATACTCCGATTGTACGTATTACTTTTGCCATAAATCATTCCTCCATTGTAGTCATTTTATGTACTCTGGGATAGAGAGAACTCGTTCGTATCAATGTTTCCCTTGTTTTTCTCTCGTGCAACATTTTACAGGAATTACCTGACGTTTTCAATGGCTTTTTCTATCACTTTTACACAAGATTCTCCCAGATAATTCGTCATTTTGTTCAGCAATAATTTATCGGCATTCACGCATCTGTTGGCCGGCAGGCGCTTTATGGCCTTCTCCTTCCTGCAGTATATGATGACGCTGTCCTGACCGTCCGAATCCGCAAGCAGCCCCAGCAGTTCTCCCTCCTGTCTAAGGTAGGTATCCTTGTCCGGATACTGGAGCCACAGCTCCCTCTTCGTCTGTTCAAACGGAATCACCTTCTCGCAGATCAGCTTGCTTGCCGCCTCGTCCTCCTCGGATACCCTTCCCCGGATGAACACCTTCCCCTCTTCGTTCAGGTATTGCTGATTCTTCTCATAATCCCGCGGGAAGACCACGACCTCCACGGATCCCGCCAGGTCCTCCAGGGTGACGAACGCCATCACCTTATTCTGTTTGGTGTATTTGATCGTCTTCGCCGTGATCATGCCGCCGACCGTCTCCCTGGCTCCGTCGTGTACCTTGGTTCTCCCGGTATCTTCATCCAACTGGAAGTCAAGAGTCGTCCTGGTGATGTTCTTCCTCCACTTCTCCTCGTACTCTTCCATGGGATGACCGCTTAAGTAGACGCCCAGCACCTCTTTCTCGAAGGCGAATTTCGTCTCCTTCTCATACTCTCCCACATCCGGGAGCGGGACGTCGAACTCCGCCTTCTGGTCATCGGCCACCATATCGAACAGGGACATCTGGCCCGTCATGGAGTATTTCTTCTCCCGGTTCACCTGATCCATGATCTGTACATAGATGACCATGAACTGCTTCCTGGTCCCTCCCAGACTATCGAAAGCGCCGGATTTGATGAAGTTCTCGATGGTCCGCTTATTGATATCCTTGCCGGACAGACGCTCGATAAAATCCTTCAGGTTCTTGAACTCTCCTCTGGCCTCACGCTCTTCGACGATCGCCGCGTTCACCGGACGTCCGATGCTCTTGATCGCGGTAAGTCCGTATCGGATATTCCCGCCATCCACCGAGAAATTCCCCACGCCCTTATTGATGTCCGGCGACAGGATATTGATCCCCATCTGCCGGCAGGTATAGATATACTCCGCCACCTTGCTCGGCACGTCGATCACGGACGTCATAAGCGCCGCCATGAATTCTACCGGGTAGTAATGCTTAAGCCACGCCGTCTGGTACGCCACCACCGCGTAAGCAGCCGCATGGGATTTGTTGAACGCATATTTAGCGAAATCTATCATCTCGTCATAGATCTTGTTGGCTGTCGCCTCCGGGATCCCGTTGGCGATACAGCCCGGTACCCCCTCGTCCGCATTCCCGTACACGAAGCTCTGGCGTTCCTTCTGCATGACGTCGCCCTTCTTCTTGGACATGGCGCGGCGTAAGAGGTCGCTGCGTCCCAGGGTATAACCTGCCAGGTCGCGCACGATCTGCATAACCTGCTCCTGGTAGACGATACATCCGTAGGTCGGCGCCAGGATCGGCTCTAACTGCGGACAGTCGTAGGTGATGGTTCCCGGATGATTCTTCCCCTTGATATACTGGGGAATGAACTCCATCGGCCCCGGCCGATACAGGGAGATCCCCGCGATCACATCCTCCAGGTTCTGCGGTTTCAGCTCCTTCATGAAGCCCTTCATCCCGCCGCTCTCCAACTGGAAGATGCCGTCCGTCCGCCCGGTTCCGATCGAATCCAGGACCTTCTTATCATTATAATCGATCTGCTCCATATCAATCACGCTGCCCGTGCTCTCGCCTGCCAGCCTTGCGGCGTCCTGGATCACCGTCAGCGTCCGAAGCCCCAGGAAATCCATCTTCAGAAGCCCCAATTCCTCCAGCGTTGTCATGGTGAACTGTGTCACCACGGAACCGTCTGACCCTAAGGAGAGCGGCACATACTCATCTATGGAAGCCTGACTGATCACGACGCCCGCCGCGTGCATGGACGTATGCCTCGGAAGCCCTTCCAGCCTTTTAGACATATCGATCAGCTCATGGACCTGCTCGTCCTCCTGGTATAGCTTCCTGAAATCCGGATTCATCTCCAGGGCGCGCTCTAACGAAACCGGCTGGTTATTCTGCCCTCTTGGGATCATCTTCGCGATCCCGTCTACAAACGCATAGGGAAGGTCCATGACTCTCCCCACATCCCGGATCACACCCTTGGCCGCCATGGTACCAAAGGTTACGATCTGCACCACCCGGTCGGTTCCGTACTTCTCCACCACGTAATTGATGACCTCCTGCCTCCGCTCGAAGCAGAAATCCACGTCGATATCCGGCATGGACACACGTTCCGGATTCAGGAAACGCTCGAACAAGAGCTGATACCGGATCGGGTCGATGCTGGTGATCTCAAGGCAGTACGCCACGATACTCCCGGCGGCAGATCCCCGTCCGGGGCCCACCATGATCCCGTGATCCTTCGCATATCTGATAAAATCCCACACAATCAGGAAATAATCCACATACCCCATGGACTTGATCACAGACAGCTCATATTCCAAACGCTGCGTCAACGTCTCGTCCGCCTTGGGATAGCGCATCTTAAGCCCCTCATAGCAGAGGTGGTTCAGGTATTCCCATGAGGTATATCCCTCCGGGACATCGTACTTCGGCAGCTTCGTGACTCCGAATTCGATCTCAACATTACAGCGGTCAGCAATCTTCTGGGTATTCTCAAGTGCTTCCAGCGCATAGGGGAAGAGCTTCCTCATCTCATCCTCGGATTTGATGAAATACTGACCGCCCTCATAGCGCATACGGTTCTCGTCGGAGAGCTTCTTGCCGGTCTGGATACACAGGAGCATATCATGAGGCTTCTCATCCTCCGCGTAAGTATAATGGACGTCGTTCGTCGCCACCAGTTCGATCCCCGTCTCCCTGGACATCCGAAGCAAGGACTGGTCCACAAGCTTCTGCTCCTGCATCCCGTGATCCTGAAGCTCCAGGAAGAAGTTCCCCTCCCCGAAGATCTCCTGATACCGGAGGGCGGCTTCCTTCCCCTCCTCATACATATTCCGCAGGATATTGCGCTGAACCTCCCCCGCAAGACACGCGCTTAAGGCGATCAGCCCTTCATGGAATTCCCGCAGCACCTCCATATCCACACGGGGCTTATAATAATACCCTTCCGTGAACCCCTTCGATACGATCTTCATCAGATTGTGATAACCCGTGTCATTCTCGGCAAGCAGCACCAGATGATAGTACCGGTCATCTCCGCTGCCCGCCGCTTCTTTGTCGAAACGGGATCCCGGCGCCACATAGACCTCACAGCCTAATATCGGTTTAATCCCTTCTGCCTTCGCCGCACGGTAGAAATCAATCACCCCGAACATCACCCCGTGATCCGTGATCGCAACACTGTCCATGCCCAGTTCCTTTACCCGCGCAATACATTCCTTTATCTTATTCGAACCGTCCAACAGACTGTATTCCGTATGGACGTGAAGATGTGCAAAACTCATACTCCCTCCTCGCTCGCTGCCTGTAGAAAAAAAGTGCTCCCCTTCCGCCAGGGAACACTTCGCACATTAGTACACTACTCTCCGTCAACCATGAACTTCACCAGTCTGTCGATATCTTCCTTCTCATATGCAATGATCTCAAGCTCCGGAATCTCTCCGTTGGAGAAGATGTTCGCCATAGATACATACTGTGACAGCTTGGACTTCAGATTCAATCTGTCTCCCTCGCCGGTCACCAATTCAACCTTACCGGCACAATCGTCGATCACAGCAAAAAATTTATCAATATTAGTTATATTCTGCACCTTCATAGTAACATAAGCTCCCTTCTCGTTCTGATACCATCATGTGTCTACTCAATTATATCCTATTTTTGACAGATTTCAATAGATTTTTCACGAATTTCAATCTTTCCTGACTTCAAGAGCCGCCCGACTGCCCGCTTGAACGCATTCTTGCTCAATCCTAATTCCCGCTTGATAAGCTCCGGGTCTGCCTTGTCTGTAAACGGCAGCTTTCCGCCGGATGCTTCCAGGCGTTCCATGAGCATCTGTGCGTCCGTGTCCATCTGAAGAAATGCTTTCTCCCTCACGGCAAGATCCAGTTTCCCGTCCTCCCGGACCTTGATAACACGCGCATGGACACGCTCTCCTACTCTAAGCTTTCCAAACGCCTCTCTCTTTGGTATCAGCGCGGAATAGCAGTCGTCTACCGCCACAAAGACGCCGAAATTATCGCTGGTATCGTAAACGATCCCTTCTACCTGGTCGTCCTTCTGGTACGGCGCATCCTGCCGCAGCTTCTCATACACCTTCATCGTCGCGCACAGACGGCCGGACTTGTCCACATACAGGGCTGCAAGCACCTCGTCCCCTTTCCTGACCTTCGCCGTCTGCTCCCTGAACGGAAGAAGCAGATCCTTCTCAAGCCCCCAGTCAAGGAACGCGCCGATCTTTCCCACATCCACGACCTTAAGCACCGCAAGCTCTCCTAATGTGAGCTTAGGTTCGTTCGTGGTTGCGATCAGCCTGTCCGAAGAATCCTTATATAAGAATACCTCCACCGGATCTCCCGCTTCCAGGCCTCTTGGCACCTGTTTCTTCGGGAGCAGCACCTTCTCTTCCTTGTTGCCGAGATATACTCCGAATTCCACTTCCTTTACGATCATCAATCTTACTTTCTTTCCCAAATTATCTGCTAACGCCATAGCTTACCTCTTCTTTCCGTATCACTGAAACTCCACCGCCGCGTAAGGCTTCCCAGCCTTATCACACAGTTCCACTACTGTCCTGCCTTCTTCCTTTGCGGTTCTTGGATAAATCATATCGCCGTATACCGCCGACTTCTTATATTCTACCCGGAGCTGACGCACTTCCTGCGTCTCCTTAATTACTTCTAACGCCATCTGCACATACTGGCAGTTATTCACATGTTCGTTCGTATCGATATGGTATTTCCTGACCGGAAATGCCTCCCCATACTCAAAATCTTTCGGAAGTACGATCTTACGCGGCGCATATTCCATCGGGAACGGTTCTCCTGTACCATAAAGTTCGATCTCACGTTCATCCGGTTTCGCAGGCCGTCCCTTCTCTATATCCATATAGACCCACACCGAATTCGCATACGCCGCTGCCTGCTGCCTCTCGTCTGACATACAGAAATTCCGTGTTCCGAACAGCCCATCGAACTTCGTTGCCCAAGTGCTGACTCTGATCTTCTCTCCCATTACCGGATATCTCTCAACCACCACCTGCCAGGCCGACAATACCCATGCCCTTCTGCGTTCGGCACAATGATCGATCCCTACTCCCAGCTCTTCCGAATGGAATGTACTGCAATCCTGAAAATAATTGATGATACCCGGCAGCGTGATCCTCTTGGTATGATCCACCTCACTGAACCGGATTCTTCCTTCAAATGTATATCTGTTATTCTTTTGCACTAGCCACATAACTCCTTTCTGCCGTGATCACACACTCATAACGCGGATCTGTGATCTGAAGAAGCTTGATCAGGGTCGTCTTAAGCTCATCCTGCCTCTTCGCATCATATTCATAGGGAATCTCCATATCGAAGATCAGGTTCACCTGTTCCTCTCCATTTATCATACGGAAATCATGGATGGACACCGCCGGATCCAGCGCCTTAACGATCTGCTCCACCTGGCTGTGTACCTGCATCACATGCACATCCTTCGTCTCTACCGGATCCATATGGATCACTAAGAACACGCCGAGCATACGAAACGCATCCCGTTCGATCCGGTCTATAATCTCATGGGACGTCTCGATCTCCACATCGTTAGGCACCTCTGCATGGATGGACGCCATATTCCTGCCCGGCCCATAATTATGTACGATCAGATCATGGCTTCCAAGGACTCCCTCATACCCTTCCACAAATTCCTTGATCCTGGCATATTCTTCCGGCTCTACCGCTTCCCCGATCAGCGGTTCCAGCGTATCCTTCGCGATTCCGATCCCTGCCCACATGACTACCAGCGACACTCCAAGCCCTACGATCCCGTCGATATTGACGCCCGTTATCCGGAAGAAAAGAACCGAAGCAATCGTCGCCGTCGTTGTAACCACATCACCCAGAGCGTCCGCCGACGTTGCCAGCATTACCTTAGAATCGATCCGCCGTCCAAGCTTCCGGTTAAAGAAGCACATCCACAGCTTCACACCGACAGACAGGATCAGAATCACCACCGACACCGCCTGGAACCTTAACTCCTCCGGATCGCGTATCTTCCCCACCGCATCCTTGAGAAATGTGAAGCCGACCTCCATGACCAGAAATGCAACGATCAGCGCGGCGATATATTCGATCCTTCCATGGCCGAAGGGATGATCCTGATCCGCCGGCTTGCTCGCCATCTTCACTCCCACCAGCCCTATCACCGAAGAGCCGGCGTCGGACAGGTTGTTGAACGCGTCCGCCATAACAGATATACTGTGCAGGAGATAACCTATCGTCCATTTTACTGCAAATAAAAGCACATTGCAAAAGATGCCCACCACACTTGCCAATACTCCATAGGCAGTCCGGACAGACACCTTCTCTATCTCCGTATATTCCTTCACAAAATGCCTGACTAAAAATTCAGTCATGAATTACCTCCATTATCTCCAAAAAAGAACCATTTTATCTTAAAGTCTGACGTAGCCGTGACCATCTCGTATTCTTCTGCCGTCAGGACCTCCTTAAGGCCCTTCCTGCCCTCATCGCTGACCACCGTACAGGTCGTGTCGGTAAAGCATAAGCTTGGATACAGGACGCACCACCAGTTATGCCCTCTCGCCTCTCCAAGCCTGACTCTGAGCGCCTCATACTCCCCCTGCGGGAAGAAGATGTCGCCGTACTGCTTATCCGGGAAATACGCCAGCTCAAGCTCCGAAGCACAGCCGTATGAGAACCCCTCTTCCTTAAGCACCTGGCCGGCCGTATCTGTGATCTCGTCAAGATGCGCTTCTATCCAGGCTCTCGTCTTCCCGGCATCCGGCTCTTCCTTAAGCTCCGGCGTCATATTCTCTTCCATATATGCAAGAACTCTGTCCCGCACCTTAAGCTTTACTGCCTGGTCTTCTTCACTGTCGCTGTTGGCAAGGACATGGAACCGCAAGACCTCCTTAGCCAGCGTCTCCTGGGTTCTGCTCATCTTCGCCTCCACCCATTCCATCCTGCGCTCCACTAAGATCCCCGTCAGCAATGCAGCAATACAGACACCCAGTATAGCACAGATCACCTGCCGAATTCTATAACGAATCTCAAAATCTTTTCTCATATTCATATGTAACTGCCTCCTTACCTGATCTCTTACTTGATCTCTTATTTGATATCAGGAGTCTTGACATATAAATGAGATTTATTCAGACATTCTGTTATTTATTCAATTCTTCTTAGTGCGTATCACATCCATGACCGCCTCTACCTGATTGTCAATATGCTTACACACGATCCTGGCCGCATCTTCCTTCTCCTTATTCTCGATGTGCCGGATGATCTCTTCATGCTCGGCGAGAAGCTTGGGGTAGGCTTCCGGCCTCTTCAGATATTCGATACGGTAACGGTACATCTGTTCTCTTAAGTTATTCAATAGCTGGATAAGCTTCTGATTGTCCGTCGCCATGTAGATAATATCATGAAAGGCCACATCCGCCTCCGCGATCTGGGTGATATCACCGCTCTTAAGCGTCTTCCTGAATTCTTCCGCCGCACTCTTAAGGTCCGCGATCTGAGCCTTCGTGATCTTGCCACAGGTGAGTGTGACCGCCAGCTCTTCCAATGCCTTGCGGACCTCCAGAACATCCCTTAAGCTCTTCTCCGAGATATCCGCAACCTCTGCCCCCTTCCTTGGAACCATGTGTACAAGCCCTTCTAATTCCAGCTTCCGGATCGCCTCTCTGATGGGTGTCCGGCTGACCCCAAGTTTATTCGCAAGCTGAATCTCCATAAGCCTCTCTCCCGGCTTTAATTCCCCGCGCAGGATCGCCTGGCGCAGCGTATTGAACACCACATCTCTCAAGGGCAGGTATTCACTCATATTCACCTTAAGCTCCATCCTTTATCCCCTCCTTGCATTATGTATGCTGGTCACGTATGTCTGTCTCGTGAGCTTAAGCTCCTTGATCCTTACAGCCGCGCGCCGGGCCTTTCTCTTATCGTCATACAAACCGAAAACCGTAGGGCCGCTGCCGCTCATCATAGCGTTTAATGCACCTTCCCGGCACATGACTGACTTAATCTTATCAATCACCGGATATTCCTCTATGGTGACTTTCTCAAGAACATTGCCCATGTTGGCCGCCACCTCATCCAGATTCTGTCTCTTAAGGCCGCCAATGATCCCGTCGATATCAGGGTGATCTGCGATCTCATGGGAATCAAGCTTCTCATATACCGCCTTCGTAGACACACTGATCGGCGGCTTGGCAAGCAGCACATAACACTTGGGCATAGCCGGCAGCGGGGTCAGCTTCTCCCCGATCCCTTCTGCAAGCACGGTTCCTCGCAAGATACAGTACGGTACATCCGCCCCAAGCGTCACTCCCCGATCCATCAGCTCTTCCATGGTAAATCCCAGCGAGAACATGCGGTTCATTCCGAATAGGACCGCCGCCGCATTCGAACTGCCTCCCGCCATCCCTGCCGCTACCGGGATGTGCTTATCAAGCGTAATCCTCACTCCCTCCCGGATGCGGCATTCCTTCATCAAAAGATCTGCTGCCCGGTATGCTAGATTATTCTCATTGACCGGAAGATAGAAGAGATTGGACGATAGATGAATCCCCGGTTCCCTTATCCGCTCAATCAGGATCTGGTCATAGAGATAGACCGTCTGCATGACCATGCGCACATCATGGTAGCCGTTCTCTCTCTTTCCTAATACATCCAGACCCAGATTGATCTTGCCCAGTGCTTTTAATTCTAATTTATCCATAAATGTTTTCTCCTTGTATCTTGTATACAGTGTACCTATAGTATACTCATATTTTCCTTAAAAATCAATAACCTGTCTCCAGCTTTTATATCTCCAGACTCCAGATCATTGACTTCCATGATTCCTTCCACCGTAGTATTGTACTTCTTGGCAAGATCCCACAGGATATCCCCGTCACGGACAATATACCCCGTGATACCCGGCCGCTTCTCTATCTCCTCCATATCAAAAGGCACAAATTCTATCTCCTTGATATTCCTGATGCGGACCGGCGCTTTGAGGAAGCTGTTGAATGCCAGGACTGCCTTGACTTCGATCTCATCCGTTCCAAGAAGCCCTACCGACAACTGTTCCACCGCATAGGTAAGCCCGTATCTCATATCATCCGCCGTCCCATTGCTTTCCAGCAGATAGGCGAAGGGCACCATCCCCTGCCAGGTATCAAATGGGATCTCATCATCCGCTTTGACATACAGGAAGCTTAAGTGCAGCACTCCTTCTATCTGGATCCCTCCCTCCGTACTCTCGGTATGCTCTATCTGTATCCGCGCGCTGTTGTGGCAGATCTGCAGGATATCGTCCTTGATCTCCGGCAGGGACAATTGTTCGGATACCTTGCATTTGGAATGATTCTGCAGCAGCAATCGTTCCATCTCTTCCTCCGTGATCTTCGGCGTGCATATCTGATCCAGGGAATACGCGTCCGCCAGGATCTCAAGCCGTTCTTCCTCGTACACGGTCAGCCGTACCTCCAGGGTAGCCTCGACTCCAATCAGACGCATCTCGCCGTCTTCGTCCATCCTTACATCTATATTCACATCCGTAAGCTCCGGATAGATCTGATGATACATATGATCCTGTGCCCCGTAACATTCAATCCGCCCTTCATATGGAACTGCCTGCTCGATCCAGTCTGTCTTCCCGTCCAGCGATTCATAGAAGCAGAATAACTGTAATTCTCCCTGAAGCCGCAGCTCGTCGGCTTCCAGACGGGTGTCCAGCTTCCTCCCGGTCACCTCTGTCCACAGCAGTGTCCCGATATTCTCCTTCGTTCCGCTTATAGATACTTCCTCCTTGATCCGATAGGTATCCTTCTTCGTGGTAAATACCTTTAGGAACTCTTTGCTCTCGAACCTCTTGTAGAGCGGCGTCTCACACTCGATATCCACCGTAAGCTCAGACTCCTGTTTCCCTTCAGAACAGATACTAAGCTCCGCCAGCGTCTTGATGCTCAGTTTCCTCGAATGAATCGCCGTGACAGTGATATCTGCGCTTGACGATTGCACAAACAGATTCCCTGCCGGTTCCTGCTCCAGATAGATCATTTCCTCGAAAGGGATCCTCCCTTCCAGGCAGGACAGCCTGGTCTCTCCTTCTTCTGTCACATATAACACTTTAAAATTCAGCTTCCCGGACACCCGTATGTAATTCTCTACCACCTTCATATCTTCTACGGTGAGCGTCCCTTCCCCCAGGATCACCTTCTTCACATCATTCTTCGCGTCAGGTACATTGTAGTCGTCATCAATATAAAACTGATCGGTGATGATATTTCCCGTCTTGTAGGTCTGCATCTGCTTCGTCACATATTCCATGATCGAACCTCCTAATCAAATTCTATCTGCTTATCCGTATACTCTGTCTTTATCACCACATAAGGGCAGGTCTTCTTCTTCAGGATCTTCTCTTCCTTTCCCGGACCTAAAAGGCCGGTCTCTATGTGTATCTCATTCTCCGTCTCATAGCATTTATGGACTTCTACGCTGTATCCGCTGGTCTCCTTCTGTCCATATCCTCTGGCTATATACAGATATCCCTTGTCCCCATAGCTTAATTTGACCTGTCCTTCCTTCGCCTCCTCGATCTGCGCCATGAATTCTTCTGGAACATCATCCTTGTCAATTACGGTAAATTCTATATCTCGCAGTTTTTTATCATCCGCCTTCCTGACAGAGCATGCCGTCAGTATCAGGATGCATATCGGCAGCAGGAGAAGATATGTTTTCTTCACGGGTACTCCTTGGCATAAGGTAATCTCTCTACATCATACACAGTAACTCTATGAAAAATTCCAATTTTGTAGTATAATTAATTTTATTTGACTTGACACTCAACATGAAGGAGATATTTATGAGAGACAAAGAACGACTTTCCGGAATTTTGCTGCACCCCACCTCCCTTCCTTCAGCCTATGGAATCGGAGATCTTGGGCAGGCTGCTTATGAATTTGTTGATTTTCTTGAGAAGGCGGGACAGCACCTATGGCAGATCCTTCCTTTGACGCACACCGGTTACGGTGATTCCCCGTATCAGAGCTTCTCTGCTTATGCAGGGCAGCCGCTTCTGATCAGTCCTGACCACCTGTTGGAGCTTGGACTGTTAGACGCCTCCGATCTTGCCGGCGTACCCGCTTCTGACCCGGAGCATATTGATTACGGAAACATTATTCCCTGGAAACAGACCGTCTTCGAGAAGGCTTATGAACATTTTACGTCTGACGCGTTCCAGGCGCTTCCGCTTTATTCGGAATTCTTAGATTTTACGGAGAAGGAGAGCGGATGGCTCGATGATTATGCCCTGTTCATGGCCTGTAAGGCGGTGAACGGCGGAGTTAGCTGGTTAGAATGGGAAGAACGGTACCGGCTTCCTACGCCGACCTTCAAGAAGAGACTGCGCAGCGCTCTCAGGTCGCGGATCGGCTTCTATCAGTTTTTGCAATTTCTATTCTATAAAGAATGGCTTGCCCTCAAGGCATATGCCAACGCGCATGATGTGCGGATCATAGGGGATATCCCGATCTTCGTGTCCATGGACAGTGCTGATGTATGGGCGAACCAGCATCTGTTCCAACTGGACTCCAAGGGATTTCCGCTGAAAGTAGCCGGTGTTCCCCCGGATTATTTCTCTGCGACAGGGCAGTTGTGGGGGAATCCGCTGTATGACTGGAAGGCCCATGAGAAGGAAGGCTTCTCATGGTGGATTTCCCGTATCAGGCATCAGCTTAGGTCCATCGATATCCTGCGGATCGATCATTTCCGCGGCTTCGAAGCTTACTGGTCTGTTCCGTACGGCGAGAAGACTGCCATCAACGGCAAGTGGATTCCCGCGCCCGGATATGAACTGTTCCAGGCGATCCAGGATGCTCTTGGAGACGGTCTGCCTATCATCGCGGAGGACCTTGGCATCATCACACCGGAGGTTGACGCATTGAGGAAGGCTTTCCATTTCCCTGGAATGAAGGTGCTGCAGTTCGCTTTCGACAGTCTGGGTGAGAGCAGCTATCTGCCTCACCGGTTCACCACTGTGGACTGCGTCTGCTACACGGGTACCCATGATAATGACACTTCCCTTGGCTGGTACCGAACCCTTGCCCCGAAGTGCCAGAGGAAGGTCCGCCTATACACCAACAGTACAGACGCCTTGAAGCCGGGATGGGCGCTGATACGATCGGCCCTCTCAAGTATCGCCGCTTATGCCGTCTTCCCGCTTCAGGATGTCCTGGGATACGGTTCCGACGCCAGGATGAATACCCCCGGCAGCGCTTCCGGCAACTGGGACTGGCGTTTTACGGGCGGCGCCCTGCGTGATGAGCTTGCCGAAGCTCTGAAAGAGATCACTGTATTATACGGAAGACATGTACTGCGGGACACCCCCGAGGATACGTCAGACGAACCGCAGGAGGAGGCATTACCCGCCAAAGGCAGCCTGACCGGGGAAGAGACACCGGTCAATGAGAATTCTCCGGCAAAAGACAACAGCAGGACAGGAGGAATCGGCAGATGATACGGTTTATATTATTAGTCCTGTTCCTGTTCTCTTTCTTATTATTCGGGATTCCGGTGTTGATCGTCGAATGGTTCCGGCGCAGGTTTGATCAGGAGGCAAGCGACTACCGCTGCCTGCGGATCGTTCAGTGGGCATTCAAGGGCATTCTTAGGATCACCGGAGTAACGGCTACCGTGATCGGCGAAGAGAATATCCCGGATGAACCTGTGCTTTTTATCGCGAACCACAGAAGTTATTTTGATATCCTGCTGACCTACTCCCGCTGCAAGAGACTGACCGGATATGTGGCCAAGAAGGAGATGCTGCGCTATCCCATCCTGCGGGACTGGATGACACGGCTGCACTGTCTCTTCCTTGACCGGGATAACCCCAAGGAAGGCTTAAAGAGCATCCTCCAGGCAATCGACTATGTGAAAAGCGGAATATCCGTATGCATCTTCCCGGAAGGAACACGCAACGACGGCGAGGAACTCAGTATACTGCCCTTCCACAGCGGTTCCTTCAAGATCGCGGAGAAATCCGGCTGCGCCATCATACCGATCAGCATGAACAATACTCATACCATGTTCGAGAAGCACATTCCAAGAATCGAGAAGACCCATGTGGTGATCGAATATGGGAAACCGATCTATCCCGGAGATCTGGATAAGGAGACCAGGAAACGCATCGGAAGCTATTGCCAGAGTATCATACAGGAGACCATTAACCGCAATCAGGAACTGGTATAAGCAAAATATTAATTTACGAAACGATACACTAGTGCTATAATAGGAAACACTACATTCCAATTCCAAAGGAGCTAGAGAAATGAACAGACGAGATTTAACTTTGCTGACAGACCTGTACGAACTGACCATGATGCAGGGCTATTATGCCCAGGGGCAGCAGGAGAAGGTCATCTTTGACGTTTTCTTCCGTCAGAATCCGTGTAATAACGGATATTCGGTCTGCGCAGGACTTGAACAGGTGATCAATTACATCAAAGATCTTAATTTCACCTATGAAGATGTGGATTATCTGAGAGGTCTCGGCATATTCAGCGAAGATTTTCTGCAATACTTGAGCGGTTTTCATTTTAGCGGCGATATCTATGCCATTCCGGAAGGAACCGTTATATTTCCCAAAGAACCGATCCTTAAGGTCATCGCGCCGATCATGGAGGCACAGCTTGTAGAAACGGCTATCCTTAACATCATCAACCACCAGTCGCTGATCGCCACCAAGGCGTCGCGCGTGGTATTTGCCGCTAACGGCGACGGGATCATGGAATTCGGTCTGAGACGCGCCCAGGGACCGGATGCCGGCCTGTACGGCGCCCGCGCGGCCATCATCGGGGGATGTGTCGGTACCTCCAATGTCCTGGCCGGCCAGCTCTTTGACGTTCCCGTGATGGGAACCCATGCCCATAGCTGGATCATGAGCTTCCCCAACGAATATACGGCTTTCAAGACCTATGCCGAGATGTACCCCGACAACTGCACGCTTCTGGTGGATACCTACGACACCTTGAAATCAGGCGTCCCCAATGCCATCCGTGTATTTGAAGAATTCCGTGACGCGGGGAAACCATTCAAGAAATACGGAATCCGTCTGGACAGCGGCGACCTTGCCTATCTGTCAAAAGAAGCACGGAAGATGTTGGATGCGGCTGGATTCGCGGATGCTTCCATCTGTGCTTCCAACGATCTGGACGAATATCTCCTGCACGACCTTAAGATACAGGGCGCCGCCATTGATTCCTGGGGAGTGGGAACGAACCTGATCACCTCCAAGGACAACCCTTCTTTCGGCGGTGTGTACAAGCTTGCCGCGATCCAGAACGAGGCAGGTGAATTTGTCCCGAAGATAAAAATTTCAGAAAATACAGAGAAAATCACGAATCCCGGTAACAAAACCATTTTTAGAATCTATGATAAAACAACAGGAAAGGTTAAGGCCGACCTGATCTGTTTCGCCGACGAGATCTTTGATACCGATGAGGATATGCTTCTGTTCGATCCCATCGAGACCTGGAAGAAGACGAAGCTTCCCGGCGGATCTTACACCATGCGCGAGATCCTTGTACCTATATTCCGAAACGGTGAATGCATCTATAACTCGCCTTCTGTCAAAGAGATTGCAGAATACTGCAGACAGGAGAAGGAGACTCTGTGGGATGAGACGAAGCGGTTATTCTACCCGCACAGAGTCTATGTGGATCTGTCACCCAGGCTATACGAAGTGAAGAAAGCTCTGCTGAATAAAATGAGTGTTACCGAGTAAGTTACAAAAAAGGAGACTATTGTATGAAGATAATTGTATTAGCGGGCGGGCTCAGCCCGGAGCGCGATGTTTCACTGACTTCCGGCGCCGGAATCTGCAGGACGCTGCGCGGGATGGGACATCAGGCATTTTTGATGGATGTATTTTTCGGTTTCCCATATGACGCCGATAAGCTTGAGGAGGTGTTCAGCCTTCCGGGAGCCGGGCTTGAGATCGCGGACGGTATTAAGACTACGGCTCCGGATCTCGATGCTCTCAGACAGTCACGTCCGGACCAGTCTGACTGTCTGCTCGGCCCTAATGTCATCGAACTCTGCCAGATGGCTGATATCACATTTATGGGGCTTCATGGCTCCATCGGGGAAGACGGCAAATTACAGGCAACCTTCGACGTCCTGGGAATCAGATACACCGGACCCAATGCACTTGGATGTTCCCTGTCCATGAATAAACTTGTGGCAAAGCAGATCTTCAAGATGTCAGGAGTTCCCACGCCGCGAGGCACTTCTCTGACCAGAAAGACGAAGGATACACCGCTTGCAGAACTTGGTTACTATCTTCCTCTGGTCATCAAGCCATGTGCCAGCGGTTCCAGTATCGGCGTATATATTGTACATACTGAGGAAGAATATACAGAGGCAATCCGCCGCTCCTTCGATACCGATATGGAAGAGGAAGTCGTAATCGAGCCGTATATCAAAGGCCGCGAATTCGCCTGCGGCATTATCGCCGGCAAGGCGCTTCCGCTTGTTGAGATCATCCCTAAGAGCGGATTCTTCAATTATGAGAACAAGTATCAGGACGGCGGGGCACAGGAGATCTGTCCGCCCCAGTCTATTGATGCCAAGACACAGGCACAGATACAGCAGGCGGGCGAGAAGGCGTTCGAAGCGCTGCGGATGGATGTATATTCACGGGCGGACTTTATCGTTGACGATGAGGACGGAAGCTTCTACTGTCTTGAAGTGAACGCCCTTCCGGGAATGACCCCTGCAAGCCTCCTTCCTAAGGCGGCCAAAGCGGCCGGTCTTGAATACAACGCCCTGTGCCAGCGGATCATCGAAGAATCCTACAAAGCACGATATTAAGGAGGCCCGTCCCATGAAGAACCTCACATTGAACAATATTACACAGACCTGCCAGGGGACTTATCACGGAGATCCTTCCATCCTTGACAGGGAAGTGGAAGGCGTCGTTATTGACAGCCGTAAGGTCAGACCCGGCTATCTCTTCGTTGCCATTGACGGCGCGAATATCAATGCACACAAATTCATCCCTGATACGATCCGTTCCGGAGCGCTCTGCGTCGTATCCCACGAAGATCTCGGTGAGACGGATTACCCTTATATCCTGGTGGAATCCACCGGACAGGCGCTTCTTGACATCGCGAAGCTCTACCGGGATTCCTTCGATGTAAAAGTTGTCGGTATCACCGGAAGCGCCGGGAAGACTAGTACCAAGGAGATGATCGCCTCTGTCGTCGCACAGAAATACTGTGTGCATAAGACACTGGGGAATTTTAACAACGAATGGGGGCTTCCGATCACCATTTTTGAGATGAACGAGGAGCACCAGGTCGCTGTCTTGGAGATGGGCGTGAATCATTTCGGCGAGATGCGCAGGCTCTCTTCCGTCGCGGCGCCGGATATCTGTGTAATCACCAATATCGGTGTGGCACATCTGGAATTCTTCAAGACCAGAGAAGGGATCTTCCGCGAGAAGACCCAGATGATCCAGGACATGAAGAACGGCGGAACCATCATCCTGAACGGAGACGACGATCTGCTGGCTCAGACGGCGCCTATCAAGGGCGTAAGCCCCGTCTTCTTCGGATTCGGCGATAACAGCCAGTTCCGTGCCGGCAATATGCAGGCTCTTGGACTTAAGGGAACCGCCTGTACCATCTATCTGCCGGACGGAACCTCTTTCGGCTGTACGATACCGCTGCCCGGTATCCACATGGTAAGCAACGCCCTTGCCGGCGCTGCCGTCGGCTATACGCTGGATCTTACTCCTGATGAGATCAAAGCGGGCATCGAAGGGCTGCCCTCGCTTCCGGGACGCAATAACATTATCAAGACCGAACGGCTGATCATCCTGGATGACTGCTACAATGCCAATCCTGTCTCAATGAAAGCCTCGATCGATGTGTTAAACATGGCGATCGGACGCAAAGTTGCGATCCTTGGCGATATGAACGAACTTGGCGAGGATGCGCAGGAGCTGCATCTGAATGTGGGCGAATATGCCGCCCAGCAGGGTATAGACCTGATCTGCGGGATCGGCCCCCTCTCCCGCCACTTAGTTGACGGCGCTGCGGGATGTGATTCCCTGGCCGAAGCGCTCTGGTTTAAGACAAAGGCCGAATTCCTGGATGCAGCAAAAGACCTGATCAAAGAAGGGGATAACGTTCTCGTCAAGGCCTCCCATGGCATGCAGTTCCCTGAGATCGTAGACACATTAAAAGCCTTAGGAGAATAGTATGGAATATCAGATACTTGCTCTGGATCTGGACGGTACGCTTACGAATTCTGCAAAAGAGATCACGAAGCCCACTCTGGAAGCATTGACCAAGATACAGCAACAAGGAAAGAAAGTAGTTCTGGCAAGCGGACGCCCAACCAAAGGCGTCCTGCCGCTTGCCGAAGAACTTCATCTAGAAGAATACGGAAGCTACATCCTCTCTTTCAACGGCGGACGGATCACCGACTGCCGAAGCCAGGAGATCATCTATGAGAAGCATCTCCCGGCGGACGTGGCGGAACCGCTCTTTTATATTGTCAAGAAATATTCCGGGATCGACATCGTCGGCTATACGCCCGATACCCTTCTCTCCGGCATCCGGCCGAATCAATATACGGAACTGGAATCAAGGATCAATCACATGCCGATCATCGAAGTGGAGGATTTCCCTTCACACATAACAGAACCGGCCAATAAGATCCTGATCACCGGTTCACCGGAGATCATCTCTCTAGTGAAAGCAGAGGTTGCAGATTATTTCCACTCTTATCTCTCGGTCTACTGCTCCGACCCCTTCTTCCTGGAGATCATGCCAAGAGGAATCGATAAGGCACATTCCCTGCTGCGGCTCTTAAGCGGCATCGGACTGACTGCCGACCAGATGATCTGCTGCGGCGACGGATACAACGATCTGACCATGATCGAGACGGCAGGACTTGGCGTCGCCATGGCGAACGCGCAGCCGGCGGTACTTGAGAAGGCCGACTATATCACCCGATCGAACGACGAGGGCGGCGTGCTTCATGTGATCAATAAGTTCATGCTCCGCCAAACTCCGGAATAAAGCTCTCAAGGGCGGCTTCGCCCTCCTGGATATAGCCGTATTCCACACCCAGCTCTAAGGCATAATCCACCACCTTCTCATATTCTCTCTTCGTCACTCTTCTCCCCAGATGCTTATGGTCTCTTACCTGCGGCATCGGGGTATACTGGTTCATGATACTGAGCAGGATGCGGTTCCCGTATGTCTCATACAGATAACGAATCACTTCTCTGGACTCCCTTACATGGCCCGGAAGCACCAGATGACGCACAAGGACACCTTTTGTCAGCAAACCGCTCTCTTCTTCTATCTGGAATCCCCCCGTCTGAGATACCATCTCTCTAAGCGCCTCTTTCGCATACGGCGGATAGTCCGGCGCCCCGGAATATTCCGCTGCCAACGCCGAATCCATATATTTCATATCCGGCAGATAGATATCCACATAGCCTTCCAACATCCGGATCGTCTCTGCCCGCTCGTAACCGCTCGTATTATATACGACAGGAAGGTTCATTCCCTTCTCCCTGGCTATCTCTAACGCTTCTATGATCTGCGGCACATAGTGGGTCGGCGTGACCAGGTTGATATTGTTCGCTCCCTGGCTCTCAAGTTCCATGAATATCCCGGCAAGCCTTCTTACCGTGATCTCTGTCCCGATCTCTTGCTTCCCATGCTGCCGTCCGTTTCTGGAAATCTTATAATTCTGGCAGAAGATACACCCAAGATTACAGCCCGAGAAAAATACTGTACCGGAGCCGTTTACCCCGGAAATGCAAGTCTCTTCCCACATATGAAGGGCCGCCCTGGCAACAATAAGCCCGGCGGCCTTCCCGCAATATCCGCGCTGTCCCGCCAGACGGTCGGCATGGCACTGTCTGGGACACAATGTACAATCTGTAAGATAAGCTTCCATCTATGCCCTCCTGCGCACGAACTTAAGCGCCGGATACCGGTATCCGTTGTTCTCGATCTGCTCCGGTTCCTCTTCCAGCAGCATGTATCTGCTGCTCTTTCTTGTGCTGTAATCGTATGCCAGGATCAATTTCTCGAATTCCTCTTCGTCCGCTATATCGATCGCGGCTGCATCCATGATCTCATCCTTCATATGACTCTCTATGAATTCCTCGATCTGTTCCTTGCTGTAGCGCACCTGAATCCGATTCAGTCTCAGCACGTCTTCTTTGTTAAGCTCTTTCGTCTCCTCGTCTTCTGCAACACGGCCCATGAAATCCTTCCTGGACCTCCTCCGCTTATACAGGGGCTTCTCCGACAGCATTTCCACAAGAGACAGATTCAGCTTCTCTGCTGTCTTACAGAGCATCCCGTCCGGATCTTCACTCGCTGCAATGCGGTTCAAGAGCTGCACCACAAGCCCCTTCGTATCCGACTGGCCGCTCAAGAGATAATTAAGCCTCGTCACCGTCGCCCGCACGTATTTCGTGTGCTCCTTGTCCATATTGGATATACGGTGTTCAATGTCGTCGAATCCCCTCTCGATCAAATCCAGGAGTTCATAAATATCGTCTGACATATCTCCCATCATTCTGGCGGTCTTCTGAACATTCTCGATCCAGCCCTCATCCTCGCGCATCTCTCTGAGACATTTCTTAATATCCATCTTATAGATGTAGAAATTGTCGGAGGTCTTCAAGATATGGTATTTCCTGCGCACGACCGCTTCTACATAGCCGTTGAGGTGCTCTTTCAAGAGTTCACCGTATGTCTCCTGTTCCAATAATCTGGCAAAGAACTTGTCCATGTTATGAAGCATATCCTGCAGCGCCTTGTTAAGTCTCCTGGTATTCACGAGGGCTGTGCGCAGCATGCCAAGGTTCCCCCTGGGATCGTTCCGGAAGGAGAAGAGCGTGGCATAGACATTCTGGATATAGATATCCGTCTCCTCCATCTCATCTGAATCCAGGCGTTCGAATGCATCGATAAATACTGCCGAATAGTCCGGGATCACGATATTCGTCACCAGGGTATGGTAATCTTCGATCCGCTTAAGCCATCCAGTCTTAAGAAGCCAGCTTAAAATCCGGGAAGAGGGTGTCTCCAGCATGTCGTACTCGGTCTCATTCTCTTCCGCCTTAAGATCAAAACGCTTCCTGGCGTTCATATCGCTCAATGCCTGGATGCACACTTCCCGGGTGAGAAAGTAGTTGCTGTATTGATATTCTTCGTTAATGCACAGAAGTGCTTCTATGTAAATCTCCCGGTTTACACTTCGGAAGAGACTCCAAAATGTATCCGGGATTTCTTGTCTAAGCTGCATTATATGGACTCCTGAATATTATTTATCTTTGGAAAACAGGGATTTCCAGAAGCCGGGTTTTTCTTCGGGAGCTTCTTTGAAGCCGATCGCAACCGGAGCGCATGCTGGGACTACGAATTCCAGTCCGTCTTCGCTCTCGGTAACGTCCGGGTAGATAATAGTTCCTGCTTCCGTTCCGTCTATTGTGTGGGGATAAATGTATGCAACGACGGCTTCATGGCTGTTCTTCCCTACTCCCTGAGGATACGGAATCTTGATAGTCAGGCCGTCGGAGGATACTTCGTCGGTGTCGGCGCGTTCCCATTCGGCAGCGTCCTGGTTCTTGCGCATCAGGGTGGGATCGTAGGTGTATATGTAGGTCTGGCGGATATCCTGCTTCATGACTGCACCGATCAGTCCTTTCTCGATCTCGCTCGGCGTATCGTAATCCGGGATCCGCCTCAAGCGCTCCGGAACTCTGGATACTCCGGTCTCCAGATCCAGCCTGTACATCCTGCCCTTCACTACTGCCACTCCGTGGGGTACCGGTTTCTTCACCACATCATTGATAACGCCAAAGACAACCGGCAATTCTTCCGGGAGCACATAATTCTTGGCGGCAGGGTTGTCGCCAAGCGAATACTTCTTATTCTCGTCTTTCCAGATGAGCCGGATCTCCTGATCGTTTCCCGCTTCCCTGGTGGAAACACCTGTGATCAGATCCGCCGGGAAACTTACCGGCAGCTTCTCGTCATCCTGATCGGCGGAGAGATACCCTTCCACGCGCAGATCTCCATAGATAGTTACGTCGTTATCCCTGATATTCCCAACCACTTCCAGATCGCCCGTATCCCATTCCAGACGCTTCGGCGTGATGCTCCACTCCCTCGCGGCGCTGACAGGGCCTGTTATGACATAATTGCCCTCATATCCTTCTTCCAGGAAGAAGTCAACCGTGACTCCATAAGTACCGACCTCTGTAGCACTCACAGTTCCGCCGACCGACACCTTGAGCCCTTCCGGCAGGTCTGCCTTAACCTTCAGTGTCTTCTCTGTACCGTCATACTCATAAGAGGTATCTGTCTTCTCCTCCCAGTTGATCTTCGTGACGTCTATCTCTCTCGGGGATACGCTGACCCCAAGAGAACATGCCGCTTCCTTCCCGTTCTCCTTATAGACCAATGTCACGGCAGTCTGTCCTACCCTTAAGCCGCCTTCCTTAATCCCTATTTTATTATTAGATGCAGCCTTGGTTGCTCCCGAGCTGTAGGTCACCGTAACTACCATTCCCGTCCGGTCAAACCGCTCTCCGTAGGTATATGCAGTCTTCTTCGGCGGTGTGGTAAGGCTGATCCCCGTCATCTCACCGGCATCCAATACCTCGAAGGTCTTCGACACCTGATCGTCTCCGTCTTCCGGGTTGGTAAATGTAACCGTGTAGGTTCCTTTTTCCACGACTTCTGCCGGGCTGATCTCCATCTTCCATTCGTCGCTCTTCGTCCTGTTAAAAATACGGTTCCTGACTACAACCGTACCGTCTATACGGATGCTGTCTTCGATATATTTCTTCACATATTCGGTATGGTCTTCTCCCGTACCATACAGCATCCTGTCCGGCACCGAGAACATATTCTCCGTCATACCGCTGAGTATATAGAACGCCCCGTCTCCGCCGATATAACCGTTACCTGTCAGGCAGTCCGCGCTTCCGATCCTCAGCGTGCCGTTATTCATCAGGTTGCCGTCCAATGCCAGCGAATACGCCGAAGAGATAGTAAGCGTCTGTCCGTTTGCAATCGTCAATACCTTATTCACCGGTATAGATAAATCTTCTTTGTTCAATGTATACGTACCGTAGACCTGTCCGGCATTACCCTCGAACAATACGCCGGATATAAACCCGTCTTTACCGGCGCTTACGCTCCCTGCATCGATCCATGCCGTTCCGTCCTTATCAGAAACAAGCGAACCGCCCCCGGTACCTCCGATCTTCGTTGCGCTGATCCTGCCGCCGCTGATCTTGATAGTTCCGCAGTTGGTATTCTTCGTATCCCTTCCGCCGTTATCCTTAGACGTTCCTCCGATCCCCGAACCGGAATCCGGCGCATCCGTTCGCGCTTCCAGCGTTCCGCCTCTCTGCGCGGTGATCTCTACAGACGCCCCCTCCGGTACCGCAACTGCCGCATAGCCTCCGGAATGCAGGATATTCTCTCCCTTCAAGGTCAACGCAGCCTTCGCATCCGGCGCGATATAAAGAGGGTTATACCCGCCGCCGGACGCAGTATTAATCTCTACCTCATCGAACATAATATCATGCTTCTTACCGCTTGCCACCGTAACTACATGATCTGTTTCCTTCCCGTTCGTGGTTATGATATAACCGTCTCCGCCTGCCGGACCTGTCTTCTTCTTGCCGTCCCCCTGCCTGTAACCGTCAGAGCTGATCTCAATATCTCCCTTCGTCAGATCCAGCTCCACATCGGCGGCATAGACTGACGTTACGCTCCACAGGAAACACAGCGCCGACGACGCAAATATGGTTAAGGCTGCTGTTCTTATCCCCTTGATTCTATTCTCCATATGATCCCCTATCTCTTTCTCTTTGTTCTAACCCTTCTTCTGCCAAGCCGGCGGATCTGAAGCAATCCCCATATATCTGCGGCAGCAAGGGCAGCTAAGGCTGTATAAACACCAATCTGTGCCTGATCACCGGTGGAGATTCCCCGGCCATTGCCGGTTCCGCCGCCGGAAGAGCTGCCTGTGCCAGTTCCGCTTCCGCCGCCACTGCCAGTTCCGCTTCCGCTTCCGCCGCCGGAACTATTGCCCGAGCCGTCTCCGTCTCCATTTCCATCTCCTGAACCGTCTCCGTCTCCTGAGCCATCTCCATCTCCTGAACCGTCCCCGTCTCCTGAGCCATCTCCTGAGCCGTCCCCGTCTCCTGAGCCATCTCCTGAGCCGTCTCCGTCTCCGCCCGGCGGGTTATTGTTATCTCCAGGGTTATTATCATCTCCATCGTTATCAGACGGATCTTCGATCTCCTCCCATCCTACGGCAACCGGCGCCGGTGCCGGGATCGTAAAGCGTATTCCGTCATCCGTCTTAGTTGCCCTAAGATACACGACGGTTCCTGCTTCTACTCCATTGATGGTCTCCGGATATATATAAGCAACGACTCCGTTATACTTATCTCCCGTGATTCCTTCCGGATAAGGCATGGTAACGGTAAGTCCTGCCGAAGGAACAGCGGAAGCCTCCGCCCTCTGCCATCCGGAATCACCCTCACCCCTGCTAAGAAGTGTAAGGTCATAAGAGGTAATGTATCCCGGGGCAACTCCCCTCTTCACAACCTCTTCTACCAGCCTGCCCTCCAACGCGCCCGGAGTCTCATAATCAGAGATCAATCCATCCGGTACCTTGGATATCCTCGTCTCCAGATCCATCCGGTATTCCATCCCGTCTGCCGGCTCAAGCTCCGGCGGAAGACCGATCTCCTCCACTTCATTGACACTGCCGGATACTACCGGAAGTTCCTCCGGCAGATGATAATTCCCCGCTGCGCTTCCTTCAAGGCTTAGCTTATCATCTTCATTCTTCCACTCTAATGAGATGTCCTTATCCTCTCCGGCAACCTTGTCATGTATCCCTGTGATATTCTCTGTGGAATAGCTTGTATTGACATTGCCGTCTCTGATATCGGAATCCACCACTCCGCTTACGCCCAATTCTCCATAGATATTGGCCTCGTCATCTCTCGTATTGCCCACTGCTTCCAGATCGGTTGTATCCCACTCCAGCTCCTTAGGTCTGATGGTCCACTCTAATTCTCTACTGACCACCGTACCGCCTGCATCATCCAGCATGTAACGGTCTTCATATCCCGGCTTCAGCCTGAACTCCACCGTCACCTTGTGCGTACCGGCGTCTGTCGCCTCACCCGTTCCTGTCACGGCCATCTCTACCCCTTCCGGCAGAAGCTCCTCGTCGAAAATAGGACTGTGGGGCTCTCCGTCATACTCGAAGGTTGTATCTTCCTCGTTCCATTCGATCCCCGAGAGGTCAATCTTCTTCTTTCCTACGGTGATTCTCGCCTCGCACTCCAGATCTTCGTCATATCTGCCCGTATAAGCGATCGTAACAGATGTCTGCCCGGCTCTGAGACCTGTGCCGTTCGTGATACTAATGTCGTCTGTGATATCCTCCGTTCTGCCATTCCTGTAGGTTACCGTCACGACCATTCCTGCCGGATCGAAATTATCGCCGTCCACATAGGACACTTTATCCGGAGGCGTAGTCACTTCCATCTTAACTGCCGTGTCGTCAGAATATACCCGAAAGGTCTTCTCTATGGTCCGGTTAAACGGAACCGTTGTAAATGTAGCCGTATATGCTCCTGCATTTCTCACCGTCGCCGGCCGAAGTGTCAGATTATACGGCGGATTCGTAAACTGCCTCCCTTTCAGCGATGCCCGGCACGCAGCCTTAAAGCTGTCCTCCAACTTCGTCTTCACCGACTCCGTCTGATCCTCTCCTTTATCTATCAAATCCTGCGGACCTTCAAAATCATCTGAGAACAGATAATAATTCCCCCCGCTTCCCAGATCCCCATTCCCGGCCAGGCAATTCCTGCTGTCTATGACAATACTTCCCGCTTCTGATGAATCTGCGGCCGCCGCACCAAACGCAATACTATCGGTTCCTGATAATGTCAGTATATGCTTCTTGGGTATGTACAGCACTTTACCTGCATCAACCGTCAGCTTCTTGCCCTGGGAGATTGCGATATTCTGACTCAATGTATAAGTAGTCCCATAAATCTTGCCCTCATCCCCCGAGAATAAAACTCCGCCTAAGAATCTGTTTGTTCCGTCTGTTCCGGAGCCGGTACCCAGCTTCAAACTATCGGCCTCTATCCATGCATTACCGGTTCTGTCGCTTACTAATTCGCCGCTTGGACTCACGCTGCCGCCGACACCGATTCCTGCCGCGTCCGTTCCTCCGGATTTCGCTGACACATAACCGCCGTTGATCGTAATCGTACCTACCTGAATCGAGTTTATGCTGTCGGAACCCGCTACGCTTCCGCTCCCGATCCCTGCACCGGAGCCTGTACCCATGGAGCCCGAAGGCCATGTCGGACCTTTTCCGCCGGTTGCTTCCACATATCCGCCGGTTATCTCAATATTTCCACAGCCGTTGCCATAGTCACCGCCAATCCCGGCAGCTCCGTCTCCGCCGACTGCTGTCACGTGCCCTCCTTTAATTACCACCCGATTCCCCGATGCCGCATTGCTCTCTGCTCCGATGCCTGCAGAACGCTGCCCTCCATTGGCGGTAATGGTTCCTCCGTTGATCTCAAGAGTCCCATAGGACTGGATTCCTGCCGCCTCGTTCGCATTGCCTCCCGTTGCAGTCATCACACCGGTACTATCCTCTGTTATAGACAGAAATGCATCCGGAAAAGCCGGCATTCCTACCAGAACGGCAGATCCAATCCCATGGAATGTATTATTTCCCGTCAATGTCAAATAAACTCTCGGCGCACTGCCGCTATTGTTAACACGCGTCACCGCAAAACAAGTTGCTGCATCCGCTGTCCCCTGCTTCCTGCTAATATTCACATTATCAAACGTAATCTTATGCTCTCCGCCTCTGACGACAATGCCGCAGTCGACCTCTTCGCCGCCGCTCGTGATGATAAAGTCCTGCCCTTCCTGATACTGCCCGCCGTTCGCACCGTTCTGCCTATACCTGTTCTCCTCGATCTCAACCGAACCATTCCGCAGATCAAGCTCGATCACCTCACCGGCGGCGCGCACTGTCCCGCCCTTCCATACAAAAGCCAATATAACTGCCAATACTCCCAAGTATATCGCTGCCTGTATATTCTTTTCTCTAATCATATCTATATTCAACCTCATATTCTCTTCCAAGACCGTAATATCCCATTAAACATGATAAGTATAACACAAGTATTTCTAATTTTCTATAAGGCTTTTCGATACTTTTCTGGCTTTTCCGTCAGTATTTTCCATTTGATAAACCTAGTACAGCATTGCATTAATCTTCGAGTAATATGCAATGCTGTACTAGAGCCAGGAACCTGTTTTTAGATTCCTGGCTCTATGACTCTGCCTATGCGCGTCTATCAGCTTTCAAATCGCTATTCATATACTTTACCTGTTTAACTTTTTCTTGTTGGGACATTTCAAGTTCATCAAGGATATTTGTTACTTCTGCTGAAGTCACCTGCTTTTTGGATACGTAGACAGAGCCCTGTAACCGGGAAAAACCGTTTTTCAGCATATGACGCTTAATTACTTCATAAGCGTTATTCCAACTTTCGCTTGGATAATATGTCTCTAAAGCTTTTGTGTCGAGGTCAAAAGCTATTTGTTTTCTCGTCTCTGCCATATCAATACACTGGTGATGCCAGAACCTTGAGAATGTCACAGTTTTCACTAGGGTCATCCTCATCAATCCAGCGCCATGAAGCGATTTGATTGAGAACATCATGCTCTCGTTTTAATTCTAACATCCCTACTTCAAGACAGCCAAACTTATCCTCACCACCGCTAAACACAAGTTCATAAGGATTATTACTGGAATTCTCAACACTGCCGGCACGGTTAGAAAAGGCTTTTTCTGCAATTTTTCGTAATCTTACTAAAGATTCACTAGGTACTGTCTTTTTTATTTCGATAATTGAACTATACATATGGCACTCTCCTTCGAAATGTTTGCCGTTGCTCTTTCAATTTAGTATATAAAATTTTGTACCGGAATTCAAGCCGAATTTACGGTTTGACCATCTGCCATTTAACCCTGACGATACTCTACATTGCATAATCACTACGAAAGAGAGGTACATTGTCACTACATTTTCTTCCTGACAGGAATCCATATCTCTGTATAGTAATTCTCGTCACTTGTTCCCTTCGGATACTTGTCCGGCGCGTCATACATCTCAACACAGTATCCCGCAGCAAATTCATAATCCTGCAGTGCCGGAAGCCACTCGGAAAATATCTTGACATTTACATCCTGCATGGACTCCGGGAGTGAGCCCTTACATGGAAAGACCGCCCATGTGAACGCAGGAATGGTCCTCACAGTATACCCTTTGGGGATCTCTGCCGCCGGATGATAAACATCCGCGATCAGATATTCGAACTGCTCGTTCCCCATCTGCGGGTCGATATTGATACCGAACATCCCCCGTACATGTTCACATCTCCCCGCGGTATAATGCTCCTGCCAAAACATTGAAACCGCCTGCTGTGCATTCTCATAACTGAACTCCTTTGATACGCCCAATACCGTAAAAGCCTCTTTTTTCGTAATTCTGTAATCCATAACATAACCACCTTTCAATGCAATTGTGAGTTTCAGTGGTGCGAAGGTCTTAAGCATCGTATAATTCCTGCGCACTGCCAGAGGCGTTGACCCATGAAACCGCGAGAAAGACCTGGTAAAGCTGTCCGGAGAATCATATCCATACTTCATGGCAAGCTCCATGACCGTAACATCACTGGTAATCAATTCCTCTCCCGCAAGCGCCATTCTGCGCTTTCTTATATATTCCATAACGGAATATCCGCACAGCATACTAAACCCCTTGTGAAAATAAAAAGGAGACATATTGACACTGTCCGCCACATCATACAGAGTAATGTCTTCTGTGATATGCCTTTCAATAAATCTAACTGCTTCACTGATTGCTTCTGCCCATTCCATAATGACCAACCTCCTTGCTTCCAAATATACACCTGTTCCTCTCATCTGTCCCGTCATTGTTTGTTTTCTTTTGTCGTTTTTCTTTTGTCTGGAATTTTCTTGAATTTTATGTCGAAAATTGTTATGATATAGGAAATGTGGTATACGCATTAGAATATTAACACAAAAAGGAGGGAGTATTTGTGTCTAATGAATTGAATATTACCAGTGGAGAAGCCGCAGGAAATATCGCAGAGACGTCTACAGGGGAGAATACAGGGGTTATAAGCGATAACAAGATTGTTCCGATTGCGAATAAAACAAACGCTGTTGAACCTGCCGCTGATCCTATACCATCGGCCGCCGATGCCGGGGCTTCTGTTCCCGCTCAGGCAGCACCGCCGGTGATACAGGCTCCGGTACCGGATGTTCAGACATCGGCAGTTCCGGCCCAGCCCATCACCGGGAGTACAGCCACAACCATTCCGGAGCAAGCCGCATCAGAGAACCAGGCAGCGCCTCAGACGGCAACAGAGACCCAGACATCTGCGGCTTCATCCCAAACCACTGCTGAATCTTTGGCACAGAGCAAAGCACAGGAGTCTGAAGCTGCCCCAAAACGTATTTCCAGTACTTCTTCGTACAGAGAAGACCGGGAAGATTCTTTTGATTTCGACGAGGACGACAGACCTAAGAAGCGTTTCTTCCGTTCCCGTCACGAGGAAGAATCTAGAGATAAGCTGATCCTTTCCCGCATCAATGACGATGACCTCTTAGAGTATCTTGCCCTTGAACAGCGCAGGCTTGAATTCCTGCAACAGGCCAAGGAAACCCGTGAGAAACGGCTTCTCATGGCATTCCAGCTTCTAATCTCACTGGCAGCCATCGTTGCGGTTACCTATCTGTTGAAAGATAATCCGACGATACTCATAAGTATCCTTTATATTGTGGGAATCATCGCTGCTCTAATCATATGGAAGAATCCTCATGATAAGGGAAAATGGAGACATTGATGATAGAATATTGGAATATAACTATGCACGCCCGGATTGTTATTAATCTGGACGTGCATTTTCAATTCAGTATATTATCGCAGAGATATTTATTTTGCTTGCGCCATTGAGAATAATGTGTCTTGTAAAAGTTTAGAGAAATTGATATTATTTTTTTCAGCAAAAGTATTCAGCCATGCAGGAATAGTAAGGTTCTTCCTTACAGCTTTTTCACCATATTTTTCCTCATAGGCATCAATGTCCAATAATAACATATTTATCATACACCCATTTTCAGCAGTTATTTCAGAATAGTCTGAAGCATGCGGGATTTTTTCTCCGTCTTCAAGTTCTCCTAATATCCAACCGCTAGCTGCGTCAATCCCCATTTCAATAGCTTGTTCTAAGTTTTTTCCCTCTGTTACACAGCCAGGCAAATCCGGAAATTCCACCACATATCCACCGCTTTGATCTGTAAAAGGCTTAAATACTGCCGGATAAATTAATTTCAATATATTCACCTCCATTAATATCGTTTGAGCAATGAGCTTAAAGCCCCGCTTGTCTCATAATTGATTTTACTGTATCAGGATTCAAATCCCCTCCATGTTCCGGGATTGTAACTTTTCCAGGCATAGTCGGATGTTTGTACTGATGGTGTGATCCTTTTTGCTTTACTTGATACCATCTTTGCCCCATTATAATGCGCATTATGCGCATTGTCAATATACGAATCAGAAATTTAATACATCCCCGCCAGAACCACGCTCGCCGCTAGCCCGGCAAATGTAGCAAGCATCGCCCCCGTAAGCGTATACCTTGTCTTCGTCACCTTTGCCGTCATATAATAGACACTCATCGTATAGAATATGGTCTCCGTACAGGACATACTGATCGACCCGATCAACCCGATATAGGAATCCGTTCCATGCTCCTTGAACAGATCAAGCAGAAGCCCCGTAGCCGCAGAAGATGAGAACATCTTCACCACCGTCAGAGGCACAAGTTCTCCCGGGAAACCTATGTATTTCGTGAATTCCCCGATCAGCTCCGACAGGAAATCCAGGAAACCGGATGCCCGCAGGATTCCCACAGCCACCATCAGCCCCACCAGCGTCGGCATGATCTTGATCACGGTAAAAAACCCGCTTTTCGCCCCCTTAATAAAGGTGTCATATACATTCACCTTCATCATGATCCCATAACATACGATTCCGAAGATCACAAGAGGTACGATAAAATCCGTCATATACAGCAATAATTTCACAAGGCATCCCAACTTCTGCTAACATTTATTTTATTGTATGAACCATCTCCTCGTTTTATACGGATAAGTCAGGACCGCAGGCTGCCCGTGAAAAAAGCTGCCCATAACCTATGAACAGCTTTTTTACAATCATCATATATTTTTAGTAAGATTTGCCCCAGTAAGCCATATGCTTCGCCGGTTTCCCACACCAGATACACTTGTCTGAGATCATATCCTCATCCTCGATCAGACACCTGGTCGCCGCGCCGCCCGTCACATACTTCACTTCGCCTTCACACTCCGGATCACCGCACCAGCAAGCCTTCACGAATCCACGGTTCGCCTTGAACTTCTCGGTCATCTCATCCATCGTAACCGCCGTGTCGATATGGCTCTGAAGGAAATCATTCGCCCTGTCGTACATATCCTGCTGGATCGTCTCAAGGATCTCCCGAAGCTTCGTCTCGATCTCATCCATGGATACCACGATCTTCTCGCGGTTATCACGGCGTACAACTACTACCTGGTTCTTCTCGATCTCCTTAGGTCCGATCTCGATACGGGTAGGAATTCCAAGGATCTCCTGCTCTGAGAACTTCCATCCCGGACTCTTCTCGGAATCGTCGATCTTCACTCTGTAGCCCGCCTTCTTAAGCGCCGCCAGCATCGCATGCGCCTTATCAAGCACGCCTTCCTTGTGCTGTGCGATCGGAATGATCCGGCATTCAACCGGCGCAACGTGCGGAGGCAGTACCAATCCGTCGTCATCACCGTGAACCATGATCAGGCCGCCGATACTTCTCGTGGACCATCCCCAGGAAGTCTCATAAGCGCTCTGTAACTGGTTGTTCTTATCCACATACTTGATGTCGAACGCGTCCGGGAATCCGCTTCCGAAGAAGTGGCTGGTCGCAGACTGCAGCGCTTTGCCGTCGTGCATCAAAGCTTCTATCGTATAGGTATCCTGTGCTCCCGCGAATTTCTCATGCTCCGCTTTCCTTCCTGATACAAAAGGCATCGCCATCGTCTCTCTGTAGCAGTCCTCATATACATGCCACATCTGGATGGTCCTCTCCTCTGCCTCTTCATAGGTTGCATGAAGCGTGTGACCCTCCTGCCACAGGAACTCTCTGGAACGCAAGAAAGGTCTTGTCGTCTTCTCCCAGCGAAGAACAGAATTCCACTGATTCCATACCTTAGGCAGATCTCTGTAGGAACGTACAGACTTCGCCCACAGATCACAGAACAACGTCTCTGATGTAGGACGGAAGCACATTCTCTCCTGTAATCTCTCCATACCTCCGTGAGTTACCCATGCAACCTCCGGTGCGAAGCCCTCTACATGGTCCGCTTCCTTCTCAAGAAGGCTCTCTGGGATCAACGACGGCAGATATACATTCTCTACGCCTGTCTCTTTAAAACGTCTGTCCAGATCCGCCTGGATCAGTTCCCAGATCGCATAACCATTCGGTAAATAGTTAAGGCATCCTTTTACACTTGAATAGTCGCACAGTTCAGCCTCACGCACAACATCCGTGTACCACTGTGCAAAGTTTTTATCACGAGGTGTGATATTTTTTACTAACTTTTCCTTTGCCATGTTTCTCTTCTCCTTTTCTTCTCCGTCAGGGCCCCTGCCCCGCGATTCTAATATACACGCTCGGAAGTTCCCGGCTGCATTTTCCTATGCTGCAGAGCGGTCTTTGCTGCTCAATATTACGCAGGACCGCTTTTCCGGCATAAAAAAACACCAAACCATCGACTCCCTCTGTCAACAAAAGGGACCGAAAAGCTCGGCGGTACCACCCTAGTTAACTGCGACCCTTTCGCA